>JBJLGX010000001.1:0-186366 GCA_045564655.1 Dehalococcoidia bacterium
GATGATGAAAAATCTATTAACTGGCGTGATGTTGATAGTGTAGTTGAGCAAATTGAAAAACAAGGTAGAAAGGGATTGGCTTTAAAAGTCGATGTTAGGAATCAATCTGATGTTGAGAATATGGTTTCAGAAACACTTAAAAAGTTTGGTCGTGTAGATATATTGATTAATAATGCCGCTTTTGCCAGAGGGGCAGATAGAGTTCCTATAGTTGAATTGGAAGAAGACGTTTTTAATAAAGTATTAGATATAAAAGTTAATGGGACTTTTTTGGCGACTCAAGCTGTAATCCCTCATATGATTAATCAAGGCGGCGGTAAAATAGTTAATATTTCATCTACGGCCGGTAAACAAGGAGTTGCTAATACATTAGCTTATAATGCAGCTAATTTCGCTATTGTTGGAATGACTCAGTCTATGGCTAGAGAATTAGGGAATCACAATATTAATGTTAATGCTGTTTGTCCAGGAGTAGTTGATACTCATCGTATGGATATTTTAGGTAGAGATGATGTTTGGGATGATCTGATATCTAAAACATCAATAGGTAGAACGGGTACAGACCAGGAAGTTGGTGATTTCTGTGCATATCTCTGTACAGAAGCTGCTTCTTGGATTCATGGACAATCTATTAATCAAAATGGTGGAAGCGTTATGGAGCATTGATTAGATTGTTTGACCTATATTTGTTAGAATTTTTTTTCGGGGCGGTTAGCTCAGTGGTTTAGAGCGCTGCGTTGACATCGCAGAGGTCACAAGTTCGACTCTTGTACCGCCCACCATTGAATATTTTGACTATTTTTATTGAAGGATTTAGGACTAGTAAAAATACAAATAGTTAAGTTTAAGGATTTAATATGACTTTCAAAATCAGAATTGTGTTTATTGCTATCATTTCGTTATTCATAATTGGATGTTCATCAGAAAGCGCTGAAATTGAAATTACAGATTTTCAGCTAGAAGATAATAATGGGAAGACAGTATCGTTATACCAGACTCTCTCTGAAAATGATTCGGTTATATTAGTGTTTTTCAGAGGGCACTTTTGAGGTATATGTAGAGCACAACTCGTTGAGTTGCAAGAATCTTATCCGGAAATACAATCTTTAGATGCAGAACTTTTTGCCATTAGTATGGATGATATATACGATACAACAAGTTTATCTCTTGCCTTAAAGCTAGATTATAGTGTTTTATCTGATCCAGATGCTTATGTTACTAAGAAATATGGAGTTTTTAACCTCTTAGGTGATGGGGTTGCTACTCCAGCAGTTTTCATTATCGATTCTAATAAGACTCTTACTTGGAGTTATATCGGTGGTGATATCAGCGATCGGGCAGACGTAAAAGATATTTTGTCTAATACACCAGTAAAGTACCAGTAATAGTAAATTAGCTTGCAAGGTGTGATTAATTGTTTAAGGGTATATGGAAAATTAAATCTTATTGGACTATTAGCTATCTATATGCTAAATTTCGCAGATTTATTTTTGAATTCTCTAACCGAGGAATTCCGTGGATTACCAAAGATGCGATATCTTTTTTAGAAAAACAACTCGAATCAGATTTTACAGGCCTTGAATGGGGTTCGGGTCGTTCTACAGTCTGGTTTTCGAAAAAAATTAAGTTTTTATATAGTGTTGAACATAATGAAGAATGGTATCTAATTGTGCGCGACGACCTACTTAATCAAAATATTGATAATGTTTCTTTAGTGTTGGCTAATCATCAAGAAAATAAAGGTGATATTTATGTTAATGCTTTTGATTTAAGCGAAAAAACGTTAGATTTTATTCTTGTCGACGGTAAGATTAGAGATAAATGTTCCCAGAGAGCGTTAAAACTGTTGAAATCAGGCGGGTTTCTGGTCGTTGACAATGTTAATCGCTATATTCCTAACGAATCAAAATCTCCAGATTCTTTAAGAGACCTTAATCAATGTGCGACTCCATATTGGGAAGAATTTTATAATATCACTATAAATTGGAATAAAGTATGGACCTCGGATGGAATAACAGACACTGCGATATACATAAAACCTTAATTATTGATGTATTAATTAGATCTTTTTTTCTTAATAAATCGATATCCGAAAAATGTTCCTAATCCTAATATGATGAGTATTGGCATAAATACAATGATTCCTATTAGAAAGTCAGCCATGCTTTTGGTGAAAGACACAAAATTTCTTAAAGAATCATCAAATGAATCATTTATGTTCCAGTCATCTCCTCCAGAGATAGGCATTTCTTCAATCATGTAAATATTCAATTGAGAATTGTCTGTAGTGGTAGTCAAATATTTAATTCTACCTTGCAGGCTATCTATTTCTCCTCTTATTCTCATGATTTCTGTTTCTACTTGAACTATTTCTTCAACTTTTTTGCCATCTGCAAGTAAAGATAAGAATCGTTTTTCTGTTTCCAACATGACAGTTAATCGAGATTCTATGTCGATGTATTCTTCTGTCACATCATTTGTATATATGTTTTCATTACTAACCAATGAAGATATTTGTTTTATATCGTCTAAAACTCCTTCAAATGTTGAACTAGGAATTAGGATATTAATATTTACATATGGCTGATTTGAATAGCCAGAGTTTGAACTTGTTATCCTACCAGAATTTTTGGAAACAATATTTTTTACTTTTAAAATCGCCATATCTAGATCTAGGACTTCTAGCGATAAGGAACCATTTACTTGTATCTTAGGTTGGATGCTAGAATTTGAATTTTCGGCCGGAGGGGAACTTAAAGCACTTTTTGAGACCATAGAGGTAGGAGCATCATACATTCCTTCTGATCCAACCATATCGTTGACAGACATCTCTATTGCCGAATCATTTGTAGAACCTGAACAGCTTATTAGTGTGAAATATATCAATATTATTATCAAAATATTTTGAATGATATTCCTAATGCTAATCGACATGATATCCATATAATCCACTTATAAATTACAAATTTTAGTTTAATGCTTCAAGGTCAGATTTCCACTGACTAGGGCTACCTTCCCCATAGCTATATTTTTTTATGAAGATATCATTCTTGTCTAAAATAACTTTTGTTGAATGTCTCTTTATTTTATAGAGGTCCAGTAAATCGGGTTCAGCAATACCTGATTCCCAATTTTGAATATTATCAGGAATCATTTCCTGTATATCTTCTAGAGTATCTAATTTGCTAAAACTCATCACCTTTATATTAGCTACTGATCCTATATTTGGCGTTTCTTTTGCTAGTTTCCGTAACTCGGAACGACATGTCGGTCAACCAGAAGATACGAACAGCAATAAAGAAGGTTTGGTTAAAGTATCTGTATCATTTAATGATACCTTAGCACTTTTAGAATCAGGTGTTACTTCTAAGGCGTTTGTAGCTAATGGCTCTATTTTTGGTGATTCTAAATTGTTAGAACAAGCGGTGTAAGAAATAGTTGCTAACATTATAATAGATATAACTAAGTAGTTTGTTAAATGTTTCATACTTTCAATTTTATCAAAAAACTCGTGGTTAGGTTAATTTATGTAGAGATATCTATATATTTCAGATAACATATTCGGATAACCTCATAAAGGATTATATTTTGGAAAAAAGACGGTTAGGGAAAACGGATCATTATAGTACAGTCATCTCACTTGGAGCTTATGTTTTAAAGTATTTATCTCAAGATGATGCAGATGACGCCATACAGGTATGTTTAGATTACGGCATTAATCATATCGATGTTGCTCCTAAGTATGGAGAAGCTATGGAAAGATTGGCCCCTTGGATGCCTAAAATTAAAGAAGATATTTTTTTAGGGACCAAAACTCGTATGAGATCACGAGACGAAGCTTTAAAGGATATTGAGAGTATTATGAATAGATTAGGAGTAGATTCCTTTGATTTATTGCAATTACACTCAGTAATAGACTTGCCGTCTTTGGACGAAGTTTCATCTAAAGATGGAGCTCTTAAAGCTTTGATTGAAATGAAAGACCAAGGAGTTGTTAAATACTTAGGTATAACGGGCCATGGCCCTGAAGTTGCAAATACTCATATTGAAGCTTTAAATAGATTTGATTTTGATACGGTAATGATTCCTGTGAATTTGAGAATGTACTCGGATGAAGAATATAAATTTAATATGGAGAATTTACTGTCTTTATGTGAAGAGAAAGATGTAGGAGTTCAAGCTATAAAAATGTTAGCTAGAGGTGGGTGGGGTAATAGTACTCCTGATTGTACTACTTGGTATGATCCTTATAGAGAACAAGGCGAAATTGATAAGGCAATATGGTGGCAATTATCACAAGGAATAGATACAGCCTTAACTTGCGGGGAGCCATTATTATTAGATAAAGTACTTTCTGCTGGATCTAGATTTAAAACGATTTCACAAGAAGAACAAAATACGATAATAAATTCCTCTGCAACTAGTAGCCCGGAACCTTTACTGGGAATTGCATAAATAATTTTGGGTAACTACACATGTTAACTACTGAAATGCAGAAATTAATAGGTCTTTATAATATTGGACTTGTTTCTACAATAAATGATGATTTTACCCCCGCTGTTTCACCAAAGGGGACTTTTGTTGTAGTTGACGATAAAAAGATTGCATTCGGAAATATACGATCTCCTCAAACTTTATATAACATTTCGGTACGCCCTAAAGTTGAAGTTTGTTTTGTGGATGTACTATTGAGAAAAGTTCTCCGTATATCAGGCTCTGCAGTTACTACAGAGAATTCAAAAACAGATCCTCTTGTGGTTGATATATTTACAAAAATCTATCCGGATTATATGGGTGTAATTACTGATATTGTTTTAATAAAGATTAATAATGCAGAAATCATATATTCTCCGGCTTATGATATAGGTTTTTCTGAAAATGATTTACATGACCTGAATCTTAAAAAACTTAATAGATTGGATTGATATAACTTGAATTGGGTTTTTATAACACTAATTAGTGCAGTAATTCTCGGGTCACTTAATCTTATTGACAAGAAGTGTCATCAGTACTGTAAATATCCTGGTACATATATGATGTTGTGCGGATTCACCCATGCATCATTTGGGATTGTTTGCATGGCTATTATTGGGTTTTCAAATTCGATTCCAGAAATATATTATGTATCAATTTTTGACAATATACTCATATCTCTCAATTTGCCAACGAAACCATTACTTTATGCGCTTCTTTCAGGAGGAACATTAGGTTTCGCTGTGTATTTAACGCAGAAAATTCTTTTTAGTGGAGAAGTTTCTAGGACAATGCCTATTGCGCAAGCATATCCGATTTTCTCTTCATTATTAGCTGCGATGTTTTTGAATGAAATTATGTCTTCATTGCAATGGATATGTATTCTTGTCACTGTTTTGGGATGTATTTTGTTAACTATAAAATTAGATAAAATTACTTCATTTTCTCCAGGAGTTATTTTTAAAGAAAAATCTTTTTATATATTAATCTTCTCTTCATTACTTTTTGCAATATCATTTATTTTTGGGAAATTAGCCTTTTCATATGAGGGATTGTCTGCACTTTATATTCATGGAGTGCGCGCTACTTGCGGAGGGGTAATTTTGTTTTTAGGATCAATCAGAAGTTCTCCTGCAAGATCTGAATTATTTAGCTTTATCAGACAAGGAAAACCTAAATCCTTTTTCTTCTTAAATGCACTTAACAACATTGTTATTGCACAAGTTGGGTTTGCTTTAATGATATGGGGACTTGAATTAGGACCAGTTTCCCTTGTGACTGCCTTATCATCAACTAGAACATTGTTTACGGTAATATTTAGTATAGTATTGGGATTTGTATGGAAGGGAGCTCTTGGAGAAATAAATACGAATCGAGATATGTCTCTTAAGATAGTCTCTACATTGTTGATAGTTGCTGGTGTTGCCGGAATCTCTCTTTTTTAATCGGATAATTTTTTTGGAGAAAACTTGAGTAGTTGGATTTTTTTAATTTTATGTAGTTCAGCTGTACTAGCGATGCTGAGCGTCATTGACAAGAAAGCTCATGGATATGGACGCTCTTACTTGTCATATCTATTGTTAATAGGGATTTCTGCAACTTTAGCAGGATGCGTTATTTTGATTATTGTAGGTATACCTAATGAAATAAAATCAGATTTATTAACTACTACAATATCTTTATCTTCATACACAATATCTATTGGGATACCCTCTTCTCTTTTGTTTGCTATATTATCGGGTGCCTTTATGACATATGCTGCATTTTTAGTTCAGAAAATTCTTTTTAGTGAAGATGTTTCTACAACCGTGCCAATAACGCAGTCATCGCCTATTTTTGCAGCTATTTTAGCTATTCTGATTCTCGGTGAAGAAGTATCTTTTTTACAATGGATTAGTATTGTGGTTACTGTTTTTGGGTGTGCTTTACTGTCCGTTAATAATGATCTTCTTCGAGAATTCTCTTTAGGTAAAATTATACGAGAAAAGAACTTTTATATTTTGATGTTTGCATCGTTTTTATTTGGCGCATCATTTGTTGTAGGTAAGATGTCTCTCGATAATTTGCCAGTGTTATTTGTTCATGGGGTACGATCTTTAGTTGCAGGTCTTATTTTTCTATCATTTACTATTTATAAATCTTCTCCCAGATCAGATTTTGTTACTTATATAAGAACTCGCAAATCTCTTTTACTATTAGTTTCTTTCAATGAAATACTTGCTAATATTGGATTCCTGTTAATGTTATGGGCACTTTACTTAGGTCCAGTATCACTTGTGACGGCATTGTCTTCAACCAGAGCACTGTTTATAGTTTTATATAGCATTGGAGTATCTTATATTTGGAAAGGAGCCCTAGGGGAAACTAATACATCTCAAACAGTTGTTCTTAAGGTTTCATCAGTACTAGTAATAGTAATAGGTGTTGCCGGAATATCTCTTTTTTAATTTAGCGATATAGAGCCTATTCGTATATGAATTCTTCACCGTTAAGATCAATTGCAGGAATCACATCTTTTTCATACCAATAATTTTGATTATGTACCCACTCTGGCTTGTCTCCGCTTTTTGGCATTAAGTCTATTGCTCTTGCAATATATCCTGGATTGAAACTCTCTTCAGAAATCCATGGTAATAGTTTCATGTTTTGATCTTCTTTTCTTAAAGCGATAGACACTTTTTGCGCGCCTATATCATCCATATGAGTTTGGAGTCTAGATACAAATTGAGCAAGTAATTCCGCTCTTAAGGTCCAGGCCCCTCGGAAATAGCCAAAAACCCATAACAGATTTGGGACATCAGTGAACATCATGCCTCTGTAAGTTATTGAGTTTGCAAGATTTAGTTTTTCCCCGTCTATTGTAAATTCAATATCACCTAATATGCTCATATTGAATCCGGTAGCAGTTAAAATGATGTCGGCATCAACCTCTATGCCAGATTTCAACAAGATACCATTTTCAGTGAACTTTTCTATCTCATCTGTCACAACAGATGCATCTCCTGCTGCGATACTTCTAAATAAGTCACCATCTGGAATTAAAGCAAGCCTTTGCTGCCATGGTCTATAACTAGGAGTGAAATGCTTTTCTATATCAAAATCAGGTCCAAGTATTTCTCGGGCACCATTTAGTAGTTCTTCTTTAACGATATCTGGTTCATCAATGCATCTTCTGATAAATACTTCTTGATCTATTAATATTTGTTGTCGAACTAATCCGTATATCCACTCTTCATCATTACTGAATTTTCTTAATCTATCTGCAAGTTCAACTCTATTCATTTGAGTTCTAAAGTATGTTGGGGATCTTTGTAACATTGTCACATGAGCAGCTTTTGAAGCCATTGCCGGAACAACCGTTGCTGTTGTCGCACCTGATCCGATAACAATTACTTTTTTACCTGTGTAATCCAAATCTTCTGGCCATTCTTCAGTATGGACTATTTCACCTTTGTATTTGTCCATTCCTTCCCATTTAGGGGTGTATCCTTCATTGTGACGGTAATATCCTTGGCACATCATGAGGAAATTACATAAAAAATATTTGACCTCATTTGTATCAGACTGTTCAACTTTTACGAGCCATTGATTTTTTTCACTATCCCATTCTGCTTCAGTTATTTTGTGATGGTATCTGATTTGATTGTCTATTCCATTTTCCTTGATTGTTTCGCCAATATATTTCAGTATTTCTTCAGCAGTTGCAATAGGGGCACTTGTCCAAGGTTTAAATTTAAATCCAAAGGTATATAAGTCACTATCTGATCTGATTCCAGGGTATTTGTGAGACCACCATGTGCCTCCAAAATTATCGAGAGCTTCCAATATCACATAATTTGAGTCAGGTCGTTCTTGATTAAGGTAATAAGCTGTAGTTATTCCCGCTATTCCAGCGCCTACAATTATTGTATCGAATTGCTCTACTTTAACTTCAGAACTTATCATTGTAATTAGTGCTCTCTATTGACGAATTATAGTTTATTTACTATGTATTTAGATGAACAAAATGATACAGTCTAAGGGTATTTAATTCAAGATTCTTTTATCATTTTGGACCCCATTAATATTCCCCATATTATTAACGAAATAAGAGATATAGAAAGTAGGCCAGAAAATAACATTTGGTTAATCGAAAAAAATACTTGAATGTAATGAATTATAGTTGCGAGAATTGAATATATCCCAGATAAGATTGAGAACCAGTATTCGTATCTACTCATATTCAAAATTAATGCAGATGTAATAGTGACTAAGGTAAACCCTGCCCATACTATGGCACCTGAAAATAACGAAATAGGAGTCGATATTTCTGAAACTATTTCCTCGTACCCTATACTGCTCACATGAATAATGTTTTCTTTACCAGTTAATACAGATGCTTCTAAGCACCAGTGTATAAATATTCCCAAGAAACCCCAAGATATTAAAACCACACCTGATGTTATTAAAGGATTTTCATTACAGGATTTGTTTATAAAATTATGATAAAAATGTAAACCTAATGCTATGAAAGGTGCGCCTATAAGAATTCCAAACATTGGGATTATTCTGATGCTATTATCAAGCATAGAAGTTAGTGGCATGGCTGCTATACCAGACCCAAAGATAATCATTGAAAAAATTATAATGTATCCACCAAATTTCTGTGATGAGATATTTTTAATTTTCTGATTCATTATTTGGATTGCTTACTAATCTGAGTACTGCATATCCAGCTACTCCAGACAATATTGAACCACTTATGACTCCTAGCCTTACGACTGCTTGAAGGCTTTCGTCAGTGAAAGATAAACCGCCTATAAAAAGACTCATTGTGAATCCTATACCAGTCATTAATGACAAACCATAATATTGTTTCCAGTTGATATTATCCGGTAAAGAGCACAATTTAAGTATGCTTCCAATAAAAGTGAACCCCATTACTCCTATTTGTTTACCAAAGAATAGCCCTAAAGCTATTCCTAGAGTTAGAGGGTCAGATATTAGTTCAAAAGATAACCCTTCGAATGATACTCCTGCATTAGCTAACGCGAATATCGGTAATATCATAAATGCTACCCAAGAATGAAGTTTATGCTCTAAATTGTGCAGAGGGGTATGTTCAGTCAAGGCATCCTTTTCATTTTTGGTGGTTACTTTATATGGTATGAATAATGCAAGTATTACTCCAGCTAAAGTTGCGTGGATACCTGATTTTAATACGAATACCCACAAAATAAATCCAATAATTATATAAGGATATAAATTAGGGACATTGCGACGATTTAGAATTAATAGAAATACGACTGATATAGAAGCAATGATTATTGGAATTAAACTTAACTCATCAGTATAAAAGAAAGCTATTATGACTATTGCAGCCAAGTCATCTATTATGGCTATCGCAACTAATGTTAATTTAAGTATTCCAGGGATACGGTTTCCAAGTAATATTATCACCCCTAATGCAAATGCTATATCTGTTGCGGTTGGGATAGCCCATCCCTTCATATTTGTTTCATTACCCCAATTTAAAGATGAATATATTAATGCAGGGACTACTATTCCGCCTATAGCAGCTATTATGGGAAGGCTTATTTTTGATCTAGACGATAATTGACCTACTAGCATTTCTCTTTTTATTTCAAGAGTAACAAGAAGAAAAAAGATTGCCATTAATCCGTCATTAATCCAATGGTGCACATCTTTGTCTATATAAAAATCCCCTAACTTGAAAAGTATTTGGGTGGATAGCAAATCATGATAATGAGAATTTAGAGCAGAGTTGGCGATAATGGTTGCTACTATGGCAGCGACAACTAATAAGATGCCACCTGCAGATTCCATTAGAAAAAATCTTTTCAAAATTTTCATGTTATGCCTAACTTAAGCTGTTTTTGTTGATTTTCTAATATAAAATCGGGCTATTGCGAGTATAGCTATGGCTATTAATGTCATATATGCCTTACCTACAATTTGGCCTTCAATATATTGTAGAGACCCAAATGCGACAGATAGGAATATTATAGAATCTAATACTAGTCCGACTGTATTACTTCCCAATACCGCAGCTAACCAATTCTTTTTGCTGATTGGTGAATACACTAACCAGTCAGCAGTTTCAGAAAGTAAGAATGCCAACCCGGAACCTAATGCTATTCTTTGAGCGTCTGATTCTAAAATTCCCGATAGGAGCGCCCCGACTATAATAGCTGATATGATCCAAAATCTATTACCTTTGACGTGTAATAGGTCTCTTAGCGTGAATGCGATTCCAGCAAAATATACTCCAGCAGGGGCAGACAAACCAAATCCAATCGAAGGGTATCCAAATTCAGTGATGGACCAATTGGCAGCATACACTGTTCCCACAAAAGATAACCATAATAGTATTGCTATTTGATTGTTTAATATAAAATTTTTCATGGGGGTATTATAACTGTATATTATCAATACGACTACATTTTTGGACATCAATTTATTAAAAGGAGTAATATCTTTATAAATGATTAAAGTTAATGTTTTAACTGAATATAAGAGTCCTAATTCGGCAGCATTTAATCTTCCGTTGATTTCATATAAACGTGACCTGAAAGATATTCGAATCAATATGAAAATATTTTATAAGATCCGGAATGATATTTTTGATTGTGATGTGTTATTCATTAATAGTAAGTTTTTCAGAAAAGATTGGGGTGCTAAGGGAGATAAAGTTTTTTCATTTTTGAAACAAGCAAAATCTAATGGCAATAATGTTGTTTGGTTTGATGTGACAGATAGTACTGGGACATGTCAGTTTCAAGTATTACCTTATGTTGATAGATACTATAAGAGCCAATTGTTAAAAGATCGTAATTTGTATAGTCAAAAAATGTACGGAAGTCGTATATACACAGATTATTACCATAAAGAGAATTCTGTTGTAGATACCGACCCTTTATATTCTGAAACTATTGATCAACCAGAATATTTTGATAAATTAAAGGTTTCGTGGAATTCAGGATTAGGTCATTATTCACAATCATTAGTAGGTGATATTCGTAAGAAGGCATACAGGAATTCAGGCAAGTTTCTATCTGCTAAAATCCCACATTCTTGGTGCTATCCAGATAGTAATAGGCAAATAAACTTATCTGCACGATTTGGTATTAGTTATAAAAGGCAGACTGTAAGGTATCAGCGAGAACAGATTAAAGAAATGATTCCTGAGCTTTTAAATTTACCTAAATTAACACGTAAGAAATACTTTTCTGAACTATCAAATAGTAAAGTTATGATTGCTCCATTTGGGTTTGGAGAAATAACTCTTCGTGAATTTGAAGGTTTTATATCGGGATGTTTAATATTGAAACCAAATATGCAACATATAGACACTTGGCCAAATTTTTATGTTTCAAATAGCACTATTGTTGAACATGAATGGGATTTATCTGACTTTATGGCTAAGCTTGAAGATTGCTATACTAGGTACGATGAATATGTAGATGTTGCACGGAATGGACAGGATTTATATAAAGAATATGTTGATCCTGTAACTGGGCCAAAATATTTTGTCGAACGAATTTCTGGTATATTAGCGGATATCTAGAGAATTAACTATTTTGGAGGATTAAATTTGGATCAAATTAAGCATGAATTAGATGTTTTAATCGTTGGTGCAGGTTTTTCAGGCATGTATCTTATACATAAAATGAAAGAATTAGGACTTAAGGCTCTAGTTCTTGAAGCTGCCCCAGAAGTTGGAGGGACATGGTACT
Organism: Dehalococcoidia bacterium; assembly: GCA_045564655.1. Classification (GTDB taxonomy): domain Bacteria; phylum Chloroflexota; class Dehalococcoidia; order Lucifugimonadales; family UBA826; genus UBA826. The sequence goes on from JBJLGX010000001.1 coordinate 12,210, forward strand.
TTAATCGTTACCCTGGAGCGCGGTGTGATGTAGAAAGTATGGAATATTCATATTCTTTTTCAGAAGAATTGCAACAAGAATGGGATTGGCCTCAGAAATATTCTGAGCAAAAAGAAATTTTGGAATATGCTAATCATGTTGCGGACAGATTTAATTTAAGGTCCCATATTAAATTTAGTACAAAGGTTATATCTGCTAAGTTTGATGAATCTATAAACATGTGGAATATAAAAACAGATTCAGGTGATGTTTATATTGCACGCTACTTCATTATGGCCACAGGTACCTTGTCTGTTCCTAATAAACCTAAATTTGAAGGGCTTGATTCCTTCAAAGGGGAATGGTACATGACAGGAAACTGGCCTCATGAAGAACCTGACTTAAAAGGTAAAAAGGTTGGGATTATTGGTACCGGCTCATCAGCTATTCAAGCTATTCCAGTAATTGCAGAAAAGGCGGATCATCTGACCGTTTTTCAAAGAACTCCTCAATATTCTATTCCCGGGCTTAACCATGATTTAACAGGTGATGAGAGAAAATATTTTAGAGAGAATTATTCGGAAATTAGGGCAAAAGCCAGGAAACAATTTGGAGGCATAGGATTATTTGAGTACATTGATACTAATGCTTTAGATGTTACTCATGAAGAAAGAACTGCAGCATATTCGAAGAGATGGAAAAGTGCCGCAAGCCCTCAAGAATTTGGATCCACATTTAAAGATATACGTATAAATATGGAGGCTAATGCAACAGCTTCGGATTTTGTCAGAGGAAAAATAAGGGAAATTGTTGATGACCCTACAATTGCAGAGATGCTCGTTCCTGAAGATCCGATTTGGTGTAAACGCCTTTGTGTGGACACTAATTATTTTCAAACGTACAACAGAGATAATGTTACTTTGGTAGACATCAAAAAAACTCCAATTAAGTCATTAGTTGAAAAAGGATTAGAAACTTCAGAAGATATTTATGATTTAGATGTAATTATTTTTGCAATTGGCTTTGATGCTTTGACAGGTGCAATTAATGCTGTTGATATTGAAGGTAAAGATGGACTTAAATTGAAAGAAAAATGGTCTGATGGGCCTATTACCTATTTAGGATTATCTGTAAATAAATTCCCTAATTTATTTACAATTACAGGACCAGGCAGCCCGTCTGTACTTTCTAATATGATGACATCTATTGAGCAACATGTTGACTGGGTGACAGAATGCATAAAGCACATGGTAGATTCTGGTAAAGTAGCGATTGAAGCTTCTAGTAATGCCGAAATAGAATGGACAGATCATGTTGATGAAACAGCTTCTAAAACTGTTGGGTATGGGTGTAATTCATGGTATGTTGGAGCAAACGTCCCAGGGAAGAAAGTAGTATATATGCCTTATATTGGTGGAGTTGGAACTTATAGAGAAAAATGTAATGAAGTTGCATTATCTGGATATAAAGGGTTTCATTTATCTTAATGATGAGGTGGAGTTATGGATTCTAATAAAATCAATCTAGATGTTTTGATCGTAGGGACTGGCTTTGCTGGAATGTATATGCTTTATCGAATGAAAAGATTAGGGTTAAGTGTTCTTGCTATTGAAGCAGCTTCTGACGTAGGGGGCACTTGGTATTGGAATAGATATCCCGGAGCAAGATGTGATGTTGAAAGTGTTGAATATTCGTATTCTTTTTCGGAAGAATTGCAACAAGAATGGGAGTGGTCTAACAGGTATTCTGACCAACCAGAAATATTGGAATATGCAAATCATGTTGCCGATAGATTTGATTTAAGAGCGGATATTAAATTTGAAACAAAAGTTGCTTCTGCTCATTACAATTCAGATTCTAAATTTTGGGATATTGAAACTGATATGGGAGATTTTTACAGTGCTCGTTTCTGTGTGATGGCTACTGGTACTTTATCTGCTCCCAATGCTCCTGATTTTGAAGGATTAGATGCTTTTAATGGTGACTGGTACATGACGTCAAAGTGGCCCCATGAAGCTTTGGATTTTTCTGATAAAAAAGTAGGAATTATCGGAACTGGTTCTACAGGAATTCAAGCTATTCCCGTAGTAGCCGAAGAATCTAAACATTTGACTGTTTTCCAAAGAACTCCTCAATTTACTATTCCAGCAAATAACAGGCAATTAGATTCGGATGAGGTTAAAAACATAAAAGACAATTATACTGAAATTAGGAAAAAAGCTAGAGAAAGTCGAGCGGGGATCGCCTCTGTAAATATAGGGAATAAGAGTGCATTAGAAGTTTCTGATCAGGAAAGGTATGAAAAATTTTCTGATATCTGGAACGGGCCAGGACTTAATGATTTTGTTGCTTCATATAATGACATAATAACCAACCTGAAAGCTAATGAGTTTGCCGGGGATTTTATTAGATCTAAAATACTGGAAATTGTTGAAGATAAGGAAATAGCTGAAACGTTACTTCCGGAAGTAATGTTTTGGTGTAAAAGGGTTTGTGCGGATACCAATTATTATGAAACTTATAATAGGGAAAATGTTGAATTAGTGGATGTTTCTTCTTTGCCTATTGAAAAGATATTACCTGAAGGAGTTCAAGTATCTGAGAATGTTTATCCTTTAGATGTGATTATTTTTGCAATTGGATTTGATGCTATGACGGGAGCATTAAATAACATAAATATTGTTGGTAAAGATGGAATTAAATTGAAAGAAAAATGGAATTATGGACCTGTTACCTATCTTGGACTATCTGTAAGCGGGTTCCCTAATTTATTTACAATTACTGGTCCTGGAAGCCCATCGGTTTTATCTAATATGATGACTTCTATCGAACAGCATGTTGATTGGATTTCTGATTTTATAGAATATTCAATTGATCATGGGATTACAGAAATTGAAGCTACCAGTGATGCTGAAATAGAATGGACAAACCGTGTCGAGGAATTAGCTGATAATTCACTAAAATCTAATTCAGGATGTAACTCTTGGTATCTAGGTTCAAATGTTCCCGGCAAAAAAAGAGTTTTTATGCCATATCTTGGAGGAGTAGGCAGGTATAGAGAAGAATGTGATGAAATCGCATCTGCCAATTACAAAGGCTTTATACTTCATTGAAAAAAGAAGATATACAAAAACTTATTTCTAAAAATTTAGAAGATTTCGAATCTAATTTAAGGCCTCTTGCAGGATTCAAATTAAATTTTTCGGCTAATGAAGGATTTCATAAGATTTTCTTTTCTGCTTCTTGTACCTGTGGCACTTCAGCACTTTTATCAGTTGAAGTTTCAGAAAACAAGTCGGATAATGAGATAGAGGATGCGATGACATCTATAATAGAAAGACTAGTAACTCAGGAAAAATCGTTTCGTAGGATGAATTGCGAACTTCACGAATCTATGAAGACAGGATTTTTACCGGATAAATCGTGATAAATAGGAATAAACTGTATGCCTAAAAAAGAAATGTCGGAATCTGAAGCATTTGATAGTGCTAAAAAGTTTTCTAATAGATATGTGGACCGAGGGCCATATGAATTTTTCCCTGAAGATGCAGTTGTTGAGGAAGTTCAAAAAGGATTAGCTGATAACCATCGCCTAAAAGGTTATCGGTATTGTCCCTGAATGCCTTTAAGTGGCGATCCAGTTGAGGATCGCAAGAAAATATGTCCTTGTGAGAGACATCATGAAGATATACTTAGAGACGGCTTCTGTATATGAATGTTTTTTGTTAGCGAAGAGTTTCTTCGCAAGTATGAGTCTGGAGAAGACTTTAATCAGACTATAGATGAAGCTGTACCTTTAGGGACAGAACTTTTTGAAAATACTGGTGGGAAAAAAGAGTTTAACGCTCAAAAACGTAAAAAAGACACAGATAAAAAAGATACAGACGACCTATCCAAAAAATAAAACGAAGGTGTACAATACTTAATGTTGTACGTTTATATAAATTTTCAGGAGTTTTATTATGAGTGAAGCGATTAAAGTTTTCACATCTAATGGTTGAGGCCCTTGCCACATGGTGAAATTGTATATTTCACGAAAAGGGTTAGATTATACGGAACACAACGTGTCTCAAGATAGAGACTCACTGAAAGATCTTGTTTCTATGGGATATAGATCTACTCCTGTTACAGTAATAGGCGATGAGAAAATTGTCGGTTACAATACATCTAAAATAGATGAGGCACTAGAATCAGCTGGGTTTGTATAATTCCTAGCAATTAGGATCTTTCTGAATTATTCTTATTGACTCTCGTCAACATTGATCCTAGAATTACCTTTTGAATTTTATTATGCGTGGCCCCGTGGTGTAGCGGTTTAACATACGGCCCTGTCAAGGCTGAGATCGCCAGTTCGAATCTGGTCGGGGTCGCCATATTAGAATTTAGTTATGTATCTCTATAATGTCTCCGTCAATCAGAGTGTGACCTCTGCCAACTCGTTGACCTTTAAATTTTCCAGATTCCCCCCATAAGACGGCATATTTTAATTGTTTGCTTAGATCTTTATGGACTTGTGTGGCAGCATCTATTACTGTGCTCCCTGTAGGCAATATAATAGGGTCTTTTTTCTTGAAATCTGAAAGTTTTTCTCTAGGAGATTTTGTGTATATACGCATAATGTCTAAAGTATTGAATATTATAGGCCCCAAATCATCTATCCCTACATCATCTTGAGCACTTGCCATAATTATTGGAAATTTAGTTCCATAATTTTGTTCTACTGTTTGATATTCATCAAGAGCTCCTGGTATATCCGCTTTGTTGCACAGAATTATTGTTGGTTTTGTTGTCATTAGATCCGTTGTGTCAGTTTTTTCGGTATGGTTTATTAGTTTAAAACCCCATTCAGATAATTCTGAGAAATAATTTTCTATTTGTGTAAGCGGGTTGTTGGTTAAGTCAGCAACGAATATAAATATGTCGCTTGTTCTGAGTAATCCGTACAACCTGCTTTGCGTAGGTCTGTTATTTATAGGGGGAGTATCTACCATTTGGATATATGTATCTAGGTAAGGATACATACCGGGAACAGGTTCTTGTGTGCTTAACTCATAAGAACCTACTTTTGTTTTTGCGCCTGTAGATTTTGAAATTATTAAAGATTTGCCAACATTGGTATTCCCTATTAGAGTTACTCGTCCCGCGCCTTCTTTTGGCAGAGAAAAAGGTTCTGTTCTTCCTCCTTTTCCTCCTGAGGAAGTTTCCAAGTCATTCATTAATTTAGATAGTCTGGAACGTAATTGCGCTTTTAGATGATCAGTACCCTTATGTTTGGGCATGATTTGTAACATTTCTTGTAAGGCCGCTATTTTCCCTTGAACGGAAGTGGCGTCTCTAAAACGTTGTTCAGCTTCTCTATATTGTGGTGGTACGTTTGTTGGCATTGTTTTAACTTAGATAATAGCGCACTACCATTTATTGGTACAGAGTTTTGTTAGAGAATACTAATGAACAGTAATTAAATAAGGTCTTATCCAGTTACTGTTCATTAGTATATGTTTTTAAATTGCGGAATCCCCCGTTTCGCCCGTGCGCACTCTTATCACATCAGATATGGGGCTTATAAATATTTTCCCGTCTCCAATTTCTCCGCTTCTTGTTGCGTCTACTATTTTTTCGATAGCTTCATCTTTTTTAGAATCTTCGATGATAGTTACAAGTAGCGTTTTTGATACAGAAGCTCTAGTAGAGCTGCTTCCTCCTCTACCTGTGACAACTTCTACTCCTGCTTGCTGTCCTTGTCCTGTCACATTCTGATAATGAAAACCTGTTATTCCTATACTTAGGAGAGCATCGGTTACCGCAGATACTCTTTCAGGTCTAAAAATTGCTTCAATTTTAATCATGTTAACCTCTCTATATTTTATAATAATACACTGGATTTTACTTAGTCTGCTCCGTCCCTAACAAAAGCCTGCTCTCCGTGTGAAGTTAAGTCTAAACCAGAGTCTTCCTCAGGTTCGCTAGATCTTAGCTCAAGACCGGGTATTTTATTTAATATGAATAAAATGGCAAACGACATAATAAATGAATATGCTAAAGTTCCTGCTGCGGTATATATTTGTATCCAAACTTGAGTCGCATCTCCTTCAACTAATCCTTTTACTCCTGCAATATGCTCTAAAGCAAAAATACCTGTTGCAATGCATCCCCATATTCCACCCACCCCGTGTACAGCAAAAACATCTAAAGCGTCATCTAAATTTGTTCTATGTATGAATTCAACAGCAAAATAACAAAATACGCCAGCTCCAGCACCTATAGCTAAAGCTCCTAAAGCGTTAACCGCACCTGCAGCAGGTGTTATTGCGACTAGCCCGGCAACAGCTCCTGTGGCCACGCCTACAGCACTTACTTTATTTGTTGACACTAATCCGATTAATCCCCAAACTGTTGCGGCTGTTCCTGCGGCAATTTGTGTTACTAACATTGCATTTACAGCATAATCATCTGCAGCTAGTGCAGATCCTCCGTTAAAACCAAACCAACCAAACCAAAGGATTGAAGCGCCTAAGACTACATAAGGTATGTTGTTTGATTGTAATCCGGGATTTTTTCTTCTACCAACTAATATTGCTGCTGCTACAGCTGCTGCTCCGGCATTTATATGAATAACGGTTCCTCCAGCAAAGTCTAATGCGCCAGCACCATCTGCTCCTATCCATCCTCCGCCCCAAACCCAGTGTGCTACGGGAGCATAAACGACGGTAATCCAAATTACTGTGAATAGTAAATAAGTAGAAAATTTAAATCTTTCAACAAAAGCTCCAGTTATTAATGCTGGAGTTATGATTGCAAACATCATTTGGAACAATACATCATATAAAGGGCTTATATCTGACCCTGATGATTCTGAAAACATTTCGATTCCGGTTAATCCGAGAAGTGAAAAATCACCTATAAATGAAGGTATCAGTTCTCCTTCACCGTAGGCTAGGCTATATCCCCAAAGGGTCCAAACAATACTTACTACTCCTATAGTCATAAAACTTAGCATTAAAGTATTTACCAAATTTTTTGCCCTAACTAATCCTCCATAAAAGAAAGCAAGCCCTGGGGTCATAAAGAAAACTAAAGCAGATGCAGTTAGCATCCATGCTGTATGTCCTGAGTCCATTTTGTAATCCTCCATTTAATCTTATATTTCAAACTATAAATGCGAGATATTACCGAAGTATTTCGAAAGTATTTCGAAAATGTTACAGGTGTGTTTCAGATATGTAACATTTTCAGATATCGATTAAATATGCAGATGAATTTACACAATATATAAGTATTACTGTTTAGTAATGGTATACAAGATGTAGAGCAAACCACTTGCGTACTCATCGTAAATGTGGTAATTATATTCTGACAATCTTCGTTTAGGAGATGAATTAGACCTTAAGAGGGCTAATAATGGAAGCATATTGCGTTAAATGCAGAGCTAAAAGAGAGATTCGCAATCCTCAAGGGACTGCTCTTAAAAATGGGAGACCTGCTACTAAGGGTACGTGTTCTAGTTGTGGTGCGAATGTTTTTCGTATAGGCAAAAGCAGTTAAACTAATTAGTATGGCTTTATAAGCCATTATGTATTAAGGGGTTAATAACATGGAAGCATATTGCGTAAAGTGTCGTAAGAAAGTAACTATCAACGATGCACAAGCAGTTACTTTGAAAAACGGTAGGCCTGCAACAAAAGGGACCTGTTCTACAGGTTGCGGCACTAATGTTTTTCGAATAGGAAAAAGCAGTTAGGCTTAATTAGCTTTTATAGTAGAGCGGCGTAAGCCGCTCTACATTTTATTAGCTGGATTTCTGATTTCCAAGGAGTTCAGTTTATTTCTATTTGTAATTAAAATTAGAATTAAAAAACAATGAGTACTTTATCTTTTTTTGTTGGGACATACACAACTAGTTACTCTAGAAGAGGTAAAAAATTAAATCCACCTCTTGAAACTGGTAGTAAAGGAATATATTCAATTGCTTTTGACACTGTGTCAAATAACATATGGGTTAATTCAATCTCTGAAAATATAAATCCTACATTTATTGATATAAATACAGCCGGGAATAGACTCTATTCTATTAGTGAAATTGACAGATTTGATGGTATTGATCAGGGCTCAGTAATATTTTATAAGATAAACTCTGATAATAAACTCACAGAAATCGAAAGAAGTGGAACTTTTGGGTCGGAACCATGTCATGTTAACCTACATCCGTCACAAAAATCACTGGTGATTTCTAACTATTCTTCAGGAAGTATAGTTGCATATCCTCTTGATGAATCAGGTGGGTTTTCTGATGTGCCAACTTTTTACCAGCATGAAGGACAAAGTATCAATCAAATACGCCAACAATCAGCACATGCCCACTCATCTACGTTTAATTTACAAACAGATCAATTGTATGCAGCAGATCTTGGCATGGACAAGATTGTTATTTACGATTACGATCCAATATCAGGAATACTAAAATATAGACCTGAATTGGATGTTGAATCAGTCCCAGGATCAGGACCAAGGCATTTTGAGTGGCATCCTAGCGGATCAGTGTTATATGTTATAAATGAACTGGATTGTACGGTATCTGTGTACAAATGCCAGGATAATCAAGGATTGAAACTTTTACAGAATATTTCAACTCTTCCCAAAGGATTTGATGGGATTATATCTTGCGCCGACATTCATATTAGTTTAGATGGAAAATTTTTATATGCTTCTAATAGAGGGCATAACTCCATAGTCAGATATGCTGTAAATTCATCTGATTTAACACTATCAGATCCTGTACATTTTGATACACTAGGCGCCTGGACACGGAATTTTGCCATAAGCCCTGATCAAGAATATATGTTTGTTGCTAATCAAGATTCAAATAATATAGTTGTGTTTAAGCGAAATATATCGGATGGATTTATCTCTAATTTAGGTGTTGAGATTCAAATACCTAGTCCAGTATGCATAAAATTTCTTAAATAGCTAATTTTCTTAGAGCTTTTTCATCTATTTCTACCCCTAAGCCTGGCCCTGATGGTACGCTTAAATATCCTTCTTTCATTTCAAATTCTGTGTTTGATATACCTTCACGTAAAGGGCTTGGTGATCTGTCATATTCCATAACAGGCTGTTGAGTAAAGGGTTGAGGGTCTCCGCTTGGGGGACAATTAGGGAATGTAGATGTTAGATGCAAGCTGGCGGCTATCATTATTGGGGAACCCCAAACATGGGGATTTACTTGTATTCCCATTGAATTAGCAGTCATTGCGATATTTCGCATTTCAGTTATGCCTCCAACATTTACAACATCAGGTTGAGCAATATCATAAGCTCTATTAGACAAGAATTTTTCAAATTCATACCTGGTTCTTAGGTTTTCTCCTCCGGACACTGCCATTTGTACCCCTGCTTTAACTTGTAAGTATCCTTCTAGGTCCTGCGCGTTGACAGGTTCTTCAAACCACATGATATCTAAGGATTCCATTTTATTTGCTATTCTTATCGCAGAAGCTGCGTTATATGACTGGTTAGCATCTACCATTAATCTTAAATCGTATCCGATTTCATCTCGTAAAGCTTTTACTCTTTCTACGTCTTTTTCTATTGAAAGTCGACCTATTTTAGTTTTCATACCAAGAAATCCTGCATCGACATATGATCGGGCTTCTGAAAGTAATATTTCAATATTTGAAAATTCTTCTTCTGTGTAATACAAGCCTGTAGCATAAACGGCTATCTTATCTCTTACCTTTCCTCCTAGTAAGGTGTGTATAGGAACGTTTAAATGCTTGCCGGTAATATCCCATAAAGCGATGTCTATAGCGCTTATTGCAGACCCCCCAAAACCAACTACTTCATTGCGATTGTAGAGAACATGAAACATTTTTTCCCATAACCCGATTCTGTTTGTAGGGTCTTCACCTATTAATAGTGGTTTTAACACATCATTTATAATATGTTCAGCAGATCCTTCACACCCTTCACCCCATCCTATAATGCCTTCATCTGTAGTTATTTTGACAATTCCAACAGTTCGTATATTAGTCCAATATTGCGACCATGCAAAAGGTTTTTCAATAGGAGTTACTAATCTAAAAGTTTCTATATCAGTTATTTTCATAAACCCATTCTCCTTAATAAGTCTGTTAGCTACAAAGTCTACCAACCCTGTATATAGCTTTCAACACCGTCTTTTGTGTAGAATGAATCTTATTTATATACATGACTACAGGTACAACAACAATTTCAAATAGTAGATTCTCAATGTTTAGTGCATTTACAGAGAAGGACTTCGCTTTTTTGTGGGGATCCAATGTGTCTATGTATATTGCGCGATGGATGCAAATCACCACACTGTCTTGGTTCGTATTAGAGGTGACTGACTCGCCATTTAGTGTGGGACTGGTCGGATTCTTTGGAATGGCCCCGTTTTTTTTGTTTGGGACTTTTGGGGGACTGTTAGCAGATTCGGTGGATAGAAAAAAATTGGTTGCATTTACTCAATTCATGAGTCTTACCGCAGCATTAATAATGGTTTTGTTGTTTGCATTTGACTTAATAGCTTACTGGCATTCTTACGTAGCTATCATGATTCCCGGTCTAGCATGGGCCTTAGATATGTCTTCTAGGCGAAATTTAATAATGGATATTATGGGGATGGAAAGAGTTAGTAACGGAGTAGCATTAGATTCCATTGGCGAAGATTCAGGAAAAATTATAGGTCCGGCTTTGGCAGGGCTTTTAATAGCAGTTGTTGGTGTTACTGGAAGTTATATTGTTCTTACATTAATTATATTTATAGGATGTTTATCAGTAATAAGAATTAAGATTAGGACTTCCGAAAAACGTTCACATAATCCCAATGCTGACAGTATTGTTAAGCAGAAAAATTATATGGTGTTTCTTGAAGTATCATCAGTATATGTCGGACAATATTCAGGTGGCCCCGCATTAAATGTTTTTGATGGTATAGCAAGGGTGGTTAAAGATCTTAAACAGGGATTTGGTTATGTTTCTAAGAATAACGTTATGATTTCTGTGATTGTTATTACTATATTAATGAATTTGTTTCTTTTTCCATATGTTCAGATGGTATCTGTTGTATCTAAAAGAGTTCTAGAGGTAGGGCCATTTTTCATGGGATTACTTTTAGCTAGTGATGGATTGGGGTCACTTCTTGGCTCTACTTTTATAGCGAGCAGACGCAAAATTAAATACCAGGGAAGAGTATATTTGTATTGTTCAATTCTCTCATTATTTGGATTAGCTGCTTTCTCGCTTTCATCTATATATGCACTTTCTCTTTTGTTTCTTGTGATGGTTGGTATGGGTGTAGGGGGATTTAAAATAATGCAATCTGCATTAGTAATGATAGTCTCTGACCCGAAATTCAGAGGTCGTGCAATGGGAATAATTACACTTTCTATAGGTGTAATGCCAATTGGTAACATATTAGTTGGAGCGATTTCACAAGCTATAGGGGCGTCACTTACATTATTTGCCTATGGATTCATAGGTTTCAGCTTGGTTATTATTGCAGGTATATTAATGCCGGCTGTTAGGGCTGAAATAATACCATTTAATGGGGATCCTAAAATTTAATTAAATATTATATTCCCATTACGTGATAACCAGAGTCTACATGTATTATTTCACCGGTGACTCCGCTAGACATATTACTGCATAAGTATAAAGCAGTGCTTCCTACATCTTGGTGAGTGATGTTTTCCTTCATAGGGGATCGATCTGCATATGCCTTTTTCATGTCTCTGTATCCGCTTATTACTCTAGACGATAAAGTGTCTAAAGCTCCTGCAGATATCCCATTTACACGAATATTATCAGGCCCTAAATCATTTGCAATTTGTCGGATTTCATTTTCTAGTGCTGCTTTTGCTGTACTCATAACATTGTAGCCAGGGAATACTTTTTCTGCTGCCATGAATGACATGGCTATAATGGAGCCTCCGTTTGTCATTCTAGTAGAAGCATGGCGAGCTATAGAAACTAGTGAGTATGCACTTATATCTAGTGCGAGTCGGAAACCTTCTCTGTTAGTATCAATAAATCTTCCCCCTAAATCGTCTTTTTCTGCAAATGCTATTGAATGTACAACTATATCAATTTGATCTGCAACATCATCAATTTTAGAGAAAGCCTTTTCTACGTTTGTCTCACTACTTACATCGCACTCTATTGTTTGAACATTTGGTAGAGTTGATGTTAGTTTTTGTACAGACTCTGCAACTCTTTCGTTTTGGTACATTGCAATTATGTTTGCTCCTGCTTCTGAAAGGAATTGGGTTATAGCCCAAGCAATACTCCGCTGGTTGGCTATTCCAAATATAACTGCATTTTTACCTTTTAGATCAATTGTATACATGTTTTTTCCTATTGTTATTCGTAATAAATCTAGATATATGAAAACATATATATATAAGTATGTGCAATCTGTTGTGCCTATAACTTGTGAGGGATATATCACTTTGCTAAAATTTCTATCAATTGGGGATTCGTCTAATGGTAGGACAGCGGACTCTGACTCCGTAAGTATAGGTTCGAATCCTATATCCCCAGCCAATAATGTATATATTAATTTGGCCCCATCGTCTAGCGGTCCAGGACACGACCCTCTCAAGGTCGAGATCGCGGGTTCGAATCCCGCTGGGGTCACCAAATGATAAAATCTGCAACATCTTCATACTTTTAATTTAAAGTAATTGTTTCTAAAAATATTTGAGCACAATTTTCCCAAGTAAATTTTTTCCCATACTGCGACACTTTAGATCTAGGGATGGCTTGCGCTTCCTCTATTGCTGAACCTAAATCTTTGTTTAATATTCCAGAGACACCTTGCTTAACAATATCAATGGGACCTTTTACAGGATAAGCTGCGACAGGAGTGCCACATGCCATACTTTCAATTAAAACTAGCCCAAATGTGTCAGTAAGACTTGGAAAAACAAACACATCTGCTGCTCTATAGAATTTCGTTAATTCTTCGTGTTCGATTGCGCCAAAAAAATGTACATATTTAGAAAACTCGTTTTTTAAAGTAGATAAGTGAGGGCCATCGCCTACTATCCAACATTCATAATTTGAGGATTTGGCTATATTACATAAAACCTCTAGGTTTTTTTCTTTACTAATCCTACCAACATATAGCAAAACTTTAGATTTCTTAGTTTGTGACATAAAGGGCTCACTTTTTATATCATCAGAAAATATATTTGGATCAATTCCACGTGCCCATACTTTTAGGTTTGAGAATTGATTTTCGTTTAGATGATCAAAGATACTTTTTGTGGGAACTAACACTTGCGAAGATTGTGAATGGAACCATTTCATATAATTTAATACAGGAGACGTTGGTATTTTATATAATTCCCAAGCATATTCTGCTAGGTTCGTGTGGTAGCTCGTAGTGAAAACCTTTTTATTTTTAATTGCCCAATGGCGAGCAATTAACCCCATTGGGCCTTCAGTTGCAATGTGAATGTAATCAGGGTCTATACAGGATAGTTTTTTGGGTAATGTTGTAAATGGGAAACTTACCTGAACATCGGGATATCCTATTAAAGAAACAGACTGGAATAGAGAAGGGTCAATAACGGTTACATCAATTTTATTAGATTCAATAAATGGAATTATGTTTTTTAGGGTAGTAACTACACCATTTATTTGTGGGGACCATGCTTCCGTTATTAATACAAGTTTTTTTCTGCTAACTTGATCATCGGTTCCATTTAAGAATTTCCCATGTTCCATCATGATGCTCCACTAGAGCGCTGCAGTTTTCTACCCAATCACCACAGTTCATATATATAGTATCACTAATTGTTTTTATCTCTGGTGTGTGAATGTGCCCACATATAACCCCATCATATTTTTCAGAACTAGCATATTTAGTTAAGAGATTTTCAAATTTCAGTAAATAATTACACACTGCTTTTGTTTTCGTTTTAGCAAAACCGGTTAAATTTATATAAGGGATATTTAATTTACGGCATACAAAATTTACAAAAGTATTAATATCTAACATTAAATCATATAGAGTACTTCCCAGAAGCATAATCGATTTCCCTATATTAGAATTCATGAGACTATCGAACATATCTCCATGGCATACTAGATATTTTTTACCATCAATTCCGTGGTGGTCCATTTGATTGTGAAATTTAATTTTGCCTAACTGCAATCCCATAGTTATTAATTTTTTTATGGATTCATCGTGATTTCCAATCAAATAGTGTACATTAGTGCCATTTTTTGATTTAGACAATATTTTTTTTATTGCTTGGGTGTGTTGTTCGGGCCAGAAGAATTTTTTTTGAAGTCTCCATCCATCTATGATGTCTCCCACTAGATAAAGATTGTCACTATGATGATTAGAAAGAAAATTGTTCAAAAGCTTTGCTTTTGATCCCTTGAACCCTAAGTGAGTATCACTTATAAATACTGACTTGTAATTTTCAACAGTAGTCACAGTCTGGTTTCTCCATTAATGTTAGTATTTACCTTACTCTTTTATACATGATTACAATAGCGATATTGTTAATGTTTCTTTAAATGATTTTGAATGTATGTTGATTAGTAGCAAGATGTTATAACTAAACTAATTGAGTAATTGTATGGATAAAGTAAATGACATGTTAGAAGATTTAAAACCTTGCCCCTTATGTTTAAGCTTAAATAGCTACTTGTTTTATGTCAGTACACGTAAGAATCTTGAAAGAAAGTATTATAAATGTGACGTGTGCTTTATGGTATTTGTACCTAGAGAATTTCACATTTCACCTACGCAACAGAAATTAAGATATTTAGAACATGAAAATGATATCAACAATCAAGATTATAGGTCTTTTTTGTCCCCGGTTGTGAAAGCGATGTTACCTAATATTAAGGCTGGTGACACGGGATTAGATTATGGATCTGGACCAGGCCCTGCTCTAGCCCATATGTTGAGTAATTGTGGCATGATTATGAGTGTCTATGATATTTATTTTAATGATGACCCTGTAGTATTTAATGAAAAATATGACTTTATAACATGCACTGAAACTGTCGAACATTTTGTAGACCCATATTGTGATTTTGAGAAAATGATTGCGCTTATAAAACCTAAAGGTGTTTTAGCAATTATGACGTCTATATTGTATGAAGATATTGATTTTGAGAATTGGTACTATAATTTAGATCCAACTCATGTGTCGTTTTATACACCAGATACGATTGGATGGATAGCTAATAAATGGGAGTTAGATCCTCATTCACCTTCGAAGAACATATTCATATTACGTAAAAAGAATAATTAATTGTTTTTTTGTAAACAAAAGAAATTATTGGACTTGTGATTTCAAAATCCCTCTTATTTTTGATATAAAAGCACTTTTTGCCAAAACATGATCACAACCAAGTTTTTTAGCTTTATCCATTAACTCTATATTTTTATGAGGTCCATATGCTATAAAAACTGTTGATTTTTCTAATCTGGAACGTAATTCAATTAGAATAGGTTCCCATATTTCTTGAGAATCTTCTAAATCTACAAGAACAGCAATAATTTTTGAATCTATTAATTCTTTTTCTAAATCTAATAAGTTAGTAAATCTTTTTATTTTTGCTATTGATCCAGTTTCAGCTTCAATTCTTGGTAGGAACATCAGGTTTTTTGTAATTAATAAAACTTTTTTCGTGTATTTTTCCAATTATTTATTCCTTAATGGCTTTATGTAAAAATATATAATAATCAAAATATAATCAAATTATAGAGAGTAAAGCATGAATGAAGAATACACAGGAGAAGCTGTACAGTGCTTGGTACGCTGGCAAGATGCTTTTAATAATAGAGATTTAGAAGGTATGTTAAGAGAAATGCATTTTCCACATTATAGAATTTCTTCAGATAATGTATTTAATGTATGGGAAACTAGTTTTGAATTTTCTCAAAATCACCATATTATGACTAAAGCCTTAGATTCAGAAGGTTGGATTAAGACTATAACTGGTAGCATTGATGTTTTTCAGTCTGATTTAAATAAGGTACATATTGGAATAAAACCATCAAGAATTAATTCTGTAGGTGAATCTTACAACTCATTTGAATCATTGTGGATAGTTACAAAATTAGATAATACTTGGGGAATACAATTCAGGTCATCTTTTTTGTCTAATGCAGCAGAGCATCATAAGTTACAAAAATAAACTACATAAAATAGCACAAGATAATCGAGTATGTGCGGTATACTTATAGGTCTGGAATTATAAATATATCTGTTGAGGACTTTAATGCCAACTAAAGATAATATAAGAAACATAACGATTATTGCCCATGTTGACCATGGTAAGACTACGTTGGTGGATGCTTTTTTAAAGCAAAGCAATACTTTTTCGGATAGAGAAGATCCCGGTGAATTGATTATGGATACTAATCCACTTGAGCGTGAAAAAGGGATAACAATACTTGCTAAAAATGTCTCTATTGATCATAAAGGAGTGAAAATCAATGTTATTGACACTCCGGGACACGCAGACTTTAGTGGAGAAGTGGAGCGGGTGATGAACATGGCTGATGGGTGTATTTTATTGGTAGATGCAGTTGATGGCCCTATGCCACAGACTAGATATGTTTTACAACAAGCAATAAACTATTCACTTTCACCGATAGTAGTCATCAATAAGATTGATCGGCCAGAAAGTAGGATTTCGGCTGTTGTAAATGAAGTAGAGGAGCTTTTCTTAGAATTAGCTACTGATGATTCGCAACTTAATTATCCTGTATTCTTTGCTTCTGCTAAAGCAGGATATGCTATTGAATCAGTAGATGATGAGCCCGAGTCGATATCCCCTATATTAGATGCTATTGTAAAAACGATTCCATCTCCAACAGGATCATTAGATGGAGGATTCCAACTTCTCGTTACAGCTTTAGATTATGATGATTACGCAGGCCAAATAGTGATAGGTAAGGTTTCCAGAGGCTCTGTTGAGCAGAAAGATTCTGTTCTTCTTATAAATTCTGATGGAGTGGAAATCAATCATAAAGTCGAACAATTATTTGTTTATCAAGGGATGAAAAAGAAAAAAGTTGAATCTGCATCTGTTGGAGAAATAATTGCCTTGACCGGACTTGATAATGTTACTATCGGCAATACTATTTGTTCTGTAGCTAATCCTGAGCCATTACCTGTTATTAAGATTGATGAACCTACGGTTAAAATGTTGTTTGGGGCTAATACCTCACCCCTTATGGGAAAAGAAGGTAAATTTTGTACGTCACGAGAATTATATAGACGGCTAACTAATGAATTGAAGACGGATGTTGGGTTAAGGTTGAATAAAACAGATAATCCAGATCAATTTGATGTTAGCGGTAGAGGAGAACTCCACCTTTCAATTTTAGCTGAGACTATGAGAAGAGAAGGTTATGAATTTCAAGTATCTCAACCTGAGCCGATAATAAAAGATATAGACGGGAAAAAGCATGAGCCGTACGAGACGCTTATGATAGAGACGAATAAAGATTTTTATGGAATTTTGACTGATGATCTTACTAGGCGATTAGGTGTATTAATAGATGTTTTGAATACTGATTCAGAGACTATTAAGATGCGGTTTTCAATCCCAACACGAGGACTTATTGGATTTCGGTCATTTTTCCAAAATGCAACCCATGGAGACGGAATCATAACAAGTAGATTTGAATCATATAATCCTTTAAAAGGTGAAATCCGTAAGTCCTCTCATGGATTTCTAATAGCCTCTGAACCTGGAGATGCTGTTGCCTACGGTTTAATCAACGCTCAAGAAAGGGGCAAAACCCTTATTGGGCCAGGTACCAAAGTTTACGAAGGTATGATAGTTGGGGTTAACTCTCGATCATCTGATCTTGTTGTAAATGTTTGTAAAGAGAAAAAGCTAACTAATATGCGATCATCCACTGCTGATATAGGAACTCAATTAGTTAGGCCTTTAGTATATAGTTTAGAGGAAGCTTTAGATATAATTTCACAAGATGAGTTCCTTGAGATAACTCCTAAAAATTTGAGACTTAGGAAGAAACTTCTAGCTGCTAATGCTAGAAAAAGAGAAGACAGGAATAAGAACTAAACATTGAACCTGAAATATATAACATCTCCATCTTCGACTATGTAATCTTTTCCTTCAACTCTCATTTTACCTGCCTCTTTAGATTTTTGTTCACCCTGTAAAGTTACGTAATCTTCATAACTGACTACTTCTGCTCTAATAAATCCTTTTTCGAAATCAGTATGTATCTCTCTTGCAGCTCTTGGTGCATTAGACCCTTTTGGGATAGTCCAAGCTCTAGATTCTTTGGGTCCTGAGGTGAAGTAAGTTATTAGGTTAAGAAGCTTGTAACCAGATTGGATTACTTGCTCTAATCCAGATTGTTCTAATCCTAATGCTGTTAGGTATTCGGTTTTCTCTTCGTTATTTAGTTGCGATATTTCAGATTCTATTTTTGCTGAAATTATGATTGAAAGTGCATCTTCTTTATTTGCTATGTCTTGGACTAGTTT
Organism: Dehalococcoidia bacterium; assembly: GCA_045564655.1. Taxonomy (GTDB): domain Bacteria; phylum Chloroflexota; class Dehalococcoidia; order Lucifugimonadales; family UBA826; genus UBA826. The sequence goes on from JBJLGX010000001.1 coordinate 30,710, forward strand.
TGAATACTTGTTGCCTGTAGTTGCATCTTCCTCGGAAACATTACATATGTAAAGCACTGGTTTGCTCGTCAGTAATTGTAAGCCTTTTAATTTAGGCTTTTCTGGTTCAGATATTTTTAATAATCGGGCCGGTTTTCCTGTACTTAATAATTCGTGAACACCAGTTACGATGGGTAGCAATTCTTTTGCTTCACTATCCCCAGATTTAGCTTTTTTTTCGATCGATGGAATTCTTGATTCAATGCTTTCTAGATCAGATAGCATTAATTCAGTTTCAACTATTTCACTATCTTCAACTGGGTTAATAGTTCCGTTTACATGAACTATATCGGGGTCTTCAAAACACCTGATAACATATGCTATAGCATCCATTTCGCGAATATTTGCAAGGAATTTGTTTCCTAATCCTTCACCTTTAGAGGCTCCTTTTACTAATCCGGCTATGTCTACGAATGACATTTTTGTAGGTATTACTGATTTGGAATCACTTATTGTGGTTAACGTTTTTAAGCGATTGTCAGGTATAGCTACTTCGCCTACATTGGGATCTATAGTGCAGAACGGATAATTTTCAGCTTGAGCATTACTAGTCTGAGTTAGGGCATTAAATAACGTAGATTTTCCAACATTAGGTAAGCCGACTATTCCGCATTTAAATCCCATTAAGCCGCATCCTTATTTTTTTTGTAATCATTTTATTAAGTTATTTATGAATTCTTGCTGTTCTTTTACCAGTAAAGCATACCCTACTCCCTGAACAGTGCGACCATCGCTAGTTTCCATTCTAGAAGTGTTTATGCCAACAAGGTTACCGTCTTCATCAACTAATGGCCCTCCACTATTGCCTGGGTTTAAAGACGCATCAGTCTGTATATACTTGAATGGCCCTTTGCTTAGAGTAACAGTTGATGACATTATTCCAGCTGTTACCGAATAATTACCTTTTAGTGGATACCCTAGTGCGTATACTGAATCTCCAATTCTAGGATTATGAGATTGATCTAGTGGTAAGTGAATGTAGTTGTCTCCAAATATACTGACTATTGCAAGGTCTCTTGATGAATCGCTTCCAATTAATGTTCCGCTTTTGCTAGAACCATCATGGAATGTAACATTAATGTAGCTCGCACCTGCTATAACATGGTAGTTTGTAATTATTGTTCCGTCTTCTTTAACAATAACTCCACTCCCCTTTTTACTATTTGTTTGAATTTTAACAACTGAATCTTTTATTGTGTCTAAAACATCGCTTATTTTTATTGTAGGAGTAATGGTAGGGGTAGGGATTGGAGTATAAGTTGGTAAAGGGGTATAGGTAGGAAGAGGAGTATAGGTAGGAAGGGGGGTATAGGTGGGCAATGGAGTAAATGTTGGAGTGATAGTTGGAATAATTGTTGGGGTGTAAGTAGGGTATGGTGTGTATGTAGGAAGTGGGGTGTATGTTGCTAAAATAATAGGAGTCGGAGTTGATATTTTATTAAAAGCTTCAGTAATACTTGCGATTACTGTGGATTCAATATTTTGAGTATTATCGTTTGCCATGCAATTAACTAAACTTAATGTAATTAAAAGTAAACACGCAAAATAAAACATGTGTTTTTTGAATTTCATTGTTTTATTATATCTGAGATTCATTGTTTGAGATATTATACTTTTGAGTTATGTACATTTAGTTATTTGCGGAGTCGGGCATGAATAAAATTAAAATGGCTATTGTGGGTTGTGGGACCATATCAAAATTGAATGTTCCTGGTTATCTTGAACATCCAAATTGTGAAATTGTTGCTCTTTGTGATCCAATAAAAGAAAGAGCTTATGATAAAGCAAGGATATGGGGGATAAGCCCCAAAATCTATACTGAATTTCAAGATGTTTTAAATGATGCAGATGTAGATGCAGTGGAGTTGTTGACTCCGACCCATATGCATTCAACTCAAATCATAGAGTCATTAAATAGTGGCAAACATGTCTCTTGTCAAAAACCTTTGGCAGTGACAATGGAAGAAGGATATCGAATACGTGACGCAGTTCGGGCATCAGATAAAACCTTTAGGATTACTGAAAATTTTCTTTACTATCCACCTATATTAAAAGCGACAGAACTTCTTGCTAGCGGGGAAATTGGAGACCCTAGTCTTGTTAGGATCCGAACTATAAGAGGGAGCTGGGACTCTAAAGGAATTCAGGTTGAAGATGGGGCTCTAGATTGGCGCACTGATTCTAATTTAAATCCAGGGGGGGTTTTATATGATGATGGTTGGCATAAATACGCTACAGCTATTTCTTGGGTAGGTTACGTGGAAAAGATTGCAAGTATCGTGACAATTAATTCATTAGAAGGAGATGGTCCCCTTGAGGAAACTCCTAGTGCCGCCGTAATGAAGGTGAAAAATAAAGATCGCTTGATAACTATTGATTATTCTTCATCTCCAGGAATGCCTTTTAGGACGAAATACTATCCTATGGATGAATTTTTTGAAATTATTGGACAAAATGGAACAATTTGGGTAACAAGATGTACAGGGGAATTGTTAGATATGCCTCCTTTAGTTCTTGTAAAAGGAGATGAGGTGACTTCATTTAGTATGCCTATGGACTGGATTGAAGGTTTCAAAGGGGCTGCTAAAAGCTTTGTGGATCATTTGCTAGAAGGGACTCAACCCGATATGGATATAGATTTTTCTATGCAAGTTTTAGATACAGCTTTATCTATATATAAGTCATCAGAATTAGAAAAAACGATATATTTGAGCACAGATTAGAGAGTGATTCATGATTAGTTTAAAGCGTAATAGAAAAGGGGAGAAAGTTGAGGCTACAGGTTTAAGGGTTAGGGCTAGTAGCATATATACCCCCGGGCAAGAAGGTGTATTTAAACTCAGTAGGAGTAAATTCAATGATTTCTTGTCATGTCAAAGATGTTTTTACTTAGATAGAGTTAAAGGAATTGTTTCTCCTTCAACTCCAGGTTGGAGTTTAAATGAAACTACTGATGTTTTACTTAAGAAAGAATTTGATATTTGTCGAGAATTAGAGACTCCTCACAGGATATTTGTTGAACACGGTTTGAATGATATTGTTCCTTTTAAACATGACCAGATGGATAATTGGAGAAATTCTTTGCACGGAGGACTCCAGCATCATGTTGAGAATACGAATATTATTTTACATGGTGGTGTGGATGATATTTGGTATAAACCGTCAACCAACGAACTTATTGTCGTAGATTATAAATCTCAAGCTAAGAATGATTCCGTTGTGAGATGGAAATATCTCTCGGATGCCTATCACGAAAGCTATAAAACCCAGTTAGATGTTTACGCATACTTACTCTCTAAGATGGGATTTAAAGTTTCGCCTACTGGGTATTTTTATGTTTGTAATGCTGACAGAAATGCCAAATCTTTTAGTGGACAATTAATTTTTGAAGAAACTCTTGTGCCTTACGAATGTAATCCTTACTGGATAGAAGAAAAAATTTTAGAAATGCACATAGTCCTTAACTCTAATACACTGCCATCTGCAGAGAAGTCTTGTGAAAATTGCGCTTATTCAGCCCAAAGAGCGATTGTTGAGTAGACTGAGAAACAACACATTATTTAACATTAATTTAATAACTGTTTGGTGGTATTAAGTATTAAAATACAGTATTATATATACAGATACTTCTTTCTAAACATAATTTGCAATTACAATACTGAGGTTTGAATTATGTACTGCCAAAAATGCGGAGGTTGGGATATAAATTGTGAATTTTGCTTAGTAGTAATAAATTAAATATTTATATACTGAGTTAAGTTTAATTCTCTTGATAATATAACAACGCATGACGCGAATATTAATGATACGGTCGCTTTTCTAAAGAGCGACTCATTTAGCTTTGATGCTATTTTTGCTCCTACTATGCTGCCTACAATTAAAGGTAATATTGATATTCCGACTAATGAAACATTTTCTTCAGTGTATAAACCTGCTGGGTAAAAGCCGATTGTTGCGACGCTCACAAAACATGCCAAGCATAATGACATAGATGCACGTATTTTATGGCTAGTCCATCCTTGTATCATCATGAATAAGACTAGAAGAGGTCCTCCAATTGCCATGGCACCTAGCATAAGTCCAGCAAAGAACCCTGCAATTGGCCCTACTATACGTGGGTAAGGCATTTTCTCTTTTAAACTTGTAGGATTTAAAAAACTTATTAAAGTTAAGGGTATTATGACTATGACTATTGCTATTTTAATTATTGTTTCATCTGAAGTTGCAAGAATATAAATTCCCGTCAGGCCTCCAATACTACCCAAACTTACTATTGGCACCATAACTGGCCAATCGATGTATTTTTTATTTCTCCAGAATGTTAGAAACCCAGCCATAACTGCAGTTGGACCTAATATGACCACAGTTTCTTGTGCTTCTAGCGCCAATAGCATGAGGGGAGCTCCTACCATTCCATAGCCAAACCCTAATGAGTTTACGGTTAGTGATGCTATGAAAATTACAGCAGCTACTACTAAAATATCTAAAGCATCTAGTGTTACGGGGTCTAAAATTAAAGGATCTATAATGACAGAATATTCTAAGATATGATTCTCCTGTTATTACATAAACAGCGGATTTGAACTTCCATAAGCGTCTATTACGGCACCTGTAATGGCTGCAGACTCATCTTGCACTAAGAAAGAGCATATCTTTGCTATTTCTTTGGGATCCATCATGTTGCTTTTGTCCATAGGGATGCTTGAGTTTGTGGTAAAGTTATTCCCAAAAGCAGTGATGTACCCTTCGGTTAAAACACTGCCCGGGCATATGCAGTTTACGTCTATGCCATGTTTTTTTACTTCGGATGCTAATGATTCTGTAATACTGATCATCGCTGCCTTTGTTGCCCTGTAAGCAGATCGGCCAGCTGCTCCTTTTCTCCCTCCAATGGAAGAGATATTAATTATTTTTCCATATTCATTTTTGGTCATGGATGGTAGTAAAGCCTTAATTAACTTTACGGCGCTTGTGAGGTTTACATTTATTACTTTTTCCCATTCTGCCATATCAAAATCAATAACTTCAACTCTGGGATGTATGTATGCAGCATTATTTACTAATACATCTACATTGAGGTCATTTTCTGTAATATATTTGTCTATTGATGCAACCCCGTTAGGATCATTTAGATCAGCGGCTATAGAGTAAGAATTTATGGGATACTCGGATAGTTCTGCTATGACATTTTCTAAGTTCTCTTTATTTCTGCCTGTAACTATTACGTTCATACCGTTACTAGCGAAATCTATTGCTATAGCTTTCCCTATACCTTGAGTGCTACCTGTAACTAGCGCAGTATGTGATTTTTGTTTTGTCATCCATGAAGTATATAACTAAAAGAACATATTGTGGCCCATTTTTATAAAAATGGGCCAAGAAGAAGTATGAAGAAAGTGTTTCAGGAGAATTATCTGATTTTCAAAAAGCACATATTGAAGCTAGATTAAGTTTTTAAACCTATGAATATTTAATTCGGGGGTCAATAAGTACATAAATTAGGTCTATGATTAAAATCCAAGTACACATTATCGCACTAAGTCCTACAACTATTCCTAGTAGCATAGGACTATCCCTTGATACCACGGCTTCTACTAATTCACTTCCTAATCCAGGTAGGTTGAATACAGTTTCTACAACAACAGCTCCTCCAAGGATTGCACTAAAGAAAAATCCCATCATAGTAATTATAGGAATACTTGCGTTTCTAAGAACATGGATCATCATAACTCCATATGAAGACAATCCCTTTGCATACGCAGTTCTCACATAATCTTGAGAGAGTTCCTCTAAAATCATAGATCTTAATAACCTGATTATTATAGATGAACTAGTTAGAACGATGGTTAAAACTGGGAAGACCATAAATGTTAGGTTTGTAATTGGATCAATATGGAAAGGGCGATAAAAAAGAGGAGGTACCCAATTAAGCTGTGTTGATGTTAAATTGATAATTAGTAAACCTATCCAAAATGGTGGAGTTGCAATTGCTATACCTGTAAACACCCTAATGATTTCGTCAATTTTAGAACCTCTTTTCATTGCACTTATTACGCCTAATGGTATCGATACTACCAATGAAAAGATCATTGATAATATCGATAAAGTCAGGGTTGTTTCAAGTTTATCTATTAGTACAGGCAAGACATATTTATCTCCAAGTACAGAGTAGCCTAAACTTCCACTGAATATACTTTTTATCCATTTTGCATACTGAACAATAATTGGTTCGGTTAATCCTAGATCTTCACGTAATACCTTCATAGATTTGAAACTTGCACCACCTTCAGAATTTAGAGTATTAACATAGTCGCCAGGGACTAGTTGTAGTAGGAAAAATGTAATGCTACCGGCACTTATGACAGTAATAGGAACTAGTAATACTCTTATAAATATATATCGGTGCATATACGATTTTACGGGAATGTGGTGAGCCGGGTGGGATTCGAACCCACGACACACGGATTAAAAGTCCGTTGCTCTACCAACTGAGCTACCGGCCCGTATTATTTGATAACAAGATCACATTATATTACGAATTACTGAATTTCGTTACTTTTATATTTTATTACTGAACACATAGGGGAATTATATTGAAACATATATTTGCCTATTAAGTGTTCAGTTTTTATGGTTCCCCAAGATCTTGAGTCATTACTTGCAGATCTATTATCTCCTAAAACGAAATATTCATTTTCTTTTATGAGGTATGGTAAATAATCAGTTGACCCAGTGTTAACAACATAAGATTCAATCAGCTTGTTTCCATTTATATAAACGTTTCCGTTTTCCATGCTTATTGTATCTCCAGGTTGAGCGACAATTCTTTTAACGAAATTTCTATTTCTATCTTCAGGGTATTCAAAAATTACTATATCTCCTAATTTAGGAGATGCAAATATAAATTTATTATTTATATTTGCATAAGCTAATTTGTTTGTAATGACACATTCTGCCTCTTTTAAAGTAGGATGCATGCTTGATCCTTCAACCTGATAGTTTTGGATTGCTATGTGTAATCCAAAAAATATTAAACCGGTTAAAATTAAAGTTTCAATTAATTCTGTAGGCAATAAATTTTTTCTAGAAAATGAGTACATAATTATTATTATATCTTTTAAATGAATAATATTTTTAATTTTACCTATGTGATGTATTCTTATCATGAGGTAACATAATATTGATGGAAATGAAAATTATGTGTGATTTGGAGGGAACAATGGTTCTAAGTGATCGAACTATAAAAGAAGAAATTGCGGCAGGCAGAATAGTAATAAATCCACTTGGAGATAATGCTATACAGCCAGCGAGCGTAGACGTTCATTTAGATAATGACTTTTTAGTCTTTAGAAATTCAAGGATGCCATTTATCGATGTTCGAAAAGGAGTTGAAGATTTAACTGAGAAAGTCCAAATTGATGACGATAAACCTTTTATCTTGCATCCCGGTGAATTTGTCCTTGGTAGTACCTTGGAGCATATTGAATTACCTGACGACTTAGTAGCTAGAGTTGAAGGTAAAAGTTCTTTAGGGAGATTAGGGCTACTGATACATTCAACAGCAGGGTATGTGGATCCAGGGTTTAAAGGGCATTTGACATTAGAACTTAGTAATGTAGCAAATTTGCCTATAACTTTATATTTTGGCATGAAAATAGGTCAACTCTCATATTTGAAATTAACTACACCGGCAGAATTCCCGTACGGGTCGCCCGAATTAGGCAGTAAATATCAGGGCCAGAGTGACGCTACTGCTAGTAAAATACATCAGGATTTTTAAAATGTCTGGTATGCCCATCATGAAGATGGCTCTAGATATTTCGCATAATTCAGTTGGAATATCTAAACCTAATCCTCCTGTTGGAGCCGTAATTGTTAAAGACGGGGAAATAATTGGCAAAGGATGGACTGGAGCCCCAGGCACCCCGCATGCTGAAATCGAAGCAATAAAAGACGCAGGCCCTAATGTCATTGATTCTACACTGTATGTAACCTTAGAACCTTGTGCCCATTATGGGAGAACCCCACCATGTATAGATAAAATCATAGAATCTGGCATTTCTCAAGTTAGAATATCTATTATTGATCCTGATCCAAGAGTGAATGGATTAGGTATATCAAAACTAAAAGATGCTGGCATTGATGTTTATATTGGTGAATTAGAAGAATATTCGTTACGTCAAATGGAATCACATATCAAATTGATGAAGACCGGCACCCCACTTGTAACAGTTAAATTCGCATCAACATTAGACGGGAAAGTTGCTACTAGACTAAGAGATTCTAAATGGATTACAAACGATCAATCTAGGATTGAGGCTCATAATATGAGAGCTTCATCAGACGTTGTAATGGTTGGGATTGGAACAGTTATTGCTGATGATCCTTTTCTTACCGTGAGAAATTCTACTATTTCAGGCAGTAAAAATCCTATTAGAGTAATTCTTGATTCAGAACTTAGGATTTCATCTAAAAGTAACGTCATAAATGATGGTAATCACACAATCATTGCAACTACTAGTGATAAAAAAATAAACTTCCCTGAATCAGTTGAAGTTGCTGTTTTTTCTGAGAATGACCTTAAGGTTGACATAAAGAGTCTTCTGAAATATTTAGGTGAATTATCTGTATCCTCGGTTCTTATTGAAGGTGGCCCCACTTTAATAGGGGCTTTTTTTGATGAAAATCTAGTTGATAAAGTTCATGCATTTATTGCTCCAGCTATTATTGGCGGATTAGATTCTTTGAATGCAGTGTCTGGACGAGGAGTATCTTTAATGTCAGAAATTATTAGATTGAATTCTGTACAATATAAAACTATAGATAATGATATTTTAGTAACAGGGTATTGTTGATGTTTACTGGCATAATTGAAGAAGTATCTACTGTAAATTATACGTCCGATTCTATTCTTTCGATTAATTCGTCATTGGTAGTAGAAGATTTAGAAATCAAAGATAGTATTTGTGTTAATGGAGCTTGTCTTACTGTAATATCAAAAACAAATAAATCTTTTGACGTTAATGTAGTCCCGGAAACATTAAGGAGAACTAATTTAGGTGACCTCAATCAAGGGAATTTAGTGAATCTGGAAAGGTCAACTTCAGTTAATGGACGTTTAGGAGGTCATATTGTTCAAGGACATGTTGACGGTATGGGAGTCATATCATCTATTGTTTCTGATGGGGATGCTTTTAATCTTTCGTTTGAGGCTGACGAGAAAATATTGAAGTATATTGTTGAAAAGGGATTCATATGTATTGATGGAATAAGTTTAACAGTTACATATTGTGATGACACCGCCTTTGGGATTTCTTTGATCCCATATACATACTCACATACATCTTTGGGAGATAAGATTGTTGGTAATTCTGTTAATTTAGAATGCGATATTATTGGAAAGTATGTAGAAAAATTAATTAGCCGTTCGATGTAATATATATAATAAGTAATTATTTTATGGGAGATATATGCCGTTTTCGAAGATAGAAGATGCAATTGAAGATATTAAGTCAGGGGCAATGATAATTATTGTTGATGATGAAGATAGGGAAAATGAAGGTGATCTAGTAATGGCCGCCGAATTAGTGACTGCGGAGGACATTAATTTTATGGCTACTTATGGGAAAGGCTTGATATGTGTTCCTATGTTGTCAGATAGGCTTAAGAAATTGAACTTACCTTTAATGGTGCCTAATAATACTGCACCATTAAGTACTGCGTTTACTGTTTCAGTAGATTATCTAGAGGGGACTTCGACAGGAATATCAGCACCGGATCGTGCAGCTACGATTAAAGCCTTAATTGATGACGATACAAAACCAGAGAGTTTAGGGCGTCCAGGTCATGTTTTTCCTCTTATGTATGTTGAAGGTGGCGTTCTGAAAAGAGCAGGTCAAACTGAAGCATCTATTGATATGTGCAGGTTAGCAAATCTTTCAGAGGCAGCAGTCATATGTGAAATAATGGCTGAAGATGGAAGCATGGCAAGAATGAAAGATTTAGAAGGATTCTCAGAAAAACATAATGTGAAAATAATATCTGTTGCTGATTTAATAACATATCGGCGAAAGCATGAAAAATTAATTGAAAGGGTTGCTGAAGCTCGGGTACCTACAGAATATGGAGATTTTAAAGCTGTTTCATATAATAGTATTGTAGATCTTTATGAGCATGTTGCATTTGTTAAAGGGGATATAGGTCCTGATGATGAAGTATTGGTAAGAGTTCATAGTGAATGTCTTACCGGCGATGTATTTGGTAGTGCTAGATGCGACTGTGGGGACCAACGTGATTTAGCTTTAGAGGCTATTGGGAAAGAAGGGGCAGGGGTTTTCTTGTACATGAGGCAAGAAGGCAGAGGGATTGGCATTCACAATAAACTTAAAGCTTACGACTTACAAGATAAAGGGTACGATACAGTTGACGCAAATATTGCTTTAGGCTTCTCGCCTGACCCAAGACAATATGGTGTTGGAGCTCAGATTTTAACAGATTTGGGTGTCAGAAAAATGAGGATATTAACAAATAATCCGACTAAGCGAATTGGGCTTGAAGGATTTGGCCTAGAAATTATTGAACAAGTTCCCATAATAGCTCCTTATAAATCTGAAAATAAAGAATATATGGAAACAAAAAGAGTAAAAATGGGTCATGTGTTAGACCCCATTGAGGCCCCACTTGATTCAAAGGATAAAAGTTAATGAACATCATTGAAGGGTCATTAGACGGGAATGATGTAAATATTGGAATAATCGTTTCTAAATTTAATGATCAAATTACTCAAAATTTATTAGAAGGAGCTAAGACAACTCTTTTAGCTCATGGGGTAAATGAATCTAATATAACGGTTGTTTTTGTTCCAGGTGCATTTGAAATCCCAGTTGTAGCATCTCATTTAGCATATTCTTTAGAATATGATGGGGTTATCTGTCTAGGAGCAGTTATAAAGGGAGAAACTGACCATTATGAATATGTTGCTTCTCAGGCCTCTAAAGGGATATTAGATGTTTCAATTGAATCTGGCGTCCCGATAGCTTTTGGAGTATTAACAACTCGTAATTCTGAGCATGCATTAGCTAGATCAGGTGGAGATAAAGGGAATATTGGTAGTAGTTGTGCAAGTACTATTATCGAGACTATTAATGCTATAAGTAAATTGTAATTATGTCCGATTCATTAACATCCCAAGAACTTTCTATTGTTTTTTCTGACATTCCGAAATTTGCAGCAATATCTGGTGCTATTTTAGAGCAATATTTTAAGAATCCAGGATTAGATTCTAAATATTTAGATGTTAAATTTAAAGATTCTAAGAAATCGGATCCTGTTACTTTAGCCGATACGGAAGCTCAAGAGTCATTAGTCAAAGCGATACATGATAAATACCCGAACCATGATGTTGTTGGTGAAGAAGATAAAAATAATGATGGAAATATTTCTGATCTTGTGTGGGTCATAGATCCTTTAGATGGGACTAGAAATTTTTTGAATGGATTTCCTCTATATGCTTCTTCTATAGGTCTCTTGTTTCAAGGGGAGCCTGTTGCAGGGGCATTATATATTCCTTGGCCCAATTCCAAAGGCCATTTGATTATAAGTGCGGTAAAAGGGATGGGGGTTACGATAAATGATCAAAAATATATAAATGATATTTCTTCTGAGTTTAATTCTTCTGGAATAATAACTTTGCCAGGAAGCTTTGATAAGAGATTTAAATTTTCTAAAGAATTTAAGGGTCATAGTGGTGAATTAAGAATGGGAGGAAGTATTGCGTATGAGCTTTCTCTATTAGTTTTAGGTATTTCACAATATGCTGTGATTTCATCTTCACATATTTGGGATGTTGCAGGTGCTATTCCTATATTATTTGAGTCCGGATACGCTATAAAGCAAATTTCTAGAAGTGGTCATAGATATACTTGGGAATCATTTGACTCATTTGTCAATTTAGCTAATAATCCTAAATATGAAGATTACAGAACACGAATTGATCCTATTCTGGTGTCACCTATTGATCAAATAGAATATCTTTCTAAGAATATAGAAATTAAAAATTCATCTTTTGCAACACTGATGAAATCAATTATCAAATAGTTTAATTGCAGATCTAGAGAATATTTATGAGCATTAAGTTATTACCTCTTCAAATATCTGCTCGTATAGCAGCAGGAGAAGTTGTTGAGCGTCCCGTTTCTGTTGTAAAAGAACTTATTGAGAACTCTTTGGATGCAAAAGCAACAAAAATAAAAATCTCTTTAAGTAATGGTGGAATTGATTCAATCGAGATTTCAGATAATGGTGTAGGGGTTCCATATGATGAGGCTGGGCTAGTTTTTGAAAGATTTGCTACTAGTAAGATTGAACATATTGATGATTTAGACCATATATCTAGCTTAGGATTTAGAGGAGAAGCAGTTTTCAGTATCGCGGCAATATCTCGGGTAGAGTTAATTACTAAGACTCATGAATCGGATATAGGTACACACATAATAGTTCAAGATGGAGAATTTTTATCACAATCTCCTATAGCTGCTAATACGGGCACCATATTTAAGGTTATTGGATTGTTTAATAACTTTCCTGCTAGAAGGAAATTTTTAGGTTCACCACTTGCTGAATCTCGAAGAATATTATCCTTAATAAAAAAATATTCCATTATTCGTCCAGATGTTTCATTTGAATACCATCAACTTAACTCTAGATCTTTTGTCACATCAGGATCTGGAGATATTAGAGATGTCATGGTGGAAATATATGGTCGTGATATTGCCAATGATATGTTGATTCTAGACAAATCAGAATTTGAAGAGATATATCCAGGTACAATTGTTGAAGGAATTGTTAGTAATCCTACTCAAAACAAGTCTAATAGATCGCATATAAATTTATTTGTGAATGAACGGTTGATTCAAAGTAAATCGCTCTCGTATTCCTTTGAACAGGCTTATCATGGATTTATTGCTGAAAGAAAATTTCCATTTGGGATGCTAAACATATCTATTCCGTTTGATGATGTGGATGTTAATGTTCATCCTGCTAAAACTGAAGTCTTATTTCATAAAGAAAATCTTATTTTTTCTTTAATTCAGAAAAGTATTAGAAATACACTACTTGAAAAAATGCCAGTTCTTGACGTCACATTTGATAATAATGATTTATATATGACTGATAATGAAGATGGTATTCAAAGTATAGATTCTAGGAATAATAATATTTTTGAAACACCAACTTTGGATTTGACAGATCGTATTGGAGCTTCTAATTCTGATAGTTCATATACCCCTAAAAATGTTCTCCCACTTCTTAGGGTTATTGGTCAAATATCTAAAACATATATAGTATGCGAAGGGCCTGAATCTTTATATGTAATAGATCAACATGCTGCCCATGAACGCATCGTGTTTGAGAATGTTATTAATAGATATGCAAATAATGATCCAGATGTCCAAAAATTATTAGAACCGATTGTTGTAGATCTTGATGATATGCAAATGGAAACGATTGAGAAAAATGAAGAGATCTTCAATATTTTAGGGATGGAAATTGAATCCTTTGGGGATAGTACTTATATTATTAGATCAATACCACATGTTTTGGCTACTCAAAATCCTGTTCGGGCATTTAAAAATATGATAGCTGTTTTAGAAGAAGGTAAACATTTTGAGACTTGGGAAGAAAAAGCTGCATACTCAATTGCTTGTCATGGAGCAATAAGAGCAGGGAAATCATTGTCATTATTAGAAATGGAAACTCTTATAAAACAATTAGAAAATTGTCACCAACCTAATAACTGTCCACATGGCAGACCGACATTATTTAGTATAGATAACAATAATCTTGCAAAAAGATTTAGAAGAACGTAGCAAAGGTTTGTTTATTAAGAACATAATCTTTAATTTTTTGAGGTCATGTTTATATTTTTATTACTACCAATATTATTTCTATAGTAAGTTTCTTTTTTTAAATTGGTATATTGATAAAAATATAAACATGAAAGTTATAACTACAAATGGTATCCAATGCCAAGAATGAAAACCAAATTTTAAGGGGTCGCCACCTTTATAATAATAAAATAGTGCAAAATATTTCGTGTTATTTAATGAATCAACTAGCGGAGCAATATTTGCTACTAAATATCCTATTAATGCTAGTGCCCCTCCGATACTTATTGCTTGAGAGGCGTTACCGCTTAAAGTACCTATAAATACCGATATCGTACCAAATGTAATTCCCATTAAAAACAGATTGAAACAGATAGCTGACAAGCCTTCTATTGGCATGTTTTGTGAGAAAATTATTCCTAAAGTGATATAAGAGACCCAGTGAGTTAATGCTATAAATAAAGTTTTAATAATCATTGAGAGTATTTTTTGCACAATAAAATTTTCGCGGGAAATAGGAGTAGAAAGAATTATATCTAAGCTTTTGGAGCTTTCCTCCTGTGCTGTTGCTTTTCCACCATAATTTACTGCTACAGCTATTGCCATGATTGGAGCCATGATTGTAAATACTTGGGCATTTAAAAATCCTTCTATACTTCCCCAATCAAGACCTGATTCGCCACCGATAAATTGAGATAAAGCCTTTGGCATACTTTCTGATATTTCCTGAAAAGTACCCAATTCGATTGAAGACACGACAAACATTATGTAAGTTGCTAGAAAGAAAATCCCTATAAACCAGTAAATTGCTGCTTTTCTAAAGTCCCAAAGTGATTTTAATAAAATATTAGTTAGCATTATATTTTTCTTCTCTATTTTTATTGTATAAAGAAAGGAATATCTCTTCGAGATCTGGTTCTATGCTCTTAAAAGAAGATATTTCATTTGAAGATATTTCTTTTAAGAATTTGTTTATATCTCCTTTTATATCAAATATATATTTTTCTCCTGACTTAACAATGTTTTCTACACCAATTGAATTCTGGAAATTTTGCTCATATATTTCATTTTTAAATACAATTTCATACCTGTTAATCGTGAAAGACTTTAATTCGGACATTTTATTTTCAGCGACAATTTCTCCATTTTTAATTATGGCTACTCTGTCACAAAGGGTTTCTACTTCTGGCAAAACATGAGATGAGATAAAAACAGTTTTACCTCTATCTTTAAATTCAAGGACTAGGTCGTCAAATTCTTGCTGTTTTAAAGGATCAAGTCCACTAGTGGGTTCATCAATAATAAGAATTTCAGGGTCATGGCAAAAAGCTTGTATTATTCCGATTTTCTGTTTATTACCTTTAGATAATTTTTTAGCTTTTTTATTTAGATCTAAATCAAATTTTTTTGATAATAACTTAGCATAATTTATTTTGTGAGACTGATTTCTTAAATGGAGAATATGATTTAAATATTGAAGACCGGTCATGTTGTCATACGTAGTAAATTCGCCAGGCAAATAACCTATAAGATTGCGTATTTTTAAGTAATCTTTTACTGAGTCTAATCCCGCGATCGATATTTTGCCATTTGTTGGAAATATGTAATTCATGATAGATCTCATAGTTGTGCTCTTACCGGCACCATTGGGTCCTATTAGTCCAAATATCTCACCTTTTTGTATTTTGAAAGATATATTGGAGACTGCTTTGAAATCCCCATATTTTTTAGTTAATTTATCTATTATTATTTCATCCATGAATCTGTTCCGTTATTGCAGGCTATATTACTATAAATTACTTTCTAATCTAGGAGTTTTACTTCATCCCATAGTGCATCTTTTTCTTTGATGTTAAGTTTTTCAAATTCTTGACCTCTGTTAGAACTTAAAACTTCCATTTTTGTAAAACGTGAAAGGAATTTTCTATTAGATTCTCTTAATGCCTGTTCTGCATTTATTCCCTGATGTCTTGCTATATTAACTAAAGTAAATATTAAATCTCCAAATTCTTCCTGTTGCTCTTTTTTAGATTTAGCCTTCTTTAATTCATCTAATTCTTCGATAACTTTTTCGTCAATTTCTGGTAAAGTTTCCCAATCAAATCCAGTATTAGCGGCTCTTTTTTGAATAGCTTCAGCATGCGAAAGTGACGGTAGAGATTTCGGTATTCCGTCTAATGCGGAAGATCGACTTTCTTCTTTTTCAAGTTTTTTAATTTCTTCCCAATTTTTTTTAAGTTCAGGAATATTTTCGACCTCTTTGCCTCCAAAGACATGAGGGTGTCTGCGAATATATTTGTCAATCACGGTGCGGAATATTATTCTGGAATCAAATAAGTTTTTGGAATTTGCTAATTGAATTTGAAATGCTAAATGAAAAATAACATCTCCAATTTCTTCAATGATGTTTTCGATATCGTTATTTTCTATAGCTTCGATCAATTCATGACATTCCTCTAGCAACATAGGTGTTAGTGAACTAGGTGTTTGTTTTTGATCCCAAGGACAACCTTTCGGTCCAGTCAGATATGTAACCATTTCCTCTAATCCTTCAAAAGATGGATTAAAATCTAGTTTTTCAGTTGTCATTTTTGTCTCCATAAATCCTAGTTTCCTTATTAACTATTACTATATACTGAAATGACATTAAAAATAACGTGATATTACTTTATGATTCGTAAACTAAGACTAATACCTGTTTTTTTATCGTTACCAATTCTTTTAGTAACGACAAATGCATTTTTTATTATAAATTCTGATTTTTTATATGAATATGGATTTAATAAATACAATATCGATGACTATACAGGAATTGAAATAGAGCAGCTTTATTTAGCAGCTGACCAAATCCGAGACTATTTTAATAATGATCAGGAATATATAGTTATTAAAATAGAAATGTATGGTGATATTATTCCTAACTTATACAATAATCGAGAGATAATGCATATGAAAGATGTTAAGTATCTACTTGAAATAGTTAAATATGCTCAAATAGTAAGTTTTTTAATATTAACTGTTTATTCTATAGTGGCATTAGTTGTGTATTCTAATCGTAAAATATTGAATCTTATAATGGATATATCTAAAGGGGCAATATTTACTTTAGGGCTCATATTTCTTATTGGTGGGTTATCTGTTTTTGGGTTTGACAGATTGTTTCTGTATTTTCATTTAATAAGTTTTACTAATGATTTGTGGATACTTGATCCAAGGCGTGATTATCTTATTATGATGTTTCCTCAAGGGTTTTTCTTTGATTCAACAATGTTTATTGCTATTCTAACTTTGCTGGAAAGTGTTTTATTTTCAGTTTTGCCAGTATTTACCAAAAAATTAATAAGATAACATGATTATTCAATTAACTTATCTATTTCAACAACTGATAAATTAATTTTATTAGTTAGTGACAATGTAGGCTCTTTTTGTTCAGTCCAATCTTCTCCCCAAGAATATATTGACGACGAAAGTATTGTAGCTCCTAGACTTCGTAACATTGGTCCCATTCCGTACTCAATTGTTAATGCATGATCGGCCGATCCACCTGTTTGTACGGCAAGTGCAAATTTATTAACTAAGCTATCTTGCGGTAGTTGGTCAAAAAAAGATTTAAGTAAACCCGTATATGTAGCACGATATGTTGGAGAAGTTGAGATAATCAAATTAGATTCCGTGACCTTTTCTATTGACTGGTCTAAATCATTACTTTTATCTCTTAACAATAGAGCTTCTGCAGAAATTGTCGATAGGTCAACTACATATTTATTCCACTTATTAGAGTTCAGTTTACTAAGTATGGAATCAGCTATTTTTTCTGATGATGAACCAGGGAATGGGCTTCCTAATACAACTGTTACGTTTTTTGGCATTGTAAATATCCTTTGGTTAAATAACTTGTATTTTTGATCCTTCGCTTGTCTTTATAACTTCAATACGCTGGTCAAAATTCTCTTTCATTTGATCGATATGTGTGATGACAATTATTTTTTCGAATTCATTTTGGATTGACTGAATTGCTTCTATTAATTTCTCTTGCCCTTCAGTGTCTTGAGATCCAAATCCTTCATCTATAAATAAAATTGGTAGTGGTGCCCCTGATCTTGAAGCTAGTAATTTGGATAAAGCGATTCTAATCGCGAAGTCAATCCGGAATGTTTCCCCACCACTAAATGTTTCATAATTTCTTGTTCCTATATCATCTGAGATACTTATATCTAGCTCTTCAGAATTGATGCCAGTCAGTCTATCTATGCGACCTTTTTGAAACGTTAACCTTATCGCCATTCTATTATGGGTTAATCTGCTTAATAATTCATTTGCAGTATTCTGTATCTGAGGAACCGCACGTTCAATTAGTAATGCTTGTATTCCGTTTCTACCAAATGCTGAAGACAATTCATCATAGATCTCGATTTCTTTAGAATCAGAGGATATTTTTAAATTCAAATCACTTATATCGGCCTCTATTTTTTTCAAAGTGTCTATTTGATTGTTAAGAATACTTTCCTCAGATATTAATTCTTGTAATTTTTTTCGAATAGTTTCTAATTCTAAATCTGTTTTTTTAATTTCAGATTCTATATTAGATTCATCTTGTAGAATTGATTCGACTTTGGATAGGTCGGATCTCCACGTTGATATATCAGATTCCCTTTTCCTGGTATTATTTTGATTCTCAGTCACTAACATATTTAAAAATTCAGTTCTTTGTTTTGCCTGTTCTAATCGTAAGTAAAGATTTTCATATTCTTGCAGCTTAATATATTCCTCTTTGATTCTGACATGATCTTCTGAGTTATACGATAATGATGAAATTCTATTATTAAGTGAAGATATTTTTGTTCTTTCTTCAATATTAAATTCTTTATTTTTGATTATTTTAGATAAATTAGTTACTTTATTCTCTGCTTCTGGAATTTTATTTATTAGATCAGTGCAGTTTTGTAATTTAATATTTGTTTCAATTAAGCTACTTTCTAAATTTTTTTTCGAATCAGTTATTTTTTTTTGATCAGTTGTTATTTCTATATTTAGTTCGCTTAATCTGGCTTCAAATTTTGTAATCTCATTTTTATTTTCGATATAAATATTTTTGTCTTCTAAGCCTGACTTTTTTAATTTGGTTGTGATGATTTCTTTTGACTTAACATCCAAGTTTTGTTCGCAAATCGGGCATGTCGCGTTTACTTTCGTTAATATATCGAATCTGTTTCTTGTCTCGCCCATATTGGACTCTAAAGAAATATTTTTTATTTGTAATTCTTTAATTTTGTGCGTTATATCAGCTGCCTTTTTTATTTTAGAATTTAAATATTCAATATCTGAATCATTATCTGATATAGATTTTTTTATTTTAAATATCTGACTATTTAAATATTCTTTTTCAGATATTTTAGGAAGGAGTTCTGAATTTAATAAAGTTTGTTCTTTTTCTAAATTTTGAGATAATTTTTCTTCTTCAAAATTGATAATCTGATTAAGTACGACGAGGTCTTTTTCCCAATCCTTTAATAAGATTAAGTCATTGTCATATTTGTTCAATGTGGTTTTTGTATTGTCTAACTCTAGTTTCTTCTTAGTTATTTTACTTGTGATTTTAATTAGCTCATCCAACTCAGATATTTCATGACTCCAGTTTTCCAGTTGACTTTTTAGTTCCTCAAGCTCTTCAGATGAGTTTTTTATTGAAAGTATAAGTCTATTTTGTTCTGTAACAACACGAGTACGAGTTTCTCTTTGTGACAGTAAATTTGAATAAAGTTTAGTGAGCATATTTTCATGGGGGGAGATTTTTTTAATTTCAGATTCTATCGAGGCTAATTTGGTCTCCAAATATGATTTGTCAGGCATATCTAGTATTTTTGAATTTAAGATAGCTTTATTTTCAGAAACCTTATCTTTGAATTTTTTTGATTTGTCTTTGGATACGGTCTCTAGATATTCGTAATATGAGAGGTCTAATACTTCAGCTAATATTTGTTTCCTTTCAGCAGGCTTACTTTTAGTAAAATGATCAGCATCACCTTGCCTTAGGTATGAAGTATTAATGAAAGTTTCATAATCAAGATTTAATAATTGTATTATTTTTTGTTCTGTGTCACGTATGGTATTCCCCATAATGGATGTGGGAATCCCACTAGAGAGTATTTCTAAATTCAATTCAGTTTTTCCTGATGATGCTCCTCTTCCTTTTGTGTGTATTCTTGTAGCCCTATAAGTTTGATTTTGAACTAAGAAATCTAATTCTACTTGCATTGAGTTTTCACCCTGATGAAGCAATTCATCTTGAGTTCTAGAGCGTGATTTACCCCATAGTACCCAAGTTATTGCATCTAATAAAGCTGTTTTCCCGTGCCCATTTTTCCCCGATAAACACGCAACGTGGACATCAGCCAAATTTAATTCATCTACCCTTTCTTTGTAGCACATGAAATTTTCAATGGAAATTTGAATAGGGATCATTGAGAGCCTAGGTGTTCTTGTATAGTTGTAACTTTAAATGAGGTTCCGTTTTTGCCTAATCTGGATACTGATGTCCTAGCAGTATCAATTGAAGTAAAACAAGGTATTTTCCTTTCTACTGCTGCACGCCTTATATGAAATCCATCTTGCAATACATCTCTATCTCCCGTGACTGTATTTATTACAGCATTAACAGTCCCATTATCAATGATATCAACAACATTTGGACCTTCTTCTTGGTCAAGAATTTTAGGAACCATAACAACAGGCAAGCCTAATCCACTTATTACAGAGGCAGTGCCTTCTGTAGCGAAAAATTTATAACCTATCTTATGAAGCTCATGAATTAATTGTATGGAATCTGCTTTGTCTTCATCTGAAATACTCATTAATATACTTCCTTTTTCTGGAAGCATAAGATTGGCTGCTATTAATGCTTTTGTTGCAGCTGATTCGAAATCTGTATCAATTCCCATAACTTCTCCAGTTGATTTCATTTCTGGCCCTAAGAATGTATCTACTCCAGCTAATTTTGACATTGAGAACACAGGGGCTTTTACACCTATAGATTTCTGTTTTTTCCATAAACCTTCTTGGTATCCAAAATCTGTAATCTTTCTACCTAACATAGCTTTTACGGCTAAATTTACCATTGGGACACCCGTTATCTTAGATATAAAAGGAATTGTTCTGCTAGATCTTGGATTTACTTCAATTACGTATACTTGTGTATCTTCGCGTAATGTACGACCTTCTTGAGGATTTCTATAGGAAGACCCCCCGACAACAACATATTGAATATTCATTAGCCCTTTTACATCTAAGGACTTCCCTATGCGTATTGTGTAGTCAACAATGGTGTCAATTTCTTTTTCAGATAGTGTTAAAGCTGGGTATATAGCCATAGAATCTCCGCTATGTACTCCTGCTCTTTCAACATGTTCCATTATTCCAGGAATTAGCACATTGTCCCCATCGCATATAGCATCAACTTCGACTTCACGACCTTCAAAATATTTGTCTATTAACACCCTGCGCCCTCCGCCTGCTTCAAATGCATTGTTCATGTAACGAGCTAATTCTGTAGCATTTTGTACTATTTCCATAGCTCTTCCACCTAAAACATAGCTAGGCCTTACTAAAACTGGATAACCAACTTCTTGAGCTACATTTAAAGCTTCTTCTAAGGTTGAAACTGCTGACCCAGGAGGGTTTGGGATACCTACTTTGGTTAAGAATTCTTCAAAAAGATGTCTGTCTGAAGCTGTATCTATAGATTCAGCAGAAGATCCAAGTATTGGTAATGAATATTCACTTAGATATTGCGATAGATTTATGGCTGTTTGGCCTCCAAATTGAACAATAGATGAGGGATAATTATCCGAATCATGTGAAGTTTCATTTTCTATTATGTCTCTTACACTTTCTTCATCTAAAGGTTCGAAATATAATCTGTCACTAGTGTCAAAGTCCGTTGAAACAGTTTCTGGATTTGAGTTTATTAAAATGCTTTTAACATTTTCTTGTTGTAAAGCCCAGGCTGCATGGACAGAACAGTAATCAAATTCGATTCCTTGGCCAATTCTTATAGGTCCACTGCCTATGACTATCGCCTTATTTCCCTCTAGCGGAAGTGCTTCATTTTCATCTTCGTAAGTACTATAAAAATATGGGGTTAGAGCCTCAAATTCACCTGCACAAGTATCGACCATTTTGTATACTGGCCTCAATCCATATTTTTTTCTTGCTTTGCGTATGTCTTCGCTTGAATTTCGAGTTAATTTTGCTATATCAGAATCTGAAAAACCTAATCTTTTTGCTGATCTCATTAATTCGTAGGACATTTCATTATATTTTAATGTTGATTCCATTTTTATAAGAGTATCGAATGCATTCATAAACCAAGGATCAATCCCTGTTATTTCAGATAATGTTTTAGAGGGAATTCCTTTTCGAAGCATTGCAAAAATAACCCACATCCTTTCATCACTCGGCCTTAGAAGAGATTTGTTTATATTTTTTGTGTCTTTTGATATATCCCATTTAGTATCCTCCCAAAGGATAGAGTGGTTGCTTATTTCTAAAGAGCGTATAGCTTTTTGAAATGCTGATTCAAAAGTTCTGTCAATTGACATTACTTCACCAGTGGCTTTCATTTGGGTACCTAAGATTCGGTCTCCTGTTGAAAATTTATCAAATGGCCATCTTGGAATTTTAACCACACAGTAGTCTATAGAAGGTTCAAATGCAGCTAATGTTTTTTCAGTCACTGAATTTGGGATTTCGTCTAATGTTTTCCCAATTGCTATTTTTGCTGCTACCCTTGCTATAGGGTAACCTGTAGCTTTACTTGCTAACGCGGAACTTCGACTCACTCTAGGATTTACTTCTATCACGTAATATTTTTCTTGGTATTCTGTATATCCAGGGAGTGTTTTGGCAATTAATTCATTTGGAGCAAGTGCAAATTGAACATTACAGCCGCCTTCAATACCTAGTTCGCGAATGATTTTTAGGCTAGCACTCCTTAGCATTTGATGATCATTGTCGCTAAGAGTTTGACTTGGTGCAACGACAATGCTGTCTCCTGTGTGCACTCCCATAGGATCTATGTTTTCCATATTGCATATGGTTATGCAATTGTCTGCGCTGTCTCTAATTACTTCATATTCTAATTCTTTCCATCCAACAATAGATTTTTCTATTAGTATCTGGTGAATTGGACTTGCGGATAAGCCCGATGAGGAGATTTCTTCAAACTCTTCTTCTGAGTTTGCTATGCCGCCTCCGGTACCCCCAAGCGTGTATGCAGGTCTTATAACTAGAGGTAATCCTATTTCTTCTTTTGCTGAGTAAGCCTCTTCTTTACTGTTTGCTACCATGCTTGCAGGAACAGGTTCACCTATCTCGCTGAGCATTTTACGAAATAGATCACGGTCTTCTGCACTTTTGATTGTATTAACATTACTTCCTAATAGTTTTACATTGTATTTATCTAAGACACCTGATTCATATAGTTCTATTGCTAGATTTAATCCAGTCTGGCCTCCTAATGTTGGCAGTAAAGCATCCGGAGACTCTTTTTCAAGGATTTTTTCAATTATTGGAACAGTTAGGGGTTCAATATATACTTTGTCTGCTATATCAGCATCAGTCATTATGGTTGCTGGATTTGAGTTTATTAATACTGTTTCGATTCCTTCTTCTCGCAAGGATTTGCATGCTTGAGTACCCGCATAATCAAACTCTGCGGCCTGACCAATAATTATTGGTCCTGAACCGATAACAAGGATTTTTTTATAAGATGATTTAGTCACTTTTACCTGCTTTTATATTGATTCTTTTATCATATTTATGAATTGGTCAAAAATATATTCGTTGTCTTTAGGACCAGGAGAAGCTTCTGAATGATATTGAATACTCATAGCTGGTAATGATTTATGTTTTAGTCCTTCAACTGTTAAATCATTCATGCTAATGTGGGTCACCTCAGCTTCTTGTGGAAGCGAATCTGCATCTATAGAATATCCATGATTTTGAGAAGTTATGTACACTCGATCCGTTAATAGATCTTTTACTGGGTGATTTGATCCGCGATGTCCAAATTTCAATTTGTATGTTTTGCCCCCCATAGCCTTGCCAAGCACTTGATTGCCCATGCATATCCCCATAATAGGCACTCTTCCAAGTAGTTTTTTAGTCATGTTAGCTGTGTAGTCTAATAATTCAGGATTCCCTGGGCCTGGAGATAACATAATTCCGTCTGGGTTTCGTTCAAGTAATTCATCTGCTGTAGCATTAGAAGGGAACACCTCAACATGACAACCTTTACTTCTTAAAATTCTTAATATGTTGTACTTTAATCCAAAATCTGAAACTAATATTTTTAATTTTGGATCTAGTGATTCAGCATCTCGGAGTCCTATATTCCAATTATAGGTTTCTTTTGTAGAAACTTTATTAACATAATCTAATTCGTCATAAATAGGAGTCTTTTTCATCAATTTCAAAGCGTCTTTTTCTGTTATTCCTATTGCGATGCCTCCCATCATTACTCCATTATTGCGAATTCGTTTGGTTACTGCTCTTGTATCTATTTCACTAATACCGGGAACATTTTGAGATTTTAGAAAATCAGAAATAGTTTGAACGCTATCTGTATGGCTAGGTTCTGGACAATACTGCCTGACCACTAATCCTGAAACTTGTATTTTTTTCGATTCGTTAGAATATTCACTTATCCCGTAATTACCTATTAAAGGATATGTTGGCACTACGATTTGGCCTGCATATGACGGGTCTGTCAGCATTTCTTGATACCCTGTCATTGCTGTATTGAACACTACTTCCCCAAATACTGATTCATCGTTGTACCCAAATGAGACCCCAGGATAAATCGATCCATCTTGTAATATTAAAAATGCTAGTTCATTCATACTTTTGTTATACCTTCCCTTTTGTCATCGTATATAGGGACTCCTTTTTTGATAGTTGTTTTGATCTTACCTGTCAAAATTTCTCCATCTAGTGGAGTGTTTTTACCTTTAGATAAGAATTTGCTTGCCTGTATTTTCCATTTTTCGGTAGGATTAAATATAGTTAAATCTGCAACTTTACCTACTTCAATACTTCCAATGTCTAAATTTAAAAAATTTGCAGGATTAACAGTTAACTTTTCTATGAGAAGTGGAATAGTTATTTTGGATGTTTTTGTTAATGATATAAGTGAAGGAAGAGCTGTTTCCAAAACACTTATGCCAAAAGCGGCCTCATCCATGGTGCACATTTTATCGATTTCTGAATGAGGGGCATGGTCAGTAGCTATGATATCTATTGTTCCGTCTAATATTCCTTCTATCATTGCACTCTTATCTGATAAAGACCTGAGAGGCGGATTAACTTTTGCCATTGTGTTATATGAATTAATTGTTACAGGATCATAATTACCAGTGTCGGTGTTGATCCCAAGTACTGATTTATCTGTTAGAGTTAGGTGATGAGGTGTCACCTCACAAGTTATATTTATTCCCTCACTTTTCGCATTTCTTATGAGATTAATTGAACCTTCCGTACTGACATGAGCTATGTGAATATGCCCTCCAGTTAATTTTGCTAGCGAAATATCTCTTGCAACCATTATTTCTTCAGCTGAGTTTGGCATACCTTTAATTCCTAATAAAGTTGACACCCAACTTTCGTTCATGTGAGCCCCGTTTGATAATTCAGGCACTTCGCAGTGATTTATGATTGGTAAATTTAGACTTGAGCTATAAGCTAATGCGTGGCGCATGATATTTGAATCAGATACTGGGTTCCCGTCATCGCTGAATCCAATTACTCCAGCTTCTGCCAAATCGGACATTTCAGTAATTTCATTTCCTTTTCTGCCTTTTGTTACGGCACCTATTGGATAAACATCTATAATAGCCTCTTCTTTTGATTTGTTAGTGATAAATTCAATAACAGACCTGTTGTCCATAGCCGGTATTGTATTGGGCATTGCACAGATGGCTGTAAATCCACCTGCAGCAGCAGCATTTGTTCCTGAAACTACAGTTTCTTTATATTCTTCACCTGGCTCACGTAAATGGCAATGTATATCTATAAATCCTGGTGACACAATGCAGTTACTGGCGTCTAACAGGTTGTAATTTTCAGATTTCTCTATGGTTGAATCTATATTTTCAATTTTATTACCAGAAATTAATATGTCCCTAAAACTATCAGTGTTAGTTTTAGGATTTATAACTCTACCGCCGTAGATCAACAATTTTTTAGCCACTATTTAGAGCTCCTTAGATATATAATCATTACTTTGAACACATTATGTTTAATAACGCCATTCTTAACGCTACTCCGCTAGTAACTTGCTCTTCAATAATAGAATTTGCTCCATGAGCCACTTCAGGTTCTATTTCGATTCCTTCATTCATTGGTCCAGGGTGCATTACAATCACTTCAGGGCTTGCCTTTTCTAGTCTCTTTTGACTAATTCCAAATTCTCTTGAATATTCTCTTAATGTGGGCAGGTGTCCACTTTGTTGTCGTTCTAATTGAAGTCTTAATGCCATAACTATGTCAGCATTTTTAAGAGCATTATTTATATTAGATGTCACTTCTATTTTATTAAGAGGATGTCCTTTTACATGGTTTAATCCTTTAATAAAATCATTTGGGAGCAGAGTTTTGGGGCCGCATATTGTAATGTCGGCACCTAATTTACTAAGCCCCCACATTTGTGACCGAGCTACACGAGAGTATAGGATGTCTCCTATTATTGTGATTTTTTTACCTTCTACAGATCCCACTTTTTTCTTGATTGTGTAAAGGTCTAATAGTGCTTGAGTTGGATGAGCATGCGTTCCATCACCTGCATTAATGATTCCTGTTTTTATTTGCTTAGCCATAAAATAAGGAGCACCAGAGTGAGGGTGCCGGACTATAACTATATCAGCTCCTATAGCTTGAATGGTGAGAGCAGTATTTAAAAGTGATTCTCCTTTATTATTACTACTTGTTTTAGTATTGATGTTTATCACATCTGCACTTAATATCTTCCCAGCTTGCTCAAAAGATACACGAGTTCGAGTGCTTGATTCGTAGAATAAAGTTACGATTGTCTTTCCTCTTAGGCTAGGGACTTTCTTAATATCTCTATTTAACACTTCCTCCATACTTACTGTGTGGGTAAGTATGCTTTCTATTTCGTCCTTTGTGAGAGAATTTATGTCTAACATGTTTGTTAGTTCGGCTATGTTGGGGTTTTTTATTTCAGTTTGCATTAGTAGCCCTGCTTTCTGTTATGGTCACTTCATCAAGCCCATCTATTTCTGTAAGATTTACTTTTATATCTTCCTGTCTTGATGTAGGAATATTTTTCCCAATGAAGTCTGCTCTAATAGGAATTTCTCGGTGACCTCTATCAACTAATACAGCTAGTTGAATTTGTTTTGGTCGGCCCAAGTCATGTATTGCATCCATTGCAGCTCTTATGGATCGCCCGGTATATAAGACATCATCAACTAATATAATAGTTTTAGAATTTATATCTTCAGGTATTTTTGTTGGCTTAATGTGGGCCACTCCCCTTTCTGACGTATCATCTCTGTATAGTCCGATATCTAATTCTCCTACAGTAATAGATACTCCCTCAAAAAGATTGATGGCTTTTTTTATCCTATTAGCAAGAGGGACTCCTCTAGAGTGCATTCCTACTAAAATCAAATCTTCCGTACCTGAATTTCTTTCTAATATTTCATGAGATATTCGAGATATAGCTCTTTGTATTTGATCAGAAGACTGGATGAGCTTTTTCATCTTGTGATGATATTGAAAATTGTAGTTATATTTGATTTCAAAAAAAAACCTCCTGCCTACGACAAGAGGAAACATCAAGGCAGTTTGTTAACTACCGATTTCCCTTGCCTGACTCACTGGACTAGCTTAAAGGGTAAATATTTAACTGTGTGTCTATAATATACTTTATGTAAAGACTATTCAACTATAAGAAGTTTGAATGAATAATATTAGATATTTGATTCTAGAGTGAATAAACTTCTATTTAAATTCTGATCCCAACTACCATTCGTGATATATTTTGCTGAAATATATCCAATATGATCGGATGATTTTGCGGCATGCCCATTACCGCCTACAGAAACAAAAAGGTTTTTTTCAACCTCATCAATTATGGGGTATTTATTTTTAGTCCAAGTCACGGCACAAGTATCAATGTGGACAGAATTAAAAATCTTTTTGTCATAAATCGAATTTAATTCTGTCTCAAGACCATTTTTTTCGTTAGATTCAATCTCACCTTTAAACCAACTGATTGCTTCTTTATAAGAATCAATATTATTGAAGTGGGACCATCCTATTTTTATATAAGTTTTACCGTTAGGGTATGTAATAGCAGGTAAAAAGTAGACGTCTTCTCCTTCT
This sequence comes from Dehalococcoidia bacterium, assembly GCA_045564655.1. GTDB lineage: Bacteria > Chloroflexota > Dehalococcoidia > Lucifugimonadales > UBA826 > UBA826. The sequence continues at coordinate 59,035 of JBJLGX010000001.1, forward strand.
TCTGGCTTATGAATAAGGCTAGGATATTTTTTAAGTTCACTAATGTACTTTTTTTTAATTTCTCCCAAGAGTGTAGTGCGACCTTTTATTTCGACTGGTAATTTATTTCTCAAAATATTTGTAAAATTAGTAAATGCTCCAGCACATATCAATATTTGTTTTGAAAAAACTGTTGAATCATTATTAGTTTTTAAATTAAAAATATTTTTAGATTTACTGATATTTACAACGAAATCATTTATGTATTTGCCTTTATTGGATTTGAAAATATTTTTTTGAGCATGAACTAATTTTCGAGCACTTATATACCCTGAGTTTCTAGGTTCGAATATATATTTTGATTTTTTAGGAAGATTTATATATTGATAAGTATCATCAATATATAAATCTTCTTGCGTTAAGTATTCAAAGTTTACTTTATTGGATGTTTCAATTAAATTGTTGCAGTAACTTTCTGTACCAACTGATAAAGATCCAACTTCAGTATAAAAATTAATACCAGATTTTTTTTCAATTGTTTTATAAGATTCGATTGATTTTTTTGCCAAATACGCCCATTCAAACATACTGTCAGATATTCGAGTTATCCGACCTTCATCATAATGACTGCCAAATATGCCGTCATGATGTTTTTTGTTGTCAGGTTCGGATGGGCCAACAAGAACAGTATTAGGGTTACTTTCAGAAATATATTTTGCTGTAGCAGAACCTATTAGTCCAGCTCCAACAACAGCATAATCAAATACATTATTAGACAAATGGAATAACCTTTTTTTGCAAAACTCTCATAATTTAAGACCTAATTTATGATGTTAGTTTTTTTGTTGGATGAGATAATAGCTTGATTGTAACATTGAGAGGTAGACTTGTTTAAGAAGAATTTTTCTTGGTTTGCTAATAACCAGAAAGAGTTGCCGGAAGTTGATTTAAAAGGTGACTTAGTTCATATTAGAGAAAAAAAGATTGAGGATATTGCTGATGAGTATTCTTGGCGTACTGATGAGGAACTATCTCGCTTAGACGCTACGCGCCCTCTTACTATGTCATATGATGATTTCTTTAGGTATTCCAAAGAGGAAATGAAGTTTCCTAATTACAAGTCAAAAAAATTAGCACTAGATACTATAGATAATATACATATAGGGAATCTTATGTACTATGACTATAGTATTTCTAATAAACAAACCGAATTAGGGATTATGATAGGAGATAAAGATTATTGGGGCAAAGGTTACGGCACGGAAGCTGTTCAAGTATTACTTGAATATTTGTTTACGGTTTTAAATCTAGAAAAAGTATATTTACACACGTTATCATGGAACTATAGAGCTCAAGCATCTTTTATAAGAGCTGGTTTTAACATTGTGAGATCTGTCAGAAGGGGAGGGCATGATTTTATACTGATGGATGTTAATAAATCTGATTGGATAAAATAACAGTACTTATAGATCTATTTTAGATAATTCATCAGCAAACAATATTTCTCCGGAATATATACTAGTTATTTCCTCTTGTCCTCTAATTTGTGCCTGAGGTTTAGATAAATTAGGCCCGATATGTACAAGGACTAATTTTTTTACTCCGGCCTCTTCTGCCATTTTTGCAGCCCCGCCTGTTCCACATTGTCCGAGGTGTTCTCCATTTTCATCCATTTCAGCTTGTTCGTCCCAACACATGCATAGCATCAAGTCGGCATCTTGGGCCAATTTTGTCACAGATTCACATGGTTGGGTGTCTCCTGTAAAAACAATACTTCCATCAGGTGTTTCAAATCTATAGGCAAGTGAATCTAAATACGGTTGGACATGTATTGCAGGAGCAGCTGATACTGACCAGTTATCTGTTGAATATACTAGCCCTGGCCCTACATCTTTTGCGATAACATTTGGTGGTGTTCTAGGTAGTTCTCCACCACGGTTGACATAAACTTTTTGACTTAATGGGTGATTGATTCGTGCTATCCAGTCATGAGCAAAAAGCCCATCCTCTTCATTTAATATTCCATGAGTTATTTTCTCGGTCAATTCTGGGCCGAATACCTTTAAAGTATCTTCAGTACCTATACTTTGATCCCATCGACATAATAAGAAACAAGGGTAATCAATATCATGGTCAAAGTGATGATGAGTGAAAAACATATGATTGATATCTGTTGGCCATAATCCTGATTTGACTAATTTATGTGTAGCGGCAGGGCCACAATCTAACATTATTTGGTCATCGCCTATTTTTATTGCAAAAGCAGAACCAAAACGGTCCTTTGTCGGAGTAGGAGTTCCTGCTCCTAAAACATATACAGATGTCATTACGTATCCTTGTTTTTACTATTCATATGAGTATATTCTAACACCACCATCTTCAGGGATAATTATTATTTCATTCCCGATAGATTTTTCGATTGATTCGACAATACTTTTAGTAGTATCTAAATTTAGTTGGACATTTTCTGAGTTGGGGTCCATCCATTTGAAGATTTTTATAGAATAACCAAGGTCATCTTCTAACTGGCCTAAGAAAAACTGATTATTATCAGGTAATAATATTGCGACATTTTTCTTTTTTATTGATTTAATATTGGATGAGGCAGGAGAAGTATTTCTATTATCAGAAGGTTCTTTTTTATATAAACCCCAGTGATAAGGGGCAACTATAAGGTATGAGATAAGTACAGAAATCGGAATGGATATTGATTCTAGAGTATTTATTCCTACGTCACTAGAGATGATATCACGTAAAATTATGAATAAACCTGAAGTACCAAGAATGACGGTAATAATAGTGAATAATCCTAGAATACTTATTAAATATATTCTTCTTATTGAAGAGTATTCTTCAGAATTTGATCTTGAAAAAGATTGTAATTGTTTATAACAATATACCCATATAATTCCACCTACTATTGTTGTGGATAGTGCCAAAGAAATTATTTCTAGGTTTGTTTCTGAATCAATGAAAACGGTATTACTTAGTGAATTTGCGATTGATGCTAATATCGATTGTATTAATATACTTATTCCAACCGAAAAAGAAATGATTCCAATAAAAGATAACAAGTAAGTAAATAATTGATTTTGAGAATTTACTTGAGTTGATTCATTGGTTACTACATTCTTGATCACGTAATAATGATATGCGAAAAGCATTAATCCTACGCTTATAGAACTTATGGAACCTGGCAATTGTGGTATCACATCATTTTCTGTATTCACTTGTAATATGAATTGAAATAATCCATACAATAATGCAATACTTGAAATTGTTATGGGTATCATTCCGCCGCATATTGTTATCAAATAAAGATAAAGTGACCTGATTCTGTTTTTGGTATCTTTAAATCCAAATAATATCCAATGTGATCCCCATAATAGTGCCCCAGATATTAAAGATACAACAGGTTCCTTTATTGATTCCAATAATGTTTCATTGTTGTCAAACAATATTGGTGCATTGAAAATAACATCATATCCTGATCGTAATATTGAATATAAAATGGTTCCAATTCCTGTGGAAAGCATTATCAAACCAAATATACATGCACTGTATATATATATTCTTTGAACAAGATTTTTAGATTTAGAACTTGATTCATTAGTGTTGCTTAGCATCCAGTGATATATCCAAATAATCGAATATGGGAGTACTGTAGCGGTTTGCAACCACGCTGAGTCTTTTGTCCCTAATATAACTTGTAATATTCCAATAGTTGAAGATGTTAGTATTGCTATAGAAATAGCTAATATGGCATATATAAATACCGTACGTATAACGGATAATTCTTCATAAGAATTTATATTGATCTGATTTTTTATTATTCTCCAATGTATGACCCAAACTGGGATTCCCACTATTAATAGAGATATCCCAAGGGGCACTGAGCTTGAATTATTTTGGATGATATTTTTATCGAATATATTTTCTAAGGTAAATTGTATTAATTGTGCTGATCCTATAGCAACCATCATTAGGGCAATGAAAGATACTAAATAAAAATATATTTTTTTTACTGTACTAACATTGGAATCAAGAGAAGATTGGTCTTTGCGTGAAAATATAAGATAAATAGCCGTAAATATAACGGTTATTACTATTAGAAATGGAGTAAATGTAAATATGTTATTTATTTTGCTGCTCCTCTTATTTTCGTGTGGGGATTATGTCACAACTGTTCAGAAAGCTCGTATTTAATATTTTCCATTTAGGTTCATCATTAATTTGGATATTTTCTTTAGTCAAGATTATTGTTTCTTCTTGGGTATATTCATCTGTTCCGAATGGAATTGTTGTGTCAACTATAGATATGTCTATATAAACAGTAGCGTGTTCGCCATGTTCAAACTCCTGCCTGTTCTGGTCATAGAAATCATCTTTATCGTTTATGTTTTCATATAATTTAATTTCACTAGCTACTTCAGTAAATTCTACTGTTTTTGTATGTTTAATATTTCCTCTCTCAAATAATTCAATTTCGCTTTCAATATTATTGATATATTCAATAAAGGCACATTCAGATTTAATTTCTTCAGATAGTAGAGAATAAGATTCGTTGAATTTTTCTTCTAGTATGAATTCTATATATGTTTGGATAACGTTTTCAGGTGATCCTTCTTTGGTTTGTAGTGAATTATTGTTTAGAGTTAAAAATAAACTGAGTGCTATTAATGAAAGTACAGTCGCTAATATGATTATTCCAATAATCTTTAACATTTCCTATCCTGTGAAAAAATAAATTTATAGTTCAGATATTATTTTGTTTTGTATTTCAAATATTTTTTTAATACCTAGGGAACCTACTTCCAATACATCGTGTACTGTTTTTGTATCAAAAGTCTGTTTCTCAGCGGCTCCTTGTATCTCAATGATATTACCATTGTCTGCCATCACTAAGTTGAAATCAGCTCCTGCGCTAGAGTCTTCTTCATAACAGAGATCTAATAAGACATCACTTCCTAATAATCCTATACTGGTTGCCGCAATTTTATTTATTAGCGGATTTTCTTTAATGATATTTTCTTTTTGACATTGGGATATAGCTATATGTAATGCCACATATCCACCAGTTATTGCTGCAGTTCTAGTTCCACCATCTGCTTGAAGCACATCGCAATCCACTATTACAGTGTTTTCTCCTAATTTTGTAAAATCTAATGCTGCTCTGAGAGATCTTCCTATAAGTCTCTGGATTTCTTGAGATCTACCTTTTCTATTGTTACCTCTATTAGTTCGTGGGACTGTAGAACCAGGTAGCATAGAATATTCAGCAGTTAGCCAGCCTTGATTTTTACCTGCTAAAAATCCTGGGACCCCTTCTTCAATTGATGCTGAGCACAATACTTTTGTTTTTCCAGTAGATATAATTACTGAGCCAGTAGAAAATCCCATGGGGGATTTCTCTATTTTAATTTCTCGTAATTCGTTATTTTTTCTTTGATCTATTCTCAAAATATGTTCCTAGTAATTTGTATTAACTATTAAATATTGTAGACTGAGTTGTGTATATATATATATAGTATCCGTTTTAGTGATTTATTATGTGTGATTCAATAATATACTTAATTGGGTTTTCAGGAACAGGGAAAACTACCATAGGTAAAAAGATATCTGATATGTTAGATATTCCATTTCTTGATATGGATTCTAAGATTGAAGAAATTGCAAATCAATCAGTGTCATCAATTTTTAGAGATTTAGGAGAAAATCAATTTAGGAAAATGGAAACTGATTTACTTAAATCTGTTTCTAATTTATATCTTGAAGATTGTCGTTATTCTCAAGTTGTTTCTACTGGAGGAGGAGTATCTTCTATAGTAGAGAATCTTGAAATAATGTCCCGTTCAGGAATACTTATTTGTCTAAGTGCATCCCCTGAAACTATATTGATGAGACTAAATGAACAACAAAATAATGAAGGGAATGATGCAGATAGACCTATGTTACATTCTAAGGAAGATCCCTTAGATAGGATAAAAGAATTATTAAAAATACGACATGAGGATTATATGAAGGCGGATTTTATAATTGACACTGATTTAAAAAATCCTTTAGATATTGCTATTGAAATAGTGGATTTATTAAAATGAACGATTTGAATTTAGCAGCAAAAGTTAAAGTTTCTTCTGGCGAACATCCTATTTGGGTTGGTTGGGATATTTTGGATACAATAGGTGAAAAAATTAATGAGTTTGTTGAAACTCCGATTGCTTATATTATTGCAGATCAAAATGTTCAGAAATATGTCAGGAAGATTCAAACTTCTTTAGAATCCGTATCTATAAAAGCGCATGTTTTTATTATTCCACCTGGAGAGGAGTCTAAAAATTTAAATACCGTACGTAGTATTTATGACTGGCTAGCTAGTATGAATGCTGAAAGAAAGCATTTAGTTATTGCTTTAGGTGGAGGTGTGATAGGGGATATGGTTGGATTTGTTGCCGCTACTTATTTAAGAGGTATGCCACTTGTGCATGTTCCAACCACACTACTTGCTATGATGGATTCGTCTATAGGAGGTAAAGTAGCAGTAGATCTACCAGAAGGAAAGAATTTAGTTGGAGCATTTTATCAACCAAAGTTTGTTATGTCTGACGTATCAATCCTTAAAACCCTGCCTGAGAGAGAATTAAATTCGGGTTGGGCCGAAGCAATCAAGCACGGGTTAATTTTAGATAAAGATTTATTTGATATATTTGAAAATAAATCTGATGAATTATTTTCTTTGGATCCTGAGCTATCTACTGAAATCATACGGAAAAGTGTATCAATTAAGGCTGATGTTGTTTCAAAAGATGAGAAAGAACAATTAGGAATTAGGATCTTATTAAATTACGGACACACTATTGGACATGCTATTGAAACGGTCACAAAATATAAAGATTACTTGCATGGAGAAGCTGTTAGTATTGGTATGATGGGAGCTGCCCAAATTGCATATAAAGTAGGATTAGTAAAAAGTCTGGATATTATTAAAAGACAAAAGTCATTATTCATAAAGTATAAGTTACCTACTAATTTTAATAATATAGATACAAAACAAATTTTCAGTGCTATGCATAAAGATAAAAAGAAGTCTAATGGAGATATAAATTGGGTCTTACTTGATTCTATAGGGAATGCTGTTACTATGGATAACATTCCTGATAGCATAGTGATGGATTCACTGCGTGAATTAACTGAAAATTAGATTTAGATGAGGTACTTGTGGAATATATAATTGAGGCGATCCCTTATCTTATTTTAGGGATCGGGACAGGAGTATATGGGATTTTAGTTGGGGCTGGGGGTGGAGTTATATTAGTCCCGTGCTTAATGATTTTTTTTGGAGTTGAACCGAAAATTGCTGCAGGATCTTCTTTAGCATTAGTGGCTATTAATAGTATTTCGGGTACGATAGCATACAAAAAAGCAGGCTTCATTGATATGAGAAGTGGATTACTGTTTTCTGTAGCTGCTATACCCGGATCTCTTATTGCCCCTAGATTACTGACTACAGCTCCTGATGAACTATTCAAGATATTGTTTGGATTGCTATTAATTGGATTAGCTGCTTTGATTGCATTCAAACCTGGAGAGAGAGAAGTCGAAAAACCCTCTGAATTAGATGGGATTTTAACTTCTGTGTCAATTGATTCTAATGTTCCAAAATGGCTTAATTTCACTATGGCTAAAAGATCTATTGTTTCATCAAAAGGCAAAGAGTTTAACTTTCAATTTAATGAATCTTTAGCAACAGCATTTAATTTATTACTTGGATTTATTTCTAGTTTTTTTGGAACAGGTGGAGGGTTTATCAGAACCCCAGTATTGGTCTCAGGATTTAAATTTCCTATCCAAGTAGCTGTTGCGACATCTATATTTGCATTATCTATTTATGCGACTCTTGGAGCTGCTGTTCATACCTACTTAGGAAATGTAGATTGGTATCCTACATTTATATATTCTGGAGTAGGGCTTATTATTGGTGGACAGATCGGGGCTAGGCTTATGGAATATGTTAAAGGATCTTTAATTCTCAAAATATTACTATTTGTAGTTCTTATAATGGGAGTTTATTTAATATTACAAGGGATTTGGCCTGAGCAATTTGCTAATTTCTCAAAACGTTAGTAAGTATGACTAATTTTGAAATTAAATCTTCTGATAATAACGCTAGGGTAGCTATATTAAATACTTCCCACGGTTCAATAGAAACTCCAGTATTTATGCCAGTTGCAACACAAGCTTCCGTTAAATCATTATCTTCTGAAGACCTACATAATATTGGGGCGCAAATTATTTTGGGGAATTCATATCATTTGTATTTACGTCCTGGTATGGAGGTATTTGGGGTATTTGGGGGACTACATGAATTTATGAACTGGGATTTACCTATACTCACAGATAGTGGAGGATTTCAAGGATTTAGTCTTGAACATCTGAGGAAGATCAATGAAGACGGAATAATTTTCAAATCCCATATCGATGGATCTGTTCATGAACTTACACCTGAATCAGTTATTGAAATACAATCTAAATTAAATTCTGATATAGCAATGCCTTTGGATGTATGTCTGCCTTCAGATTCTAATGAACAAGACGTCGAGCAAGCTATGGATAGAACATTTCGATGGCTTAATAGATCATTAGATGCAAAGAAAACAACACATCAATTGCTTTTTGGTATTGTGCAGGGAGGCTTATTTAAAGATTTACGAGCGAAATCTGCTGACTTGCTTACTTCTCTTGATATGCCTGGATATTCAATTGGCGGATTAAGTGTGGGAGAGTCTAAGAAAGAAATGTACGATATGGTAGAAGCTACAACTTCGTTTTTACCTGTTAATAAACCACGTTACTTAATGGGGGTTGGGTCTCCTGAAGATTTAGTTGAGTGTGTTTATAGAGGTGTAGATATGTTTGATTGTGTTTTACCTACTAGGGTGGCACGAAATGGAGCATTATTCTCGTATTATGGAAGAGTTAATGTAACTAGTTTGAAATATAAATTTATTGATGACCCTTTTGATAAGGATTGTAATTGTTATTCATGTAATAATTTTTCTGCAGCATATATACATCATCTATTTAAAGCCAAAGAATATTTGGCTTATCGTTTAGCGTCTATACATAATTTATATTTTTTAACTAACTTAATGGACAGGATTAAGAAATCTATTGTAAATAATGAGTTTGATGATTTTAGAGATGATTTCCTTAAGAATTATAAACCTGCAAACGAAAATGTTAGATTAACTCAGGCTAAGGCTAGAAGTAAGAAATAGATCTTACCCTCCGGCAACAGCGGGAACAATACTTACATCACTGTTTTGAGTTATTTCAGTATCCATTCCTTTAATGAATCGAATATCTTCTCCGTCTATATAAATGTTTACAAAGCTTCTTAAATTACCATTTTCGTCACAAATTTTCTCTTTGAATCCAGGGTATTGATTTTCTAACAAATTAATTGTCTCATCTAATGTGCCAGGCATGATATTTATTTTAGATTCTCCGTTTGTTATTTTTCTTAATGGAGTTGGTATCCTAATGATAGCGCTCACTATTTCTCCTTTTGTTCGCATATGTTTTAAATATAATGTAGTAATTGTATATTATTTTTTTAATTGTATTCCTGACAGTTCTTCTTGTAACTTGGCGACTGCATGGGTAGATTCTTCCCCCCAACCTCGTTCTAAGGCTTTAAGAAATCGTTCTTGAATAATTTTTGATACTTCTGTTGGGACTTCTAAAGATTCTGCTAATTTGGTTGCTAAACCTATGTCTTTGGCTCCCAGGGACAATTTAAATCCAGGGTTAAAATTTCGTGCAAATAAACCATTTGTAAAAGTATGCATTATAAACGTGTTTCCAGTGCTTTTAGAAATTGTTTCATATAATTTCATTACAGGTACTCCGCCTTTTACTCCTATACTGAGCGCTTCTGCTAGTACAACATTTAAAGTCATTCCTATTAAATTGTTCACAATTTTGCATGTTGCTCCAGAGCCTATGCCACCGCAATAAATGATTTCGTTACCCATTAATTCTAATATTGATTTGTGTTTTTCAAATTCTGTTTCATCACCACCAACCATTATGCAAAGGCTACCATCTTTAGCCCCATTAGTTCCTCCACTTACTGGTGCGTCAAACACAAATGCTTTTTTAAAAGAAGCTTTATCGTATATTTCTTTCATAGTGCTGGGATCTGTTGTACTGAGGTCATAATAGGAGCTTCCAGTGTTGATTCCTTCTAATATGCCGTTTTCACCTAGTGCGACGGATATAACTGATTCAGGATTTGGTAGTGAAGTGAAAACAATATCACTACCTGATGCTACCTTAGCAGGAGTATCTTTCCATATAGCTCCCATTTGAGCCAACTCTTCTCCTGTGTTTGAGTCTATATCATTAATTAGTAATTGATGGCCTCCAGACAAAATATTTTTGGCCATCCATTTACCCATTAATCCTAATCCTACAAATCCTACTTTCATGTTATCTCCAATATAAGTTTTAAAATATAATCATATAGATATAATAAGCTATTTAAATTTTGTCCAAGAGTTTTTATAATTCATTTAGTATTTTTTGTATATAGGATTAATTTTGATATTAATAAAGTATTTTCTGAAATATTTATATAGCTTCATAGATATTTTTCCTCCGTATAGGATTATTGAGGGATTGCTTGAAGGAAAAGAACACGTTGATGGTACATCTGAATATAAAATACATGTATCTTCGCAAAAAATAGAAGTAGATTCTCATACTTTTGATATTCTAATGATAGGGGAAACACTTAAAATTAGGCATACCAGATCCAATAAAGCAATTAATATTGATCGTTTAATACCAGAACAAGGTCCAGTTTAATATTTATATATAATCCGCTAATATTTGAACGATGTGCTTAGAATTTCTTTTTGTCCCCTCTTGTATTTGTTGTCGACAAGAGACGCCTTCGCTGATTATAATCACATCATCCGATTCTTCACGTATTCTTGGAAATAAAGTCATTTCTCCAATATCCATGGATATGTCATAGTGGCTTTTGTCAAAGCCGAATGATCCTGCCATCCCACAGCATCCTGAATTTATTTCAGTTGTTTCTAAACCGGGTATTCTATTAAGTAATTGCATAGCGGGGGAAGTTCCAACCAAAGCTTTCTGGTGACAATGTCCGTGAAATAAGGCTTTTTTATTCTTGGGAGGATTAGAAAATTCAACTTCATTTTTTGTATCGAAATGGTGCAACAAAAATTCTTCTATCAACATAGTGTTTTCTGAAATTTCATAAGCTTTATTTTTATTTGAAGCAAGGTCAGGGAAATCTCCTACGAAGCCCAGTATACAACTAGGCTCTATCCCAACTAATTTTGGCTCCATTGGCAATGTAAGGATGAATTGATGATATTATTCATATCGATATCACTTTTTGCTTCATCCATCATTCCATTAGATAATTTAGGCCTTCCGCAGCACTTCAAATTAGGAACAAACAACTTCGTATCCTAGCTTTTCTAATATTGTGACTGCTGATATTCCTAGTTCGGGATGATTTATAGTTAGTGGTAGTGTCAGGATATAGAAACAACCTGGTCTTTTTTATTTTTGTATTAGGAATTTCCCTTGATCTAAACCACTGAATAAATGTTTGTGATTTAAATTCGGGTAATGTGCGCCTTTGGTCAATCCCTATAGATTTTTTCTAATAATATTTTTGAAAACTTTGTTTTCATCATCCAATTGCTTATAGGGGCAAAGAATGCTCCCATTTTACTTAAAGTTGATACGTTTCCAAAGAACTTATTTTTTAATTTATGACCATGTGATTTGTGGTAACTGTTTAAGAATTCATATTTTAATTTTGCCATATCAACGTTGGAAGGGCATTCGGCTTTACATCCCTTACATTCTAGGCATAAATCCATCACTTCATATAAACGTTTGTCGTCAAGAGAGTGAGTAGGTATTCTCCCTGTAATGGCAGCTCTCAGAGCATTTGCTCTTCCCCTAGTTGAATGTTCTTCATCGAGGGTGACCATATATGACGGGCACATCACTCCGGAAGTTGTTTTTCTACAAGCTCCTTGTCCATTACACATTTCAATTGCTGCAGCAAATCCATTTTCTTTATCAAATGAGAATCCTGTTTTTATGGGTAATGTATTATAAGAAGTTCCATACCGTAAGTTTTCTGTCATAGAAGGGGCATCAACAATTTTACCGGGGTTCATTATGTTATCAGGGTCAAAAGTGTTTTTTACGTCTTTGAATGCTTGATATATTTTGTCCCCGAACATTTTTTTGTTATACCCACTTCGTACAAGTCCATCGCCATGCTCTCCACTTAGGGATCCTCCAAACTCTAATACTAAATCACTTACTTCATCAGAAATCCGGACCATTCGGTCAATTCCTTCTTGATTTTTTAAATTGATTAAAGGCCTAATATGTAAACAGCCAACACTTGCATGCCCATAATATCCGGCTTCTGTTCCGTGTTTTCTCACAATAGAATCAAATCTTTTCACAAATTCTGGAAGTACTTCAGGGGATACAGCTGTGTCTTCTACAAAAGGGATAGGCTTCGCTTCTCCGGGAACATTCATCATGAGGCCCAATCCAGCTTTTCTCACGTCCCATACTTTTTGTTGGTCTTCTTTTGATGACAATTTGGTTAGTTCATATCCCCATCCACCAGATTTGACTAATTTTTTCAATTTCTCAAATTTATCATCTAATTCTTTATTTGAATCAGCGACTAATTCTATTACTAAAAGAGCTTCGGGTGTTCCACTTATGAAATCAGTGATTCTAGAGTATGTTAAATTTGATTGAGCTTGTTTTATTATCATACTTCCAATTAGTTCAACCGCACCGGGATTGATTTCTAGAGAAGCTACTGTCGCCTCCATTGATTCTATGAGTTCATTGCAGTGCAGGACAGCTAAACATTTAACTTTAGGCAGTGGAACTATTCTTAGTTTAGCTTCAGTTATGGTTAATAATGTACCTTCAGAACCTACAACAAACTTGCCCATGTTAAAATCACTTCCACCCAGAAATTCATCTAGGTTATATCCAGATACTCGACGTTGTATTTTGGGATATCTGTCTAATATTTCGTCTCTGTGAGCTTCTCCTATTTTGAATAAGTCCTTATAGATAGTTCCTTCCAGTCCACTCATACGCATTTTATATTCTAAGTGTTCACTAGTTAATGGGCCTAATTTGGTTGGAGTTCCATCTGATAAAATAACATCTAATTCCAAAGTGTTATCTATTGTTTTTCCCCACATGATTGAGTGGGCTCCACATGAATTGTTTCCGAGTGCCCCTCCTACATTAGCTCTATTGCTTGTACTAGGATCAGGTGCGAATAAAAAACCATGTTTTTCAATTTTTTGATTTAATTCATCTAATACGATGCCTGGTTGAGTCTTAACCCATTGCTCCTCAATGTTTACTTCTTTGAGCTCGTTCATATATCGTGAAAAATCTACAATGACCGATTCCCCTACGGTTGAACCTGCTAGGCTTGTTCCTCCACCTCTAGGTAATACAGATACTCCATATTTATGACATGTTTCTATTACAGATATGACATCATCTTTAGATTTTGGGAGAACGACTGCTACGGGTTTTATTTGATAAATACTCGCATCAGTACTCCATAAAGTTCTAGACATGTCATCAGATCTGACTTCACCTTGAATAGTACGGCTAAGATCATTAATTAATTCTGCTGTGTCTGAACTAACTGTTTTTGAACTCATAAGTGTCTTTAATTAAGTATTCAATGATATTTTAAGATATGTTGAGAATTTTAAATTCTGTATCCCCTCGAGGAGTACTGGCAATTGCTCTTTGTCCAGCACGCTTTCCAATAAATGCTTTACCTAAAGGTGACGCATCAGAGATTTTACCTTCTAGAGGAGATGATTCTGAAGGGCTTACTAAAGTATATTTTACTTTTTTCTTTTTTGACAACTCTTCAACCTGTATTGTTGCTCCAACTCGAACTCTTTTGGTGTTTTTGCCACTTGAGTCTACTATTATCGCTGTTCTTAGCATTGATTCTATTTCTTTTATTCTTGCTTCCTCTCTACCTTGTTGTTCTCGAGCAGCTTCAAGAGGAGCATTCTCTCTTACATCACCATCTGATGCAGCTTTATGAATGGCTTCACTTATTAATATTCGATTTGATTCTAAAGATTCTTTTTCGCTTACTAACTGCTCATATCCGTCAGCAGTCATTTCTTGTCCTCCTGGACCTATCGAATCTTCATTTGAACCTAAGGATGATGCTCTAGGTTTTCGTATTCTGAAGTGAGAAGCTAAATTTATTTCAGTCTGACCTTCTTTATACGCGAATTGAAGAAATTTACGAACTGACTGTAGCCCATCTATTGCTTGGGGGGATAGGACATTCTTGCAAACTACTTCAGCGTATCCGCCGATTTGGGAAGGCGTTATAGTAGTTATGTCAGCATCTTCTTTGAAGTGTTTAACAAATTTATTTAATTCTCTAACTGAGTCAGGAGTTCTATCTTTTTGCCTCATACTTTCTGTAAAAGATGATACTGAAGCTAGTAAGTTTTTTGAATTACTCATTGGTCCCCCTTGCACATAATATAGAATACATGTGTATAAAATTAATAAATTTTTTAATCGAACAAATTTAACGACAACGTATATTGTATATTGGAATATGGTATTAAAGCTACAGTGATGATAAATTAGTTACTGGAAATTTTAATATGGAGAGAATTATACAGGAATGAATACTTCAGAGTTTCTTAACATCTCAAACTTAATAGTACCTGATCGAATTGCAATTATATTTGAAGGCCAAAAGACTTCGTATTCGGATCTTTTTAACAGAGTTATTATTTTAGCTAATTCGTTGAAATCTATAGGGTTAACCTCTGGGGACAGAATAGCCGTTATGCAAGTTAATTGTCCGGCTCATATAGAATTATATTTCGCATCAGCCCTTTTAGATTTAGTCTATGTCCCATTAAACTTCAGATCAACAAAGGAAGAATTGTCTCATATGTTAGAAGATTCTTCTCCGAGGGTTATATTTTCTGGCGAAAGATACGTCTCTATGATTGATTCGCTGAAACCAACTTTAGGATTTTTAGACCATTTTTATATCTTGGATGGAGATAATGATGATTGGATTAGGTACGAATCACTAATATCAGAGTCAGAATTAACTATTTCTGGGGATTTTATAGAATTACCAGAAATTACTCCATACTCTGAGGATGACGATTTGACTATGTTGATGTTTACTTCTGGGACCACAGGATTCCCCAAGGGAGTTATGTTAACGCATGAAAGTTTTTCGTCTTATATATTATCTAACGTTATGCCTGCTGATATAGAAGTTGAAGAAAAGAACATTTTAACTGTACCTCTTTATCATATTGCAGGGGTTCAAGCGTTTATGGCTGCTATTTATGGTGGAAGGACCTTAATAATACAAAAGCAATTCCGACCTGATGAATGGATGGAGCTAGTCCAAAAAGAAAAAGTGAATCGAGCTATGATGGTTCCGACAATGTTAAAGATGATTATAGATCATCCTGATTTTATGTCTTATGATATGTCAACTCTAGAAGTTATTACTTATGGAGCTGCTCCTATGCCATTATCAGTTATACGGAAAGCAATTGAAGTATTACCAAATGCTCATTTCATTAACGCATTTGGACAGACGGAAACAGCTGCTACTATTACGATGTTACCCCCTGAAGATCATATTTTAAAAGGATCTCCAGATGAAATTGAAATTAAATTAAATAGATTGACCTCAATAGGGAAACCTCTTCCCGATGTTGAAGTGAAGATAGTCGATGCAGATAATTTAGAAGTTAATATTGGTGATATTGGAGAAATCATCACAAAAGGTGACAGACTGATGAAAGGATATTGGAATCAAAAAGAATCGACCGAGCAAGCTATAAGAAATGGATGGCTCTATACTGGTGATTTGGGATATATTGATTCGGATGGATATATCTTTTTAGCAGGTCGGGTTAAAGATTTTATAAAAAGAGGCGGAGAGATGATTTCGCCTGAAGAAGTTGAAAGAGTTCTAGATTCACATCCTTCCATTGATGAATCAGCAATTATTGGTGTTCCTGACTTAGATTGGGGAGAAAGGGTTAGAGCAATAGTAGCTATAAAAGATGGCGAATCATTTAGCGAGTACGAAATCATTGAATATTGCAGAACCAAGTTGTCTAGTTTCAAAAAACCTGAATCAGTTGTTGTTGTAGATAAATTGCCACGCAATTTACTTGGTAAAGTTCTTAAAAATGATTTAAGGGATGTTTATTCATATCCTATAAGTTGATTATATAAAGATTACCCTCCTGCTATTGCAGGTAAAAAGTGTATTTCAGAATTTTCAGAAACTTTATCAATCATACCTAATGTTGAAATTTCACCATCAATGGCTACCGATATTTCCAACTTTATTCTGTCACCATCAACTAGTCGGTCCTTCATCCCTGGATACTGATCATTTAAATTTTCAATAACCTGTCTTATATTAGAACCTTCAATCTGAATCTTTTTGTTCCCATCAGTTAAAATTTGCATGAGAGACGGTATAAACACTAATGGCAATTAATATTCCTCTATTCTGCAGATAATACAGCACCTGGGCTTAATGGTAATTCTTGTATTCTTTTGTTTGTTGCATCATATACAGCATTTGCAATTGCAGGTGTAGGAGGAACTATATTAGCTTCACCAACTCCTCTTACCCCAAAAGGATGGCCTGGGTTGGCAACCTCAACAATTACAGTGTCTATCAAAGGTAAATCTAGGGTAGTAGGCATTCTGTAATCTAGCAAACTTGTATTGTTCATAGAACCATGATCACCCATAAAGTATTCTTCATTCAAAGCCCACCCGATACCTTGCACACTTCCGCCTTGCATTTGCCCTTCAACATAACTAGGATGAATTGCTTTCCCGACATCTTGTACAACAGTGAATCTTTCAATTGATACTTTTCCAGTATCAGAATCTACAGACAGATCGACTATATTTCCACAAAAAGAGCCTCCTACGCCAGAAGGATTAACAGCAGCAGATCCTGATATCCCACCACCTGTACTGCTCATTTGATTTGCTAATTCTTTGAATGACATTTTTAATTCGGGATCAGACTTAGAAGATATGATCCCGTCTTCCATTTGCAAAAAATCTTTATCTACATCCCATATGCTTGCTGCTCTTTCAATACATTTGGATTTTACTTCTTGAGCAGCCTCATATGCGGCCCATCCTGTTGAGAATGTTGTTCTGCTTCCTGCGGTTGGGCCAGTATGCCCTATCATATCCGTGTCAACTACGGTTGGATTTACATCTTCGACAGGTATTCCTAATACTTCAGCTGCATGCATTGCAATTGAAGTACGTGACCCACCAATATCTGTTGATCCTTCGGTAAGATTTATGGTTCCATCTTTGTTGACTGATATGTTACAAGCTGAATCTAATCCGACATTAAACCAAAATCCTATTGCTATACCACGACCATGACCTTCTTGTTTTGGTGCATTGTAATGCGCATGGTCTCTCATTGCTTCGAGAACCTCTTTAGCTCCTATTTTTCCAAAAACAGGACCATCTGGGCGACGTGTACCTTCGGTCGCAACATTTTTCAGTCTCAAATCAATTGGATCCATACCTAATTTTTCAGCTAGCTCATTTAATGCTTGTTCAGTTCCAAATGCAGCATTTGGAGCTCCTGGAGCTCTGTAAGCTGCAGTTTTCGGCTTATTTACAACAACATCATATCCATCTATGAGTGCGTTATCTATATCATATGTTGAGAAAACGGTTTGAGCAGCAGCACCTACTGGAGAACCAGGGTAAGCTCCTGCCTCCATGGCCATCCAAGCATGGGCAGCTGTTATAGTACCGTCATTTTTGGCTCCGATCTTAATTTTTACATGTGATCCAGGAGTAGGTCCAGAACCTTCAAATGTTTCTTTTCTAGTCATTACAATTTTTACAGGAGTTCCTGTTTTTTTAGAAAGAAGAGCGGCAACAGGTTCTACGTAAACAGGTATTTTTCCACCAAATCCACCTCCTATTTCAGTAGGAGTCACTCTTATTTTTGACATCGGCATATCCAATAATTTGGCCATGCTCTCGCGTACAACAAAGGGTCCTTGAGTACTACACCAAATATGTAATCTTCCGTCAGGGCTCCATATTGCAGTTCCATTATGAGGTTCGATATACCCCTGATGTACAGTTTTTGTGTTGTATTCTCTTTCTAGTATTATGTCTGCTTCTTTAAACCCTTTTTCGATATCTCCCTTAACATGTTGGAAATGCTTTGCTACATTACTGACTACGCCGGTGTTTTTACCTAATTCCTCTGTTTCAAGAGATTCATGAAGAATTGAGGCATTTTCGCTCATTGCTTCTTGCGTTGTCATGACAGGGTCTAATATTTCATATTTAACATTTATTAGCTTTATTGCTTCTTCAGCTACGTGAGGGTTAGATGCTGCTACAGCTGCAATTGCGTGGCCTGCATAAAGAGCCTTATCACTTGCTAATATGTTATCTCTTAACCATTTTAATTCGGTTACAGCTTCACCTAAATCAACTTTTGAGTTGGATACTTGGGGGAAATCTTTATAAGTAACAACAGCTTTTACTCCAGCCAAAGATTCAGCTTTACTTGTATCAATAGAAACAATTTTCGCATGTGCATGGGGGCTTCTTAAGATTTTACCGTGTAATAGTCCGGCAGCATCAAAATCAGCCCCGTATATAGCACGTCCTGTTACCTTGTCAGCACCATCGTGTCTTATTGGTCTAGTTCCAACAACTTTAAACTCTTTTGTAGATAAGACTTGATTTCTTTCGTAATCTGCTGTTGTCATATTTTTACCCTTTTTAAATTAAATTACGCTTGGCGCATTTTTTCTGCTGCATCTTGTACAGCTCTAATGATTTTGTCATATCCTGTACATCTACATAGGTTGTTAGCCAACCAGAACCGTATTTCATGTTCGGTAGGGTCAGGGTTCTGCTCCAATAAAGCTTTAGCTGAAATTATAAATCCTGGTGTGCATATCCCACATTGGAGAGCTGCATTTTCTAAGAAAGATACTTGCAAAGGGTGCAAATTACTTCCATCTGCAACACCTTCTATTGTCTCTATTGAAGCTCCTTCTGCTTCAACTCCTAGGACTAAGCACGAAGTTACTATTCTGCCATCCATATTAACAGTACAAGCTCCACAATTTCCGTCTCCACAACCTTCTTTCGTTCCCGTTAGGCCTATCACATCTCTTAGTACTTCTAATAGGCTTTGCCTGGGCTCACACAAAAAGTCTGTCGGTTCTCCGTTGATTACTGATTGCACGTGAACTTTTTTTTCTGTCATAGTCATATTGTTTAATTCTCCTGTGCTCTTTCAATCGCGGCATCAAGTGCCCGTTGTGTTAGAACTTCACATAGATGTTTTCTATATTCAGCTGTACCTCTCATATCACTTATAGGTGTAGCCGCATTTTTAGCTAATACTGCAGCTTCACTTATAGACTCAGGGGAAACAGATTTCCCGATCAGGGCATTTCCAGCTTCTTTTACAAATAACGGTGTTGGGGCAACAGATGCAAGAGAGACTCTAGCGTTGGTAAATTTCCCATTTTCAATAACAACCGATACTCCTGCTGCTGCAACCGCAATGTCCATTTCATTTCGAGGTATAAATCTTAAATAACTTGCTCCAAATCCTGATGGGGTTATAGGGAAATTTATGGATACTAGTAGTTCGTTATCTTCTATGGATGTTTTTCTTGGACCTATACAAATATCTTCAACATTTGCTTCTCTTGTACCGTTAGGCCCTACGATCGTTGCAATAGCTCCGTGGGCTATTAAGTTTGGAATGCCGTCTCCACTAGGAGCAGCATTGCATAAGTTCCCACCTAGTGAGGCTCGACCTTGAATTTGAGTCCCTCCTATTAAAGAAGCAGAGTCTATTATGGCAGGATAATATTTCTTTACATTTTCGTCATTATAGATCTTATATAGTGGTACTGCGGCCCCAATAGTTAAACCATTTTTAGCATCGTAACTTAATTCATTTAGTTCTGGGATTCCTTTTATGTCAATGACATTATTTGCATTAACTCTCGGGTCTCCAACTCTTAATTGAACAATTAAGTCGGTTCCTCCAGCTAGTGGTTTAGCTTGTCCATTTGAGTCTGCTAATAACTTAACAGCCTCATCTATTGTTCGTGGGTTTTCAAAATTTATCCACTTCAAATGCTTCCTCCTACTATCCGTTTAAGTAACAAACTTTTACATATATTTAATTATATACGTATACGTGTTTTATGTGAAGGATTATATACATATACATCTATTATGGGAAGAGTGCTCAAAATACTATTTTGCAAGGATATCTTTTAAATATTTACCTGTAAGAGAATCGTTATTTTGCGATATTTCTTCGGGAGTTCCAGTACAAAGTATTTCACCTCCTGAATTTCCGGCACCTGGCCCTAGATCTATTATCCAGTCGGCATTTTTTATTAAATCTAAGTGATGTTCTATTAGTAGAACAGAATTACCAGAATCTACCAATCTATGTATAACTTTTAAAAGTTGATCGCAATCTTGGAATGAAAGTCCTGTAGTTGGTTCATCAAGTATATATAGTGTTTTGCCTGTAGATCTTTTTGAAAGTTCAGTTGCCAATTTTATTCTTTGGGCCTCTCCTCCACTTAACTGTGGAGCAGGTTGCCCTAATCTAATGTAACCCAAACCAACATCTTGTAAGGTTTGCAGCTTTCTTTTTATAGTTGGTATGTTTGAAAATAATTCTAAAGATTCGGATACTGTCATTCCTAATATTTCAGATATATCATTTCCTCTGTAATATACCTCTAAGGCTTCACGGTTGTACCTGCCTCCTTTGCATTCTTCACAAGGAACTGTAACGTCCGGCAAAAATTGCATCTCAATAGTGATATACCCGTCTCCGGAACAGGCTTCACATCTTCCTCCCTTAACATTAAATGAGAAACGTCCTGCTTTATATCCTCTGCTTCTAGCTTCGGGAACCTGAGCAAATAGTTCGCGGATAGGGGTAAATGTTCCCGTATATGTAGCAGGATTACTTCTAGGAGTCCTTCCAATTGGAGACTGGTCTATATTCACAACTTTGTCAATATTTTCTAAGCCTTCAATAATTTTATATTTACCGGGTCTGTCTTTAGAACGATAAAAATATTGGGATAATCTTTTATATAGTATTTCATTGATAAGAGTACTTTTTCCTGATCCGGACACCCCTGTTACACAGACTAATATACCGAGTGGAATTTTGACATTCACATTTTTCAGATTGTTTTGTTCGGCACCTTGTATATGGAGATATTTGCCATTTGATTTGCGTCTTTCAGGTAACATAGGAATATTTTTATTTCCGGATAAATATTGTCCTGTTATTGATTTTGGGGAGGCCATTATCTTTTTGGGTGTCCCCGATGCAACAACGCGGCCTCCATTTTCTCCTGCACCAGGGCCTATATCTATAATGTAATCAGCTGAACGCATTATTGCTTCATCATGCTCAACTATAAGTACGCTGTTTCCAACGTCCCTTAATCCTTTCAAGGTTGAAATTAATAAATCATCATCAGCAGGATGTAGCCCTATAGAAGGCTCGTCACATACATAAAGAACCCCCATTAGTCCTGATCCTATTTGAGTTGCTAGACGTATTCTTTGGGATTCTCCACCGCTTAATGTGGACGCAGACCTGTTTAAGCTTAAATAATCTAACCCTATATTTAATAAAAATTCGAGCCTTGAAGTTATTTCACTTAATATCTGAGATGCGATCGTTTGATCTCTCTCATTTAAAATGTCATTGTTTGATATGTTGTTTATCCAATTATAGGATTCCCTTACTGGTAATTCACAGATTTCCATAACATTATGTGAATCAATTGTAACGGCAAGAGCTTCGGGTCTTAACCTGTAGCCTTTGCATTTTTCACATGGCAGAGAAGTCATGTATCTTTCTATGTATTTCCGAACATTTTCTGACTCAGTTTCCCTATGTCTTCTTTCTAAATTTTTAACGACACCTTCAAATTTTGTAGACCATTTATTTTCACGACCTCGTTTGGTTCGGTATGTAATCTCTATTTTATCTTTTTTGTTTCCATAAAGAATAAGAGTTTTAATGTTTTCACTAAGTTCATTAATAGGGATATTAGGGTCAAAATTTTCTAACTCGGATAGTGCTATTAATTGTTTCATGTACCATGAGGATCTCGCTTTGTTAAATCTTCCACCGGCGTTAGCCCAAGGTTCTATAGCGCTTTCTAAAATAGATTTAGATTCGTCAGGTATAACTAATTCAGGATCTACGACTAGTTTAAACCCTAATCCTGTACAACTTTTACAAGCACCATGTGGATTGTTAAAACTAAAAGTTCTAGGTTCTAATTCGCTAAAACTCACATCACAGTCAGGGCATGCAAAATTTTCAGAGAAAATTTTAGCTTCTTCATTAGGTATGTCGATTTTTACAATACCGTTAGCTTGTTTTAAAGCAGCTTCAGTTGAATCCGTTAAACGTGTTTTATCCAGGCTAGGGCTAATTATTAACCTATCAACTACGATTTCAATATCATGCCAGATAGTTTTATCTAATTCTATAGGATCATTTAAGTCTGTTGTTTCACCATCTATACGTACTCTGACAAAACCTGCACTTTTAGCATCTTCTATAACTTCTTTATGCTCCCCTTTTCGTCTTTGAACTACAGGGGCAAGTATTTGTATACGAGTTTTATTAGGAAGAGAGGATATGGAATCTACAATTTGCTGAACAGTTTGTTTTTCTACTAATTTTCCACATTGGTGACAGTGAGGTGTTCCAATTCTAGCGAACAATAGCCTTAAATAATCATATATTTCTGTAACAGTCCCTACAGTTGATCTTGGGTTTCGAGACACTCCTTTTTGATCTATTGATATTGCTGGAGATAATCCCTCAATGTAGTCAACATCAGGCTTGTCCATTCGACCTAGAAATTGTCGTGCATAAGCAGAAAGAGATTCCACATAACGTCGTTGGCCTTCTGCATATATTGTGTCAAATGCTAGAGAACTTTTTCCTGAACCTGAGACCCCGGTAACTACTACTAATTTATTGCGAGGTATTTCTACATCAATATTTTTTAGATTGTGTTCTCTGGCACCTTTGACTAGGATGTTTTTTATAGTAGGATGAGAATCCATAATGATTTAATTTGTATTATCCATGCGCTAAATTTGGCCTAGGTGATATTGTGATTATTATGAAATATTAATACTATATAACACATTATATAGATATATATAGTAATTATTCAGATACTCATGGGAGTTTAATGTGTCGTTAGATTTTAAAACAATTTATGCAGCTGATAAATTCACAGATCTTAGGGCGCCTCGCCCAAGAAGAGCTAAATATGATTTTGCTGTTGCTTATGCTGATCCTGGATCATTGCCTCATGCTGACATATTGGAATCTCTTGAGGAAGCATTAACTGAATATGGGTCAGAATTAGCTATATACACACATCTTCAAGGGAATACAAAACTCAGAGAATATTTGGTCGAAAGGCTATTGAAAAATAGAGATATTGATGTGAGTGTAGATGACATAATACTAGGGAATGGCTCTGCTGAGAATATTGATATGGTTTGCGATATATTATTAGATCCAAATGATGTCGTTTTGACGGATCAATGGGTTTACGGCGGAACTCTTAAAACTCTTAAGAAGAAATTTGCAGATGTCAGAGGAATTGAATCAGATGAAGAAGGAATGCTACCTGAACTTCTAGAATATGAAATTAAAAAAGCAATTGATCAAGATAACAAACCTAAATTACTTTATTTGATACCCACATTTCAAAATCCTCAAGGGTTTACGATAACGTTAGCTAGAAGAAAAGAAATATTAAAAATAACTAATAAGTATGCTATCCCAATACTAGAAGACGATTGCTATGCAGATAATAGATACCAAGGGGATTCAGTCACGTCATTTTTTAATTTAGATTCTGAAGATAGTGTTATTTATGTTGGATCGTTTTCTAAAATTATTGGTCCTGGGATGGCATTGGGATATATGACGGCTCCATCAACTGTGTTGGATAAAATAATGGGTGTTAAAAGAGGTCGGATTAGCGATTTCACTGCTATGGCAGTTGAAAGATATGCTAATAAATTTTTAGATACTCATATTGTGGAAATAAATCACATTCAGAAAATGAGAAGAGATGCTATGATTTCTGCATTAGGAGAGAATTTCGGGACTTCAGCTAAGTGGTCCAATCCAGATGGAGGCTTGTATATTTGGGTAGAATTTCCAGAAGGAACTGACGTACAAGCATTGGTTAGTAAATCTTTAGATCAAATTAATGTAGGATTTCATCCTGGAACAGATTATTCTCCTGATCCAACTAAAGGACATAATTTTATGAGATTATGCTATGGATATAATGATACGGAAGATATATCTGTAGGGATATCTAAATTGGCAGAATTTCTTTCTAAAGAAGAAATTCTATAGTTGATTTAGTATATAGATCTCATTTTCCAGCTCGTTAAGCTTAATATTTTTGAAGTCTCACCTTGTGATTTGAATGATATTCCTGTGCTATCTTTTCTCGAAGGATATATTCTCATTGCTATGCATTGTTTGTTATTAACAAAAACCTCCAAAACACTTTTATCAATAAATACCCGAAGTTCTAAATCTTCTTTTGGTTCTAAGTAGACTGGGGCACTTTCTGGGGGTCTAGACAATGTGTCTGGTGATAAGGATGATTGAGATGAGTCTATTGATATTATTCCGTCGGAAGCATCCATTCGTTTTTGGGTATCCCAATTATCATACCTCTCCCAATTTCTGTAACCTCTATTAGCAAAGAAACATACTCTTGTAAATTCTTCTTTTCTGGGTGATTTTAATACATTAAGTTCAATCATTGGTGCAGAATTAATATCAATTTGTGCAATTATTTCAAGGCAATTCCCGTTAATTTCATCGAAACAAATTTCTTCATTTGCAGGTAATATAATGTCATTTTTACTAATTGGATTATATCTAAGGGACTCTATATCTCCAGCGGGTTCTATTTTAATCATATCTTTTTCTATATTGTTATTGCCTAAAATACTTATGCGACGTGGAAGAGTCATAATTTGATCCCAACTAGCAGGGTTAACTCTTTCCACCTTAGTTTTTTTTGCTGAATTCATATTGAAAATTGTTACAATACCTCCTTTCCCGTCTGGGGTAGCTGATGGGGCATGGACACCCCCGGGAAAAGCGGATCCGAAATTAAATTTGTGATGTGATGTGACCGAAAATCTCCTTTCATTTTTATTGTAATCACCAATCAAACTTTGCCCGCCACTCATATGACTAAAAAAAAGTAGTATATGTCTATTCCCTATTGGCCAGAAATATGGGCAAGCTCCATCATCACCGATGATTGTGAATTGGTCTCCTTCAATAAATGGATGTAAATATTTCCAGGATTTCAGATCTTTTGATTCAAATAAAAAATTGGCTCTTTTCCTTCTCCCAGAAGTTTTATGAGGTAAAGTCCCTCCAGAGAGGGCATAATAAACACCTTCATCTTTCCATATACAAGGATCAAAAACTGAGTAAGGTAAAGTGGGTTCACCAGACTTAGAGATTGGGATTACTGCTTTTTCTGTGATTTTTTCCCATTGTAGTAATAATGGATCACTCGAAGTTGCTATCATATTGCCTTCTTCTGTACCATGATACATTGCAATAACTCTATTTTCTTCGACTAATGTAGATCCAGAGAAGCAAGCTTTTTCAGGACTTGGATATATTGCATAAGGCAAATCTTTCCAATGAATTAAATTTTCACTAACAGCATGCCCCCAATGTTGCCTTGGATCTTCCGGAGGATATGCTTGATAAAAAAGATGCCACATCCCGTTCCAATAACATAAACCATTAGGGTCATTCATTGTACTTTCAGGGCTTACAAAATGATAATTTGGTCTATATGGATCTTGATGGGAATTATTTCGTGACTCAGAAAAACGTGCAATTAATTCGTTTGATTCCAGTTGGAGTTCTTGAGTTACTACATCGTTACTAAATTCAAACTTTGGAACATTGGATATATTATTTTTATTAGATTTCATAATGTTTACAGTTTTAACTAATCAATCTTTTAATGGGAATCACCGGCTTTTTTCAAGATATGTTAATCATAAATTTGGGATTTCAATTCGCTTGAATCATATCATCTTCGTTTCGGCAAAATCATTAAATAGCAGTTAATTTATTTTGAAAAAATAAATTCTATGGCCAACTTAATTACGGCCATATTGCATGGTCATTTTAGTATTTAATTTCTTACTTAAATCTACTATTTCGGTGTTTAAATAACTTAAGCTATTTTCTATCCTTTTTTTTGAAGAGTTGATTTCTAAGAAATGCTGTTTTTCAGTAAGTTTTAAATTTAATAATTGAGGAATTAAATAAGATAGTTTCACTTGGTCATTTGGAATAGGGGGGGTTTTTTTCCATTCGCCCTGAATGTTTAATAAATAATTAATGTAGTTTTGAAACGATAATTTGGCTCGTTCTAATTCATTATTCTCTAACATTACTTCTTCACTGGATTTTTCAGTTGTTATTATTTCAGCTACAGTGTAGGGGGTTTCTGTCACTATTTTTTGAATCTGAAATTTTTCTACACCTTCTAGTATTAAGTAATATTCATCAGAATCAGTTTTTTCTGACGATTTAATTTCAGCGATTGTGCCGACATCATATGTTTTAGCTGGTCCTCCTACTTCATCCCCTGATTTTATTAGAGATATTCCTATTTTAGAATCATTACTTAAAGAGTCGTGTAACATTTGCTTATATCGATCTTCAAATATCCGCAACGGGATTGTTTCAAATGGAAATAAAACTATATTTAATGGAAATATTGGTAATGTACGCATATGTGACATCATAGTAATTAGTTGTGGATTATTATTGTTTCAATAAGGGTATAATAAGTAATAATTAAATGTATTTGAGATAATTATACTAGATAAATCTCAAGGAGTGCTTCTTAATGAAAGATGTTTTTCAAGAAACTATTAAAAGGCTAGATAATGATGAACCGGTTGTTATTGCAACAGTAATTCGTACTAAAGGTTCCACCCCTCAGAAACCTGGCGCTAAGTTACTTATTAAACAAGACGGTTCAGGTACAGGAACTTTAGGGGGAGGTTGTGTTGAAGGAGATATATGGTTTGCGGCTAAACAGTTGATGGATCAGAAAGGTTCGGTCGAATATAGAGAATATGAATTAAATGAAGAATTAGCGGCAGAAGATGGATTGGTTTGCGGCGGGACAATGTATTTTTTAATTGATCCTGTTTATAAACCTCAAGATTATTTACCTTATGCTAATGAGATTAACGAAGCTTATCAAGGAAACGGATCGGTTGCACTAGCTACTGTTACAAAATCTGATAAATCTAATAATTCTAAAATTGGAGATAAGATCCTTATACGAGATGATGGTACAACCGATGGAACATTGGGGAATGATATATTAGATAAAGACGCTAAAGATCGGGCTAAAGTATTAATGCCTTATGGTAGGAATGAATATGTTGTTCTTGATTCAGGTGGGGAATACTTTATAGAAGCTTATACTACTCCACCTCAATTAATAATATGTGGAGGAGGCCATATTTCTCGTGCTTTATCGTATTTGGCTAAACCTTTAGGGTTTAAGCTTTTCATAACTGATGATAGGGAAGAGTTTGTAGATCCAGAAAGATTTCCGGAAGCAGATATTCTTATGCCATTGAAACCTGAAGAAGCACTAATGGAACTTCCAATTAATACTAATTCTTTTATAGTGATAGCAACACGCGGCCATAGATATGATAATACTGCGTTATTAGCTGCAGCTAATACTTCTGCAGGATATGTTGGGTTATTAGGGAGTAAGCGTAAAACCATTTTGATTTATGAAGATCTAATAGATTCTGGTCTTGACATGGAAAGAGTGCGCTCTATAAGGGCTCCTATTGGCCTTGATATTACTGCTAGAACTCCAGAAGAAATAGCTATAAGTATTATGGCTGAAATATTGATGTTTAGATTAGGGGGTTCAGGATTGCCCATGAAATTAGAAGACTTTCATATAGATAGAATCAGTAAAAAAATAGAAGAACGTAAAATATTAACTTAGTCGAATGAAGTACTGATTTGGCATGTATACAGCAATTTTAACTGCCGCAGGATATTCTAGCCGTATGGGTAATATGAAAGCCTTATTACCTTGGCATGGGACATCTTTGATTTTGCATCAAATTTCTATACTTAAATCTGCAGGATGTGAAGAAATAGTAGTTGTAGTAGGCCATCGTGCCTCTGATATTGAAAATGAATTAGAATCTCGGGATGTTGTTATTGCTAGAAATAATTCTTACCAAACAGGAAGAACATCATCTATTAAGATTGGAGTTCTAACAGCATCTAATAATTCTGAAGCTTATGTCTTATTGGGAGTTGATCAACCAAGGACAACGGAAATAGTTTCAAAAATGCTGACTAGTCATAAATCTAAAAACTCTCTAATCTCATCGCCTAGATTTAAAGATAAAGGAGGACATCCCATTATATTGTCAGCGACTATGAAAAATGAATTATTGGATATATCAGAAAACACTCAAGGGTTAAGGCAAATTTTTGAAAAGTACAGAGGTGATTTCAATGAAGTTATTTTCAATGATCCTCTGGTCAGACTAGATATTAATACATTATGAAGAATATGAAGAGGCAATAATTAAATACGGTAAGTAATTAATTTATTCCCCAATTTTTTACAGCTTCATCTAGTTTGCCCGATACTTCCTTATATCTTTTCCCTAGTTCAGTTATTTTATCTACATTGCTACTTTTTGATGCCAGCTCGATTTCATGTTCTATAAACTTCAAATCGGACTCTAATGACTCGATTAATTCATCTGTTATTTTTAAGTCAGATTTTTGGGATTTAGATGAAGTCTTTTTATTTTTAGGATGAACAGAGTTGTTTTATGTGTAGTATTAATTTTAGTAGTTTGCGCCCCTTTAATTTCATTTTGAGAAAGCCATTCTGAATAAGTGCCTTCAAATTGAGATATATTTGAGCCATTAATAACCCAAATATTTTCTGCAAGTAATGATATTAAATGTCTATCATGAGATACGAATATTGTAGTCCCTTCAAATTCTGACAGCATAATTTCTAAAGCTTCTCTGCTCGGTATATCTAGGTGTGTTGTGGGTTCATCTAAAACCAGAACATTTGGAGATGTTATTAGTAGACGTGCTAATTCTAACCTTCCACGCTCTCCACCGCTCAAAGATTTAACCTGATTGAAAATTTCATCTTTTACAAACAGGAATTTTGCTAAAAAATTTCTAGCCTCTCCCATATCTAGGTTTTTAATCTCCAGTAATGCTTCTAATACCGTAAAATCATCAGGAATATTATCGGCCCCTTGCCTAAAGTATCCAATAGAAACGTTGTGTCCAGTATGCACATTACCTGATATTGGATTTATGTCACCTATAATAGTTTTAATAAGTGTTGTTTTGCCTTCTCCGTTGTTTCCAATAATTGCAGTAGTAGTTTCTTTCATTATTTGACAATCAGGTACACTGAATAATTCTGTTTTTATTCCATTAGTTTCATAGCCTACACTCAAAGACTCTGTTCTTAAAACTATTTCACCTGTTCTTGTTACATTTGACCCAGATATTTTTATATGTTTATCTTTTATAGGTTCAGATAATTTATCAATTTTAGATAGTTTTTAGCTCTTCCTCTAGCTTCTTTGGATCTTTGACCAGCATGATATCTAGCTATGAAATCTTCAGTTTTCTTTATATAAACTTGTTGTTTTTCATATTCTTTCGCTAATCTTTTTTCTTCTTCTAGTTTTAAAATTTTATATTGAGAGTAATTCCCTTTATATGATTGTAAATTCCCTTTATCTATTTCCCATATATACTTTGCTACTTTATCAAGGAAATATCTGTCGTGAGAGACGATTATGAAAGAATTTGAGAAATGGGATAAAAATGTTTCTAGCCAATTTAACCCTTTAAAATCGAGATAATTTGTAGGTTCGTCTAGAATTAATAAGTCAGGTTCAGTTAACAGTGCTTTCGCAAGAGCTGCCCTAGTTCTTTCTCCACCACTAGCTTTTTTTATAGGGGTATTTAGTAATTCTTTGGAAAGACCTAATCCGGAAATTACTTTGTCCATAGTATTTTTGTAAGTATATCCACCAGATGACTCATATTTATCTAACAAATTAGCATATTGTATTTCGGCTTGTTTTCTTTGGCTATCGTTGGTGTTTTGTATTTGGGTAGCACTTTCTTGCATTTGTTTTTCTATATCTAAAATGTTTTTAAACGCACCTTCTATTTGGTTTTTTATCGTCCATTTCCAGATTGGAGTGATGTTTGAGGTACATATCCAATTTTTGTGGTATCAGACTTAAATATTTCCCCTTCATCGTAGTCTTGATCGCCCATTAAAACTTTTAGAAATGATGTTTTTCCACTACCATTTGGTCCTACAATTCCGATATGAGATTTTTCTGTAACTTCAAACGTAACATTAGAAAAAATTTCAATGTCTGAGTAGTAAAGACTAAGTTGTGATCCTGCTATTAATGCCATGTCGGTAATTATTTTATTTCTATAAGCAAGTTATAAATTTTTCATATAATATGAGTGTAATTAGTTTTTTATATACGAGGGTTTTTTTGAAAATATTATTGCATCATTCTGAAGCTGTCGATCCAGAGCTTATGGATATGATGATGGATTTTTTGAAACATATATTTGATTTTGATCCCATTTTTATTGTTGTCATTATAATTATAGTCATAATAATAATTCCAGTGGTAGGTATTATTATCTTTAATATGTTTACTAAATTAAATTAGCTATATTAGGGCTCCCCACAATGGATACCAATTTATATGGTTTTCAATTGGTATTTTATTAGTCTCTAGCAGATGTCCCAGGTCAAGTTCTAATTCGTGGTTTCGTGTTTCTTTTCCCGAAGGGATAAAAGGATAGAATTTAGATGTCCTGTAGTTACAAATTATATATGCTTTAGATTCATGGAATTTTGCTATAAAAACAGAACCAATCATTTTATCTCCCATATTTAATGTTGCGACATAATTACTGATTTTATCGATTCCTTGAACTAATTGAGGCGAGGTTTCTGTTTTTAATATAGCCCATGTAATATTGTGAGAATCATCTTGCAAGTTGAACTCTGTTATTTCATCACTTATAGAAGTATTTGTATAATTCTTAATACCATCATGGAATTTGGTTTGCTGGACTATATCTGTTGGTTTTAAAAGTATAGCTCCAGAATTTTTTATAGTAATTTGGGTTGATGATTTTTCTAATTCAATTATATTCATTAATGAATATAATATTGGTGATGATTCTTTTTTAGAACTGAAAATATTTTTAAATATATCCATTATGGCTATCCTATTTTAACCAATCATACTTTTAATACTTCTTAATCTTTTTATTCTTTCTTCTGTGTCTGGATGACTTGACATTAATTTCGCTACAGATTTACCTTGTAATGCAGGGATGATGAAGAATGCGTTTGCATGTTCGACTTGGCGTAAATCTCGCTCAGGAATTTTAGATATCTGACCACTGATTTTTTGTAATGCGGATGCTAGAGCCATTGGATTACCTGTTATCAAAGCTCCGTCTCGGTCAGCTGCTAATTCTCTATACCTAGATAGTGCCATTGTAAGTAATTGGCTGATAAAATATATAACTATTATTGATACATACGCTAACATTATCATTAACCATACTTGTCCACCATTTCCTCTTCTCCCTCCTCCCCCAAATCCTCCAAATAAACTCATCCAGAACATCATTTGCATTAAATAGCCAGCTATAACAACTATGAGGCTGGCCCATGTCATTACTGCAACATCCCTATTTTTAATATGAGCTAACTCATGACCTATAACGCCTTCTAACTCTTGATCCGTTAGTTTGTTCAGTAGTCCAGTTGTCACAGCAATGGTTGCCTTTTTTTTGTTTCTACCTGTAGCGAAAGCATTAGGGGCTTCTATATCCATAATTGCTATTCTACGAGGTTTGGGTATTCCGGCTATTAAAGATAGTCTTGTAACTATCTCATGTAATTTAGGAGCTTCCGATTCAGAAACTTCTTTAGCTCGTGTTGTTTTTAAAACTAGCCAGTCGGAAAAAAAATATTGAAAAAATACCATTCCAATACCCATTATTAGTACAAATCCAAATGGTAAGCCTGTAAATAAAAGTATTCCAAATAAGGCAATATATGTTAGGAATAATAAGAATCCTGTAAAAATCATTCTAAGTGTTAAAGCATGATCTTTACCTATATTATTTTTTAGAGTCATTTTATATTTCCTATATTTAATTTAATATGATTAAATAATATGCTTATTCATTATATTTGGTTTGCATTTTTTAGCATAGTATTATCAAGGAAAGGTTAAAATTAATGTGGCACTCTAAAGGGCATGACTCAACTATTGATTTTATTAAGAATTCAATAAAATTTAATAGGTTAGCTCATGCCTATTTGATTTCAGGATTTCCATATATAGGAAAGTCAACTTTAGCACTTGATATTGCAAGGGCTGTAAATTGTACAGATTTTGCAAAAAATAATATGCCATGTTCAGAATGCAGGAGTTGCATTAGGATATCAACTAACAATTATACTGATATTAGTACTTTAGACTTCTTAAATTCTAAATCTTCTCCTATTGAAGAATTAAGGGAAAATTTTCTCACCCAAGTTTATAAAGCCCCGTATGAGGGTAAATATAAGATTTTCATTATTGAAAATATTGATAAGATGCGTTCAGAACACGCTAATTTATTACTTAAAACATTAGAAGAGCCCCCCGCATACGTAGTGATAATTCTGATTTCTGAAGATTTAACACCTGTCTTAGATACTATTTTATCTAGATGTCAGATATTAGATTTACACCCTACGGCAGATATCTCTTTATTGAAAAATATTTTCGAAAATTCTTCATCAGATTCTCATCATGATTTAGATCCTGAACTTATTGTGAAATTGTCTAGAGGTAGAATAGGGTGGATTATGAGGGTCATTTCGGATCCGACGTTTTTTCTGCATATGCAAAATTTATTTGACGATATGGAAATAGCTATGATGGATTCTTTTGAAGCTAGGCTCAAATTTTCAAATACATTGGCAAAGAATTTCAAGAATAAAAATGCGGATGGGTTTTCAGATATAGATATTATGATGACATGGTGGCGGGACGTTATTATGATTATTGCAGGGAATGAAGAATCAATTATTAATATAAACAGGTTAGATATTCTAAGAGAAGTTTCTACGAAATTTACTGTTGATCAAGTTATTAATATTATTAAAATGTTTGATGCTAGTAAATCTCACCTAAACATTAATGCAAATCCACTATTAGTTTATGATAATTTAATGATAAATATTCCATTAGTACATGAATATAGTAGATAGTTGTTTTAAGCTTCCCAAGGTATGAAAGGTTTCCATTCTTCAGCTATATTGCGGTGTTGAAATATATAATATGGATTAGGGGATGGTGATTTAGGGGTAGATTTAAGATTTAAGTCCGATTCACGCAATGTTAGTCCTGCCTTTTTATGATTACAATCAGGGCATGCAGATACGACGTTTTCCCATACATGTAAACCTCCTTTAGATCTAGGCACTACATGGTCAATTGTTAATTGGCGTGTTTTTTTGCTGCAATATTGGCAAGTGAATTTATCTCTATAAAATAATGCTTGACGAGATAATCTGCGATTAGTTGTTGGTATTTTAACCATATAGTAAAGTCGTATAACGGCAGGTAACGGAAAACTTATGGAGGTACTTCTAATATTGTAATTTGAATTTACAATAGATTCAGCTTTCCCCAATCCCATTAGTGCTATTGCTCTTCTTGCTGTACATATATTTAGTGGTTGGTAATTTTGATTGAGTAATAAAACAGAAGATGTAACACTATTTTTGTTAGGTTTTTTTTCTCTTATTTCAATCATATATTTGTTATTTTTATTACCAAATTTATTTTAATTTATTCCCATAGGAATCTGAGTGAATGATAGGAATTCCTAAACTTTCCAGCCCATGTTCTATTTTTTCAATATCGCCTACTATTACAATAGATAAATCTGTGTCAGTAATATGTTTTGCGCTTGTATCAATTATAGTGTCATAGTTAATTCTAGATATATCCACCATACGTTTCTTGTAATAGTCAGTAGGCAGACTATAGGCAGATATGTTTACAAGTTGACTCATTAATTGATTGTTAGTTTCAAATTGAGATGCCATTCCTTTTAATATACTTTGTTTAGCATTTTCAAATTCTGGTTTTGAAATAGGGTTTACCTCTTTTATTTGAGATATTTCTTTTAATATTTCTACGATAGATTCTTTTGTTACTTCTGTTTGTACACTTCCCCTGCATACCCAGAGTGATGGATTGTTATGCCATATGATTGAAGAATAAAATCCATAGCTGTATCCTTTGTCCTGTCTCAAATTCAAATTAAGTCTGCTTGAATAATCTCCACCTAGGATATAGTTAAATAATGATATGTTGTTATAGTCATTATTGTTTCTAGAAACGGTTTTACTGCCAACTCTTATTATTGATTGAGCTGCTCCTGGATTATCAATTAAATATATAGTGTGTTTAGTTGAAGGTAAATTTTGATTAGAAATATTCAAATTGTCTGTGATGGAATTTGATGAAGATACTGAAATTCTATCAAATGATTTTGCTATGGCATTTTGAGATTTAGATTTGTTTATGTCCCCAACTATTAAAAAAGATACGTTTTCATTTGATTTTATGAATTGTTCATAGTGTTCTCTAACATTTTCAACATTCAAATTACTTATAGTTTCCTCAAACCCTAGTGCAGGATGTCCGTATTGAGAATCAGATCCGTATATTATGGATCTGATGGCAGTATTGGCCACAGAGTCAGGATTGTCATGCAATATAGCTATATCAGCTAATCTCTCATTTTTGATCCTCTCAAAATCGTCTTTAGGAAAAATAGGGTTTTGTAAAATATCAGATAATATTTCTAAATTTTTGTCGGTATGTTCAGATAAACCATTTATTGATAGATATGAATATTCTCGAGTTGTTTTTCTTACTTGTTTGCGACCCGAAAAAATTCAACATCTTCAGCTATTTTTAAGCTAGACCTGTTTTTAGTACCTTCAAATAACATGTCTGTTGTTAGTTTTTGCTAACCCGAAATTTTCGGGAGTCTCATTAATAATACCTGAATTGATTAATACTCCAATCGATACAATAGGTAATTCGGGTTTTTTCTATTAATAAAATATTTTTTAGGATCTATCTGCTGTACAACTGGAGGAACAAATTTAACATCTCTAGATTTTTTCAGGAATTATAGTTCTATCAAGACTTATATGTGAAGGTGTTTTAACGTCTCTCGGGTACACATACAACCGGACTAGATTGGAGGATAAAGTTTTTGCCGCTTTTTTTTATATCTTCTGTAGTTATTTCTCACGATACCTATTTATGTCAGTGTTAATAGCATAGGGGTCATTAGCCATAATATTATAGAAATTCAGTTGGTCTGCCTTACCCCCCAAATCCACCTGTTTTTTTCTAATCTATGTACTGAATAACTTTCTATTCTATTTTTTTGCCCTTACTAATTCTTGTTCTGAGGGGGGCGTTGATGATATCAGATTTAATTCTGACTCTATGATCTCTTCCAAATCTTTTAGAGTATAGAGAGGATTGGCAGTTGCAATAATATGGAATTCCCCGGATATTTCTTGGCTATGATGATATGCTTCTACATCATGTGCTTTTTGAGACTCGTGAACCATTTTTTTATGTAATCGCGAACTTTTACCGTCTGCTAATATGATGGATAATATATCTAAAGCAGCTTGTGTTTTTGTGAAATTTGGGACAGTTGGCCAAGCCATATAGAGTCTAGGGAATGGCACAGAATCAGATATTTCAATTCTATTATCTCCTATTAGAGTGGAATCCATTCGAGTTATTCTGTCTATATCTTTGCCAGGTTCTAAATCCCCGAAATAATGTTTTATTTTCTCAAGTACTTTTTTGTGCTCTATGTCTCCTGCAATTGTTATACTCGCATTTGATGGGTGATAAAAGCGTTTGAAGAAATCTTTGACATCCTTTAAATTGGCATTATCTAGATCTTCTTGAGATCCTATAGTGGGCCAATGGTAAGGATGAGGTGACGGGAATAAAGAATCTTGTAGTACGAGATCAGACATACCGTAAGGTCTATTTTCATAACTTTGTCTACGTTCATTTTTCACAACGTCTCTCTGTAAATCAAATCTTTCTTGATCTAACGCTTCTAACAAGAATCCCATTCTGTCAGATTCAAGCCAAAGCGCAAGATCTAAATAATTGCTGGGAATATTTTCCCAGTAATTTGTTCTATCTGTTGTAGTTGATCCATTGATGTTAGCGCCTATTTTCTGAAGAGGTTCAAAGTAATCTTTGTTATGGTTTTTAGAACCTTCGAACATTACATGTTCAAAAAGATGAGCAAATCCAGTCTTACCAATTTCTTCATTTTTTGATCCTACATGATACCAAACATTAACAGCTATTACGGGTAATGTATTATCAATATGGGTTATAACATTTAATCCATTGTCTAATATGGTTTTTTCAAATGATACTGAAAGCATAGTTACCTTATTTTTTATTTAATTATGAATTTTGAATTAGCAATTATTAAAGTGATGTCTTCGTCATTTTTGACTGTTATATCACACTCGTAAGTTTTCATATTATCTTCGGTTGATAGATTTGTTATGAATCCTGTTATATATAATTGTATGTTTTGTTTCATGATATGTCTAAATATCATATCCATTTTTTTAATTACTATATTGTTGTTGCAGCTGATAAGAAAGTCCGATAATACTATTAGATGCATATTGCCTGGAACTATAGAAGTAGGAAATTTCTCATTTTCAGCATGTTTTTCGGAAATAAATCTTTTGAAGGAGTCACGAGAGTCATGAATAGATATGAAATTGGCCACGTCTTTTTCAGAAATCATATATTTGAGAGGCCCTATTTGATCACCTAAATGGTATTCGTTTTCTGTCATATTAAACTTTTATTTTTACGAATGATTCTTTTATGTTTGATACAAGATTACCTGCTTGGCTCTTGAAACTTGTTTCCCATTCTATAAAAACCATTTTTCCTGATCTGCCAGTTTTAGAATATACTTTTGACAAGTTTGTTGTGGCGGTTAACGAGTCTCCTATTTTAATATCAGATAAAAAATCTATAGTTTGTCCGGCAAAGAAAAGTGAATTCCCGAATTTAAGTTTTATATTGGGCCTATTTAGTGAAGGCATAAATAAATTGCATATTTGGACAGGCACAGTCATGAGGGTTTCGGATTCTTTAATTTGACTTCTGATATGGCTTATATCGTTAAATTTTCTTATTAGGCCTTCTGTTATTAAAAATGGACCGCTTTCATATTTGATTCCCAATTCATTTTTTTCATATTCTATATTCATCTAACCACGTCCGTAGATCATTTTAAATAGTATCTTCTATATGTACAGCTTTAAAATATCCTGTTTTTAAAGCTTGGACAAGTTCTTTTTCTGAGGTTATGTTAGATTCAAAATATGTCATACATTGGCCTATTGAACTCACTATATGAGAGTCGCTCCCACCAATATTTTTATATTTAAATTTATCGATAAAATTCCGGGCGCGTTTATGTTCATGAGGCCTATTTGAATAATTTAGTCCCTCTAAAACAGATATTTTATTTAACAAATTTGGACGCGTATCAATATATTCAAATAATCCAATTCCGTCTCTTCCTGGATGAGCTGGTATAGCTATGGCTGAATTCATCCCACAAATTTCTAGTAGATGCTCTGCATTAAGATTAATATCATTCAAATCAATAGTATTGCAAATATGTTCATCAATTCCGTAGACTAAGAAATGACCACAATCAGTATCTAATTCTGCTCCTTTTAATATCAAAACATTATATTGTTCAGATATTTTTGAATAATCTTTCGACAAATCAAATTGTCTGTGCTCTGTTAGCACAAAACCATCTATTGTATAACCTCTACGTCTTAATACATGGACCCATTTAGCAAATTGTTCAACAGATGCTTTTGAATCATCTGATGCAGTCGAATGGGCGTGTAAGTCTATATACATATTTAGGATATGCTAATTAGGTTTTATATTATGTCTGGCATCCTGAAGGGTTAACACTTCAGGATTCACTATATTGTCTGGCATTTGTCCTTTATAAACTTTCACAACTTCTGAAGCCGCACGTTCTTCTAATTCTAGGGTAGATTCTTGAGAGAAAAATGCTATGTGTGGAGTTATTATAATATTGTCTAGTTTTAGTAACGGATGGTCTTTTTCAGGAATTGTGTCAACCATAACATCTAATCCTGCCCCGCCGATGACACCATTTTTCAGTGCATCGTATAGCGCATCCTCATCAATAAGAGGTCCCCGTGCCGCATTTATTAGGAATGCGTCATTTTGCATTATATTTAATTCTTTGGTGCTTATCAGGTTATGTGTCTTAGGAATTAGAGGGGCATGCAAAGTTACAAAGTTTGAAATCTTCAATAATTCTTCTAGTGAGACTGACTCTGCTCCCAGATGTGACATTTTTTCTTTATCGATTATAGGGTCATATGCCACAATTTTCATTCCAAATGCAGATGCTTTTTGGGCAACCATCTGACCTATTCGTCCAAAACCAACAATCCCTAAGACTTTTTCTCGCAATCTCATTATTCGCATAGATAACTTTAAATGACCCCATCCGTCACTTTTGACTGATTTATCGAATAGGGCAATTTTTCTATTCCAAGTATGAAGTAGCGCTAATACATGGTCAGATACTTCTTCCATACAATAATCAGGCACATAGGTGACAGGAATCCCTAATTCGGTTGCTTTCTTAACCGATATATTATCAACCCCTACGCCAAATCGACCTATCACAACGCATTTCTTTGCAGATTCTATAACTTTATCTGTTACTTGAGCAAAACATGTCATGATTGCGTCAACATCTTTAGATAATCTTATAAGCGTTTCTTCAGAATCGTCTGGAGCAACTATTACTTCACCACCTGATTCTTCAATTATTTTCTTTTCAACTTCTATATTTGGCCAAGCATAATCTGTTATTAATACTTTCCAAGTCATTTTTTCCTCCATAGTATTACGTTATTTCATATGACATTTGTTGAAACATGCATCCTTCAACAAATATATCAAAAAAATCTGGGGTAGTTTCAAGTTCTATGTGAGATATATTTGATACTAAACTTTCAATACGATCTCTCATATCATTCGATCGAAGCATAATTGTTGCTCCTTCAAGTGAACTGTTTCCAACTTTTGTTATTTTTTCAGTAGGAAAATTTGCTATAAAGCCAATGTTTTTTGCATTTTCTACATCAATGTAGTTAGCAAATCCTCCAGCTAAAAACATCATGTTTATTTCAGCTATAGATTTACCGTAATGACGCAAAGCAATGTATTGACCAGAATAGTTTGCAGACTTTGCTTGTGCCAGTGAGCTGATATCTGATCTATATAAATCTAATTCTTCCTCTTCAGAAAACCTAAAATAGTCAGCGTTATTACTTAGTACCCCCAATTGACTCATTATTTCTGTCCTACGCAATTCTGCGAGTAGATCGACTAGTCCTGAACCGCATATACCAAGTATATTTTTGTCACCTATAGTTTTAGTGTGTGGGATATTGTCGGAGGTTATTTTTACAGATTCTACTGCTCCGTCATAACCAGGCATTCCGTAAGTTATTTCTCCACCTTCAAATGCTGGTCCGGCTGGACAAGAAGCAGTAACCATTTTATGTCTATTACCAATTACTACTTCAGTATTTGTCCCTATGTCTACTAGCATAACTGGATCATCTTTTTCATCCATACTAATCGCTAATAAATCAGCACTTATGTCTGATCCGATGTGAGAACTTATGAGCGGGCCACTATATACATGAGCTTCGGGGAATATTCGTAACCCTATATTTGACGCATTAGTAGTAACTGATGTAGTAGGTATTTTTCCATTTTCATAATCTGTTTGAATTGATGATTTATATGGTTTCTCTCCTATTGGCTGCACATCAATACCAAATAGTATGTCACGCATAGTTGTATTTCCAACAAAAACAGCATCATAAATTTGTCGTCTCCGTATACCTGCTTCCTTAGTCATCATTCCTATTTCAAAATTAATTGATGACAACATTACTTGTTGCAATTCACCATTATATTGACCGCCATCATAAGATATCCTATTCATAACATCTGATCCTCCAAATTTTTGAGGATTTTCAAATGATGAAGTTAAAATAGTTTCACCTGTTTCAAGATCTACTAGATTAAGAACAACAGTCGTAGTTCCAATATCGCCAGCAATACCACATATTCGTCCTCTGTATTTGTCTATCTTTGTATTGGCACGCATGACAGAATCGTTTATTTTTAGAACTTTTGGATTTAAGTCAATTTTTCTGTTAATTGAAGACGTCAATATTTTAGGCTGCCTTCTTAAAGTACTAAATTCGACATCTTCTTTTATGTCAGTAACATATGTTTGGCAAGCAAGGCGATAATTTTTTTTAAGAAACTTTTCATTCTCTGTAGGAGTGGATAAGGCAGATTCGCCTCTTTTGATTTCAACTATGCATTCATGACATTCACCCGTACGGCCACATGATGTTGGAACCCTTAATTTAAGTGAATCAGCATAATCGAAAATCGTCTTATCTTTGGAACCTTCTATTTCTTGGCTGTCTGCAAATATTGGTGACATGAATTTATACTAACAAATATATGTGTAAAGACAATGTTCTCAAGATTCAATGACATGAGTGGTTTTCAAGTTATTCTGTTTCCCATGCTGAGCTGTAATTTAATGAGTCACTACCAGTACATATATATAACTCATTTTCCTTTACGTTCCTATCTTGATTTCTGCATCCAAATTTTGCAGTACATTTATCGGCTACATTTTTATATGGACATCGCCATTTTGAAGTATCATTTACTGTTTCTGATATATCTCTAAATATAGAATCTAACTTTCTAATGCTGGTGTAATATTTTTCTTTATCAAAATCAAGGTTTGGCATTGTGTTATTCAACTACGTAGAATGATTTTGCTAGATCAACACATGATATGGCATCTTTTCCATATCCGTCTGCTCCCATGTCATCGGCAAATTCTTGAGTTAGGGGAGCTCCTCCTACCATAACTTTTACGATATCTCTCATTTCGACTTCTTCAAATGCTTGAATTGTTTTCCCCATATTAGGCATAGTTGTTGTCAATAGAGCAGACATTCCAACTACGTTGGCTTCATTATCTTCTATCGCTTCAATAAATTCTTCTGCTGATGTGTCTACTCCAAGATCTATAACATTAAATCCAGCTCCTCGAAGCATCATTATGCATAAATTTTTCCCTATGTCGTGAAGATCCCCTTTTACTGTCCCCATGATTACTGTCCCGAGAGGCTCAACGCCGGATTCAGATAAAATTGGTTCAATATATACCATACCTGCTTTCATGGCTCTTGCCGCAACTAATACTTCAGGGACAAATATTAAATTGTCTCTGAATTTAACTCCTACTATGGC
The DNA here is from genome assembly GCA_045564655.1 of Dehalococcoidia bacterium. Classification (GTDB taxonomy): domain Bacteria; phylum Chloroflexota; class Dehalococcoidia; order Lucifugimonadales; family UBA826; genus UBA826. The sequence continues at coordinate 100,957 of JBJLGX010000001.1, forward strand.
CATGCCCGCTATAAGACCATCATCTAGAATCGTGTTAGCTGAAAAGCCTTTTTCAAGAGCTGATTCCGTTAAGGTTCCTACTTCTACGTTTTTACCTTGTATTAGATTTACGGATATTTCTTGCATTAAAGGATCGGCATGTTTCCAAAGTGCACGAATGTGGGCTTGCTCTTTAGGATCTGCAACGTATTGAAGCTCTTTCTCCAATGTTTCATTCACAATAGGCATGTATTATCCTCAATCAATGTTTTTGCTGTTAATTAACAATAATTAATTTAATCACTTGCTTGTGCCTTAGTCCAGTCTTTTACTGCCTCTGGTATTGCAATTAAGTTCTGTACTTTTGTTGCCAAAGGAATAGCACATTCTGGAGCAATCATTTGAACGCCGGCATCTAAACATTTAAAAACTTCTTCTTTCACATCTTCTGGATCTTTTGCGTACAAAGTTTCTGGATTGTTGATATTTCCCACTAAACCTATACCGCCATCTACGGCCCCCATAGCTTCACTAGGGTCGTTTTTTGAATCAAAGTGAAAAGAAGCCATACCTGTTTGTGCTATATAAGGCATTCTGTCTACAGTTCTTCCGCATATGTGTAATATTATAGGCACTGGTAATTTTTCGACCATATCTGTATGTATATCTTGTAGGAATCGTTTGTAGTACTCGCCACTGACCAAATCTCCGGTTGCATGGTCTGGAAAGGTTAAAACATCAGCACCAGCATCGATTTGTGCTTGTCCAAACAAGACTGAGATTTCTGTCAGTTTTTCTAAAGCTTTGAAAGTTTCTTCAGGATTATCAACACTTCCTAGCAAGAATGCTTCTACTCCAAACACGTGATACGCTAATGTCCATGGCCCCATTGTTTTCCCAATTATAGCTACTTCATCTCCAAATTCCTTTCGTATCATTTTGATGGATTCTGTTATAGCTTTAACTTCACGGTGTTTTAGAAAATCAGAGGGTATTTTCACATCACTTGAATCTTTCCATATTGGATTGTACATTCTTACTGTAGGCCAATTGTCTTTTTCTTCCCATTGCATTTCACAGCCAAGTGCCGAAGATTCTTGGATTATACTGAAATATGGTGATATGCTATCAAAACCTAGTTCTGTGTAGCCTGTTGACGCTAGTCTAGCAGCTAACTCTGGATCTCTGCATGCTTCAGGGAATGAAGCTCCTACTAGGTCCATAAGTTCAACTGTTGCCACACTTGTTGGATTAGCAACTGGGGTCCTATCTACAGGTTTGCCTGAAAGAGCGTTAAGCACACGTTCACGAGATGTCATTTCGGATTTTTTTTGCATATTGCCTTCTTTACACCTGGCTAAAGCCCAGTGTTCCTGTTGTCATTTGCCCTTTTAAATCTTCCGCAGCCATCATTGATTCAACGCTACTTATATTTCTTGAATAGGGTAATAATACCCTAATTAATCCATCATGAAACTGGTTACACGGAAATGCTATGACATCATCAGATATTTTTTGCATTTCTCCATACTTTATAAATCCAGCAACAATCATTCTTAATCTCATAGCAGGGTTTCGTGCTTCACCTTTTACTATCACTCTGTATGAATTTATATTTGAATCATTATTTTTTTCAACAAATATATGTAGATCTGATTTACTATCTTTTATTGTTAGAATGTCTGATGTAGGAGCGTAATCTGGTGCTTTCCCAACAGCTTGATTCAGCAAAAATTTTATGGGGCGTTCATGAATGTTGGAACATTCAAACTTGACTTGATTGTCAGTTTCTCCTACAGGAATCATTCCACCTAGTTTAACTAATTGATCACGTATTTGCGTTATTCTGTCTTTCGAACCTTTAGAATTGTCAAATGACCAGACTGTAAAAACATCATCTTTTAGGTAAAGTCCAATTGATATGTTGTTATAGTATTTATCCATTGAAACCAATTCGACGCATTTTCCATATTGAGATATAACATCAATAGGTCTTTGTCCAGAATAATTTGTTATAGACATTTGTTAATCCTTGTTTAGAGATTCGTGTATTGCTTTTATGTGAGTAGGAGATGTCCCACAACATCCACCTATTATATTTATTCCAATATCTTTTAGTTTCATAAATCGTTCAGCCATATATTCAGGAGTTTCAGGATATATTATTTCACCTGATTTCATACTCGGGATTCCTGCGTTTGAATGAATTATTAAAGGAGTATCGGTTGAGTCACGCATTTTTTGAGCAATTTCAATCATATTATCTATTCCATTTCCGCAATTACTTCCTACAATATGTGCTCCAGCATTACTTAATTCTATAGCAGCATTTTCCGGAGTTATTCCCATCATTGTAAAGAATCCTCTAGGCCCTTTATCAAAAGTCATAGTAGCGGCAATTATAAGATTTGTATTTTCTAATCCAGCCTTTATCGCAATCGATGCCTCCTCTATTGCTGTCATTGTTTCTATGACGATACCGTCGACTCCTCCTGCTTCTAAAGCGATCACTTGTTCCTTAAAGGCTTCATACATATCTTTTTCTGTAATATCCCCATATGGTTCGAGGAATTGTCCTGTTGGGCCAACTGAGCCTAATACAAATTTACCTTCTGGTGCCTGTGATTTTGCTATTAATGCTGCTTGTTTATTCAATTCATGTACTTTTTCTTCTAGGCCGTAGTGTTTTTGTCGAAATATCGTACCCCCAAATGAATTGGTTAACACTATATCTGAGCCTGCGTCATAAAAATCTTTTGCCATTAACTTTACTGTTTCTGGATTAGTAATATTGAATTCTTCAGGATCTCCACCAGCTTCTAACCCATGAGATTGTAAATAGGTTCCTATTCCGCCATCTGAAATAAGGGTTTCTCCTGATTCGATTTTTTCTAATAGTGGGTGACTAAGTTTTAATTTATTTGTCATTTTCATCCATCCAATGATCTATACTTCCTGGAATCCCAGTTCGTTTTCCTGTCTTATGTAAATCTCTTATTCTAGCCACAAAATCTTTAGGCATTAATAGGTTGTATTTTTCGGCTATTTTGTCAGATATATCTTTAGCTGAACCTTCTGTTGTAATTTCATTGCCCCAATTCCATCCCATCAAATAATCATCCGATCCAATACTTCCGTCAAGCATAGAAATAGAATCAACAGCTTGTTGAAACCTAGAATCTAAGGGGTGAGATATTGTTTCATCTCCGTCATCTACTTTAATTTGTACAGGGATTTCTTTCCAATACATTATTTGATATTTGCTAACCATAAAAATCCAATTGGCATATTATTTTAATTACATTTCTTCTGGAGATGTCATCCCCATCATTTTAAGGCATGTGTCTAGCATTATACGGGTTGCATCAATAAGTAACAGCCTTGAAATAGTTTCATTCATATTTTGAGGGTCTTCGTTAATAACTTTGCAATGTTGGTAAAAAAGATGGAATCTACTTGCTAACTCAAAAGAATAATGTGGTATGTGGTGAGGAGAAAGATTAGTTGAACTCATCTCTAATATTTCTGGGAATTCAATTAATTTTTTAATTAGCTCTAACTCAGTTTGATTGTTATAAATTGTTTTTTCTGTGTTGTTAAAATAATCTATCTTTTTAATATTAGCTGACTTTAAAATACTACATATGCGAGCATGAGCATATTGAATATAATAGATAGGGTTTTCAGAAGATTGTTTTTTTGTTAAATCTAAGTCGAATTCTACTTGGCTCTCATGAGATTTTGATAGAAACATGTATCTACATGCATCAGAACCTATTTCTTTTACTAGTGTTGCTAGAGGTATGGCCGTACCTTTTCGTTTAGATAATTTTTCTGTCACAGACCCTTTTTTAAATCTAACCATTTGAACTAGAATAACGTCTAGTTTAGATGCGTCGACTTTTATAAGTGATAAAGCTTTTTTTAATCTTGGTATTTGTCCGTGATGATCGGCACCCCATATATCGATAACTTTATCGAAATTCCTTTTTTTAAATTTGTTGAAATGATAGGCTATATCTGTTGCATAATAAGTGGGTATCCCGTTATTACGTATTAGAACATTATCTTTTTCTTCGCCTAATTGGGATGTTTTTAGCCAAGTGGCTCCATCTTTTTGTGTTACGTATCCAGATTCTTCCAAAGCTTGTAAACAGTATTGGAACTCATTATTATCTAATAAAGTTTTTTCACTAAACCATTCATCAAATTTAATACCTAATAAATCTAATTCAGATGCTATTTGTGAAAGTATTAAGCTTTTACCTAAAAATCCTATTTCTGATTTTGATTCGGATTCATTTAAATTAAGATATTTTTCCCCTTTGGATGATTTGATTTTTTGAGCAATTGACACAATATCTTCACCTGGGTATAGACCATCGGGAAAATCAATATTGTCATCGAACAATTGTTTGTATCTAATTAGAAGAGATTGGTTAAATTTTTCAATTTGATTGCCTGCATCATTAATATAGTATTCTTGATGAACTGCATGCCCAGTTGCTTGTAAGATATTTGCAATTGTACTGCCAATAACTGCTCCTCTTATATGCGCTACATGTAGTTGACCTGTAGGATTAGCACTTACGTATTCAACTTGTACAGTTTTATTTTCACCTATATCTAGTCGAGTGAATTTTTCAGGGGATTTCCTTATTGATTTAACCTGAGACGCTAACCAAATTGAATTCAATGATAAATTGATAAATCCAGGGGAGGTTATATTTTTCACAGATATCATTTCATTTGAATCAAGATTTGACACTATTGCTTTTGCGATATCCATCGGATTCATTTTTAAGATGCTCGAGAGTTTTAATGAAATTGTACAGGCAAAATCACCGTGCTCTTTTTTTTGAGGCCGTTCTATCAAAATTTCTGGAATAGAAGCTTTTGGTAAATCTCCACTTTCCATCGATGTGTTGATTGCTCTTGAGACTTGCGTTGTAACTAATTCAGATATAGTGGGCACTTTTATTCACCAAGTTTTATTATAGGGACACCTTAATGCTTATAGTATTAGATTCCCTAGGTATAACATTTCCGATAATTACAGCCTCATAAAAACTATCCTTATTTATTGTGGTTAACAATTCTGGTACCTTGGATGTTTCTAAAGATATAATCAAGCCACCAGAAGTTTGAGCATCAGCCAATAGGATTTTCTTGTCATTTTCTATGAGAGTATCAAAGATGATATTTTGCGATACGGCATCTAAATTATTAAGTGTACCTCCGGGAATCATTCCTTCTTTGATTAAAGGAAATACTCCTTCTAGTATAGGTATTTTATTAAAATTTACGACAGCAGTTTTATTGGATGAGTCCATCATTTCTTTTAAATGCCCCAGTAATCCAAATCCTGTTACGTCTGTGCAGGCATTAGCCCCTATTTTAACCATCGATTCAGATGCATGACGGTTTAATGTTTTCATAACAGTGATTGCAGAGTCCAATATAGCCTCTTTGGTAGCATTGTTTTTACTAGCTGTGGTTATTATACCTGTGCCTATTGGCTTAGTAAGTATTAAAGAGTCTCCGACTTGAGAATTACTGTTTGTGATTTCAGAACCAGGAGTTATTATTCCAGTTACACTTAATCCATATTTGGGCTCCTCATCGACAACAGTGTGGCCTCCTGCAATTGCAATATTGGCTTCCGTGGCTTTAGCTGCCCCGCCTTTTAAAATTTGAGCCAATATATTCAGGTCTAAATCTTTAGGGAATCCAACTATGTTTAGTGCGGTTATAGGTTTTGCTCCCATAGCATATATGTCTGATAAAGAATTTGCAGCAGCTATTTCACCAAAAGTGAAGGGGTCATCTACAATTGGAGGGAAGAAATCTATAGTATTCACAACAGCTATATCGTCTGAAATCTTGTAAACAGAAGCGTCATCACTTGTTGTATTTCCAACAAGTAAATTTTGGTCGGGAAGATTTGGTATTTGAAGCAAAACTTGCTCCAGCTCGCTAGAACTTAATTTTGCTGCTCAACCTGCACAAGTTGCTAGTTCGGTTAGTTTAATGCTGTTTTCTTTATTGGTCACTTGATTCTCTTTTTAAATAATTTAAATAATATGATATCAGTACTAAAGATCTATACCTATAGTAAAAAATTTATAATCTAGATTAAAATTATTTCTTAATTTTTATTGACGGATATTTCTTAATCGAATCTTCAAGTAATTTAAAATCTTTTTGTGGAAGCAGGTGCAAGGTATCCCAGAAAGCTAAGTGCCAATCTTCCGGGATCCATTTTTTAACATATTCTAGTCTAGGTCCAATATATGAAGCATTTAAGAAATTGCTCTCTTCTAATACATGGTTTGGCTTTAGCGTGACTCTATATTTAAACTCATCAATTTTTTCTTTTGGCAGCCATGTTTGTGATGTGTCTTCAAAGCACTCTTCTTTTATCGTTGCAGTTGCTGTCCATGCTTTTAAGGTACGTGTGTAGAATATTACACGATCATTTTTTTTCATTCTTTGAGCGCGTCTTTTATATTTTGATCCAACACCAAATAATTCATAATTCAAATTACGAGTTATCTCAGAATTCTCTTTATTTTCTACAAACATCCAATAGTTTGTTCCCATTAATCTCTCCACATAGTAAAGTATGTACATAAAGATCATACTTTTTTATCATTATACAATTCTCATTTATAAATAGGATAGATTTTGTATCTGATGATTTGAAATCTATAATAGGAAGTTTGCATGCCCATAAGTGCTGTAATAGTAGCGGCTGGCAATAGTAGCCGCATGAATGGAGAAAATAAGATATTTTCCATAATAAATGAACAACCGGTTTTATCTTATAGTCTTAAAGCTTTTGTTCAAGATAATTTGTTTGACCAAATTGTTCTAGTAGTTTCTGAGATTGATTATAACGAAGCTTTTGAATACATTAAAAACATTGGCTATTCTAATGTTTTATTGGCAATAGGAGGCAAACGGAGGCAAGATTCTGTTAAAAATGGGCTAAAAGCTTTGTCGAAAACTTCTTATGTTGCTATCCATGATGCTGCTAGGCCGTGCGTTAGCAAAGATATAATTAATAAAGGTATTGAAATGGTTTATAAGCACGGTTCAGCAGTGCCGGTTATCCCTATTAATTCTACAATTAAATCTCTAGATGACTCTGGGTTCATTTTAGATACTTTAGATAGGAATAAATTATTTGAAGCTCAAACACCACAATTTTTTAACTATGAAATGATATTAGATATCCATGAAAACATCGTTAAATCTTGTACTGACGATGCTAGTATGGCTGAAGTTTCAGGTAAGAAAGTCATGACATTTGCAGGCCATCCTACTAATATAAAAATAACTTCACAATTTGATTTAAGATTAGCGCAAGTTATATTAAAGGATAAAATTGGATGAGATCGAGTATAGGTGTTGATGTTCATAGATTTGTTGAGGGTAAATCATTAGTTATTGGGGGAGTTCAGATAGATTTTGACAGAGGATTAAAGGGTCATAGTGATGGAGATGTTTTAACACATGCAATTATTGATAGTTTGTTGGGCGGAGCAGCGCTAGGAGATATAGGCACTCATTTCCCTTCACATGATGATTCATTTAAAAATATTGACAGTCTTATTTTGCTTCAAAAAACAATGAATATGATTCAGGAAAAAGGTTGGGCTATTTCATATCTTGATGCTACAATAATTGCTCAAACACCAGTATTATTCCCCTACGTACACCAAATGAAGAATAAATTGTGTAGTAATTTAAATATATCGCCTGAAAATATAAATATTAAATCAACTACCACAGACGGATTAGGATTTTTAGGTGATTCTAAAGGTGTAGCAAGTATTGTGATTGCGACTATGGAAAATAATATATGAAAATTTACAACACATTAACTAGGCAATTAGAAGAATTAGTAGTTAAAGATAATACGGTTAACATGTACGTGTGCGGTATTACCCCTTATTCATCTTCTCATCTAGGGCATGCTATGTGCGCGATTGTATTTGATGTTATACGTAGGTATCTGGAATATAAAGGATTCGATGTTAATCATATTCAAAATTTTACAGATGTAGATGACAAAATGATTAAGGCATCTAATGAGCAAGGAATTGAAGTCTTTGAATTAGCGGAACTTAATATTAAATCGTATCTTAATGAGTTGCAGCTTTTGAATGTATTGCCAGCGACTGAATATCCCCGCGCAACAGAAGAAATTTCTGAGATTATTAAAATCGTCACTTTATTAGTAGCTAATGGAGATGCATACGTTAAAGATGGGGATGTTTATTTTAGAGTAAAAAATAGTTCAGATTATGGAAAATTAAGTAATCGAAATATTCGTGAGTTAGAGCCTGGGGCACGCTTAGATCTTGATGAATCTAAAGAGTCCCCAGAAGATTTTGCTTTATGGAAGGCAGCTAAACTAGGTGAACCTAGCTGGGAAAGTCCATGGGGTATGGGCAGGCCAGGTTGGCATATCGAATGTACAGCTATGGCTATTCGCTATTTAGGAGAAACCATAGACATACATGGCGGAGGAGTCGACCTTGTGTTTCCTCATCACGAAAATGAAATAGCTCAATCAGAAGCATTTACTAGAGTAAAGCCGTTTGCCAAAGTATGGATACATAATGGGACCTTACAATACGGACTAGATAAAATGAGTAAATCTGTAGGGAACATATTTTCTGTTGAACAGGCTTTGCAAACTTATTCTGCAGATTCTTTAAGAATGTTTTTTCTTACCTCACATTATAGGAGCCCTTTAGTCTTTGATGAAGAAGTAATCAAGTCACAGGATAAGGCTATTTCAAGGTTGCGTTCTGCTTATCAGGCTATTTCAGGAGATTCTGAACCGTTATTTGTTGATGGATATAAACAAGATTTTATTAATGCGATGGATGAAGATTTTAATACTCCAAAGGCACTTGCCGTGATTTTTGACTTAGCAAGAGATATTAACAGAGAGGCATCTAATGGTAGAAACGTTGAGTCTGCCCAAAAACTTTTGAATGAGCTATCTGAAGTGTTAGGAATAAAGATTGAGAAAAATAATACGGAGTTTCAACTAGATGTTGCCCCTTTTATTGAATTGTTACTAGAAGTACGTAATGATTTAAGAAAATCAAAACAATTCGAAATTGCTGATTCTATAAGAGATAGGTTGGAAGAAATGAACGTAACTATAGAAGATTCAAAACAAAATACTTCTTGGGATATTAGTTAGTAACTACCCAAGCACTTGCGATTGCTACAATTACAAATGTGAGTGACAGTACAATAGTAAACCTAAATAAAGCTAATTCTAATCCTCTTCGCGTTCTGTACGATGATTCAGCAGCTCCAAATAGAGAACTTCCCTGTCCTCTAACTTGTATTAATATTATTCCAACAAGCAATATGGATATGATTATCATTGATATGTTAAATATGGTAGTCATAAAAACCTTAACTTCGTATTCTTAAACCTTAACTTCGTATTTTTAAAACATAAGTATAAATCATAATATAAATTGATGATATATTTAGCTTTCGTGTATTATTTTTAATAATGATTCTGCTAGTTTGTCTGAATCGTGCCGCACTGGATGATTGGAATCTATTAAATCGTCGTATATTATAGTGATTTCTTCAAGTGGATTTGTATTTGTAGGAACTGCTTCGCCTTCAAAGTCATCACCTGTTTCAGTAATATTATTATTAGCAATGACACAATCTAATATTTTTTTACTTGTATGAGATTGAAGAGCTTCTACATGATCAGATACGTTAAATCCCTGAGTTTCACCAATTTCAGTTGCAACATTGCATACATATATCTTTTTAGCATTAGCTTTTAATATTGCATCGTGTATACCAGGAACCATGAGGTTTGGAAGTATACTAGTGTACAAACTACCTGGACCTAAAACGATTAAATCGGCGTCTAAGATTGCGTTTACTGCGGGGATGTATGCTTCAGCATCTTTAGGGTGTATATATAATTTGCTTACTACACCTCTTTCTGAAGTTATATTAGATTCCCCTTCTATAATTTTGCCATTAGATAGTTTTGCAGATAATTTTAAATTATCTGTTGTTGCTGGAGCAATCTGACCTTGTACAGCTAAAACTTTGCTTGATTCAGATAAAGCTTCAACAAAATTGCCCGTTAAGTTTGACATTGCTACTATAAAAAGATTGCCAAAGCTATGATCTTTTAATCCAGTACCTTCAGAAAATCTATATTGAAATAGTTCAGGTAAGCGCGACCCTTCGTCTGATAATGCAACAATACAGTTTCTAAAGTCACCTGGAGGAATTATTCCTAATTCTCGTCTAAGTCTGCCTGAACTACCGCCATCGTCTGACACTCCTATTATAGCTGTCAAATTATTGCTATGTTTTTTGAGACCTTTTAAGAGTACAGATAATCCGGTTCCCCCCCCAATAGCTACAATTTTGGGGCCTTTGTCTTTTGCGAGTCGGTCGTAAAGTGTTTCCCCTATTTTCCCAATGGTTACATCTTTTCCAAATAGTGGAGATAATGTGTTAAATAATCCTTTTAGTGCGAAGAATATTATTAATATGCCAATTAGTAATAGTAATATTCCTTCTGTATACCACGGTAAAAAATCAGGAAATTTAACAAGAAAAATCTTTCTTATAAAATAGGCTGTCCCGATTGCACAAATACCTATTCCGATAGATCCTAATAGAAGCCATCTTTTAATCTTAATTCCAGGGTATAGTAATCTCAGTATTGTCATATATAAGTATTAGAAATAAATTTTATCTAAATTTCTCCAATTGTTCTTTAATACTTGGTATAGCCATTGTAGGATTTGCTTTTCCCTTAGTTTCTTTCATTACTTGTCCCATCAAGAATTTTATTACAGTTTCCTTACCTTCAATATAATCTTTTATCGCATCTGGATTATTTTTCAATACTAGATTAATAGCAGATTTTATTGTTTCGGAATCTGTTATTTGAATTAGACCCATTTTTTGAGCTATTTCTCTAGGATTACCACCTGATAAGTACATTTCATCGAAAATAGTTTTAGCAGTATTACTATTAAGTTCATTTTTTTCTAACATGGTTATTAACTCTGCTAATGATTTACTTGTTAAATTGGATTTATTGATATCAATATTTTTATCATTCTGTAGCCTTCCTCCTTCCACATTTATCCAGTTTGCTACACTTTTACTAGTTTTAGTTTGGACTGTTTTAAAATGTTTCATTGTGGTTTCAAAAAAAATGGCGCTTGAAATGTTTGATACTAATAGATTGGCATCGTATTCAGGTAGTTGATAGTCTTTTATAAATCGATCCTTTTTGTTTGAAGGCAACTCTGGGATTGTAGATTTAATTTCTGTAATCCAATTTTTAGAAATAATTATTGGAGGCAAGTCTGGTTCTGGGAAATAACGGTAATCTGAGTCATATTCTTTAATTCTTTGTGAAATAGTAGTACCTCTATCATCTGACCATCCTCTAGTTTCTTGTACTATTTTTTCGCCATTAAGCAGTAATTTTGCTTGTCTTTTTTCTTCGTATTTTATTGCTCTAGAAACTGATCTAAAACTATTGATATTTTTTATTTCTACTTTTTTGCCTAATTTCTCATCCCCTTTTAATCGAATACTTATATTGGCATCACATCTAAAGCTGCCTTCCTCCATATTAGCTGTACTTACTCCGATACTTCGGACAATGGAGTGAAGTGAATTTAAGTATTCATCTGCCTCTTCAGCGCTATTCATATCCGGATGACTTACTATTTCCATTAGAGCAATTCCTGCTCGATTAATGTCTAGTAAACTATATTTGGATCCTGCACTATTTTCTCGATGTAATAATTTTGCGACATCTTCTTCTAAATGTATTCTTTCTATTCGGATTTTCTTTTTCATATTACTATTAGTTCGTACATCTAAATGGCCATTTTTAGCGATGGGCATATCATATTGTGATATTTGGTATCCTTTCATAAGGTCAGGGTAGGGATAATTTTTCCGGTCAAATTTTGTTTTTGGAGCAATAGAACAATTAAGCGCAATTCCTGTTTTAATTACTAATTCGACAGCCTTCTTATTAATTACCGGCAATACCCCAGGCATTCCCATGCATACAGGGCAAATTTTTGTGTTAGGCAGTGAACTCTGATAGTCAGATTTACAAGAGCAAAACATTTTACTTGTTGTTAGAAGTTGAGAATGAACTTCTAATCCAATTATTGTTTCAAATTCAGACACTAATTTTCCTCTAAATATCTAATAAATTATTAATACAGATTTGATTCAAATAAGTATAAACTATTATCGATCGTTTATTTTTCAATGATTGATTAACTTATTGGTGATTAATGGAATATTTTGACGTAATAGTAATTGGGGCAGGTCCAGCTGGAAATACAGCTGCTAAAAATCTGGCAGGTTCTGGTATTAATACTCTAGTGATTGATTGGCGAAATATTCCTGGTGATAAACTGTGCACTGGAATTATTGGGATTGAATGTTCTAAAGTATTGCCACCAGATCCTAATATAATATACAGGGAAGCTTTAGAAATAACGGTACATTCTCCTGATAATCATTCCTATTCGCTATCAGATTCTTTTTCACACGCATTAATTATTGATAGAGTAAAGTATATTCAAAAAATGGCCGAAGATGCTCAAAAAGCAGGGGCCTCTTATGTTCTAGATTCTAGAGTCACTGAAATTCAATTGAAATCTGATTTTGTCGAATTGTCTGCGACAGTTTCTAAAGAGCCAAAACGTTATAGGGCGAAGTTAATCATTATTGCTACAGGATTTAGTAATAATCTACTTAATCAAGTTGGACTTAATAAGAATAAAAAATCAGACTATTTGATTGGAACCCAAGTTGAAGTCTTAGCTAGAGGAATTAATAATATCCAATTGTATACAGGTGAGAATGTAATTAAAGGGTCTTTTGCATGGTTAGTCCCCACGCACGATTCTAAAGCATTGTTTGGAGGAATATATAGAGACTCAAGGGCAGTTAATATAAAAAATGTTATATCAAATTTGATTAAATCAGGAGTGATAGAACCAAATAATTACAACATTGAAAATTGGGGTATTCCAATTAGACCAATTCCTAAAACTTACACAGATAGAGTGTTAGTTGTTGGGGACGCAGCTGGATTTACCAAACCTACTACAGGAGGAGGCATATATTATTCTATATTATCTGGTCAATATGCAGCTAATACGGCTATAGAAGGATTTACTGAAGGGGATTTTACAGAAGATATCTTGTCGGGATATCAGTCTAAATGGAAACACAAGTTTTTATCTGAACTTAAATCAGGATATTATGCGAGATTATTATATGAGTCTTTTGATGATAAGACATTAAATATATTGTTAGAAAAATTTGCTAATAAAGCTTTTCAAAATAATTTGCTTTCGGATGGTGGATTTTCATTTGATTGGCATAGTTCAGTTATAGCTAAAACTTTGAAAAATAAAGAAGTTTACTCTATATTAAAATCTCTGGGCCCTAAATCGACAAAAGTATTGGCTAAATTATTAACTAATGTCGTTAAAGATAAGATTTCTAGATGAGATTATTTAAATGCATTAAATTTCACATGTTCATCTGCGGTTAAGTTGACTTTTAGACCTTCAAAAAGAGTTGTATATTTTTTATGTTTGCATGGGATCATTTCGCCTGAAGGGGTTTTTACCCAAAAAAGTGTTTCATCACCGCGAAATTCTTTTTTAATAACTTCACATTCTCCATGTGGAGTTACATTCATTAAAAGATCATTAGGTCGTATTAAAACATTAACAATATCTTTGTTGTCAGAATGATATTTTTCTCGTAAGGGTAAAGTTCCAATCGAAGTAACAACTTTATCTTTTTCGACAGTTCCTTTTATGAAATTGCAATTTCCAGTTATCAATCCTACTTCTTTAGTGTTTGGCCAGAAATATACTTTATCTGGAGAATCAATTTGAAGTATTTCACCTTTTAGCATAATACCTATTTTATCGGATAAAACGAAAGCTTCGTCTCTATCATGAGTCACAAAAATTGTAGTTGTGTTTGTTTCTTGTAAAATTTCATAAACTTGATTTCTAAGCTCTAGCCTTAACTGAGTGTCTAAATTTGAAAATGGTTCATCCATTAAAATCAAAGATGGACTTGTTGCTAGTGTACGTGCTAAGGCAACTCTTTGTTGTTGCCCACCTGATAATTGGTGAGGGTATTTTTCTTCTTCTCCAATTAATTGTGTAATTTCTAAGCAATGATCAACTATTTTTTTCTTATCATTTGATTTGAGATGGGATATGCCAAAGGATATATTGTCTTCAACACTTAAGTGGCTGAATAATGCATAATCTTGAAATATCATACCAATATTACGTTTATTAGGAGGTATGTTTGTATTCTCATTATAGATTGTATTATTTGATAAAGTTATATCCCCACTAGTGGGTTCTTCTAATCCTGCGATTATCCTTAATAAAGTTGTTTTTCCGCATCCACTAGGTCCTAATATGGATAAAATATCGCCTTGTTGTAAATCAAAACTTAGATCTACAACAGCTTTGGTTGTTCCAAATGATTTAGATATGTTTTTACAAGATAATATAGGCGTATTCATATTTATTTATATACACTGCTTTTAATTAAGACTAAAGTTAAAGGTAATGAAGATAGTAAAATTAATAATAATGCAGGTGCAGCTGCTTCTGCAAAGAATGCCTCTGTGGAGTAAGACCAAACCATCGTTGACAATGTTTTGAAATCCAATGGAGATAGTATTAAAACAGCAGGTAATTCTTTCATAGTTACTAAAAATACTATTACTGCTCCCATAAATATTCCTGACTTTAACATTGGGATTGTTATCTTAAATATAGTACTGAAGCGACCTTTTCCGAGTGTTCTAGAAGATTCTTCTGGTTTTGGACTTAATAACTCTATGGAAGATTTTATGGGTCCTATTCCTGTTGGCATGTATAGTATTGCGCAAGCGATGACCAAAAGGGTCAATGACTGATATAAGGGACTTCCTATTCTTGACCCTATAAATACTAGTGCAATTGATATTGCAATACTTGGTAAAGAAAATCCTGCATAACATATTTTTTCTATAAGTATGCTAATAAATCTTGGGTATCGAACTGAAAGATACGAAATTGGAGTGGCTAGAACAATTACTAAAATTGCAGTCATAAATCCTAATGATAGAGAGTTGATAGAAGCCTCTAGCATCCCAGGAATTGTTTCACTATGGAGTAAGCCTCGTATTATCCAAAATATTAACATTGATACTGGCATTATTAAGGACAAAAAAACTATTGAGCCACAAAATATTATTGCGGGTATTTGCCATATTCCTAATTTGTGTACTTTGTGTCTTTTTGCTACTCCAGGAGAAGATCTGTATTGTTTTCTTTTTGTCCTAAATGTTGATTCAAAATAAACGAATGTTATAGCTAACACACATAATGATAATGCAAGTAAAGCTGTGGCGTTTCGATCTATAGAACCACTATATTGATTGAATATTGCCCAGGTTAATGTTTTGTATCGGAGTAATGAAACGGCACCAAAATCACTTAATGTATATAAACTGACTAATAGCCCCCCAGATAATATTGATGGCATTAATTGAGGTAATGTTACTTTTCTGAATATATTGTAATTCCCTAAACCTAATAATCGAGCTGATTCTTCTTCAGAATTGTCGGTGTTATTTATTGTTGCGTTTAAAGTTAACAATATATATGGATAGCTTAAAAGAGATATTATTATCAATGATCCTGCGAACCCATAGAGATTTGGAATACTATTAATATTGAATAATGTGTTTAATATTTGGTACAAAATCCCTTTAGGCCCTAAAACTGATACAAATAAATATGCTCCTATATAACTAGGAATTACTAATGGTAATATCGCAGATATTTTCCATAGCTGCTTGAATTTAATATCTGTTTTATTTGTGAGAAATGATATTGGTACTGCAATTGAAATACAGACTATAGTTACAGATATTGCTAATATCATCGAACGCCAGACAATTTCTAAAGTTTTCCATCTGAGAAACCAGAGCCAAGTGTTTTCATCTGCTCCTAGAGCTCTGACTGTAAGGTGAATGACAGGACTTATAGCTACGAATGCTATTAGCAAACACGGTATTAACAGCCCTAAAGGCATTCCACGTAAAAATTTAATGTTAAGCATATTTGTAAGGGGATTTTTATATTTATAAAGTATATACTGACTGTATTAGTTAGTATACCCTAATTAGAATTGGTTTTCTGAATTGCTATAATTGTATTTTTAAGTGTTAAGGGAGATAAAGTTGTTAGAACAATTTAAAGTACAAGTTGAAGATGAAATAAGGATTGATGAATCTAAGTTGCGAAATTTAGTTTCGGCTTTATTTGTGAAAGCAGGTTTGTCTAAGGATGATGCTGACTTAGGAGCAGATGTTTTAGTCACAGCTGATATTAGAGGGGTTGATACTCACGGAGTCTCTAATATGCTAAGAACTTATATGGATTATTTTTCAAAGGGAATTATTAACCCAGACCCTAAAACTGTTATTACTAGGGAAACGCCTTCAACTGCTAATATTGATGGCGATAGAGGTTTGGGAATAATTACAACTCCTAAAGCTATGGAGCTTGCAATTGAGAAAGCAAAAAATGTTGGCATGGGAGTTGTGACTATTCATAATTCTAGACATTATGGGATGGCCTCTTATTATACTTTGATGGCTGTCAAACATAATATGATTGGCATGTCTATGACTTCTTGCCCACCTCAAGTCTTACCTACATTTGGATCAGAACCATTACTAGGTACAAATCCTATTGCGGTTGCAGCTCCTGCGGCAACTGAAGCACCATTCGTTTTTGATGCAGCCATGAGTGCTGTGGCAGCTAACAAATTAGGATTAGCTAGGCGTAATAGTACAAAGCTTTTAGGTGGCTGGGTAGCAGATAAAGATGGGGTACCAATTATGGATGAAGTTGACCCTCCTGTTCCAGAATATGAGCACTATAATGCTCAAGGTGGTGCAACATCACATTTACTACCACTTGGTGGTACACGTGAGATTGGATCACACAAAGGATATGGAATGATGTGTGTTGTCGATATTCTTAGTGGAATATTGACGGGTGGAGGATATGGAATGAATCCTGGACGTCCAAATTTTGGTCATTATGTTGCTGCATATAACATTGAAGCATTTATGGATACAAATGAATTTAAAGAAACTATGGATGAATGGATAAATATGCTTAAAACATCTAAACCTGCTAAGGGCCATTCAAGAGTCTTATACCCAGGGCAAGCTGAAGCAGAAGTTGCTGAAGACAGGCTTAATAAAGGCATACCTCTTCATAGTGAAGTCGTTGAATGGTTTGAAAGTGCTTGTAAAGAACACGGGATCCCATTTGAATTAGTCTAATAACTTATTTAGCACTTCTTTTAACTAATTAAGTGTGTCATCCTTTATCACTTTTTCAAATTTGATTTATATTTAGCAATTAAAACATGTATCAACCTAACATATACCTTAGGGATAGTAACGGGGTAGGTATTAATAGTAGTAACAAAAGTTAGGAAGTATATCTTTTATGCAGTTGGGTTTTATATGTACAAACTAGAAGGATAATAATAAATCTTAACTATTAGGGGGGATTTTTTAGGGATTTTTTAGAAGTTAATCTGTCATAGGGTTGTTACTATCCCCACTTAGTAACAACGTATTTAATCAAACGTTATATTTTTACCTTCTCCATCCTTAAGTTTTTGTGTTAATACAAGAATGAGGTCGTAAATTAATCCTAGTCCAAAAATTCCAAATGTAAATAGGAAAATTATTCCTGTTCCTATTCTACCGGCATAAAATCTATGAACTCCAAAAACACCAATTAACAATAATAATAAAAGGAGAACAATTCCATTTTTTTTACTAACATTATCTGCCATTATAAAATCCTCTATGTTTTTATTTTTTAATATAAGAAAATATGCCAGCGTCGAATGGATTAGGCATTTCGCTTACGGGAACTTCAATTAATACGGGAGTATCTAAATCTAAGGCCGATTTTAGACATTTTTCAAGTTTTTTGGGATCACCAGATTCTACTCGCATGCCATGAACCCCAAATGCGTCTGCCAATTTCATGAAATCTGGGTTTGTAACGTCTGCTCCATATTCTCTGCCATCAAATAAATTAATTTGATCACGTTTTACGTTTCCGTATGCATTGTCATTGAACACAACAGCGACAGCATTGATTTTATGTCGCACAGCAGTAGAAAGTTCTTGTACATTAAACATAAATCCACCATCTCCAGAGATAGCTACAACCGCCTTATCTGGTTGAGCGACTTTTGCTCCCAATGCGGTTGGGTAAGCATAGCCTAAATTGCCATAATAAGATGAGGTAATGTATGTTCTAGGGTTGTATACATCATACTTATTACGACTGTAATACCCTATCTGATTCATTCCTGAGATAAGTATTCCATCATCAGGCATAGCTGATCTTATAGCTTTCACATAGGATTCCTGAGGTTCTAGTATAGTAGATGGGTTATAACGATCTTGCTTTAAAGATTTAATTGATGCTGTATTATCATCTCTAGGTTCGGATTGTTTTTTCAACATTTCCAATATTCCTGAGATGGTTTTCTTTGCATCTCCTACAATACCTTCAGTGTTTTTGTAATTCCTTCCCAATTCTTCTTGATCTATATCTATTTGCAATACTTTTCTACCTTGAAGGTACTCGGGGTATTGTATTCGTGACCCTATTGCAATGACAAGGTCGTATTCTGGCATATTTTTTTCAAAAAAAGTGTCATTTTTAAATCGGTAAGATCCAATTGATAAAGGGTTTCTATCGGATATGGAACCTTTGCCTTCAGCTGTACATATTACGGGAGATTGAATATATTCTGCTAGAGCCGTTAATTCAGTTGATGCATTAGATGAAATAACACCGCCTCCAGCCCATATGATAGGCTTTTTTGAATCCATTATGAGTTCGACGCATTTTACTAAATCACTTTTACTTGCTCCTGGGCGAGTATGTATTGCAGGTTCTAATAAATTTATGTCAGATACTTCTGCTAATGTCTCAGGAGGGATTTCAATTTCCACAGGCCTAGGCCTTCCTGTGTTAAGTTCAGCAAATGCTTTGTGTAGTGCTTGAGGTATACGTTTTGGATCTAATATAAGTTCATTATGTTTAGTAACAGAAGATATTGTTGAAGATAGGTCTTTGATCTCATGCAACTTTCCACCCTCTTTGCCTATGTGATCTCGCTCTATTTGTCCCGATACTACTAGTATTGGGGATGATGCAGCGTAAGCCGTTCCTATTCCAGCGCTAGCGTTTTGAAGGCCTGGTCCAGGAACTACAAGGGCTGTCCCTATATCTCCACCAGCTCTAGAATACCCGTCTGCCATATAAGTTGTGGCTTGCTCATGTCTGGTATTAATAAATCGGATTCCAGGTTCTTTAGCTAAACCATCTAATAGCTGATATAGTTGGACTCCAGGTAACCCAAAGATAACCCGAACCCCTTCTCTATATAGAGATTTTGCTAATGCTTCACCACCTGTCATTTGGGCCATTTTAAAATTCTCACTTTTGAAGTTTAAGGTTATTTGTTCTCATATTCAGAAATAGCTTTATTAATAGCGCCTTGCCTTCGTGACATTATTTCTTCGCTATTATCAACAGCCCAGTTATATGATGCTTGAATGTTTTGAAGTGAATTTTGGAAATGGGGCATGACATATCGGGCTATTAATTCATAGCTTTTCATGACTTGTTCTCTAGTAGCCCATTCGGTTGTTTGAATCATAAATCCGCCAAATCCTCCAGTCATTTCATCCAGCATTTTGATGTATTTAATCAAATCATCCGGGGTTCCTATTACCCATGTACCATTATCAGCATGGTGATCTACGATTTTATCTCTGGGACCATCAAAATCCCATGGCCTTCCTAATGCTTTGTGGAAATAGTCGTAGTCATATTCTGCAGATTTTTCCCTTACCTGATTTAAGGCTTCTTTTTTACTTTCAGCAATATGTACAGGGACCACTATATTCCATTTTGATCTGTCCATTTTATTTCCATGTTCTTTAGCTGCTTCCTCGCCAACTTTCCAGAATTCTTTCAAGTTTGTCTGTTGTTGGCTGCCTTGTCGAGGGACAGTAAGAGATAATACTCCTAAGCCATGTTTTCCTGCTGCTAACATTCCGGTAGGAGACTGTACAGATGCTACATACATAGGCATATGAGGTTTTGTGTAAGGCCTCAGTTGTGACATGGCTTCATTCATTTCGAACCATTCAGATTTATACGTTATAGGGGAAGTTTCCGTGAATAATCTTTTAATTATGCCAATTGCTTCATTCATTCGAGGTCTTTGCTTATCTGGGTCTATTCCAAGTTGATATGCATCAGTTTGTAATGCCCCTGGGCCAACACCCAATAAGACCCTCCCTTTTGTTAAGTGATCTAATAAGATCATTCTATTCGCAACCATTAAAGGATGGTGGTAAGGCAAACTAACAACCCCTGTCCCGAGTTTTATGTTTTTCGTTCTTTCAGCGGCGACACCTATAAATATTTCTGGAGAGGCTATAGTCTCCCATCCGACACTATGATGCTCTCCTATCCACGCCTGATCAAAGCCTAGGTGATCTAGCCATTGGATAATTTCTAAATCTCTATCAATTGCTAAAGTTGGATTATCATTCATATGATGAAAAGGGGCCATGAATATTCCAAAATTCATTCTTTCTGGTAATGTCACACTAACTCCTAAAATTTGTTTATGAAAATGATATTAGTTTGAAACTATTTGAGAGTCAAATAGTTTTGCAAGATTTAGGGCAGTCATAAATTCTGCTTCAGGAAATTCTTTTATATACAATATTAATTTTTCTAACATTTTTAATCTTCCTGGGCGTCCTATAATCCAAGGATGTAAGGTGATTACAAATGATCCTTCATAATGTAATATGCCGTCAAAAGCTAATTTCCAAGATTCAAGAACACTTGCCGGGTTTGATATCACATTTCTTTGATTAAGATATGGAGTGTGATTAAAGTATGGATGATCATCTAGTTCCCAATGTATTGGTATTTCAACTAATTTATTCTGACCAGATTCTATGTAGTAAGGGTTGTCATCACCCATTAAACTAGAATCGTATAAGAAACCTTTGTTAGCTAATATATCAATAGAATATTTGCTGAGTTCCCAACTGGGAGATCTATATCCTAAAGGTGTTTGAGAAGTGATTCTTTCAATACTTTCTATTCCTTTGTCAATAACATCTATTTCCTCTTGTTGAGTTAATGTTGCTGGCGGTTCATGCATATACCCGTGATGGCCTATTTCATGCCCGGCATCAAAAATTTCTTTTACTAGATCTATATGAGTATCTGCTATAAATCCAGGGATATAGAATGAAGATTTTATATCATACTTGCTTAGAAGATTTAAAATTCTAGGCATTGCAATACTAGGCCCATATTCTCTCATTGACATAAGACTGGGTAGGTCTTTGGTACGCGGATCCATATTTATTAATCCACTAACTCCATCTATGTCAAAACTTAAAACAATGGGGCATTTAATGTTTTCTAAACGCATTTTAATTGATACTCTCTAGAATTCTTATTGTTTCAGATGTTATTTCTGAAGTTTTAATTATTATATTATCGTTTTGATTATTAATTTTAATTTCAAAAGAGTCATTTTTAATATTTCTAGAACTTACAATAATTTGAATAGGAATTCCTGTTAATTCAGCATCATTAAATTTAACACCAGGGCTTTCATTACGATCATCGTATGCCACATCAATCCCTTTGTTTAATAAATCTTGATACAATTCGTCTCCTGCAGATCTTACGCTAGGGTTGTCTGAGTTTAAACCTAATATTAATACTTCATAAGGAGCAATATTTTTGGGCAAAACCATTTGCTTGTCATTTGATTTTTGTTCGATCGCGCCAGCTAAAATCCGCCCAATACCAATACCGTAGCATCCCATTACTAATGGCTTACTTGTTCCATTAGAATCTGAATAAGTAGCTTCTAATGACTCAGAATAACTAGTGCCTAATTTGAAAACATGTCCGATTTCGATGCCTCTTTTAGTTTGCAATACTCCTGGGCATTTAGGACAAATAAAACCTTCTTTAGCCGTTGCAATATCTACTTCACTATTACCTTTAAAGTCTCTTAGGTATCGAACGTTTTTAAAATGATAATTATTTTCATTGGCTCCCGCAATCAAGTCATTTGTGAATTTTAATGAGTCGTCACATATAATTTGTATTTTTTTTGATTCGAGATTGATAGGGGATGCAAATCCAGGAATGAATCCTTTAGATATAACTTCATTTGAATTAGCTATTCTTAACTCTTTGCATTTAAGGTGGTTTTTAAGCTTAACTTCACTTATATCCAGATCGCCTCTTGTTGCAATAAGTACCAGTTCGTTATCAGACATATAGAATACTGTTTTTAATATTTCGGATTTTTGAATTCCAAGATTTTTGGATAAAGATTCTATAGTTTTTATGTTTGGAGTTTCAATTCTTTCTATATTTGATGATGAATTGTGCACTTCAGAATATTTATTAAAAGTTGCTTTTTCTCCGTTTGCTGCATAGTCACATAATTCACATAATATAATTGTATCTTCTCCTGATGAAGATACTAAGATGAATTCTTTTGAATCTTTACCGCCTATAGCGCCACTGTCAGCATCTACCAATACTGTATCTAGCCCACATCTATCAAAAGAATTTTGAAAAGCTTTTATCATCAAATTATAATTTTTATCTAATTCCTCTTCATCTATATCAAATGTGTAAGCATCCATCATGTCGAATTCTCTAACTCGTATTAGACCTGCTCGTGGTCTTGGTTCATCTCTAAATTTAGTTTGAATCTGATTACAGATACCGGTAAATCTCTATAACTTTGTACTACATTTTTAATAGTTAAAGTAACTAATTCCTCATTCGTTGGGGGTAATACTAGGTCTCGATTTTTGCGGTCTTTTAATCGCAGCATATCAGGTCCATAAACATCGTCTCTTCCTGATTGTTGCCATAAATCGCGAGGTTGCAAAATTCCAAGTTTGATTTCTTGTGAATTGGATTTGTCTAGTTCATCTCTTATGATAGTCTCTATCTTTTTTAAAGATTTCCATCCCAAAGGTAAATAGCTATACACACCAGATGATACTTGTTGAATCATTCCAGATTGAAGCAATAACTTATGACTGATTGTTTCCGCTTCTCCGGGAGGATTTCGTAATGTTCTATTGAATAGTTGGGAAATTCTCATTTGATTTTATCTCCAACAATTAAATTCTCTTTTTCAAATTTTTCTACTTCTTCTATTAGTGCTTGCAGCATATCTTTTTCTTGGACTATTTTTGATTTTTTACCCTTGCGAAATATAATTGCTTTTCCTACGCCTGCAGCAATTCCTATATCAGCGTCTTTTGCTTCTCCTGGACCGTTGACTTCACAACCCATTACAGCAATTTTTATTGGAGTTTTAATTTTTTTAATTAGCTCATCTACTTCATTTGCTAATTTTCTTACGTCAACATCTGCTCTTCCACAGCTAGGGCATGCGATAAGTGTGGCTCCAGACTCTCTTAAATTTAGAGATTTTAAAATTTCTATGCCAGTTTCTATTTCTTTTACAGGGTCGTCGCTTAAGCTTACACGAATTGTATCTCCAATACCGTCGTATAATAAAGATCCTATACCGATAGCACTTCGGATACTTCCTGATTTTGCTGTACCTGCTTCAGTTATTCCTAAATGAAAAGGATATGGAACTAATTTAGACATTTTCCTATAAGACGCAATTGTAGTATCCAAGTCGAAAGCTTTTAAAGAGATTTTTATAAGATCAAAATCAAGTTCTTCGAGTATTTTAATTTCCCATAGGCCAGTTTCAACCATATGGTCAACAATAGAATAACTTTCGGGTTGCCCCCCAATCCCTTTTTCTAATAAATTAACCCCATCGTTATGTCTTGAAATCCCTTTAGTTTTGCCAATTTTCCCAACTGGCGGCAAACTACCAAAATTAACACCAATTCGAATAGGTACCTTTAACTTTTTAGCCTCTTTAACAATTTCAGATACTTTTTCTTTATCACGGATATTCCCAGGATTTAATCTGAGACAATCTACCCCACTGTTTAGAGATTCAAGAGCTAATTCGTAATGAAAGTGTATGTCCGCAACTAAGGGTATATTTATTTCAGACTTTATATTTTTTAATGCTAGAGCAGCTTCTTTGTCAGGGACTGCACATCTAATGATGTCGCAGCCTGCCTCTTCGAGCTCTTTAATTTGCCGTACAGTAGCCTTAACATCTCTAGTATCTGTTTTTGTCATTGATTGAATTGAAATTGGAGAATTACCTCCAATTTGAACGTTTCCCACATATACGGGTTGTGTGATTCTACGTTTCATTCTAATCCTTTAATTAATGATGCTCTCGCCTGTTAATATTCTTGCCACATCAAAATAACTCATCATAATAATCAATGATATCAATATTATGAATCCAGCCATATGAATAATTCCTTCAATTTTTGGAGACACTCTTTTTCCTCCACGAACGGCTTCAATAATAATGAATGCTAATCTTCCACCATCTAATGCAGGTATTGGAAGTAAATTTAATATTCCTAAACTTATGCTTATTAAAGCTGTTAATTGAAATAGTGGACTAAATCCTATTCCTGCTACCTCTCCAGTTATTTGGGCAATACCTATAGGACCTGTAAAACCTGGATCGTCACCAGTTTGTGACCAATTAGTTAAACCGTTATAAGTCAGAGTTAATACACTGAAAAGTTGTTTGAAAGATTCTGGAATAGCCTCAAATACGTTTAGACGACTTTGTACGATTCTTGGATTACTTAGACCTATTATGATTCCTATAGATCCTTGAGACATGGTATCGCCTATTGTTAAATCTTTATTGTAAGATTGGGCATCTTCTACATTTATTTCACTTTCAGGATCTTTTACTGCTTCAACCACTTTTAATTTTGGCGGTTTTGTTCTAGGTGTTAAGGTTATTTCTGTGTTGTGAGAAAATTCAGGCGAAGCAGTCACACTACCTATCATTAGGTTTCTCTGGATTTGGAATGTCGTTTTCTGATCTTTATTTTTGTTTATTTCAGTTATAAGCTCATCTGTAGAGTTTATGGATATTCCATTTACTGCAATTAGGTTATCACCTGGTTGTAATCCTGCATTCATTGCAGGGGAGTTAGGGGCTATGCTTGTAATTGTTATGGTCCCTGCATATGTTTCATGTGGAATAATTAATAAAGTGAAAAATATAACTATTGCTGTCAATAGATTCATTAATGGCCCTGCAGCTAAGACTATTACTCTTTTAGTAATATTTTGAGCAGCAAAACTTCTAGGGTCACTAGGATCTTCTTCTCCAACCATTTTTACAAATCCCCCAATAGGGATTAAGTTCACAGTATATTCAGTTTCACCTTTTTTATACCCCCATATTTTAGGAGGAAATCCAAATCCAAATTCAGTCACTTTAATTTTAAATATTTTTGCTGTTAGGAAATGTCCAAGTTCATGAACTAATACTAGAGACGCAAGTATTGGGATTACTAATAACCAGTTTGGGAGATTTAACATTATTTACCTTTATAAAGTATTTTCAACTTGTTTTCGGCCCCATTCGTAGGATTCTAAGACCTCTTCGATACTAGGAAATTCAATACTTGTGTGAGATTTTATAGAATTTTCAATAATTTCGGATATTTCTACAAATTTTATTTTACCTGACAAGAATGCGTCTACTGCCCCTTCATCTGCTCCACATAATGCAGATGGCCAAGTGCCTCCTTTTTTTGCATATGATAATGCCATATCAAAACAAGGATATCTATTTTTATCAACTTCTTCAAAAGTAATATTTTTAAATTTTGAAGGTTCAAATCTTTCTAATTCATCATTGGCTATTCTTTTCGGATGAAATAATGCATATTGTATTGGCAATTTCATATTGGGAGGGCTTATCTGTGCTTTTGTTGATCCGTCAGCAAATTCTACAAATGAATGAATTAGACTTTCAGGATGAATGATGACGTCTATTGAATCCCAATCTATATTAAAAAGCCACTTTGCCTCCATAACTTCAAATGCCTTATTCATCATTGTTGCAGAATCGACAGTGATTTTCGCCCCCATTTTCCAAGTAGGATGTTTTAAAGATTCTTGAGGAGAAACCTTATGGAGGTTTTGTAAAGGAACATTTCGAAATGCGCCTCCTGATGCTGTTATTATAATTTTGCCGATTGCTGAAGGACTTTCTCCAGTTAAACATTGCCATATAGCGCTAGGTTCACTGTCTATTGGCATAAGATTTATATTATTTGTTTGAGCGTGAGATACTAGTTTTTCGCCAGCCATAATGATTATTTCTTTGTTTGCTAGAGCAATGTCTTTTCCTAAGCTTATAGCTTCAAATGTTGGTTTTAAAGCAACGGCTCCCGTTGTCGCAACAACTAATAGATCAGTTTCCGAAGAAGTTGCTACATTGAACAGGTCTGTTCTTTCTACACCATTAAGGGAACAAATATTTTCTATATTGTTGGATGTTCCTGAATAAGAAATATATTTCGGATTATGATTTTTGATTTGTTTGAATAATTCTGGGTGGTTATTATTTGCTGATAATCCTATTACTTGAAAGTTTTTGGAGTGTGTTCTTATAACGTCGAGAGTTTGCGTTCCGACAGATCCAGTGGACCCTAGAATAGATATACCTTTTAAATAGCTTTCCATTGTATAAAATAATACAAGACCGGAATCGCGAAAACAAATGAATCTTGCCTATCCATTACCCCTCCATGCCCTGGGATTATGTTGCCTGAATCTTTAATTCCTGATAATCGTTTCATTCCAGACTCAAACAAATCTCCCATTTGACCAAATATTGTTAACGCTATTGATAACATGAAAATGGTTGACATTGATATTTCTGGGTCGCCAGTTAAAAATTTATATGTAAGACCACCTAATGTTCCTAAAAATATTCCAGATAAAGACCCTTCAAATGTTTTATTTGGACTTATTTTAGGGAAAAAAGGTATTTTGCCAATAAGTTTTCCAAATATAAAAGCTCCAATGTCATTTAATGAAATGATGATTATTAATATAAACATCCAACTTAAGCCTTCTTCGTAATTTCGGATAAATATTGCATGGCTAAGAAAGCCGGATGTAAAAAAAGCAGGCATTATTAAAGATAATATTTGTTGAACAAATTTATTGCCAGTTGGCTTTTTAAATCTCAAATATAATATGCTACTAATGCCCAATAATATAAATATAAGGCTAATTACTATTGAAGGATTTCCTTCAATAGACAATATATAAGCTAATAATATGTAAGAAGAAGATAGAATTCCCGATGCGACGGGGTAAGCGATCAAATTGCGTTTTCTTAACATTATTGATAGCTCATATGTTGCTATGCCGACAGTAATTCCGATTAAGGAAGCGAAATATATTTCCCCTAACCAAGTTAGTATTATTACCGTAGGCAAAACTACTATCGAACTTATTAATCTAGGTATAAGCATATTAATATTTTGACACTTTATTATTTATCAAATAATACATGTTTATCATTCATATATCTAAGAGGATCCATATTTTCTGAATCTTTTTTCATAATTATTTAGAGCTTCACTTATATCTTTAATATCGAAATCTGGCCATAATACATCAGTGAAATAATATTCAGAATAAGCTGATTGCCATATTAAAAAATTGCTTATTCTTATTTCTCCAGCAGTCCTTATTATTAAATCTGGGTCTGGGATATCTTTTGAGTATAGTCGTTCGGATACTATCTGATTATCTATTTTATTGGATGGGATATTTTCTTCTATGATTTGTTTTATTACTTTAATTATTTCATCTCTACCTCCATAATTAAAAGCAATAGATAATGTTAATCCAGTATTTTTGCTAGTCATACTCTCAGCTTTTTCAATTGCCTTGCGGACTTTTTTGGAAAGGGTTTGCTTATTCCCAAAGTGAATTATTTTAATATTATTTTTATGTAATGAATCTAATTGGGAGGCTATAGATTCTAAAAGTAGATTCATTAATGCTGAGACTTCATTTTTTGGTCGAGCCCAATTTTCTGTAGAAAATGCATATAGAGTAAGGTAGTCAACGCCATGCTCTTGGAAGCAATCAACTATTTTAGGTAGGTTTTCTGTTCCTTTTTTGTGGCCAACACTTCTGTCGAGACCACGTATATTAGCCCACCGGCCATTGCCGTCCATGATTATAGCAACATGTTTAGGTATCTTGGCATTCATAATGATTAATATAATTTATATTTAGAATTATATTTCCATAACCTCTATTTCTTTCTTGCCCTTTATTTCGTCTATTGTTTTAGATTTCGCGTCTGTTAATTTTTGTAATTCTTCTTGAGCCTTTCTACTTTCATCCTGAGATATTTCTTTGTTTTTTTCTAAGGTCCTGAAAGTCTCTAAACTGTCACGGCGAACATTTCGTATTGAAACATAGGATTGTTCAACTATACTCCCAACAAGTTTCACCATTTCTTTACGGCGTTCTTCAGTTAAAGGCGGGATATTGATCCTTAGCAAGGTTCCATCATTGGTTGGATTTAATCCTGTATCTGATTTCAAGATACTTTTTTCAATATCTTCTAATATATTCTTGTCCCAAGGTTCTATTAATATCGTTCTTGCTTCAGGAATAGTTATAGATGAAAGTTGATTTAATGGGGTTAAGGTGCCATAACATTCTACTTTGATGTTATCTACAAGACCTGATGATGCTCTTCCTGTACGAACACTATTCAGTTCTCTTTTTAATGATTCAACACTTTTGTCCATTCTGTTAGTAGTATCTGTCAGTACTTCATCTACTGATGGCATATGTCACCCTCCCAATATTTAAATGGTTATAGAGTATTTTTTTCTGAAACTAATGTGCCTATTGTTTCACCCATGATTATTTTCGATAGATTACCTGATTTAAATAAATCAAATACAACAATTGGAATATTGTATTCCATACATAACGACAGGGCTGTGCTGTCCATGACACGGAGTCTTTTTTCTATAGCATTCAAATATGTTATATGGTCGTATTTTAACGCTTCAGAATTATTATTTGGGTCTTTGTCATAAACCCCGTCAACATCATTTTTGGCCATTAGTAATATTTCAGAGTCTGTTTCTAGGGCACGAAGTGCAGCGCCAGTATCTGTTGTCACAAATGGATTTCCAGTTCCAGCTGCAAACAAAACAATTCGTTTCTTTTCCAAATGTCTTATTGCTCTTCTACGAATATAAGGTTCAGAAACGGCCTGTATATTCATAGAACTCATAGTTCTTGTATTTAAGTTGTGTTTTCGTTCTAGAGATTCTTGTAACGCAACTGCACTAATAACCGTGGCTAACATACCTGCATAATCGGCTGTAGCTCTGTCCATTCCTTCTAATTCAGCTTCAGACCCTCGCCATATATTTCCCCCTCCTACCACTATGCCAAGTTCGACTCCTAATTCAGTAATAGATTTTATTTCTTGTGCCATATAATCTAAAGCTTTTGGGTCTACACCATGGCTTTTATCGCCTTTTAAAGATTCACCACTAAGTTTTAAAAGTACTCTTTTATATCGTACTTCTTTCATAATATGATTATTCGCCTAAAGAAAATCTTTCAAAACGTCGAATTTTAATATTTTCACCAAGCTTTCCTACGTGTTCATTAATCAAATCTTGGATAGTTTTTGAAGGATCTTTTATGAAAGGTTGATTGATCAAGAATTCGTCTTTTTTAAGTTCTAGTTCAGGAGTTATTTCAGGACTTACAGCTTTTGGAGACATTGCTGCTATCTGCATTGCAATATCATGACATAAAGATTTAAATTCGTCAGTTCGAGCTACGAAATCTGTTTCACAATTCATTTCTACTATTGAGGCTACTCTACCTCCACTATGAATATATGTTTCTATGATTCCTTGATTAGTATCTCTACCTGTTTTCTTAGATGCGGATGCTATACCTTTTTCAAGAAGTAAATTCTCAGCCTTATCTAGGTTACCGCCACATTCTACCAATGCGTTTCGGCAATCCATAACTCCGGCACTGGTTCTTTCTCTAAGTTGCTTTATTAATTCTGTATTTGACGGCACATCATCACCCTATTGAATTTTGTTAATTATCCGGTTGTTAGGATTTTTCTTCTAAAGAAGAGTCTTCCTCTTTTTTTTCTATTCCAGGAGCTTCTTCAATGGGGTTGGAAGATTCAGAGTCGCTGACTTCTGCTTTTGAATCTTTTTCTGCTTCTTCGATACTTACGGTTGAATATGTAACCATTCTTGGAGAGCTATCAGATTCATTTTCTTCTTCCCCTTGACTAGATGTTCTTTTAAGATGTCCTTTGATAACTGCGTCGGACATATATCTTGATATAAGTTTTATGCCTCTTATGGCATCATCATTTCCGGGAATTGGGTAATCTATCAGCCGAGGGTTGCAGTTTGTGTCAACTAAAGCAATAACAGGGATTCCAACTCTTTGAGCCTCTGCTACAGCTATCTCTTCTTTTCCAATATCAATAATGAATAATGCTCCAGGTATCTCTGTCATGTCTTTGATACCAATAAGATTTTTATTAAGCCGATCTATCTCTTCATCATATTTTAAAGATTCTTTTTTGCTTAACACATCAAATTCACCAGCAGCACGCTTAGATTCTAAGGATACTAAGTGCTCTATTCTAGATTGAATTGTTCGAAAATTAGTTAATGTGCCACCTAACCATCTATTGGCTATATATGGTGAATTGCACCTTTCGGCTTCTTCTATTAATGTGCTTCGTGCCTGTTTTTTAGTTCCAACAAATAATATTTTTTTATTATTAAAGGCAAGATCAGATATTATTTTTGAGGCTTCTTTTACTCTGTCTAAGGTTTGTTCTAAATCAATTATGTGAATGCCATTTCTATGTGCGAAGATAAATTCATCCATTTTAGGATTCCACATCCTCTTTTGATGTCCGAAGTGAACCCCTGCCTCTAAAAGAGATCTGATGTTGATTTCATATTTGTCTTCCGCTGGTGAGTTAGCGGTTTCCTGAACCATATAATCTAGCCTTCCTGTTTTTAAACAAAACTAATTTAAAATATTTGCTCTTATAAATTTAATATCAAAAAACTCACAAAAAGCTAAAGAATTGTATCATGGACACCGAAATGCAAGCAAAGGTTACTAGTCTTTATTAAATAAGTAATTAATTTTGCATGCAATGGTTTCCTGCATAAGTTTTATTTTACATCTATATTCAGGATTCAAGATTTCTGACAAAGACATTATTAATGCGTTTTCCAAATTATCTGGATAGAATTTTTTCCTTTCTCCAACTATTTCGAAACCAAAATTGGTATACATTTTTATAGCAGGATTATTTGAGACTCTAACTTCTAATGTTATTTTGTTAAACGATTTTTCAATGACTCTATTGATACATTCACTAAGTAATAAACTTCCTATTTTGAGTTTAGTATATTCTCGTCTGACGCCAATAGACATAATGTGAATTTCCTCGAAGTATTCCCAGTATCTTACAAATCCGATTAAGAATTTTTCTCCTTTATGCCATCCTGTTCGCCCGTTTCTGTAATTTAAAGGTCTTATATGAGGCATCAAATCCAAATGATTTGGATGTAATGTGTTTAATTCAGTGATGATTGTTGTAGATTGAGTCCTTTGTAATTCCTTTTTAAATTGTGTTTGAGGAAATAATTCTGGGAATGCATCATTCTCGATCATTGATACCTGGTCAATGTCTTTTTCTTGCATATCTCGACATACGAATATTGGAGCAGACTTTTTCATGGTATGTATTTTATCCGAATTATTAAGTTATGATATTAAATATTAATGATTTATATATTTCGCATCATAAAAATCGCATTTGTCCATAAAGAAAGACTGATTCTGGCATATTTATGTACTGCTGGCGCAGTCGCATCTTATGTGGTTCTACCAATGATATTCGGTAAAGCTATCGATAATGTTATAAGCAATCTAAATGTTGAATCCCCAGAATATAACTATATTTATTTGTCTGCAGTAATCATATTAGGATTGAGTGTTATTAGAGGTGTTCTATCATTTTTCCAGACTTATATGGCTGAAGCCCTTTCCCAAGACGTTTCTTATGATTTAAGGAATCAATTTTATGATCATATTCAATATCAAGGTTTTGATTTCCATGATCGATACCATACAGGTAACTTGATGTCTCGAGCTATAACAGACATTGAAAATATTAGGATGTTTATAAACATGGGATTAGTGCGGTCTGCTTATTTTATTTCACTTTTTATAATTGTGGCCATAATATTAGTTAATCTTAATTGGCAATTGGGATTAATTGGAGCAACTTTCATGCCGGTTGTCGCTATTTACACAGCTAAAGTCAGATTAAAGATGCGCAAACTGTATTTGATCGTTCAAGAAAAAATGGCCGATCTAAGTATTGTCATGAATGAGAATTTTTCTGGTATAAAAGTTGTTAAAGCTTTTGGTGCTCAAAGATACGAGGAAACAAAATTTGATTCAAAAAGTTCAGAAGTAGCACAAGTATATGTTAAAGCTGAGCAATTACGGTCATCTAGTCTGTCATTTATGTTGTTTACATTTTTAATAGCTATTGCATTAGTACTGTTTTTTGGTGGTAGGTTTGCTATTCAAGGAGATTTAACACCTGGCGAATTAGCTCAATTTGTTTTTTATTTACAGATACTGGCTATGCCAGTTAGGATGGCTGGCTGGGTTGTCAATTCTTATGCAAGAGCAGCTTCAGCGGGAGAGAGATTATTTGAGATATTAGACGCAAAATCTAATGTTACCGAATCAGATGATTCATTAGTTATGACAGATGTTAAAGGAAAAGTTAAATTTGAAAATATTTCATTTAGGTACGGGAATGATAATAATGTTTTAGATGATTTCACGCTTGATGTAAAACCCGGTGAAACCATAGCACTATTAGGATCTCCAGGTAGTGGGAAATCAACACTAATGAATCTTTTACCCAGATTTTATGATGTTACGGATGGGACTATATTAATAGACGATATTGATATTAAAAGATTCACCTTAAAATCGTTGAGAGACAAGATCGGGATTGTACATCAAGACGTTTTTTTATTCACAGATACTTTGAAAGAGAATATATCTTATGGATTAAATAATCCAAATATGAAAGATATTAAGCATGCAGCATCAATAGCAATGTTAGATGAGTTTATAGATTCTTTAGAGAATGGATATGATACTTATATTGGAGAAAGGGGATCTACTTTGTCAGGTGGGCAGAGGCAAAGAATGGCTATTGCTCGTGTAGTTTTGATGAATCCTCCGATTCTGATATTAGATGATTCTACTTCAAATGTTGATTCAGATACTGAGGATAAGATAAAAACAGCAATGAATTCTATAATGGAAGATAGAACTACATTTGTCATTGCAAATCGCCTAAGTACTCTTCATGAAGCAGATCGAATACTCGTTATGGATAAAGGGTATATTGTAGATGAAGGTACTCATAAAGAACTCATATCTAAGTCGGGTACGTATAAAAATATATATAACCTACAACTTAAACCCCAAGAAGGTTTTTTTAAAGAAGTTAATATGTCTGAAGATGGGTTACTATGAATAATTTTGGGATGGGGGGACATGCAGCTGCAAAAGGACATTCCGATGAAGAAGTTTTTGGTAAAGCATATGATCAAAGAGTAATTTTAAGATTGTTTCCTTATGTGAAGCCGTTTAAGAAGTTATTAATAATTTCAATAATAGCGATGCTCGTCTATACAGTTACATTAGTTGCGGTACCGTGGATTATTGCATGGGCAATTAATGATTATGTCATTCCTGGAAATATTGATGGATTAAATTATGTGTTTGGTTTATTTTTGCTATTAGCTCTTACAAATTGGATAAGTAATTATATTCAACAAACAACAATGCAACAGGTGGGGCAAGGTGTTCTTTGGAAATTAAGAGGTAATTTGTTTTCCCACGTACAAAAACAATCAATGAGATATTTTGATTCAACAGAAGTTGGCAGATTAATGTCTAGGGTTCAAGGAGATGTGAGCCAGTTACAAGAATTTTCTTCTTTAATGGTTATGAGTCTAGGAGAATTATTGAGTTTAGTTGGAATAATAATTGCCTTATTTCTTTTAAATTATAAGCTCGCACTCATAACCCTTCTAGTGCTTCCATTATTAGTATTACTGATGATTGTATGGCAAAAATATGCTAAGAAAGCTTTTATAGAAGTTAGGGTCCGTATTGCTATTGTAAACGCAGCATTTAATGAGAATATATCTGGGGTTAAAGTTGTTCAAAGTCTTAATAGGCAAACTAAAAATCTAGATATTTTTAGTTTAAAAAATTCAGATCATCGTGCGGCTAATTTTAAGGCTTCTAAATTAGCTGCAGGATTAATTCCCGGTGTGGACATATTGACTGCTGTTGCTATTGCATTGACTATCGTCATTGGAGCTATGCTGGTATCTGATTCTTCTTTAGAAGTTGGGACATTAGTTGGCTTTGTTATGTATATCCAACGTTTTTTTGATCCGATTAGGAATTTAACTCAACAATACACTCAACTCCAACGATCCATGGCTTCAGGATCTAGGATATTTGATTTGTTGGACAAAAAACCTGATTTTGAAGATTCAAATAGGTCAATTGATATTGGGGAAATTGAAGGAAACATTGAATTTAAGAATATTAACTTTTCATACAATTCAGAAGATGTTGTATTGAGAAATGTTAACTTAGAGATTAAATCAGGCGAAACGGTAGCCTTCGTTGGCCCAACAGGAGCAGGGAAAACAACTTTAGTATCGATATTGTCGAGATTCTATTATTTAAATCAAAATAGCGGAGATATATTGATTGATGGTGTTAATTTAAATGACATTAAAATAGATTCTTTGTCTAGGCAAATGAGCATGGTCTTGCAGGAGCCCTTTTTGTTTTCTGGAACTGTAAAAGAAAATATTAAATATAATAATCCGGGATCTTCTGATGAAAGTATGTATAAAGCTACAAAATCAGTGGGGGCTCATGATTTTATTATGAATATGGAGAGAGGCTACGATACTTTAATTCTAGAAAGAGGATCTAATGTTAGTTTAGGGCAAAGGCAGCTTTTAAGTTTTGCTCGAGCTATTTTATCTAATCCTAAAATTTTAATATTAGATGAGGCCACATCAAGCATAGATAGTTATACTGAATTACGTATTCAAGAAGCATTAAAGACTATTCTAAAAGATAGAACTGCTATTATTATCGCTCATAGATTGTCTACTGTCAGAGGAGCAGATAGAATTATCGTATTGAATGACGGGGAGATTGTTGAAGATGGTAATCATAAAGAGTTAATGAACGCAAAATATTTGTATCATCATTTATACAACATGAATTTTTCCTCAATAGAACCTTAGGAGACATTTACTTAATGAAAATATTTTTTTGTCCTGAATGTGGTGGTTATACCTTAGGGCCTGCGTCTTCATGTGATGAATGTCAGGCTGATTTACCTGGGGATTCATGGGCGGAAGTAACAGAAGAAGAGTTACAACAATTACAATATGCTGAAGATTTCCACCTGCCTTCTGGAATTCCTGGTTGGGAATATGATGTAATTAAATTCAAATCTGATGGATTAGATGAAGGAGGTGTTTCCTATTCGGCATCTTTGTTAAAAAAGATGGGAGATTCAGGATGGGAATTAATTGATATAACTTCATTTGGTAATAAAAATGAACAGAAATATGGTGTTTTTAAACGTCCTTGGGAAGATATAGAGAAAGATTAATAATATTTTTTTAAATATTATTAATATAGTCAGCTATGATCTCATCGTCATACGGGAAAGGTAATGATGGAAGATTGTTCACTGGGAACCATTTTATTTCTTTCACTTCTTCGCCAGCTTTTCCTTTATTGATATCCAGAGCTATTGCTGTATAAACGATTATTACTACAGAACCTTTACCAGAATACACTCCTTGAAGTTGTGTGATTTTTATATCAAGGCAAGTTTCTTCTTTAATTTCACGTATTGCTGCATCTTTTGTGTTTTCTCCTCTATCTACATATCCTGAAGGAAAACTCCAATGATCAATATGCGGTTCTATATCTCTTTTAACTAATAAAAGACTTTTACTATTTTCGATTAATATTACAATCGCAACTTTGGGATCTAAGTATGAAAAAATTTCACAATTTGGGCAATATGGTTGAATCTTACCTTTTAATGTATGGTCCTGTAGTTTGTATCCACAGATTTGGCAATATGATACTGATTTAAACACAAGAGTAGACCTTTATTAAAATTATTTTACATATTTCTGTTTGTTATTTTTAATGCGAAGTATATTATATGAGTATATGGATATGTAAATTAATATTTTTGGTATGTATATGAATGTTTCTACTAATATTTCCAATTCTCTTGAATTAAATCAAATTTCTGCATTAGAAATGTTAGGAAATGTTGCCTCACAGATTAACGTTGATGCTTTTTTAATTGGAGGTTCTGTTCGAGATCTAATATTAGGGATAAAACTCAAAGATATAGATGTTTGTGTTGAATCAGATATTCAAACATTCATTGATGCGATTCCTTCTAAGGATATTGAAATATGTTCTGTTTCACAATTTGGAACAGCGAAAATTAAAATTTTTGGTCAAACTATAGATTTAGCAATGACTAGAACAGAATTCTATTCAGAATCTGGAGTATTACCTACGGTTGTATTCAGTAATATATACGATGATATTTACAGAAGAGATTTCACTGTTAATACTATGTGCGTATTTTTAAACTCTAATCGGTGGGGAGATCTTTTAGATAAATTTGGGGGACTGTCAGATTTAGAGTCTCGTAAAATACGTGCATTGCACCCAACTAGTTTTATAGATGATCCTACGAGGGTATTTAGAGCTTTCAGGTATGCGTCTCGGTTGGAATTTAAAATCGAAAAGATTACTTCAGCATCTATCGAATTGGATGAAATCAAAAAATTGTCAGGGATAAGAATTTCCAATGAGCTGAAACGTATTTTTTCAGAAGGGAAATTTATTAAAATTCTTGAAGAATTAGAAGACTTTGGTGTTTTGCGATCAGTTTATAATAATTTGTTTCTGTCAGATCATTTATTGCATGTCTTTTCTAACAATCATGAGGCGATAGTAAGATATCCAGATTATGGAATATTGGCTATGGCATTTGATATATCTGATATGAAACACCGGATAGAGTTTTCTACTCGTTTGCAACTTCCTAAAAACTTAATTAAGGCCATTGATGATATTAAATATATAGAAAAAATGCCTTCTGAAAAGCCAAGTGAGTTATATTATTTGTTAAATGATGTTTCCGAATTAACTCTTGCAGTGGCTAAACTATACAAATCTAAAGAAATTAAAGACCAGATAGATCTTTTCTTAAATAAATTGAAGCATACGAAATTAAAAATTAATGGTGAGGATTTACTAAAAAAAGGAATTTCAGGACCTGATATCGGATATATGTTAAAAAAAATCAAATCTATTTTATTGGACGATGGAGTTGCAGATAATAAATCAGATCAAATGTTAATTCTAGACCAATTAATCATTGAAAATAATGAAACTTAATTTCAAGTCATTTTTTCTGGATTCAATATATCTTTAAGCTCTTCTTCACTGAAATTTGTTTCTTCTAAAGCGATTTCTAATATTGTTTTGTTACTACTTTGAGCTTTGTGGGCTATCTCAGCAGATGCGTCATATCCAATATGGGGGACTAAAGTTGTTACAATTGCGAGCCCGTTTTTAACCATATCTGGTCCTTTTGAAGTTGCTTTTATTCCATCAATGCATTGAGTGGTTAAATTTGTCGCTGATGTACTTAGTATATTGATTGATTGTAACAAGTTATAAGCTGCAACAGGCATCATTACATTTATTTCAAAATTACCTGATTGCCCAGCGATAGCAATTGTTGAATCATTACCAATTACATGAGCAGCTACTTGGCAGACAGATTCGGGAATTACAGGATTAACTTTTCCAGGCATTATAGAGCTGCCCGGTTGAACCTCTGGTAATTCTATTTCCCCAAATCCTCCTCGGGGTCCTGACCCCATCCATCTAATGTCATTTGCTATTTTCATTAGGCTGATTGCTATTGTTTTTAGATTCCCACTTGCAGACACTATATTATCTAGAGTACTTTGAGACTGAAAATGGTTATCGGTTTCAAAGAATTTAATTCCTAAAGATTTCGATAGTTTTCCGCATATTTTATTAGCAAATTCAGGGTGAGTATTTACTCCTGTTCCTACTGCTGTTCCGCCTATAGCTAGTTCAGATAATTCTTCAAGGGCTTTTTGTGAACGACTTATACTGCGTGCTATTTGCCCTGCGTGCCCTAGGAATTCCTGACCTAATCTTACTGGAGTAGCATCTTGCAAGTGAGTTCGTCCAGTCTTAACAACTGGCATAAATTCTTCCGATTTATCCATAAGAGATTTTTGTAATTTTTTTAATGAAGGGATGAGGTTATCATTAATGCTTTTTGCTGCTGCTACATGAATGGATGTTGGTATCACATCATTGGAAGATTGTCCTAAGTTAACATGATCATTTGGATGAACTGGAATACGGGAACCTATTTCGCCGCCTAATATTTCGATCGCCTTATTTGATATGACTTCATTCGCATTCATATTAGTAGATGTCCCAGAACCAGTCTGGAATATATCTACAACAAATTGGTCATCTAAGTTACCTTTAGCAACTTCTTCAGCAGATTTTATTATTGCTTCTCCAATTGATGTATCTAATAATTTTAATTCGATATTAGTTTTTGCAGCAGCTAATTTAACATGAGCAATTGACTCAATGAAAGACCTGGAGAACCTTAGGTCACTGATAGGGAAATTCACTACGGCTCTCATAGTGTTCGCTCCATAATAGGCACTAATAGGAACTTCAAATTCTCCCATTGAATCAGTTTCTTTTCTATATTCATTATTCTTTGTCAAATTAATCACTCCATTCTTTTGATTTATTACTAATATAGCTTAATCATCATTTTAAGTTTACTATTTTATATCAAGATGAAATTATATTTTCAGCATATTAGTCATGTGATTTATAATCAATTGGATAATTGTTATTAGGAATTAGGAGTTAACAATGCAAGAAATTGATTTTCGAAGCGATACAGTTACAAAACCGTCTCCAGAAATGTTGGAAGCAATTATTGTTGCAGAATTAGGTGATGATGTTTATGGAGAAGATCCTTCTGTAAATAAGTTAGAAGCTAAGGCCGCAGAAATTACTGGTAAAGAATCTAGTTTGTTTGTCTCCAGTGGTACTATGGCAAATTTGATATCTATATTAGCTCATGTTGATCGTGGAGGAGAAATTATTGTTGGAGACAAGTCCCACATATTTAAATCTGAAGCAGGTGGGGCATCAGCATTAGGAGGTGTCTCTTATTATGTCGTACCGAATAATCCAAAAGGATTATTTGATATAAATGACCTGGAAGAATCTTTTAGAGATAGTACAAATTATCATCATCCTATAACTTCATTAATAACCTTTGAAAATACTCATAATAATTGTGGGGGCATTGCTATATCTCCTGAAGATTTAAATCCTATTATTGATTGGGCTAAATCTCATGATTTGCCCACACATATTGATGGGGCACGAATATTTAATGCTGCTACTAGATTGAATATTCCAGTTCATAAAATGGTCGAAAAGATAGACTCGTTAACATTTTGTTTGTCTAAAGGATTATCTTGTCCTGTTGGTTCAGTAATTTGTGGAGATAGTATTTTTATTGAAAAAGCTAGGAGAATTAGAAAAATGCTTGGTGGTGGTATGAGACAAGCAGGGATCTTAGCATCTGCAGGAATATTTGCTTTAGATAATATGATAGATCGACTTGCAGAAGATCATGATAATGCTATAAAGCTGGCTGCAGGATTAAAAACTTTGGAATTTATAGATATTGATCAACATCTAGTTGAAACTAATTTAGTTTTTTTTAATGTGAATAACCAGCATAAAGAAAAATTAAATTTGTTTTTAGAGTCTCATGGTATTAAGGGCGGATCTTTTAATGCTAATCGATGGAGATTTGCTACTCACTATGGAATATCATCTGAAGATATTGATTATACAATTGAAATTGTGAATGCATACGCAGATACAATTTAATTATTGATCAGGTTTGTAAAATTTTTCAGTATTTAATCCGTCTGGCATATTATTCAAGGTTATAGGTTCATTGGATTTGTGGGGGTTTTTGTAACCTTTGCCGTACCCTTCCTTTTCCATTAAATTTGTTACAGGATTTCTTAAATGTAATGGGACAGGCTTTATTCCTGATGCTCGGATTTCAGTTAAAGCTAAATTAATAGCTTCATATGCGGAATTACTTTTTGGAGCTTTTGCCAAGTATATTGTTGCTTCCGCCAAAGGAATTCGACCCTCTGGTAATCCTAATACATGCAATGCCTGTTGCGCAGAAACAGCAATATTTAAAGCCATTGGGTCGGCTAAACCAATATCCTCAGATGCGGATATGATGATTCTTCGGGCGATAAACATGGGGTCTTCACCAGCATCTAACATTCGAGCCAACCAATATATAGCAGCGTTAGCATCAGATAATCTTATAGATTTAATGAATGCTGAAATAGTATCGTAGTGATAGTCTCCTTTTTTATCATACCCAATTTTCTTGTTTTGTATGATTTGGTAAACGGTTTCTTTATCTATTTTTGTGACTTTCCCGACCGTATAGGTTGAGTTAAAACACAGTTCTAAAACATTGTATGCCCATCGTGCATCCCCACTAGACATTTCGGCAATTATTTCTAAAGTTTTTGGCTCTAAGAATATTTCATTTCCACCTAGGCCATTTTCAGTATCTATAATTGCTTTTTCAAGTAATTCTTTTATGTTGGCTGAATCAAGTTGATTTAATTTAAATACCTGAGATCTAGACAGCAAAGGAGCGATTACTTCAAAAGAAGGATTTTCTGTCGTGGCTCCTATCAAAGTTATGATCCCGTTTTCCACATATGGTAAAACTACATCTTGTTGAGATTTATTTAAACGGTGAATTTCGTCTATAAACAAAATTGTTCTTTTTTGGTTCATCCCTAAACGATTTTCCGCTTCCTTAATTGCCGCTTTTATTTCGGATACCCCGGATGTTACAGCACTTAATTTTTCTAGGGCCATTTTGCTGGAGTTTGATATTAGATTAGCTAATGTAGTTTTTCCGCTTCCTGGTGGCCCCCACAATATCATTGAAGGCACGTTGCCGTTATTTAGATTCCGACGCAATATTGAATCTGATCCAATTATTTTTTTTTGACCTATAAAATCTCCGAATGTTTTTGGTCTCATTCTAGCGGCTAAAGGTGCTACTTTGGATAATTCTTCTTTAGCACTATGTTCAAACATATCCATTTTGAATTATAAATCCTTAAGAGCATTAGCTAATAACTCATCTTGTTCAGGTGTGATCGTTCTTAGATCTATAATGAACATGTCTTTCTCAATTCTGCCTAGTATTGAATCTGTGTGATTTCTCATTTTATCTGCTAATTTGGATGTGTTATTAGATTTGATCTTTATTCCAACTGAATTTAATTGACTTCCAGGTAGACTTCCACCTCCAATTGTTGATGTTGTGGGAATAATTTCAATTAGATGGTTAAATCGGTTTTTAAATTTTTCTGCTCGTTCTTTTAATTTTTCTTCAGAGCTAGATATCATTTGCCATATCGGTATTTTTTCCAAAGCTTCATTTTTTATATAATGCAAAAGAGTTGCGTGCAATGCTGCAAGACTTATTTTATCTATTCGATATGCCCTTGCTAAAGGGTGTTGTGCAATCTTGTCGATATATTGTTTTTTACCTAATATTATTCCTGCTTGCGGTCCCCCTAATAGTTTGTCAGCTGAAAAAAAGCACACGTCAGATCCGTCTTCAATACTTTCTTGGGGCATTGGTTCTTTTGTTAATCCAAATTGGCTAGAATCTAACAAACAACCACTACCAACGTCATGAAGTAATGGTATGTTGTGATTTTGGGTTATTTCTGAAAGATCTTTGGTAGATGGAGTTGCAGTGAACCCAATTATTTTAAAATTACTTGCATGTATGGACATAACAGCACCGGTGTTTGAGGAAATGGCATTTTCAAAATCTTTTGCATATGTCCTGTTAGTTGTACCAACTTCTTTTAAGCTAGCTCCACTTTGTTCCAGTACATCGGGTATGCGAAATCCGCCACCTATTTCGACTGACTCTGAACGAGATATAATTATTTCTTTCCCTTTTGCTATTGCAGCAAGGCCCAAAGTTACAGCGGTCGCATTGTTATTTACTATGATCGCCGACTCGGCTCCAGTAAGATCACATAATAAATTCTGAACTTTTGATTGTCGGGACCCTCTTTTACCAGTAGACAAATCGATTTCTAAATTTGTGTACCCGCTAGCTGCTCTGATTCCAGCTTGGATAGCATTGTAACTTAACGGAGCTCTTCCTATATTAGTGTGAAGTACTACCCCTGTTCCGTTTAATATGGTTTTAGGCCATTCATCCCAGCGTTCACTTATTGTGGCAGAAATAAATTTAATTATTTCATCGGTAGTTATTTCAGAATCTTTTTCAGTGATATCTTTTCGGATTTGATTAAGATAATTTCTGATTAATTCAGTTATAAGTTCATGGCTATATATTTTTAGTAATGGTTGAATCTTTTCTGATTCTAATACAGTATTAACACTTGGTATATTTCTGAAATTTTTAGTCATAATATTTGCTCCAATTACGCCATTACATTATATCCTTTAATCAATTTATTGTTTGACCGCACTTTTTTGATTCCTGTACAATTACGTGATGATTCAAAATAGGTTGACGATTTAATGATCACTATTGGTCTTACAGGTGGAATAGCAACTGGGAAATCTCTAGTTTCTCAATTACTCGAAGAGTATGGCGCTTTTGTTATTAATGCGGATTTATTGGCTCACAAATTATATCTTCCTGAAACTGCCGGATTTAATGAATTGGTAGTTCATTTCGGAGATACTATATTGAATATAGATGGAACTATTGATAGAAATAAGCTTGCCTCTATTGTATTCTCAGATAAATCTGAGATGGATAATTTGAACTCTATTATGCATCCATTAATATATGAAGATATAAAACGTCTTATATCTGATTTATCTGAGAAATCTGAGAAGAATTATTTAATTGTAATTGTGGAAGCAGCAATATTGATAGAAGCAGGATGGCAAGATTTATTTGATCAAATTTGGGTAGTATCATCAAATGCGGAGAATGTCATTTCAAGATTGATGACTAGAAATGGACTTACCCGAGAGGAATCATTAAAAAGAATTAATTCACAGATGAGTTTAGAAGATAGACTCAAGTATGCTGATGTTATTGTAGAAAATAACGGGGACATAAATTCATTATCATCAAAAATAAAAGAACTTTGGGAAGACAAATTATCAACAAATATTAGGAGATAACATATAAGTTATGACATCGACACAATCATTATATAAAAGCTATATTATTGAAGAATACCATTTAAAAGAGGAACCTTATTATGTCCCTCTTGCTGACGAAGTTGAACTTTTTGAGGCAGCTTATCATCAAAGACTTCCGTTGATATTTAAAGGACCTACAGGATGTGGAAAAACACGTTTTGTTGAGTATATGTCTTACAAGTTAGGTGTTGAACTAACTAAGGTTTCAAAAGATTCTGATGGTGGTTTAAATATGCCGTTGGTTACCATTGCTTGTCACGAAGATCTTACTGCTAGCGATTTAGTTGGACGATATTTATTAGAAGGGGATCAAACAGTTTGGTTAGATGGCCCATTAACTCGTGCTGTTAAAGCTGGCGGGATATGTTATTTGGATGAGATTGTAGAAGCAAGAAAAGACACAACAGTTTTAATCCATCCCCTGACTGACCATAGGCGGATTCTGCCTGTTGAAAAGAAGGGAGAATTATTAGAAGCTGCAGAAGGATTTTTGTTAGTTTTATCTTATAATCCGGGTTACCAAAGTGCTTTGAAGGATTTGAAACACAGTACTAGACAGCGATTTATATCAATTGAATTTGATTATCCATCTAGAGATAAAGAAGCTGAAATTATTCAGCATGAAGCTGGAATTGAAGAAAATATTGCTGATCAACTTGCAACATTAGGAGAAAAGGTTAGAAATCTAAAAGAACACGGATTAGAAGAAGGTGCGAGTACGAGACTATTAATTTATGCAGGAAAATTAATATCCCAAGGAATTCCTGCTAGGCGTGCTTGTCAGGTATCTGTTAATTGGGCGGTTACTGATGATGTAGCAGTTCAAAATAGCATTACGGAACTTATAAATACTATATTTGAGTAGTTTTTTGAACGCTAACTTAAAAATCTCAGCAGTTTTAGTATTGATTACGGGGAATTTATGTGACGGAAATCTTGTGCTTACTAGACGATCTGAAAAACTTAGGACCCATGGAGGAGAAATTTCTTTTCCGGGTGGGACTAAAGAAGATTTAGACCTAGATTTAAAAGAAACAGCTCTAAGGGAGACTTTTGAGGAAATTAATGTGACTGGAAAGCAAATAAATTTAATTGATGAATTGCCTGAAGTTTCTACTAGTACAGGCTATTTAATTAAACCATATTTCGGAATTTTAAA
The DNA here is from genome assembly GCA_045564655.1 of Dehalococcoidia bacterium. Lineage (GTDB taxonomy): Bacteria > Chloroflexota > Dehalococcoidia > Lucifugimonadales > UBA826 > UBA826. Next base: position 145,888 of record JBJLGX010000001.1, read on the forward strand.
AGAACCGTTTGAATTTATTAAAAACTCCTCTGAAGTTTCAGATATTATTCAAATCCCAATTCTTGATTTGATTAGTGGAGATTGTAATAGGACAGAAGCGTTATTGTTGGAAAATAATAGTATTGTTGAAAGGCCTATGTATTCCTATCAACAAAATGTAATATTTGGAGCGACATCTAGAATAATTGACAATCTGCTTTTAAGCATCAAAGAGTACTGTTAGGAGAACTAATGCCATCAGAATTACCGAAAATTTTATCTCCATTAAAAGCTGATTTTAATAAATACCCTGATCAGGTATTGAACACTTTTTTAAAAGCTTCGTTAGAAATGCCAGATTCTCTATCCGATGAAAGATTACTAGAATGGGCTAATGTTGGATTAGAAATATCTAATCAATCAGTTAGGTCATGGGAAGCAGCCGCTAACTTCTATAATTCCAGCCCGGTAGTTATTTCTTTTATGCCATATAATTATTTTCAAAAATGGATGTCTTGTGGGATGTCCTTATGTGAAGAGTCATCTACTTTAGGTGCCTCATATTTTGAATATAGTCCCGCCGCAATGAGTAAATTACGTACTAGGCACATTGAATCTTGGTCAAACCTTGGGGACAGTTTGTATAAAGGAACATGGAAATCTAGCGCTTTAGCCTGCAGTTTTTTTGAACACAGTTCTGTTTTATTGGATTCTCTTGCATTTAATGAACTCGAAAAATTTGTAGAATTCTTAGATAATTTGGCTATTAATTCATATGATTTGTCTTCAGAATGTTTGATTTTAGGAGAGAAAATATTTCCATTATTGGAAGAAGAAAAAGAAGCTTTTTTGTCTCTGGCAATTGAATTGTCAAAAAATGCATGGAGAGAGGTGAAAAGCTTTTTTGAAGTTGGGTACGCATCTTTACCAAAAGTTGACTCTGCACAGAGATTGAAATTCATGAAATTGTCCGAAAATTTACTTCATAATGGGGCTAGGAATATCCCTAATATCATGTCTGATATTTCTGATTCTTTATCATCTTTAAATGAAGAACAACAAGATATGCTTTTAGAGATTTCGGATAATCTAATGCAGAATGATGTTTTAGGCTCTTCAAATGAACCTATGTCATCAACTCATACGACCATTGTAATACCTGAATTCATTAAATCTTCTCCTGTGGTGTTGCAAAAATTATCGGATACTCAATTCCGCAATTGGTATAGTGAGGGTTTGGACATATTTTTGGAGAATAGAGACGCAGGAGTCGCATTTTTCAAAATAGAATCACTACGTTCAGAATCTGTAATTGAATCTTTGGCGAGTGGTATAGAATTTGAGAAAATAAAATCTCTAATGGCTATGTATTGTTGTGGGCTCGCCGGCTCAGAAATAATGCTGTCTGAGACGAATGATTTAGTGGAAAAAAATATCGGCTGGGTTTCTAACGAAACAGCTACTACTGAAGGTTCTACGGTATATTTACCTTCTATAGTGGATAAATACACTAGTAAAGACAAAAACTTCGCATGGTTTAAGGTCGCATCGACTCATCAAGTAGCCCATTTAGAGTTTGGTAGTTTTATATTTGAATTTTTGAGACCATCCAATTTGTTTCAGGATCAAAGAGCTAAATTGGAAAAATATAAATTAGAATATTCTGATTCTCAAAATGATTCTTATATAGATCCTGAAATTACAGGAGTAGAAAAAACTTGGGTAACTGATACGCAAAGGTTTTTTGATTTATTTGAAGATCGCAAATTGGCATTAGATATATTTACTGTAGTAGAAGGTGGAAGATTAGATTTTCGAGTAAAGAATCAATACAAAGGAATAAGGTCCATATATTCTGAGATACAGATGGATTCTTTTAAAAATAGAGAAGACATTAAAACACTACCGGCTCGAGAAGCTTTGGTAGAATTCTTGTTACTCTTAACTTTGACCTCAGGTGAAAAAATCCCATTTCCAGTTAAATATGCACAAGAAACCAAGGAAATTGCTAGCATATTGAATAAGATTCTAAATATGGAAGCAATTGTTGAAGATTCTTCTGAAGCCACTTTGAGAATATATTCGATTATTTCAGCTATTCCGAATGAAGAAATCCCACCTGATGATTGGGGAGATATGGATTTTTCCAGTGAAGAAGATGAAGAAGATGAAGATTCTGAAAGCTTAGATGATTTATTAAAACAAGTTGGTATGGGCTCAGATATGGAATTAAGGCCTGATACTGAGGAAGACTACGATTCAGTTGAAGACGTAGATTATAGAGGTGATTTTAAGCCTGAATTGGCTCAATTGATGACAGAACTTAGGATGCAGCAACAAGGTCAAGCAAGTGATCAAAATGGTGAACCCATGAGTTCGGAGGAATTACAAGAATTACTAGAGAATAGTGCTGAACTTGATTTAGATTCTGTTCAAGGGGAAATTCAAGAATCATCAGGTATGTTTGCAGACAATCTGATGAAAGAGGCAGGAACTAATCCCCCAATGTCTCCTGACAATTCTCAAGGCCCTTATACTCATGTTGATGAAGAAGGGGGAGAATTAGAAACGATAGAACCTGAAACGTTTGTATATGACGAATGGGACTTTAGAGCTAATGACTATAAACCTAGATGGTGTATTGTACGTCAAAAAATGATGCAGGAAGGGGATTCTAAGTATTACTCTTCAACTCTTCACGAGTATGGGCCATTAGTTACAAGAATACGTCGTCAATTTGAAATGATGGTTCCTGAAATGTTTCGAAAGGAAAGGCGCCTTACTGATGGAGAAGATATCGATATTGACGATGTAATTGAAAATATTGTCGATATAAAAACTGGATCAAGTCCAGATGAGAAATTTTATTGGCGTAGGAATAAAGTCCAAAGGGATGTTGCTGTAGCATTTTTATTAGATACGAGTGCTTCAACGGCGGAAGCTATTGATGATGGAAAAAATAATCAAAATGATTGGGATGCCCCAGAAGACCCAGTTGAATACATGGTTTGGCTGCGAAATCGCAGAGGCAAACAGATGAATCGTTCATACAAAAGAATTATTGATGTTGAGAAAGAATCTATGGTACTGCTTATAAATGCCTTAGAAGCTATAGGTGATATTTATGGAATATATGGATTTTCTGGCTATGGCAGAGAAAATGTTGAATACTACACAGTTAAGGATTTGCAAGAAACTTTTACTGAAAAGGTAAAAAAACGTATCGATAGGCTAGCACCTCTTCACGCAACTAGAATGGGACCAGCTATACGCCATACTGCCTATAAATTAAGTCAAGTTGATGCCAGGACTAAAATACTATTTTTAATTAGCGATGGGAGGCCTCAGGATCGTGGGTATAGCAGAGAAGGAGTGGAAAAAGAATATGCTGTTCATGATACTAGAATGTCGTTGGATGAAGCCAAAAAATTAGGTATTAATTCATTTTGTTTAACAGTTGATAAAAATGGTCATGATTATCTTAAAACGATGTGTTCAGACATGGGGTATGAAATTTTAGAAGATATAAATGATTTACCAGAAAGATTATTGCAATTATACAAAAGGTTGACTATGTAGCAATAAATGATTATTTGTGTAAAACTACTTTTATCAATTGGGCATATACTTATATACTGAATAGTAAGTTGATTGTTGAGGGAAATATGACTAAATCAGATAAATTGTTAAAACTTAAATCATTGGGTCAATCTATTTGGTACGATAATTTAAGTCGTGAATTATTAGAAGACGGATCATTGAAGAGTTTGTTAGACACTGGGATTTTAGGGGTAACTTCTAACCCGGCTATATTTGAGAAAGCAATTTCATCTAGCAGTATATATGATCAGGATATTAAGGCATTAGCTGATTTAAATAAATCCGATATTGAAATATATGAAGAATTAGCAATAGCGGATATACAATCTGCTGCAGACATTCTTTTTGATACATACTTAGATACGAATAAAACTGATGGATTTGTTTCCTTAGAAGTTAATCCACATCTAGCCCATGATACTTCAGGGACAATATTGGAAGCTAAACGTTTATATAAAGAAGTTGGTCGCCCTAATTTAATGATAAAAGTTCCTGCAACAAAAGAAGGGATACCTGCAATAGAACATCTGATAGGAGAAGGGATTAGTGTTAATGTAACTCTAATATTCTCTTTAGAATCATATAAAAATGTAGTGAATGCTTACAAATCGGGTATAGCCTCTTTTATAAGCAAATCTGGAGACCCGTCATCAGTAGCTTCCGTTGCGTCTATTTTTATTGGAAGAGTCGATGCCTCTGTAGATAAATCGATTAAATCACTAGGTCTTGATTCGCAGATCAATATGGGGGCTTCAGGCGTAGCTAATGGGATAGTAGCATATAAATATTTTAGAGATTTCTTTTATTCTGAAAAATTTAATGATTTGTTGGCTAGAGGAGCTAGGGTTCAAAGACCTTTGTGGGCAAGCACTGCAGTTAAAGATCCAGCTCTCAAAGATGTTTTTTATGTTGAAGAATTAATAGGGTCGGATACAGTTAATACTTTGCCAGATGTAACGTTAAATGCATTTATTGATCATGGTATTGTCAAGAATTCCATAGATGAAAATTTACTGTCAGCTGCTAATCATTTAGAAATAATAAATGGATCTAAAATTAATATAGATGAAATTATGGATGAACTTTTGGTTGACGGAGTTAAGATATTCGCTGATGCCTTCGATCAACTTATAGATAATATATCTAGGAAAAGATTAGCGATTTATTCAAAAAACGTTTAGGTATGACTGCAAATTATTCTGATGATAATAAATCCGATATCATTAATATTTTGTCTAATATCACTACTAAAAAATTAGAATTATCTGAACCAAGTGATATTTGGGGGTTTTTAGAAGCTCCTATAAACATAATAAAAGATGAAGAATTCTACCGTGATAATATCGACTCTTTTATTTCTAAGTTTGATGATATCGTGTTGATTGGAACGGGTGGGAGTAGTCTAGGGGCTCGATGCCTTGTGGAGATATATTCTCATAATGCGTCAGTGTCTTTTCATTATGCAAATTCTAGCAATGAACATTCATTATTAGAATTACAAAAAAAAATATATTTACCTAAAACAGGGTTTATTGTTTCGTCTAAATCAGGGAATACCACAGAGGTCATAGCTCTTTTTGAATATTTTTATCGGGAATTAAGGAACAAGTATTCTTTTAATATTCCCGGAGATCATTTTATTGCTATAACAGAATCAGGTTCTATTTTAGACTCGAAGTCTATTGAATATGATTTTAATACGATAATACATACTGATCCTTCTTTGATAGGTCGTTATTCTGTATTTAGTCCATTTGGAACTTGTCTTGCCTACCTAGCAGGTATTTCTTTGGATAATATTTCTATAGGAGCCATGTCTTGTTTGGAATCTGTTCATAAATCAAAGTCTGAAAATCAAGTTTTAGAACTTACTAAATTTATATTTGATGCTTTTGAATCTGGAAAAGACAAATTAGTTCTTATACATTCAGAATCCTTATACACATTTGCTTTATGGATAGAACAATTAATAGCAGAGAGCCTTGGTAAAAATGCTAAAGGAATCATTCCAGTAATTAAAGAAGATACTTATAATTTTGAATATATATGTGAAGACTCCATTTTTATAATTTTGAAAGATAATGATTTAAATGAATATGAACTTAAGAACGAATATGATTATATGAACTTCACAATTAATAATCATACAGAGCTTTCATTTGAAATGATGAAATGGCAACTAGCAACTGTAGCACTAGGGACTTTAATGAATGTAAACCCATTCGATCAACCCCAAGTTGAGATGTCTAAAAATTTCACTAGAGAACTTATGGAAGGATCTTATGTTTCTAATATAAAGAATTTTTCAAGTGATTGTATTTATGAGTTAGTTGAATTGATAAAATCAACTGATTACGTATGCATATTGAATTATTTGAATCAAACCCCTGAAATAATTAATCTCTTGAATAGTATATCTGAAACTGTATCAAATGAACTTGGTGTTCATTGTATAGTAAGTAATGCTCCCGCCTATTTGCACTCTACAGGGCAATTGCATAAAGGTGGACCTAATACTGGTGTATTCATACAATTTTTCAACAATAAACTTCAATCTAATATATGGATTCCAGATAAAGGTTATACTTTTTCTAAACTTTTTAATGCTCAGGCTGATGGAGATCTTGCAGCTTTAATTGACCTCGGTAGAAGAGTATGTAGAGTAGATGTAAGTTCTGATCCGATTTGGGAACTTGAAAAAATCCGAACTATAATTAGTAATTAATTCCGACCAGGCTACTTGTCTAAATATTCTATCACTTTATTAGAAATGACTTTATATTCATCTAATATTTCATTACTTAGTAAAACCGTTGGTCTAGAAATATCTTGATATTCAGGTTTCATAGTCAAATTGCCTAAGAAAGAAATATTTAATTCTTTAGATATTTCTTCGCCACCGCCCGACCCAAATATACCGCCCGACATATTTTCAACAATCCCCAGTACATTAACTTGCAGTTTCCTTACCATGTTTATACTTCTTTTGGCATCGATTTTAGCTAAATCTTGGGGGGTTGTTACAACAACGAACCCGTCCATAGTTAATGTTTGCATAATTGTTAGAGGAGCATCGGATGTTCCGGGAGGCAGGTCAATTATTAAGTAGTCAAGGTCACCCCAGTTTGTTGACTGTAGCATTTGATTTATAGCATTATGAATCATTGGGCCTCGCCATATGATGGCTTCATCTTCATTTTCTTGAAAAAATGCCATAGACATTACTTTGACGCCGAATTTTTCAGGAGGGATCATTTTTTTATCATCCCCCAAAAGTGGTTGTTGTGACAAGTTCATGGCCCTTACAACATTAGGGCAATCGATATCTATGTCTAAAATACCTACACTATAGCCTTCATTAGCTAAAGTAGATGCTATATTTATTGAGACAGTAGTCTTACCGACTCCACCTTTCCCACTGTATACACCTATTTTCTTTTTAATTCCGCCTAAAGCTTCTTCAATTTGTCTTTTTTGTTCAAATTGACGTTTCATCGCTTCTATTTTTGCACGAGCTTGAGCTGGGTTTTGTTGTGTCATATTATTACCACAGGAAATTAATTATGTATTTTTAATCTAATCCAAGAAGCCTTTTTCCCTCTTCAGTGATCATTTCAGGAGTCCAAGGAGGCTCAAATACCAATTCGACATTTATATCATCAACACCTTCTATTTCTGCAAGTCTCCATTCAGCTTGTTGGGCTATATATGGTCCCATTCCACATCCTGCAAATGTAAGGGTCATCCTTACGTCTATGTTTGTATCATTAATATCGACATTATATACAAGTCCTAGATCAACAATATTGACAGGTATTTCTGGGTCATAGACATCTCTTAAGGCTTCAATTACGTCATCTTTATCTAAAGTAAGCTGTTCAGCCATATTTTAAGTTCCTTATTACTGAATATATAAGTTAGGTATACCTTATATATAATATAAGGTATTACTTAATATTTGTATTATACTACCTATTTTAATTAATTAAAATTCTTCTTAATTCTATGATTTGGTCCCGACATAAAGCAGCTTTTTCAAACTCAAGATTTTTTGATGCAGTTTTCATTTGGGTTTCTAGTTCTTTGATCATTCTACTTAAATCTTCTTTTTCGACATCATCACTAAATATATCAACAGGGGAATATTTTTCTGAAGAGGATTTTATCCTTTCTGTTATGTCTCTGATATCTTTTTTAATTGTTTGGGGGGTAATATTATTTTTGTTGTTATAAATGTCTTGAATTTTTCTTCTACGAGTAGTTTCGTCTATTGCATATTTCATTGATCGAGTTACTCTATCAGCGTACATGATTACCTTTCCATTAGCATGTCTTGCTGCACGTCCTATAGTTTGTATCAAAGCTGTTGAAGATCTTAGGTATCCTTCTTTATCAGCATCTATTATTGCAACAAGACTGACTTCTGGTAAGTCTAAGCCTTCACGTAATAAATTTATCCCTACTATTACGTCATATATACCACTACGTAAATCTCTTAATATTTCACTTCGTTCTAGAGTATCTATTTCAGAATGTAGATACTGTGTTTTGATTCCAGATTCTTTTAAGTAATCAGATAACTCTTCAGACATTCTTTTGGTTAAAGTTGTTACTAAGCATCGTTCTTTTTTGTTGATTCTTAGTCTTATTTCATGCAAAAGATCATCTATTTGACCATTAACGGGTTTGATTTCTATGACAGGGTCTAAGAGACCTGTAGGGCGTATGATTTGTTCTATAACATTATTGCTATTTTGTATTTCATAGTCACTTGGAGTTGCAGATACGTACACAACTTGTTCAATTCTGTTTTCAAATTCATCAAAATTTAATGGTCTATTATCTAATGCTGATGGAAGTCTAAACCCATGTTCAACTAATGTTTGTTTTCGAGATCTATCTCCATGATACATCCCTCTTACTTGCGGTATAGTCATGTGTGATTCATCGATAAATAATAAGAAATTATCTGGCAGATAATCCATTAATGTATGAGGCGTACTGCCAGCTTCTCGCTGAGACAAATGTCTTGAATAATTTTCAACTCCTGAACAATACCCAGCAATTTCTAACATTTCTATGTCGTAATTAGTTCTCGATTCTAATCTTTGAGCTTCTAATAATTGGTTATTATTTTTTAAAAATGTTAGCTGTTCGGACAGTTCAATTTGAATGTTTTTAATTGCTAACTTTAGTTTTTCTTCTGATGTGACGAAATGTTTTGCAGGATAGATAGAGATATTATCTTTTTCTGATAATATCTCTCCTGTTAAAGGATCTAATAATGTGACACTCTCGATTTCATCTCCCCAAAATTGAATTCTTATCCCTAATTCTTCATAGGCTGGTAGAATATCTAAAGTGTCTCCCTTTACCCTGAATCTTCCTCTGCTAAGGTCATAGTCATTTCTTTCATATTGCATATCAATTAATTTGCTGATTAGAGAGCTTCTGATGAATGTGTCTCCTGTTTGTATCTCTATCACAAAACTTTGATATTCATCTGGTGAGCCTAATCCAAATATGCATGATACAGATGCAACTATTAAGACATCATTTCTTGTTAATAATGATCTTGTGGCTGAATGTCTTAATTTGTCTAATTCTTCATTTATATCTGCGTCTTTTTCTATATATGTATCGGTCCTTGGTAAATACGCTTCTGGTTGATAGTAATCATAATAACTAACAAAATATTCAACTGCATTATCGGGGAAAAACTCTTTAAATTCAGTAGCTAATTGTGCAGCCAAAGTTTTGTTATGTGCAATTACTAAAGTAGGTTTTTGTATTTTTTCTACAACACAAGCCATAGTAAACGTTTTGCCGCTACCTGTGACTCCTAATAAAGTTTGTTCCCTTAAACCTTTTTGGATTCCTTCCGATAATTCAGCTATTGCCTTTGGTTGATCACCGGTAGGCTTAAAACCTGAACTTATTTTAAACTCAGACAATATACTTCCCTTATTTTTTTAATAGCCATATCATTTTCTCACTATTTGCACTAAAAGGATTAAAGTTAAAATCACCATACAAATTTGATATTTCAAAGCCTGAATTTTTAAATAAATACTCTGATTCATATCTATTGTTATATCTTAATGAAAAATTGTTATAAATTGTTTTTGTTATCTTATTTTTTTGTATCTCCTCTATCATTAGCGTTGTGTGAATTAATTGATTGGTTGATTCATATTTAGATGAATGCTTTACCATCACGTTAGGGATACCGTTTTCATTTATAATTTCTTTGACTACATACCATATTTTTTCATCTTGATCGAACATGTCTAACGAGGGAGTAAACATATCTAATGCAAGTATTCCATTAGGTGATATATGTTCACGTATAGAGCTTAAGCATTTGTATTGATCAGAGATAGTTAGCATTGACTGGAATCCGTTAAAAGGTATTATCACTAGGTCAAATTTTTCATTAAGATTTATATTTCTCATATCCATTTCATAGCACAATATATCAAAATATGTATCTTTAATTTTGCTATCCAATATGTTGAGCATATTTTTGGATATATCAATTCCAACTATCTTTATGTTGTCTCGACCAATTGGTATAGTTACTCTACCTGTACCGCATCCTATTTCTAAAACTTTACCTTTCAATTTAGAAGCTAACGCAGTGTAGAAATGTATGTCACTATCTAGATCGCTATAAATCCGATCATATATTTCTGCCCACTTATCAAAATCGTTTTTCAATTAGATTAACCTTATCTTGATGTTAGAAATTGTAGGGCTTCCCGTAATTTTTCTTCTGTTGATAATTCAGTATCTTTTATAGATAATATTGCAGATTGGGCTTCTTGGGTTGAATATCCTAATGCTGTTAAAGATTCAAATACTTCGTCAGCAATGTCTGCCCCATTAGGAATAGACCAAATGTGATCCATTTTACCCTTTAACTCTAAAAGTATGCGACTTGCTGTTCTGGTTCCTACTCCAGGCACCATTGTAAATGTTTTGGTATCTTCTGTTTGAACTATATTTGCAAGAGAAGAAGATGAAAATTTAGATAATATTGCGATTGCTAATTTAGGTCCTACACCACTGATTGCTATTAGGGTTTCAAATGTTATTCGATCTTCTTCAGTTAAGAATCCATATAAAGTTAAGCTGTCTTCACGTACTTGTAACGAGGTCAGTAAAGAAGTTTTTGATCCAATTGGGCCGACTTTTTCCAAAGTAGACGTTGGTGCCATAATTCTTAATGTGAATTGAGAAGCAGATATATCTACATATTCAGTTGTCATTGATTCAATTTGACCTGTAATACTTGAAATTAATGTATAAGACATATTTACTCCATAATAATTTGATCCATGAGTATCCTATTATGATGACAAATTGCAACCGCAAGAGCATCAGTAATGTCATCGGGGCCAGATATATCTACGTTGCCTAATAATATTTGGACCATATCGCCTACTTGATCTTTTGATGCTCCACCATAGTTTGTGACAGATTTTTTGATTTCCTGTGGAGCATATTTAGATATTGGTATTCCATACTTTGATCCGGCTATTAGTACAGTAGCTTGAGCTTGACCTATTGCAATAGCTGTTTTTGCATTTTTTGATACAAATGGATCTTCTACTGCAATTGAATCAGGTTTAACTTCGGATATTAACTGATCTATTTGAGTAAACAATTTCATTAATCGGTTCTCGATAGGATCATTTTTAGGAGCAGTAAGACATGCGTAATATGGTGTCGAAAGATCTCCACTTATAGAGTCTACTACCCCTACTCCCATTTTTAAAGTTCCTGGATCAAAGCCTAACACTCTCATTTTTAATAATTATGCGATTTCAAAATTTGATAAAGCTTCTTCAGGAAAATCAGCATTAGAATATACTTTCTGGACATCTTCAAGTTCTTCTAGTGTGTCTAATAATTTTAAAGTTTGTAATGCTTTAGTGTTTTCTAGCATTATTGTACTGCTCGGGATCATTGACAATTCAGTAGAATTGATTTGGATTTCATTCTTCGTTAGATAAGTTCTGATGATTTCAAGTTCAGTTGGCTCTGTGTATATATGCAATGTTCCATCATATGTTTCAAAATCTATAGCACCTTGTTCGATTGCCATAAGAGCAATTTCTTCTGATTTTGACTCATTTACATCTATAATTATTACTCCCTTTTGTTCAAACTGCCATGATACTGCACCTGATTCAGCCATATTTCCACCTGCCCGAGTAAGAGTTGATCTTATGTCTGACACTGTTCGGTTACGATTATCTGTTAGTGTTTGTAACATTATTCCTACTCCCCCAGGTCCATATCCCTCATAAGTTATTTCAGACATACTGTCTGCTTCTGAGCCTTCACCACTACCTTTTTTAACTGCTCTTTCAATATTGTCAGCAGGCATATTGCTATCTTTGGCTATTTGTATTGCCATGCGTAATCTGAAATTCATTTCAGAATCGCTACCACCTTGTTTTGCCGCTACTATTATTTCTTTTGATAATTTAGTAAATAATTTACCTCTTTTTGCATCAGTCGCTGCCTTTTTATGTTTTATAGTTGACCATTTTGAATGTCCTGACATAATTGACCTCTAATTTAATATTTTTTTTATATCTTAATATACATAACGATTTGGATGATATTATCTTAATGTTGAGGGTACCATATTTAGTAATATTAGATAATTATAATCATTATATTCTGGAGTTTGCATTTTTGGGGTCATATATTATAGAAACCTCTCGACCTAATCAGTGGATTAAAAACCTTGTTGTTTTTATACCTGTTTTATTCTCATTTAATGAATCATGGACATTACTAGAATATGATGCATTGGGTAGTTTTTTTTTAAACTCAATATTGGCATTTATTGCATTTGTTTTTATAACTATATCGGTTTACTTTATTAATGATGTTTTTGATAAAGAAAATGATCGAAAACATCCTATCAAGAAATTTAGACCAATCGCATCTGGGAATTTAACCATATCAAAAGCAATATGGGTTTCTTTAATATGTATATTCATTTCACTTTTAATCTCGTTAACAATTAATTTATTTACAACATTAACTATATTCACATATTTAGTTTTGATGGTCTTGTATTCGTATATTTTAAAAAAAATAATATTCCTAGATGTTATTTCCATATCATTAGGATTTGTTATCCGAGTTGTTTCAGGTGCAATTGCAATTGGGGTGCCCATATCTATTTGGTTGTGCCTGTGTATGATGTTCGGAGCTTTATTTATCGCAGTATCTAAAAGGTTTTCTGAAATATGGATAAATCAAGAAAGCTTTTCAGGTCAAAGATTGGTTTTGGGAAAATATTCTAAAGTAAGTAAAAGTAATTCTATTTATGTTATCGCTGCGATTATGATTGTTACCATTTTATTATATGTTTCCTATACTTTACTTGCGACAAATCTACCAGTAAATAATTCAATGTTACTAACCATCCCTTTGGTTTTTGTAGGGATGAGCCGATATTTATATATTGTGGTTAAGTTAAATTTAGGTGAAAAGCCTGAAAGTATTGTTATGAAAGATTTAATCATGAGAAGTGTAATAATAACGTGGTCTTTTTTGGTGGGATTCATATTGTATTATTGGCGTTAAAGTACTTTGACTAACCATTCTCTTAAATCTGCAGCTATATCTTTATTGTTAAGCGCGGTGTGTATAGAAGCCTTAAGCATCCCTACAGGGACCCCTACATCAAAATGATCGCCAGGGAACTGATATCCGTTGCATGCGGTTGAGGAAATTAAACCGTCTATAGCATCTGTTAATTGTATTTCCCCTAGGGCCCCTGTAGGGGATCTCCTTATGGATTCAAATATATTAGGAGTTAGAATGTAACGGCCTATTATTGCTAAATTTGAAGGTGCATTTTCTAATGAGGGCTTCTCTATTACTTTATTAATGCGAATGAAATCATTCTCCATTTGAACGTCTGCAATGCCTAAGTAAGGGATTTGTTTGTCTGATACAGGCTTTAGAGCTATTACCATTCCATTTGTTTTTTTATGGATATCTATCATAGATTTTATTGTAGGGGTGTCATTAAATATTAAATCGTCGGGTAAGAAAACAGCGAATGGGTTTTTCCCGATTATTTTTTCGGATTTTAATACTGCATCTCCCAATCCAGATTGAGTTTCTTGTACTACCACGCTAATATCAGCAAATTGAGATATTTCTTGAATTGTTTTTAAAATTGACTTCTGATTTCTAGATTCTAGAATCATTTCTAAATCTTTTCGATTGTTGAAGTATTTAGCAATCGATTCTTGTCCTTCAGATACTATAAAGACCACATGGTCTATTCCAGAAAGAGAAGCCTCTTTGACGCAATAGTGGATTGGAGGTTTGTCTAGCACAGGAATCATAGATTTAGGAACTGTCAGTGTAGCTGGTAGAAATCTAGTGCCAAGCCCAGCAACTGGTATGACTGCTTTTGTAACTTCCACCTTTTCTCCTTACTCTATTTCATATGTTTATAATTATAATTTAAATTTATTTCAACAAAAACTATTATTGCTGGTATATAATGCGATTGAATTGCAAAGGCTAAATGATTTGGAGGTTAATTATGACATATCCTGAAATTAATAGAGAATCTTTATTATGGATGTACGAGAAGATGGTTACCATAAGAAGATTTGAAGAACAGTCAAGACGTGAAGCCGATGCAGGTAAATTAAGGGGAATGCATTCTGCTGTGGGGCAAGAAGCTGTCCCAACTGGTATTTGCGCCCATCTAAGAGATGATGATTACGTATTGGGTACCCATAGAAGCCATCATCATTGCATTGCTAAAGGATTAGATATAAATCAAATGATGGCTGAATTACTCGGTAAGTCTACAGGGGTTTCTAAAGGTAAAGGTGGGACTATGCATATTGCCGATATTGATAAGGGTATGTTAGGGGCCAATGGGATAGTTGGGTCAAATATACCTGTTGCTACTGGCGTAGCTTTATCAGCAAAATATAAAGGTACAGATAACGTAAGCGTAGTCTTTTTTGGAGATGGTGCATCTAGTCAAGGGGCTTTGCATGAAGCAATGAATTTAGCAGCTATCTGGACACTACCAGTATTATTTGTATGCGAAAATAATCGATATGCTGAAGCAACTCCGTTTGAATACTCTGTTGCTGGAGGATCTATATCCAATAGAGCTGAGGGCTATGGAATACCAGGGGTTACAGTTGATGGTCAATCTATATTAGATATGTTTGAAGTTGGGAAAGAAGCTGTAGCTAGAGCAAGATCTGGAGAAGGCCCAACATTGATTGAAGCTCAAACATATCGTTATATGGGACATTTTGGTGCTGATGATCCACTTGGATATCGTTCGGAAGAAGAGCAAAAATATTATATGGATAAAGACTGTATAAAAAATGCTCGGGAACATATTGTTGAGGGATCTTATGCTACGAAAGAAGAATTGGATGAAATTGATGAACAATGTTTACAAGCAGTAAACCAAGCAGCAGAATATGCTGAAAATAGTCCGTTTCCCGAGGCTCATGAAATATTAGAAGATGTTTACGTATCTTATTCATAATAGGAATTAAAAATGACACAAAAAGAACAAACTAGACAAATTTCATTTATACAAGCTATTAACGAAGCTCTTAGGCAGGAATTAGAGAGAGACCCTAACGTCATCATTATGGGAGAAGATATAGGTGGAGGTGGCGAAAGAGAAGATTTTCAAGATGCATGGGGTGGCCCAATGCGACTAACTAAAGGATTGGTAAATGATTTTGGTAGAGAAAGGATTAGAGATACTCCTATATCTGAAACTGGATTTATGGGCGCTGGGGTAGGTGCTGCTGCTACTGGATTACGACCAGTGATTGATTTAATGTATGTTAGTTTTTTTGGGGTTTGCGCAGATCAAATAACTAATAATGCTGCGAAAATGCATTATATGTTTGGCGGCAAAGTAACAGTTCCAATGACAATTATGACAGCTATAGGTGCAGGAACAGGGAATGCTGCACAGCATTCAGAAACCCTTTATTCAATATTCACTCATTTTCCAGGATTGAAATGTGTTGTTCCTTCAAATCCGTATAATGCTAAAGGTCTTATGACAGCTGCTATTAGAGATAATGATCCTGTGATCTTTTTTCATAATAGGCAATTGATGGGACTGAGATTTGAAGACCATGTTCCTTCTGAACAGTATACCGTTGAGATAGGTAAATCTGAGATTAAACAAGAAGGTGAGGATATAACTTTGATAGGAATAGGGTACACCACTCGAGTTTGTATGGAAGCTGCTCAAGAACTAGAATCACAAGGAATATCAGTCGAGGTGTTAGATTTGTTATCTCTATCTCCAATGGATAACGAAGCAATATTAGGGTCAGTTCGTAAAACTAGGAAAGTTGTAATAGTGGATGAAGATTATCCTCGATGTAGCATTGCAGCGGATATTTCTGCGCTAATTGCTGAAGAAGCCTTTGATTACCTAGATGCTCCTCCAAAAAGAGTCACTCCACCTCATACATCAGTGCCATATAGTAGATCGCTTGAACCTTTATTTGTTCCAGATAAAAATAATGTTGTGTCTGCTGCTCTAGACACCATAGGATAGGAGTTTTTAAATGGCAGTTCGAATAATTATGCCTAAGCTAGGAGACTTCATGACAGAAGGTATCGTTACCTTTGTGAAGTCAAAAGGCGATTCGGTTAATCAAGGTGAAGTAATTTTAGAAATTGAGAGTGAAAAATTAAATTATGAACTTGAAGCTGCTGCTAATGGAGTTTTCCATACAGTAGTTTCAGATGGGACAACCGTACCAGTTGATGACTTGATTGGATATTTGTTAGATTCAGGTGAAGAACCTCCAGTTGAGGAATCAAAGGCGGTTTCAGAAAACATATCAGCATCTCCCAAAAGGTCTGAGTCAAAAACTTCCATTTCAAAAGATTCTAAAATGATTCCCTCTACTCCAGGTGCTAGAAAGTTGGCATCTAAATTAGATGTTGATTTAAGTTTAGTAACTCCAACGGGGCCAAGAGGTAGGGTAGTAGAAGCTGATATTAGAGCATTTTCTGAATCAGGATCGAGTATTCAAGAATCTATTCCGGTTGGATTGCCGGAAGAGCACGAAGTTATTGAAATGAAAGGAATGAGAAAAGCTATTGCTGAAAATATGAAGCGTAGTTTAGATGATTCGGCTCAATTGTCATTTTTTTTCGAAGTAGATGTTACGGATGCTCAGACTTACAGAAGAGATGTTGGTGTAGAACTAACAGCATTCCTAATAAAAGCTTCAGGTGCAGCTCTTTCCAAAGTCCCTTCTATGAATAGTGTGATTTCCAATGATTCTATACTTGTTTTTGATAAAGTTAACATTGCTATGGCAGTTGCATTAGATGATGGACTTATAGTTCCAGTTATAGAAGATGTAAATAGTAAATCAATTAATGAAATATCTGAAGAAGTTAAGTCTCTTTCGGAACTGGCTAGAGATGGGAAATTAAAATCGGAACAATTACGCGGAGGCACATTTACTATATCTGTATTAGGGTCTGTTGATGGCTTCACCCCTATTTTGAATCAAGGTCAAGTTGCTATTTTGGGAATAGGCAGAAGTCAGAAAAAACCTGTAGTTGTCAAAAATGACATTGCTATTAAGGAAATAATGACTATAAGTTTAACTGTAGATCATCAAGCTATTGATGGTGCGATAGCAGCTAATTTTTGTCGGAGACTTCAACAATTAATTGAAAAGCCTTCTAGAGTTAAATAAATATATTTATTTATAACTTACTGAAATCGACTATTGCCTAGCCATGTAAATATATAAATTATTAGTATTAATGATGGAACAGCCATAAGTTGTCGTAGAGTAATTGTGTAAGGTGATGATTTATTTGGATTGTAGTAACTGTAAAGTTTAATTCTAGGAGATAATCCTGCTGACATAATTGCACCTGATATGAATCCACCTAAATGTGCCCAATTATCTATACTAGGAAATGCGAATCCAAATCCGAAGTTTATTATAGCCATAATTAGTACAGCATTAAAATTTTCTTTTCCACCTCTACCTAAAGAATTTTTGTTTAGTAAGAAGAAAATTCCAAGAGCTCCTAAACAGCCAAATATTGCCCCACTTGCCCCTGCCCCAACTGCCCACGGCGAGATCATAGAGTAACTTAGTGCGCTACCACCAATCCCACTAGCAATATAAATGATTGTAAATTTAGGTGAACCTAATAGTCTTTCTAACAAACTTCCGAGTATAAATAAACTTATTGAATTTACGATTAAATGCATGATTCCTATATGTAAAAATATTGCACTTATATAACGCCAATATTGCCCAGTTCGGATGTCTATATATGTGATAGCGCCAAAATCCCTTAATGTTTCAGGGTTAGACGAACTTCCTAAGGCTTCAAGGGCAAGCCAAATGAAAATATTGATGACCAGCAATATATATGTTGCTGGATTTTCTTTGTAATTCATTTAAATCGTTTTTCTTAATATTTATAAATTTAGAGAATATCTAGAGCCATTAAGTCTTCATATGTTTCTCGTTTTCTTATTAATTTAGGATTTCCGTCATTAATAATTATTATTGCAGGTCTTGGGTTCATATTGTAATTACTTGACATCGCAAAACAATATGCTCCAGACGCGGGGATTGCTACTATATCTCCAGATTGTATTTTAGGTAAATCGATATCTTTGACCAATAAATCACCTGATTCACAATATTTGCCGGCTAGAGTTACTGTTTCGCGAGTTGAGTAGTTCTTGGTATCCATTTTGTTTGCCACAACTGCCTCATATTTTGAATCATATAGTGCTGGCCTTATATTATCTCCCATTCCGCCATCTAGTGAAACGTAAGTTCTCACAGATGGAATATTTTTTATAACACCTACCGTATATAAAGCCACTCCAGCACGTCCTACTATTGATCTTCCAGGTTCAATAATCAACCGAGGATGAGGTATATTCAGAGAGTCACATTTCTGTATTAGTGATTGTGTAATAGTTTTAGCGTAATCAGAAATATTAGGAGGTAATTTATTATTTTCATACCCAATAGCGAACCCTCCTCCCGGGCTGAAATCTCTTAAATTTAAACCTTCATCTTTTATAAAAGGGTATAGATAATCTAATACTCTGATGATTGCCTTTGAATAAGGTTCAAGCTCATATATTGGAGATCCTAGGTGAAAATGAATTCCCCGTAGATCTAGATTGGAAGATTTCAGAGCCTGCTTTATTGCTACTGTACTTTCTCCTGATTCGATTGAAAATCCAAATTTCACATCTAATATGCCGGTAGTCGTATGGCCATGAGTATGGGCATCTATTGATGGAGATAATCTTAATAATATTCCTTGGGTTATGTTTTTCGATTTTGCTATTTCATTGAGTAGATTTAATTCGTGGAACCCATCTACGATTATTGTTCCGACACCTGAGTCAATTGCATCAGATAATTCATTGGGAGTTTTATTGTTTCCATGGAAATCCATTTTAGATGTTGGGAATCCTGCAGACTTTGCTACAGCAATTTCTCCACCTGATACAACATCGAGCCATAAGTTTTCTTCATTAGCTATTTGTGCAATGTATTTATTTAGGAATGCTTTTGAAGCGTAAGATACCGAAGTGTTTGGGTATAAATCTGTAAATTCTTTAATGAATGATCTTGCCATATGACGTATTGTAGTTTCGTCATAAATATATAAAGGGGTTCCGAATTGGTTTGCTAGATCTATAGAATCACATCCATTTATCTCTAAATTCCCCGATGTGTTTACAGAGGTGTTCATAGGGAATAATTCGGCATTTTCAAACATAATAATTTGTTCTCCTGATTTGACTATAAATTATTTTAACCTATTTTATGGTTACATAAGATTAGATTAATTGACACACGTTCTTCATAATGCTAACCTCAGTTTGTACAATAGTATTATTGTGTAATTTTGTTTATTTTTGATAGTTAAATTTATTTGGAGGATTACTCATGGTAGCACCATCAGAAGTTTATTATATGGATGCCCATTCAGAAAGCCCTGAAACATCACTTCCCGCTAAGATGCTTACGGTTTTTGATGAGGCAGGATTAGACGAGATGATAAAGCCTAATGACGTAGTAGCTATAAAACTTCATTGTGGAGAGTGGAATAACTCTGCGTATTTAAGACCAGTATATGCTAGGACACTAGCAGATAGAATTAAAGAATTAGGTGGTAGGCCATTTGTTTGTGATACAACTACTTTGACTTATTCTCCTTTTGGATCTAGAGCTACAGAATTAGATTTACTGCTTACCGCAGAAAGAAATGGATTCACATCGGCTGCGTTAGGATGTCCTTTTATTTCTGCTGATGGATACATTGGGACCAGTGATTTTAGAGTAGATATCCCAGAAGGATTTATCTTGAAAGAAGCTTATGTAGCCCAGGCTATTGCAGCTGCTGATGTGTTGATTGCATTGACACACTTTAAAGGGCACCCAATGGGAGTTATCGGCGGAGCTCTTAAGAATTTAGGTATAGGCGCTCAATCTAAAAGAGGTAAATTTAATGTTCATATGGGCGGACACCCAACATATGGACTTGGTGCTGCAGGTGTGTTGCACCCAGAAAACTTTAAAGGAAAAGCCAATACTCCAGATTGGGAGATTATTGAAG
Source organism: Dehalococcoidia bacterium (assembly GCA_045564655.1). Taxonomy (GTDB): domain Bacteria; phylum Chloroflexota; class Dehalococcoidia; order Lucifugimonadales; family UBA826; genus UBA826. The sequence goes on from JBJLGX010000001.1 coordinate 166,150, forward strand.
ATTGCTGTCCTTTTAATTTGTATAGTATTAATGATAAAGATGAACTTGAATGGGATTCTGAGAATTGTGCAAACTGTTTAGGGTGTTTTGGGGTTCTTGGTCCGCGAGGATTAATGGATATCCCTCCACAACAATTTGATGCTGTTGATGCTGCTATCGCTGATGCATGTTTAGGTGTAGAGAAAGCAGTTGGCAGAGGTAAAGTTGGATATATTAACCTAGCATTGGATGTTTCACCAAAATGTGACTGTGCAGGATTTGCAGATGTTCCAATTGTTCCTCATTTAGGAGTTTTTGCTAGTAAAGATCCAGTAGCTATAGATATGGCTTGTGTAGATAAAGCTCGAGAGACTGAAGGAACTGTTGGGTCTGCAGCTCATATGATGGAAGCTCATCATGTAGGTGACAGGAAATTTGAGGCAGCTTCTGCAACTTTCCATGGGCAGAGTGAAGTTTCAAGCATTAATGCTGGACATGAAAATGGCTTAGGTAATAGGGAATATAAATTGATAGAGTGTGAGCCAGTAGCTGGTTCAGGACAATTCCCATATGATACAAGGCCAAGTCGTAAAAGATTTGCTGATGTATTCGACAAATTCCAACCATTCCCATATGACAAACACGATGGGAAAGGGTATCACAGAGTTGATGTTGTCGATTTAGATAAAGTTAAGCACCATTACGAAGATGATGTCGAAGTGATAGAGATTACTGAAAACGCTTCTTCAGATAGTGAATAATTTTATTCTCTAGAAGTATAATTGCTTTTAGGCTAAAATAAGGACGATCATTATTTGGTCGTCCTTTTTTTATATAAAATAAGAAGAATTAAGGAGTTTTTAATATGCCACAGTCAGGACAAGAAATGCTTGAAGAGTCTATAGGTCTATGTAATAAGATTTCAGACGGGTTGGGCTCTCAGAACGAAGCATGGGAAACATCGCTTGTTGAAATTGTTGAAAAGTTTAATGACATTAGTAATACTTTTTTCTTTAAAACTATGCCTAGTGTTCCAGTAACTAAAACTGTACTTAGAAATGCTACAGAATTGTTAGGATATAAAGATGCTGATGATTGGGATTCCTTTTCGGGATCAATAGACACTTTGATTTCGAGTTCCCAAACTTTAATTGAAAAAGCCGGAATGAAAGGAACGATATTAACATAATGAAACCTGTATTAATAACTGGAGGCGCTGGTAGCGTAGGAAGACAATTGGCAGGAATGCTATTAGATGATGGCGTTCCTGTGCGCATTTTTGATCTTCCTTTTATGGATTTTGAAGGATTAGAAGGCCAGAAAGATGTTGAAATTTTTAAAGGAGATATAACTGATCCAGAAGCTGTTTCTAAAGCTGTTGATGGAGTCAGATGTGTATTGCATTTAGCTGCAATATTGCCTCCAAATAGCGAGAAAGATAGATCATTCACTTTTAAAGTTAATGTTGAAGGAACTCAAAACATTTTGACTAGCATGAAAGAAGTTGCAAAAGATGCAACAATTGTATTTACATCTTCTATAAGTACCTACGGGGATACATCTCGGGAAAAAGACCCAGTATCTGTTGAACATGAACAAAAAGCTATAGATGTTTATGCAGATAGTAAGATTGCTGGTGAAAAACTAGTTATGTCTTCTGGAGTTAAATATGTTATTTTGCGGATAGCTAGTATTGCTGTTCCAGCTTTTATAGAACCGGCTGACCCCTGGCCATTTATGGCTGATCAAAAAGTAGAAATGGTTCATCGAGACGATGTTGCAGATGCTATACGTAATTCAGTTGATGCCAACTCGGCAGTAAATAAAGTTTTTAATATAGCCGGAGGAGATACTTGGAGACATACTGGTCAAAAATATGTAGAAGACTTCTTTACCTTTATGGGAGCTCCTATAGATCTAGCAAATTATAGAGAAACCCCAGGATGGAATCATTGGTATGATACGGAAGAATCACAGTCTATACTTAAATATCAAAACAGATCTTATGAACATTATTCTGACCAAATGAGAAAAATTGTTGAAGATATGATGTCCTAAGTATATGATTGGCTAATAGTATGACAGTTGAGGAGTATTACTTCATTGCAAACAGATACGATCACTTTAGAGACTAAGCGTGAGAAATTAATAGATATATTGTCCGATATGGAGTCTGTTATAGTTGCCTATTCGGGTGGTGTTGATAGTGCTTTTCTTGCTGCCATTTCTAATCAAGTATTAGGTGATAAATCCTTAGCTGTGATTGCTGTTTCTCCCAGTTTAGCTCCCTCAGAACTTTATGATGCAGAAGAATTAGCTAATCTATTAAATCTTAATTTTCGTAAAGTAGAAACAAACGAAATAGAGCGTGAAGATTATAAAGCTAATAATCCTGATAGGTGTTTCTTCTGTAAAGATGAACTTTATTCTCATTTGATGAAATTTGCTGAATCAGAAACTTATAATTATGTCTTAAATGGTACAAATAAAGATGATTTAGGTGATTATAGACCAGGTATAGATGCGGCTAAACAGTATGGTGTCAGAAGCCCTCTTGTTGAGGCGGAATTAACAAAAGAAGACATTAGAACATTATCGAAAGATATGGGATTAGAAGTGTGGGATAAGCCAGCGCAGGCTTGTTTATCTTCAAGGATTCCGTACGGAACAACAGTTACTGTTGAAGCGTTAACTAGAATTGCTAAGGCAGAACATTTTTTAAGATCAAAAGGATTTAAACAAATCCGTGTTAGGCATCATGATTCTATAGCTCGTATTGAAGTAAATCCTTCTGAATTAAGTGATTTTATTTCGGAACCACTTAGATCAGAAATAAATGATGAATTTAAAAAAATAGGTTATTCGTACGTGACTTTAGATATGGAAGGCTTTCGTTCAGGAAGCTTGAATGAAATATTGTCAGATCTTGCGAAAAAAAAGTAATTGATTTTTTGAGACTTTAAATTCATAGTTTTAGTATGAATATTACGAGTAAAGATATAGCATTTTTCCCGTCTCCAGGTATGGATACTCCTGCGTCACTTAAATTTAGTCCTAGTGGTAATTATCTGGCCTACCTCAAATCTACTAATATAGGATCATCAAAATCACTATTTGTTTTAGATATTAATTCTGGAACTGAATCATTGATTTCAGATGGCTCAGACCTCAACTTATCTGAAGGTTCTATAGAGGAAGACCTTACTCGTCAGAGATTGCGACAAATGTCACAAGGCATATCGCGATATGATTGGGTTAATGGAGACAAAATAATATTACCAACCCCTACGGCTATATACTTTTTTGATTCTGTTAAATCTAAACCAAAAAAAATAATAGATAATAAAAAATATCAATTACTTGACCCGAAAGTATCTCCAGATGGCAAATATATATCTTTTATTTCTGAAGGTGAAATATTTGTTATGAATATTTCTAATTCAAAAATAAATCAAATAACTACTACTGCAACTCAAGGTGTTACTAATGGTTTAGCTGATTACATTGCCCAAGAAGAAATGCAGCGACTTAGTGGATATTTTTGGAGTCCTGATAGTTTGCGAATAGCATTTACTCAAGTTGATACAAACCACATACCTGAATATATTATTCAAAATCTAGCCTCTTCTGATTCAGAAACTATTAATAAAGAAATACATAAGTATCCTTTTGCTGGAAAATATAATCCTAAAGTTAGCTTTGGAGTTGTCGATCTTGAAGGAGATATGAAAAATCTAGACATATCAGAATATGAATATTTGCCACGTTTTTCTTGGCTAAAAGATGGTTCACTAATTTTGCAAGTTCAAAACAGACAACAGACAAATTTGGAACTAATTCATGTAGCTAACGATCTTTCTAGTTATTCTGTAATCCTCACGGAGCAATCGGATTATTGGATCAACATAACGGATATTTTTAAACCATTATCTAATGGTAAATTTATATGGGGTTCTGAGCGTACAGGATTTAATCATTTGTATATGTATGATTTTTCTGACCATTCTTATTGTCAAATAACTAAAGGTGATTGGCATGTTGATTCTGTCATAGGTGTAGACCAAGATAAGGGACTCATATATTTTGCTGCAAATAAAGATTCTGCAATTAGCAAAAGTATATTTACTGTCAATTTTAAAGGTGAAGCTATTACGAAAATTTCGTCTTCCAATGGTACAGCATCAGCTATTTTTGACCCTATCTCTAAGATGTTAGCAATTATTAAAAGTTCATTAGAAGATTCTCCTTCCTTTTCTTTATTAAATTGTAAAGAAAATACCTTGATTGATTTGCAGTCAATTATTTTAAATGATGATAGAGTTGAGAATTTTAATTTAATTCCACCAGACATTATTACCTTAGACTCGGATTCTAATGATCAGTTGTATTCGGCTATATATAAACCAGATACCAGAAAGTTTTCTCCTCCTTATCCAACTGTACTGTACGTTTATGGAGGCCCTCATTCACAGTTAGTAACTGATTCGTATTCATTGACTTCTGCTATGCGAATACAAAGGTTGAGACAAAACGGATTTTTGGTATGCATATTGGATAATCGCGGAACATATCGACGTGGAATTGAATTTGAAGCATATGTGAAAAATAATATGGGGAATTTGGAAGTAGAGGATCAAATAAAGGGGATAGAACATTTAATAGATATTGGCCTGACTGATCCAGAGAATATTGCTGTATATGGATGGAGTTATGGAGGATATATGGCCTTAATGTGCTTAGCTAAAGCTCCAGGACTATTTAAGGTAGCTATATCGGGTGCCCCAGTTGTATCTTGGGAATATTATGATACACATTACACAGAAAGATATATGGGTCATCCAGATTTGTATGAAGAAAAATACAGAGACTCTAGTGTATTGTCATATGTCCCAAACATAAAAGGAAATTTATTGTTAATTCATGGCCTACTAGATGAAAATGTTCATTTTAGGCATACAAGTATTTTAGTAGATTCTTTAATTTCCAATAATAAGGATTATGAACTTCTTTTATTTCCTCATAGTAGACATATGCCTACTAAAATATCAGATAGAGTTTATATGGAAAATAGAATCTTTAAATTTATCCAAAAAAATTTAAGCTAGTAAGTTAGAAAGATGTATAGCCACCATCGACTGGAATTGAAACGCCAGTGACATAATTTGAAGCATTACTAGATAGGAAAATTGCTGTTCCTGATAAATCGCTAGGTTCCCCCCAACGGTTTTGTGGGATTCTTGATGAGATTTGAGCAAATCTTTCTGGAGCTTGAGTTTTAGTATCTTTTGTTAAATCTGTGGTTATCCAGCCAGGCAAAATCGTATTTACTTGAATGTTGTCTCTTGCCCATGCCATTGCTAAGCTCTTGGTTAATTGAACCACACCACCTTTAGTAGACGCATATGCAGCAGCCCATTCAACCCCAAATACGGATGTCATAGATCCTATATTAATTATTTTGCCACCACCGTTTGATTTCATGCTTGGGTATACAGCTTTAGCAAATAGAAATGATCCCGTTAGATTTATTTGGACAACCTTGTTCCATTCATCAGTCGACAGTTCCATTGGAGGTTTCTTTATATTAATACCAGCATTATTTACTAATATATCTATTGGGCTTCCGTGCGAACCAGTTGTTAAGTCATCTACTAGTTCATTGATAGCTTTTTCATCAGAAACATCGACTTGATATCCTGAAACTGATACATCCTTTATTTTTGTATCAACAAGACTATTAACAGCTTTTTCAGTTTTAGCTTTATTCCTAGCAGCTATTATAATATTAGCCCCTGAATCAGCTAGTCCCTTAGCTATTCCATATCCAATTCCACCATTGCCACCTGTTATTAAAGCAGTTTTACCGGACAGATCAAAAAGGGTCGTACTCATTTTGTTTATTCCTATTAACTATATATTCAAAAGGTCCGCAATTTTGTTTGTATGAAATTGTGCATCTCCAAACATTAATTCGGCAGATTTGATTCTCTTTGTATATAACTGCAAATTATGTTCTTTTGTGAATCCGATAGCTCCATGAGTTTGGTGCCCCATTGCACAAACTCGTTTAGCCGATTCGTTGACCCATGCTTTTGCCATTGCGACTTCTTTATCAGCTGATAAACCTTCTGATAAGGCTGATCCAGCCTGATAAGTCATCAATCTGGATAATTCAACTTCTGTTGCCATATTTGCACAATGATGTTGAACTGCTTGAAATGTTCCAATTGGTCGTCCAAATTGAGTTCTTTGTTTAGCATATTCAACTGTCATTTCCAGAACATTTTGTATTGCTCCAGACATTTCTGCACACTTTCCGATTGCAGCCAAATTTGTTATTTGTTTGATAGTATCCCAACCTTTATTGAGATCACCTAATAAGCTTTCATGAGAAACTGCAACATTCTTAAATACAACTTCGGATTGGTTATCTGAGCCTATTGTTTTTAATGAAGTTTGAGATATTCCTGATTCAGATGCTGATACCATAAAAAGACTTATGTCAGTATCTTTCTTGCCTGTACGTGCTGCAACGATGAAATATTCTGATACATTTGCATAAGGCACAAACAGCTTTGTTCCATTTAAAATATACCCATTATTTGTATCTGTTGCTTCTAATTGGACTCCACTTGCTTCCCAACTAGCATCAGGTTCTGTTAATGCCAAAGTCACTATAATTTGACCTTCTGCTATTCTGGGTAAATATTCTTTTTTCTGTTCTTCAGTAGCAGATTTCATTAGAGTCATGCCACCTAAAACAACTGTAGTGAAATAAGGACCAGGAAGCATATATCGTCCCATTTCTTCTAACAATATTATTAAATCTTGAAATTCTAGGCCTGCTCCTCCATATTCTTCAGGGATGATTAGTCCAATCCATCCTTGCTCTGCGATTTTTTGCCATATTTCGTCAGTATATCCTTTGCTATCTTCTTCCATCTCTCTAACGTATGTGTCAGGGCATTCAGAATCTAAGAATTCTTTTGCGCTAGTTTTTAACATTTGTTGGATTTCATTAAGTCCGAGATCCATCTAAACTACTCCTAAATGTTGAATATGATTTTAAGATAATTAATTCTTTAACCTCGTGGCAATCCTAATCCTCTAGTCGCAATGATTCCTTTTTGGATTTCTGTTGTGCCGGCTAAAATGGTTAATGAAGTGTTCATTAAGTGTTGGTGAAGAATGCGCCCTTCCAAAGGAGCATACTTTGATCCACCTTCTAATTGCCCATGCATTCCTAACAACATCATTCCAAATTCACTGAGGTGTTGCTGTAGCTCACTTCCACGTATTTTTGCAATTGAAGCTTCCTTATTAGGGACTAATCCTTCGCTTTGCATCCATGCTACGTTATAAGAAATTAGCTTGCATGCTTCAACTTCAATCGCTAGGTTGGATAATTTGTCTTTTATGATAGGATCTTCAGATAATAGGATTCCATTTCGGGTATTGGTTTTTGCAAAATCTATAAGGTCTTCTAACATTCTTTGACCTTCTGCTGGATAGTCAACACCAGATCTCTCAAAATCTAAAAGAGTTGCTCCTACATACCAGCCTCTATTAAGTTCTCCTACAAGATTTTTCTTAGGAATTCGGACATTGTCAAATGTGACCATATTGAAGTGATGGGAGTCAGCCATGTTAATGATTGGATTTACTGTAACTCCAGGATCATCCATATCGCATAACAAAAAACTTATGCCTCGATGCTTAGGTGCGTCAGGATCTGTTCTTGCCATCAGGAATATATGATCAGCTCTATGAGCCATTGATGTCCATATTTTTGTGCCATTGACTATAAAATCATCACCATCTTCAACTGCACGAGTTTGTAATGAGGCTAAATCAGAACCTGATTCAGGTTCTGAGTAACCTTGGCACCATTGTACGTCACCTTTTGCTATAGGAGGTAAAAATTCTGCTCTCTGTTCATCTGTCCCGTGTATCATTAAAGTAGGGGCTAGCATTTTTGTTCCAAAATTATCTCTGCCTGGGGCCCTATGATATGCCATTTCTTCTGAGAAGATCATTTGTTTGATAACAGAGGCATCTTGTCCTCCATATTCTTCAGGCCATGCCATTGTAAGCCAGCCTTTTTCAGCAAGTTTACTTCGCATTGACATATTAAATTTCCATTCCTCATCAGAATTGCCATAATTAACACTTTGGTTTCCACCAGTTGCCTCAGGCGCTTTTGCAAGTTCAGATTTTAGCCATGTTCGCAATTCATTTCTGAACTCATTTTCCTCATCTGTAAATTTAAAATCCATAGTTTTCGTGACCTCTTTAAAAATTTGGTATCAAGATACTGATAAACATGTTACCGTTCTTACTACTCCTGATATTTTATGAATATTACTTGTAACTATTTCTCCTACAGAACTCAATGAATCTGTATTTATGATCGCTATTATGTCATATGGTCCTGTGACTGGGTCAACAAGAATAATATCAGTTAACTTATTTAATTGTTCACAAACTTCACGAGTGCTACCAACTGATGTTTCTATTAATATGTAAGCTTTTGTGTCCATATGTACTTCTTAAGTGTTTTATTACTCATGCATTCTATTTTGATTTTGTGAAACGTGCAACGATTTGAAGAACTATAAAAGTGTTTGCCTATTACCTATGATTGTAATATGGTAAGAAATATTTAGATAATCGAGGTATTACCATTAAATGGATCCAGAACTTTTCAGACAAGCTTGGGGTAATTTCGCTACTGGAGTTTGTATAGTAAATACATTAGAAGAAAACGGGGCAATACATGGAATGACAGCTAATGGAGTTGCATCTATTTCTTTAGATCCAATGCTAGTTATGGTCTCTGTTGCCCATAAAGCTAATACATATCCAATTATGAAGAAAACACAGAGATATGTTATTAATATTTTGTCAGAATCTCAGAAAGATGTTGCAATGGAATATGCTAAAAAAGTAAAACCAGATGATTTTAATTTAGATGATCAGTATGTTTTTACCTCGTCCGGTATGCCGTTTTTAAAGAATTCATTAGCTTCAATGGAATGTGATGTTGTAAATATGCACAAAGAAGGGGACCATACTATATTTATAGGAGAAGTTAAAGATATCGTTGTTGCTGATGGGCCTCCATTGTTATTTTTTAAAGGAGACTGGGCCAAGTTTGATATTTGATGTATTTAATTATAAGGATGCTAGAATTTTATGATTCCTAAATTTGGTCTTAATAGGCATGACCAAACTTCTGTTTCTGCTTATGCAAAAGATATTGCTCGTGCAGAGAAAGCAGGTTGGGATTGTGCATTCCTTCCAGATTCACCTCTTAGGATAAGAGACAATTACGTACTATTGGCTGCTGCTGCGCAGAGTACAACTAATATAACTATTGGGCCATTACTGACAAACCCAATAATCCGTAAACCTTTTGTTACAGCGTCTAGTATATCTACAGTAGCAGAATTAGCTCCTAACCGTACGATTCTTGGTATGGGAATAGGAGATACAGCTGTTCGTCTTGCTGGATTAAAACCAGCTCGTGTAAAAGAATTACAAGAAGCTGTACACGTAATCAAGACACTGCTTTCAGGGGCTGAAATTAATTTAGGTGCATCAATCCCGTCTAAGTTATCACATGCTCAACCTGTTCCAGTGTGGGTTGCATCGGCTGGCCCGCGGACCTTAGAGATGGCAGGTGCATCTTCAGATGGAGTATTTATTAGAGTAGGTACTGATAAATATAACGTAAGCCTTGCAGTTGAAAAAATATGGGAAGGAGCCCGATCTGTTGGGAAAAACCCTGCCGCAGTTAAATTAGCAGCAGATTTCCATGTTGTACTTTCGGATGATTCTGAAGCGGCAATGTATATGGGTAAATCTATAGCAGCTGGATATTATGAATACTCTCCTAATCTTTTTGAAAACTTAGGGTTTTCTTGGACTGGACCTCATCCAGATGAATTGAGATCTGAATTAATAGAATTAAATAAAAATAATAAAGCTAAAGGATTTAATGCTCCTGATTTCCACCATGCATCAAATTTGGTAGATAGTGGGAAGTTAGTTGATTTTATTCCAGATGAATTTGCCCGAGCATTTTGCTTTATAGGAAATTCTGATCAAGTATCAGGCCAAATAGTTAATTTTTTAAAAGATTGCGATGAGATAGGTGTAAATTTCGAATATGTTTTGTTGCATCCTGTACCTGATCCTCCTATGCCAGATTTAGGACCAAATTCATATCTGGAAAGTTTTCCTAAGAAAGTTTTAAGTAAAGTTAGGGAACAATTACTCGTAAGATAAAAGTAGTAATTTCTTATTTTTGAGCATAAGGTGTTGACAACGTTTTTCCCTCTGCTTAACATTTAAGTTCGACGTATTAAAAATAACATGATTTGATCAAATGAGTTATAAATAATTAGGAGGTATATTCAATGGCTACTAAATCGGCTTTTAAGCCACTTGGAAATCGTGTAGTTGTGGAGCCTAGTGAGGGCGATGAACAGGTTAGTGCTGGTGGGATATATATTCCAGATACGGCTAAAGAAAAACCTCAAGAGGGTACAATTGTTGCAGCGGGCCCTGGCCGTATGACAGATGATGGTAATCGGGTACCAATGGAGTTAGCAGTTGGCGATACTGTTGTGTACTCTAAGTATGCTGGTACAGAATATAAAGAGGGAGATACGGAATATTTAATCCTAAGAGAAGACGATATTCTTTTTAAAAAGTAATTTATTAATGATTTAGGGGGAAGTAATGGCTAAGCAACTTTCTTTCAGTGAAGACGCACGAGCTGCCATGAAGCGTGGCATAGATATTATGGCAGATACTGTCGGGGTTACATTGGGCCCAAGAGGCAGAAATGTCGTATTAGATAAAAAATTTGGACCACCACAGGTTTGTAGTGATGGAGTAACCATTGCTAAAGAAATAGAACTTGAAGATTCTTTTGAGAATATGGGTGCACAGCTTCTTAAAGAAGCTGCAAGTAAGACAAATGATGTTGCCGGAGATGGTACAACAACAGCAACAGTTCTTGCTCAAGCAATAATTCACGAAGGTTTCAAAAACATAGCTGCGGGAGCAAATCCAATGGCTATTAAAAGAGGTATTGATAAAGCAGTATCTACATTACGTAATTCTGTTCAAGATATGTCTACTTCGGTTGAAGGACGAACACAAATCGGCCAAGTAGCATCACTTTCTGCTCATGATGACGAGATGGGAAACTTGATTGCAGATGTTATGGAAAAAGTTGGTAAAGACGGAGTTATTACTGTAGAAGAATCTAAAGGACTTAATTACGAGCAAGAGTTTGTAGAAGGAATGCAGATTGATCGCGGATATATCTCTCCTTATTTTATTACTGATCAAGATAGAATGGAAACTGCAATTGATAATCCATATATATTAATAACTGATAAAAAAATATCAGCTGTGTCTGATCTATTACCTGCTTTAGAAAAAATATTGCAGATTGGAAAAGATGTTGTGGTGATAGCTGAAGATATTGAGGGAGAGGCATTAGCGACTTTAGTTGTTAATAAGCTTCGAGGTACTCTTAATATATTAGCTGTTAAGGCTCCTGGATTTGGAGATAGAAGAAAAGCTATGTTAGAAGATATGGCAATTCTTACAAATGCAACAGTAATAAGCGAAGAAGTTGGTAGGAAATTAGATTCTGTAACTGTTGAAGATCTTGGTAGGGCCCGAAGAGTTGTTTCTAACAAAGAAGAGACGACTTTTGTGGAAGGCCATGGTGAAGACTCAAATATTCAAGGTCGTATCAATCAAATAAGAGCTCAGATTGAAGAAACAACATCTGATTTTGATAGAGAAAAATTGCAAGAGAGACTCGCTAAATTATCAGGTGGAGTTGCAATTATAAAAGTGGGAGCTGCTACTGAAGTTGAATTAAAAGAAAAGAAGAACAGAGTAGAAGACGCTTTGTCAGCAACCAGAGCAGCTGTGGAAGAAGGTATTGTTCCAGGTGGTGGACTAGCCCTTATAAGAGCTGCGGAATCTCTAGATTCTGTTGAACTGTCTGGAGATGAACAAACAGGAGTAAATATCCTGAAAGCTGCTTTAGAGAAGCCTCTTATGTTGATTTCAGAAAATACCGGAGTCTCTGGAGAGGTAGTGTTAGATAAAACTAAACAAGGTACAGGCGATTATGGCTATGATGCAGAAACTGGTGAATATGGAAATTTGCTAGAATTAGGCATTATGGACCCTGCTAAAGTTACAAGGGCTGCTATAGAAAATTCAGCCAGTGTGGCCGCTATGGTTTTAACAACGGAATCTCTTATTAGTGATATCCCAGAAGAAACTCCTGCTGCTCCTCCTATGCCGCCTATGGGCTACTAAAGCTTTAATAGTGTTATTTTAAAAGAGGCCTTTAATTTTTTAGAGGCCTTTTTTTTTGTTCATTCAATTGTTGTTAAGACCCCTTGCGCATATGTACGCTAACCGTACATAATCTCTATTAAGATCATTAAATAAGCTTTTAAAGGTAGTTTTTTGTTCACACATCTACATGTACATACGGAATATAGCATGCTTGACGGCTTAGCTAAATTAGAACCCCTTGTAGATAGAGCAAAATCGCTTAACATGAAGGCTCTTGCTATTACCGACCATGGGGGACTGTATGGTGCGATTGATTTTTATCAATTGGCAAAAAAAGCCGAGATAAAACCAATTATTGGTGCTGAAATGTATGTTGCTTCGGGTAGTCGATTTGATCGTAATCCTACTGATAAAATCCATCACCTAACTGTGTTGAGTAAAAATGAAGTAGGGTACCGTAACTTAGTTAAATTGGTTACAACGGCTAACTTGGAAGGCTATTATAAAAAACCCAGAGTAGACAGAGAGATCCTAGAGAAATATAGTGATGGCCTTGTTGTATTGTCGGGATGTCCTAGTGGAGAAGTACCTTGGCTTATAGCTCAAGGTAGACACGAAGAAGCACTAGATACAGCGGTCTGGTATAAAGATGTGTTTGGGTCTTATTTCTTAGAAATCATGAATCATGCAGGGGTCCCAGAATTACCTGATATCAATAAAGGTTTATTGGAATTAAATAAAAAAACAAATATTCCAATTGTTGCAACTAATGATTCACATTATATTCTCAAGAAGCATTCGGTTAATCATGATGTTTTGCTTTGTATACAAACTAATGCAAAAGTTGATGATCCTAATAGGATGCGATTTGAAGATGATTCTTACCATCTTAAGTCACATGATGAAATGGTTGAAATGTTTTCAGAAATTCCAGAAGCTATCACTAATACTGAATTGATTGCTGAGATGTGTAATCTAGATTTAGATTTTTCTCAAGCTAGGTTGCCGGAATTCCCAGTTCCTAATCAAATGTCTTCTGATGCATATTTAAGGCAGATTTGTTTAGAAGGATTTGAAAAATTAGTACATGCGCCAACTGATAATTATACGGAAAGACTTGAATATGAATTGGAAGTTATAAAACAAACTAGATTTGCTGAATATTTTTTAGTTGTTTGGGATATAGCTAAATTTGTTAGAAAGAATGATATATTTTTTACTGTTAGAGGTAGTGCTGCCGCAAGCCTAGTTCTCTATTGTCTTGGGGTTACAGATGTAGACCCTATGCCTTTCAGTTTGGTTTTTGAAAGGTTTTTGAATATTGAGCGTAAGGAAATGCCTGATATAGATATGGACTTTCAAGATGATAGACGCCAAGAAGTTATTAATTATTGCGCTCAAAGATATGGAAGAGAACACGTAGCACACATTATTACATTCGGAACTTTTGGAGCAAGGCAATCTGTAAGAGATGCAGGAAGAGCTTTAGGTGTTCCATTGAGTAATGTAGATAATGTTGCAAAGATGATTCCAGAAAAACTTAATATAGACTTAGAGACATCTTTAAAAGAAAGTGATTCCTTAAATGATTTTTATAATTCGGATAGTTCAGTTAAGAAATTGATAGACACAGCTAGAGAATTAGAAGGTGTTACTCGGCATAAAAGTCTTCATGCAGCGGGAGTAGTAATATCTAAAGAACCTTTAGATGAGGTTGTTCCCCTTGAATTTACTTCTCGTGGAGATAATGAAGGGGCTGTTATGACTCAATATGCTATGGCTCCTATAGCTGCTTTGGGTTTATTGAAAATGGACTTTTTGGGATTAGTTAACCTCACTGTTTTGGCCGATTCATTTAGGCTTATTGAAGCAAATCATAATGTGAAACTTACTTTAAATAATATACCTTTAACTGATAGGCCTACATTTGAACTTTTAGGTAGGGGAGAGACTGTAGGGGTATTTCAACTGGAAAGTGCCGGTATGACTAGGCACATAAAAGAATTGAAGCCAAATACAATAAATGATATAGCAGCTATGATTGCTCTTTTTAGACCAGGACCTATGGATCATATAGATACCTTTATTAATGCTAAACATGGCCGTAAAGAAGTTATGTTTATACATCCTGGCCTGAAAGATATACTTCAAGAAACGTATGGGGTCATTGTTTACCAAGATCAAGTCTTACACATAGTTAGAGAGTTTGCGGGATACTCATTAGGAGAAGCAGATATTGTTCGTAAAGCTATGGGCAAAAAAGTCCCTGAAATAATGCTTGAAGAGAAAGATAAATTTATTAATGGGGCATTAGGAAAAGGTTATTCTAACGATCTAGCGGAGTCAGTATTTAATCTTATTGAGCCATTTGCTGGATATGCATTTAACAAAGCTCATAGCGTTAGCTATGCGTTAGTTTCATATTGGACTGCATATTTAAAATCGAATTATCCTGAAGAATATATGGCTGCATTTATGAATTCTTATATTGATAAAAAAGATAGGTTGATTTCTGCTATAGCAGATTGTAGGCGAATGAATATAGATGTATTACCTCCTAATATTAATAAAAGTGATATTAAATTTAGTATTGAAAGATCAGAAGATAAAAAATCAATACGGTTTGGGTTGGCAGGAATAAAAAATGTAGGTTCAGAAGCTTTAAAGCCTATGTTGCGTTCTAGGAATGATTACGGTGAATTTACATCTGTCGAAGACTTTTGTAAAAATAGTGATTTTTCAAATTTAAATAAAAAAGCTGTAGAAAGTATAATTATGGCAGGGGGATTTGACGATTTTGGTGATAGGGGAGCTTTATTTGAAGTGTCAAATAAAATTATTTCATTAGGTCAAAATGAACAATATTTAAGAAATTCAAATCAGACATCTATGTTTGATTTGTTGGGAGAATCTTCAGCATCGTCTTTGGCTTCAATTGATTTACCCTTAATTAATACTAACGATCACCAAAAAAGAGTATGGGAAGTTGAGATGATGGGCATAAGCTTGTCCTCGACTACTCATTTGTCGAATATGTTGTCTATGTTGGGTGAAGATATTGTGGTAATGGTTTCACAATTAGATGCCACTCAAACATCAAAAAATATTTCTGTGGCTGGTCAAGTCTCAACAATTATAGATCGATCTACACGAGATGGACGACCGTTTAAAATTGTCACTTTAGAAATGTTAGATGGCAGCTTGGAAATTGTTGTATGGGAAGATGCTTTGGGGAAAACTATTGATTTATGGGAACCTGGAAGACTTTTAACAATTAAAGGATTATTAAGAGACAGGTCAGGTGAATCTACTATTAACGTAAAAACTGCAAAGGAATTAAATTTAAAGAATATGCTTAATACAAATAATTCACCTAATGACGAAACAATTACCCCGATTACCACATCGTCTGCTAAGATAAATAACGATAAAAACGGAACAACAGATTTTCCTGGAACCAATGGAAGCCCAAAGAAAAGATTGGTTCTCCATATTAAGGAATCTGGAAGTGCCTCTGAGGATCAGATATTGATTGATGATATTAAATCTGCTCTTTTAAATTCTTTAGGGAATGATGATGTGGGATTAGAAATAGAAACAGAATCTACCTTAGTAGTTATGGATTGGCAACCAGTTAAAGTGCAAGTCACACAAGAATTACAAGATGAACTTAATCAGATATTAGGTGACCAAGGAAAGGTTTCGATTCAGAGTCTTATGTTTTAAGGTTTTCCATATTTAACAATTTTATTTTCATATTCAAATCGTTAGTTTGCCCTTGAAATCCTGTCAATTTTCCTGTTGATCCTACTATCCTGTGGCATGGAACAATGATTGGGAATTTGTTCTTAGCCATTATTTGCCCAACAGCTCTATATGCCAACTCTGAACCTGATTCATTAGCTAACCATTTGTAACTTCTTGTTTCTCCAAAAGGGACACTTCTACAAGTTTCTAATGTTTTTTTTGAGAATTTTGAGTGTCCTGCATAATCTAGTTTTATTGAACTGAAATCAACACTGTTTCCAGAAGTATATAAATATATCTGATCTTTTAGGTATGAAAATTCTGAATCAGATTTTTTGATATTCTTACTTGTTGTATGGATAAAGGTTTCGCATTTTGATTCACTTTCACTGGGAAAAGTAATTAAGCTAATTCCATAGTTGGATTTTTTTAAACCTATCCATCCTAGTTTAGTTTTAAATGTAGTGAAAAGTGTGATCATTATTGATACTATCAAACCTTAGTATTTTGTGAATTAGGTGAAGTATATATGAAATATGATTTTATAATAATTGGAGCAGGATCTGCAGGATCAGTTTTGGCATCTCGTTTGTCTGAAGATCCTAGAAAATCTGTTTTATTGTTAGAAGCTGGCTCTGATTTCTCTAAGGTTGATTACTATCCAGATGATATTAGAAATGGTAATAATCCTTGGCTTGCATCTTATGGTACGAAATATGTTTGGGGATATGAATCTATCCCAATGGCTGATAGGGAGCCGATTCCTTTGCCAAGAGGAAAAGTAATCGGAGGTTCTAGCTCTGTTAATGGACAAATATTCTTAAGAGGAATTCCAGAGGATTTTGACGAATGGGCTTCACTCGGGAATGCAGACTGGTCATATAAAGATGTTTTGCCGTATTTTAGGAAATTAGAAACAAACCTGAATTATGGTTCAGATGATTTCCATGGAGGAGATGGGCCATTACCTGTAAAAGTTTACGACAGGACTGAATTGCTTGATATTAATTCAGCTTTTATTGATGCCTGCGTTTCGTTAGGCTTCCCTTATTGTGAAGATTACAATCTTCCTGATTCTACAGGGGCGAGTCCCATGACAGTCAATAATATTGATGGAATTCGTATGAGTACAGCAATTACATATTTGGAAATGGCTAGGCATAGACTCAATCTAACAATACGGGGAAACTCATTTGTGAAGAAGATTCTTATTAAAGACTCTAAAGCTTATGGAGTTGAAGTAGAAACATTTGGAGAAAAATTTGAAGTATACGGAAATGAGATTATATTATCTGGCGGAGCAATAAATTCACCTCAATTATTAATGCTTTCTGGTATAGGTCCCAAAGATCATTTAGTTGAGTTTGGGATAGACTTAAAAAAAGATTTACCGGGAGTTGGACAAAATCTTAGAGATCACCCTATAGCTTTTTTATTGTTTGATTCTAATATTTCTAATCCTGACAGATCAGTTCCACATACACAAGTTATCACTAGGTACACAGCCACTGGATCAACTTTAAGAAATGATGTCTCGATTCAACCTCTTAAAATGAATAGTGAGCATGTGCCAGCGTATATATCTGTAGACGTAGATGATTCATGCTTTGGGTTAGGTGTTATCCTTCAAAAAGCCTTGGGAAAAGGAGAATTGGTTTTACAATCAGATGATTTTAAAGTGCAACCTATATTAAATTATAGGTATTTAGAATTAGAAGAAGATATAAGACGAATGAGAGAAGGGGTAAAGGTTATTTTGGAAATTGCTGACACAAAAGAATATAAAGATATTATAGAAAAAAGAATTTATCCCAAAGATAAAGAGGTTGAATCTGACGAAAATATAGACAAATGGATTAAATCTGTAGTTTGTTCGGCTCATCATTCATCTGGGACTTGCAAAATGGGACCTGTAGATGACGAGATGGCTGTTGTTAACCATCAAGGTGAAATTTACGGAATTGACTGCTTGAGAGTAATAGATGCTTCAATAATGCCTGACGTGGTAAGTGCTAATACAAATGCAAATGTAATAATGATTGCAGAGAAACTTTCTGATTCGATATTGAACGATGGGGACTAATCTATTTCTCGAACTTCTTTAATCATTCCTTCTATGGAATCTTTTGCATCCCCAAATAACATATTTGTTTTCTCTAGGAAAAATAAATCATTTTGAACCCCAGAAAAACCTGAAGCCATAGAGCGTTTTAACACAATGACTGTTTTAGCTTTATCAACATTTAATATTGGCATCCCATATATGGGAGAATCCTTATCAGATCTGGCACTCGGGTTTGTTACATCGTTAGCACCAACAACAATGGCGACGTCGGTTCTGTCAAATTCAGAATTTATTTGATCTAGATCCTTTAGCTCATCGTATGGGACATTAGCTTCAGCTAGTAATACGTTCATGTGTCCAGGCATTCTTCCTGCAACAGGGTGTATAGCATATTTAACAGATATGTCACGATCTTTTAATAAACCTGCTAGTTCATTTATTTGATGTTGAGCTTGAGCAACAGCCAATCCGTACCCTGGTACAAATATTACTGATTCGGAATATGCTAATATCATCGCTGCGTCTTCGCTAGATACTGATGTTACAGGACGATCTTCAGTCGTTTGATTAGAAGAACTTGAACTCTCTGCCCCGAATCCTCCTAGCATTACATTCATAAGTGATCTGTTCATGGCTTTGGTCATTATTCTTGTAAGTATTAATCCTGACGCACCTACAAGTGATCCTGCGATAATTAATAATGGATTTCCTAATACAAATCCGGCACCTGCACCCGCAATACCAGAATATGAATTCAGAAGGGCTACTACTACAGGCATATCTGCTCCACCAATAGGTATAACAATAAGAATTCCAAATAATAGAGACAATCCAACTAATGCATATAGATAATTTGAAGTGTCTATTTCTGTTATGCACATCATTATTGCAATAACTATCATCGCTATGGCAATAATCGAATTTATTACATTTCTTATTGGAAGAAGTACAGGTTTGGTAGTAACTATTCCTTGAAGTTTTCCAAATGCTATAAATGAGCCAGTTAGGGTAACTGCTCCAACTATAGTTGCAAAAGAAACTGCTGCTAATGTGAAAATTTCATTACTGGGGTCAGTCGAATAAAGGACTTCATACATTGCAACTAATCCACTAGCGGCTCCACCAAAGGCATTAAATAGTGCTACGAGTTGTGGCATTGCAGTCATTTCTACATATTTAGCAAGTATAGACCCAATGGTTGCTCCGATGAGTAAACCCAGAATGATCCATTCGAGATTTATATCAGTATACTTTAATGTTGTTGCAATTATTGCTATAAGCATACCTAATGCCGAAAGCCTATTGCCGCTTCGAGCTGTCGCTGGAGAAGATAACCTTTTTAACCCAATTATAAAAATTGAAGCTGATATTAGATAAAGGACATTTTCAATATTTGTTGATATGTCTATCACGATATACTGGCTCTACTTCTTACTTTTTTTAAACATAGCTAACATCCGGTCAGTTATTAAGAATCCACCAACTACATTGACAGTTGCAAGCACAATAGCAATTACAGAAAAAACAGTTGCTACTGTACCGTTAATATTTGAAGCAATGATTATTGCCCCCACAATCACTATTCCAGATATTGCATTTGAACCAGACATTAAAGGCGTGTGTAGGGTTGGAGGTACTTTTGTGATTACCTCATAGCCTATAAATACAGCTAAGACAAAAATTATTATTAAAGGTATTAGTTCCAATTTATTATTTATCTAACCTTGATTTTCCATTTTGAAACACTAACATGGCATCAATAATTTCATCTTCAGTGTTGATGGCTAGTTCCGACGTTTCTTTGTTAATTATAAGTTCTAATAAAGCTAACACATTTTTGGAATACACTTGTGAAGCATCATAAGCCATTTCAGAAGGAAGGTTTTGGGGTCCATGTACTGTCACATTATCAATAATGATTTCTTCCCCCAATTTTGTATATTCACAATTTCCTCCAGATGGAGCTGATATGTCTATTATGACACTTCCTGGTTTCATTTGTTCTACTGTAGATTTTTCAATTAATATCGGAGCTTTTCTGCCAGGTATTGCTGCTGTAGTTATAACGGCGTCTGATTTTATTATGT
>JBJLGX010000002.1:0-29129 GCA_045564655.1 Dehalococcoidia bacterium
CGCAAGGCTAAAACTCAAAGGAATTGACGGGGACCCGCACAAGCAGCGGAGCGTGTGGTTTAATTCGATGCAAAGCGAAGAACCTTACCCAGACTTGACATGTTTCTGAAAGCCCCCGAAAAGGGGCCCTCTTTAGGGACAGATACACAGATGTTGCATGGCTGTCGTCAGCTCGTGTCGTGAGATGTTGGGTTAAGTCCCGCAACGAGCGCAACCCCTGTCGTTAGTTACTATGTCTAACGAGACTGCTCCCACTGGGAGAGGAAGGTGGGGACGACGTCAAGTCGTCATGGCTCTTACGTCTGGGGCTACACACACGCTACAATGGCCGGAAACAGTGGGCTGCCACACCGCGAGGTGGAGCGAATCCTCAAAGCCGGTCTCAGTTGGAATTGCAGGCTGCAACTCGCCTGCATGAACGTGGAGTTGCTAGTAACCGTAGGTCAGAACACTACGGTGAATACGTTCTCGGGTCTTGTACACACCGCCCGTCAAGTCATGGAAGTCGGTAACACTTGAAGTCGTCGAGCCAACCCTTTTGGGAGGCAGATGCCGAGAGTGGGACTGGTGACTGGGACTAAGTCGTAACAAGGTAGCTGTAGCGGAAGCTGCGGCTGGATCACCTCCTTTTAAGGGAGCAAGGTAGAGGCATTTATGTCACTAACCTAGGTCTATCAGCAGGTGAGTAAAATAAAATGAATGAATTGAGCATGATCATCTTAGGGTGAGGAGCTCTTCAGGATTGGATGTTTACTCCTTATGAAAGCCTGCTGTGTCTTTAGCCTCATTGAGGCACAATTTTTTTTGAAAACTCTAACGGGTCATTCTACTATTTAGGTGTTAAAGTCTGATTTTTCTGGGGCTGTAGCTCAGTTGGGAGAGCACCTGCTTTGCAAGCAGGGGGTCAGGAGTTCGAGCCTCCTCAGCTCCACCATTATTTTTAGATACAAACCCACTTCCTTTCTACTCTTTAGATAACTTTCCATTTTGAAATTTACAGACATTGTGTTTTTATCCACGTTTTGCCAACTATGATGTAGAATCCGAATGATTAGGTAGCAATGATGGAGTACATCTTGTCAATTCTTTACTGTAACGGCGGAGTGAATGCATCAAATCTGAAGTAAAATCAGCGCTATATTTTTAGCTTGAACACAGTGTTGACATAAACTTTGCTTTTATTTATGAGATGAATTACTCTCTTTTTACGAACAAAATCAGGAATGGAGTCTGGGCACTTTGAAAATTGACTTTGGTTATAACCCGCCGACAGGTGACAGGGGATATGAGCGCATAGACCCTAAAACATATATGTCAGATTTACATAATGCATTAGACGTAGCTTCAAAAAATTTTTCTTCTCTTTGGTCTTCTGATCATCTTAACTATGCTTCTGAATTTAGGGTTGAATGTTGGACTCTTTTAACATGGATGGCTGCTCGGTATCCTGAAGCTATGTTAGGAACAGTTGTCATGAGCAATTCTTTTCGCCACCCACCATTGTTAGCAAAAATGACTGCTACTTTGCAACATATGAGTAATGGAAAACTAATATTAGGTTATGGGGCAGGGTGGTATGAAAATGAATATATTGCGTATGGGTTTGACTACCCGAGTGCTGGCATTAGATTGGATATGTTTGAAGAAGGAGTTGAAGTTATAAAATTAATGTGGAACGACAGCCCGGCTAATTATTCTGGAAATTTTTACCAAGTGAAGGATGTTTTTTGCGAACCTAAACCTACGCCTAACCCTATTTTAATGCTAGGTGGGGGAGGTGAAAAAAAGACATTAAAAATTGTTGCTAAACACGCAGATTGGTGGAACGACGTAATGAGGAAGCCGGAAGATTTAAGAAGAAAGCTTGATGCTTTGAAAAAGCATTGTGAAGATGTCGGGCGAGATTATAATAGTATTAGGAAAACTATAGCCCCACGATTTATTATTGATAAAGATTATAAGAAGGCTCTGGCTCAAGCGGATCATATGAGAAGGAATGACCAGATTATTGCTGGAGACCCTTCAGCTGTGATAGAGCAATTAAGTGAATTGAGAGAGTTAGGCTTTGATTTTGTGATTACTACATTTCCAAGATTCCAAGATCTCACTGATATGAAACTTTTCACTAAAGAAGTTATGCCTCATTTTTCTTAGATTAATTTAAGGCAAGTGACTTAGTTAATGGGATTTAATATATGAATGTTAAACAATCATACCCAGAAATCGATCTGGGCATGATTGTTTTTTTTGATTTGGTGATTAGGACTCTGAATCCCGCTTTGCAGCTGCCCAAATAACTAGTCCGAATGCAGTCTTGTTAACTAAGTCAGCAAGGTTATAAATCGCATTCATAGCCTTGACTCCGTCTGCTCCCAAGTCTCCAAAATTACCTAGTAAGAATCCTATTGGGTAAATTGCCCATCCTACTAATACAATCCACCTTATAGCATTAAATGCCATTTGGCTTGAAGTGTTGCCACTTTCGGAATTAGCTTTTTTAGCTTCCCCAAAGTAGATGAGATAAATAACATATAGCCAACCTAACATACCTATTGCAAATGCTATGTATTCATTTAAGTCTCCAGTTTCACCTAGATAACCGAAAACAAGCATTACTAAGGATGCTCCTAGTAATTGCCAGAAAAGGTTCATTTTCACTTTGGTTACTGCGTATAGAATCAAATAGAATTCCACTATTTGTAATGGCACAGTTATTAACCAGTCTATATACCTTAATTCTGTAGGGCTTGCCCCTGTATCAATCCATATGCCTCGCATATACAAGTAATGCCAAAACGCTATACCGGTAACTAAACCGGCGACCGTTACAGATGTTCTCCATTTTGGCGCAACATCAAATCTTTCTAAAAAGAAAAAGACGGTAGATGCTAGCATGGCAGCTGTTGCAATCCAAAAAGTCATTGCGACGAAATCCATATTTGCCTCCTAAATAATATGTTTTTAATTATGTGAGCTTAAACACTTACATTATACATTAATGTTTAATATAATGCAATTATTTAATATAAAGTTATTTATATACAACAAATTGTCTCTTTATTTGTCTCTTTATTTATATTAGCAAATACTATTTATTGCGATTATGTATGATGTTTTTGGTATACTTTTGAAAATAAGTATATTTTAGTATTTTGGAGTGGGTTTTTGACGACAGTTGAGTATTCAAAAGATATATCTTTATTAGCTCATTTACTCAGGAGAGCAAGTTTTGGTCCAACCCCTGATGAAATGGATTATGCTGTGAAAGTTGGGTACGACAATATATTAAAAGAATTATTAAACCCTAAAGGCTCAGACTCTGTTCCTCATGACATGATAAGAAGATATCATGTCGCACAATCAGATTTAAGAAATCAAGGTGCTGCCTATTGGATTTATAGGATGTTGATGACGCAATCTCCATTGCGTGAAAAAATGACATTGTTTTGGCATCGTATATTTGCTACAGGGTGGGCTAAATTAATACAGCATAGGCCTATTTTAAATCAGATAGACATGTTTCGTACGCATGGTATGGGAAAATTTGATGATCTTTTGATTGAATTGTCAAAAGACCCTTCAATGATTATGTGGTTAGATAATCAAGACAACCACGGCCATAATATAAATGAGAATTATGGGAGAGAAATACTTGAATTGTTTTCCATGGGAGTTGGTAATTATACAGAAGACGATATTAAAGAAACGGCTAGGGCATTTACGGGTTGGAGTGTAGTTAATCCTGAATATATGTCAATTAAGATGCGTAATAATACAGCTCGTCCGTATGGATATATGTCATGGCAATTTGAATATGCCGACGATGATCACGATAAAGGAACCAAAACTATTTTAGGTCAAACGGGTAACTGGAATGGTGATGATGCGGTAAGAATTATATGCGAACAAGAAGGTACAGCTAGGTATCTTGCAAGGCACTTGTATCATTATTTTGTTGAAGACGAGTTGCCTGTTCCTCAGTGGCCTCATGAGCCTCCAAGAAATCCTAAAGCTATAGATTTAATGGTGCAGTCTTATTTTGATAATGATCATAATATAAAAGCTGTTTTAGAAACTATGTTTACTGCAGATTTTTTTAAGGATATATCTGCACGATATGCTCGTGTCAAAAGTCCTGCCGAGATGGTTGTTGGAGCATTGAGGTTAGCAGGACCGATTCAATTGCCTTCGATGGATTTATTAGCAGCTGAAGATGCTTGTACAAATATGGGGCAAGCATTATTAAATCCGCCTAGTGTAGAAGGTTGGCAAGGTGGGACAGAATGGGTTAGCACTGGAGCATATGTTCAGAGAGTTAATTTTGTTAGTAAGATTTTAAGTGACCCTGACAAAATAGGACTCAGAAATATTATTGATAAAATAAAGAAGAAAGTTCCTGCAACTACTCTTACTCACACACAATTAGTAGACTATTGTTTAGATATTCTAGGACCGTTAGATGTTATGGATTCTACGAAATTGAGTCTGAACAAATATATTTCCAGGTATCCAGATTTGTCATGGTCAGATAAATCTGGATCTGATTCTTTTGATGAAGCTGTGGTGTCTCTTATTCAATTGATTGTATCTTCAATTGAATACCAAAATGCATAATAATGGGGTTTGAGATTTGTTAAAGGCAAAAAAAATTAATTATGTAACCACTGTAGGGTTTAATACTGATTTTGGTGGCAGAGGCTTTGAACATCCTGCGTCATTGGCTATTAGAGATGATGGAGTTATATTTGTGGCTAGCCGAGGGAAAAGAACTTCTAAACAGACAATTGGTATCCAGAGAGTATCTAAAAACCACGAGTTTTTTGGTAAGATCGGATCTTATGGACTTGGTGAATTAGGTCAGATGGTTTGGCCTACTTGTGTAACTTTAGATTCTAATAATAATCTTTTTTTAGCAGATGAATTTCTTAATAGGATAACTATATTTAATCCTGACGGGGAACCGGTAAAGTATTGGGGGGAGAATGGCTCTGCTCCCGGCCAATTTGATCAACCAAGTGGATTACTTGTCAGAGGAGAAACAATCTTAGTTGTAGATTCTAAAAATAACCGTATTCAAGAATATAGTTTAGATGGGGGTTATATCTCTCAATGGGGAGAGGAGGGAGTAGGTCCTGGTCAATTCATGCTACCTTGGGGGATATGTGAAGATTCTTACGGATACATTTATATTGCTGATTGGCAGAATGATAGAATACAAAAATTTACCTCAAAGGGAGAATTTATTGAATCGTTTGGTGAATCCGGCTCTTCAGAAGGACAATTTAATAGACCATCCGATGTTGCTGTAGATATGGAAGGTAATATGCTTGTTACTGATTGGGCTAACCAGCGATTACAGATATTGGATAGTAAGGGGAAATTTTTACTTGAAGAAAGAGGTAAAGGTGGCTTAAATCCTTGGGCCGAAGAATACTTTGAGGCTCAACAAGATGAAAAAGAGGCTAGGGCCTCTTTTGTTCCTGTTTTTGATACGGATGTGGATGATCCCTCTGAAATATCAGCCAGAATAGAGCCATATTTTTGGGACCCTGTATCAGTGGAATTAGATTCTGATGATAATATATACATAACGGAGTCAAGTAGGCATCGGTTTCAAGTTTTTGAGTTTTGTGAAGGTAATTAAATGAAAGGTAAGAAATTAGTTGTAATTCAACTTTCTGGTGGCAACGATTACCTTAATTGTGTGATTCCTTATAATAATTCCAATTACATTGATAATCGACCAAATGTAAGAATAAATAAAAATGAAGTTATTCCTATAGATGCGAATATTGGCTTAAATCCTGTTATGCAGCCTATGAAAGATCTATACGATCAAAATAAGGTAGCTATCTTGCACGGTGTTGGGTATCCTGTCCCCAATAGATCACATTTTAGATCTATGGATATTTGGCATACTGCAGAGCCTACAAAAGTAGGTACTGAAGGATGGTTAGGAAATGCCATTAACCAAATGTACCCCAGGCATGATAATGTGGTAGCTGCAGTTAATTTTGGAGCTGGATTACCACGTGCGCTAGTTGCTCACGGTGCTCCAGTTGCTGCTGTAACAGATTTAGATTCTTATGGTTTTTTAAATCACATTAATGAAGAGAATAATAGATTAGATGCTCTTAGTGCTTTTAAAGATATGTATGCACAAGCTATAGGAACAGGTCCGGTCATGGATTATTTACGTCAGACAGGCTTGGATGCTCTTAAGGGCGCTGACATACTGAGCACGGTTACCTCTAAATACTCCTCAGACATTGAATATTCGATGGATAATTCATTCTCAAAAGCTATGAAGGGAGCAGCACAAGTACTTCAAGCTGATATAGGAACTAGGATTTGTTATACCCAGCATGGGAGTTTTGACGCTCATACTAATGGAATAGCGTTACAGGAAGGCTTGTTAAAACATGTTATGGGTGGGATTAGAGATTTTTATGATGATATGAAAGCAGCAAATAAATCTGATGATGTGATTATGTTTGTGTTTTCTGAATTCGGCAGGCGCGTTAAAGATAATGGAAACGGAACAGATCATGGTTCAGGGGGAGTAGCTTTCGTTATCGGAGATTCAGTGAAAGGCGGACAATATAGCGAATATCCTTCTTTACAATATGAAGATTTATTGGAAGGAGATTTAAGATTTAATCTAGATTTTCGTAGTGTTTATACGGAAATCTTAGAAGATTGGCTAGAGGTGGATCCTAGGCCTATTGTTAAAGGGGAATATGAGAAAGTTGGGTTCCTGGTTTAATTTATTCAATTCTTTGAAAACTTGAATAACCTCTAACATTGCGTGGCCGAGGCGTATCTTTTTTAAGATTTAGTGAAGAATCTGTTTTTTCTGAGTCATCTTTCTGTTTGTGCATATTGTCATCAGACGACATATTATTCCCAGTAGATGCTGTTATTCCTGTAGTATCTCTTCTATTTGAAAGCATCTGTTCATCTAATTTTGATAAACCACCAGTTTTTATTCCAAATGCCATTTTAATTTCATGCGCCTCATATTTTTTCGCCCACAGCATTAATTTTTCATCTGACCATCCACCTATTTGATTCAGTCTCCACCACCATTTTATCAGTCGCCTACTGGGCATATGCCCTTCCCAATCATGAAAATAACCAATTCCTCTACCTATTTCCCATCCCATTTCATAATCGTCTAGGTCGTGCCACTGGATACTTTCTGAATTGCTCTTTTCTTCATCGGGTAAGTTTTTAAATTTTTTTATCCAATCGCCTAAAGTGCGTAATTTTATGGAATTGGACCGATACATCAAATTCAGTTTTTCTAATATGTGGGATTGTTTATATCCAGCTGTATATAAGCGGTATGCTTCGATAAATTGTTCTGAATCACCGATTCCTCTAGGCATAAATAAAAACCCTTAATATAATGCATTTTGATTTATATAAATCGCATTATACATCAAAAACAAAACATTAGTATGCTTTTACAGTATAAATACATGCACGAATTGATAAGTTAAATGTTATATATTTGAATCCTGTGTCTAGATGATTCTACAACATATAATTTTGAATTATTATCTATGAATACCGAAGATGGTCCCCAAAAATAAGCTTCTATTTGAGTTGATATTAGATAAGGGGTATTAAAATGTTCTGGCAGGTTTGGATTTAGGTCTGAAATGTCACGTTGGGTAGATTCATCTGGATTGGCATCTAAGAATTCCTGAGCCCATTTTGATAATGTTGCTTCTCCTCTTAAAGATTGAACGTGGTTACCTTCAGGAGAATAAATTTTAACAGACTCGTTTCCCCAATCTGCTACATATACATATCCTTCTTTATCTGCTGTTGCTTTAGCAGGTTTGTTTAAGGATCCTGATTCTTTATTGGTCCCACCTATGGAGTTAATAAATGATCCATTAAGATCGAATTTTTGAATTCTATTATTTCCCCAATCAGAAACATATAGATATCCATCTAATCCCATTGATATCCCCCAAGGAAGATCGAATTGGGAAGTTGAATTTCCATATTCTCCCCAAGATGTTAAGAATGTTCCATTTGAAGAGAATTTTTGGACTCTATGATTATTTTGATCTACGATATATATATTATTATCGGAATCAGTTGTAATACCTGAAGGCCCATCTAATTGGGAAGTCCCATTTCCATATTCTCCCCAAGATGTTAAAAATGTGCCATCGGGTTTGAATTTCGAAACTTTGTGGTGATGTTCATCACACACATAAATTGTTCCTGTACTATCACAAGTTATGCTTGTAGGTAACCAAAATTGGCCGTCTCCATGCCCGTATGTGCCAAATTCATTCAAATAATCTTCTTGGTAATTACAAACACCTACTCGTGTAAATACGGGATGTTTGTTTAATACATAAAGATTATTATCATATATGGTCATATCTATTGGATGAGCAAATCCTCTACCCAGGGGATTATTATTTGTGATCCCTATAGTTTTGTCATAATTTGCTTTTGGAGTATTTATCACCATATATAAATTTTTTAGACCCTTTGATATTCCTTTGAAGAAGCAATCAGCCCTAATATTTCAGAGATTCTTTTTTCTGCAAATTCACGCTCACTAGTTGAGTTGTTCCCAAACTTTATGGAGCCCTTTTTTTGAGTATTAGTAACAATAGCATTGTACGTGGATTCCTCTATATTTTTATCTGGAATACCCATAAAGCTGAAGCATAAATTCACAGCAGACTCAGGGTCTAACTCAGTATGAACAGCTAGTCGGTTTGTAATGTCTTTAATTTCCGATGAATTAGTATTGCTCCATATTTTATGTGAGAAATTCACTCTTTCCACTATCGAGCCACTATTTATCCATTCTGTACCTTCATGCCAACCTTCAACAGAAGGAGGATTTAAAAGGGATTGACCCATGTATGCTATTACACTTTCTGCTTCATTCATTAATAATGTAGGTCTACTAATAGAATTGCTGACTCTCAAACAACCTGCTACATATTCAGCAGGGCATTTAACTCTTTCGTATGTTGATTTTTTAAAGAAATCAGACTTGAATAATGTTCTAAGTACTTCTTTAAGATCATGATTGTTTTGCATGTAAGAATCTACCAAGGTTTGTATAGCATATTCGTCTCTAGGGGGAGTATAAGGCCATTGGGGTACAGGAACTTCATCTGCCACAAAGAAATCATAAAGGTGCCGCGAAATAAATCTAGCTGTCGCTTCTTGTTTTGATATTATTCGTACTACATCGTGACCATTGAAGTTTCCGGTTTCTCCTAGGAATGTTTTTGTATCTTGATCATGATCTTTTTCTCTATATTCATAGTGCCAAGAGATTCTTCCATAAGGCCATATTGAATCTTTCATCGCTCTTACAGTCATGTATTCAGCATTTTTTAATGTCCAACCTGTAAAAGCACGGGAACATTCTTTAACATCGTCCTCTGTGTAATTGCCAATCCCCATTGAAAACAATTCAAGAATTTCACGACCAAAGTTTTCATTTATTGCGCCGTTGTGATTATCTTGATTATCAAGCCATATGATCATGGCAGGATCTTTCGATATTTCTTCTAATAGATTGTCAAATTTTCCTAATCCGAATTTACGAAACATGTCTATTTGTACGGATAATGCGCGAGCTTGATTAGTTTTTGCATATCCGGTTGCAAATATTCCATGCCAAAATAGTGCTATTTTTTCTAATATAGGAGTTTCTGTTGTAACCATTCGATAAAGCCATTCTTTTGCTGCCCAAGGACCTACTCTTTGTTCATGGACTTCAGTGTGGAATCGCCTTATATATAATTCAGACATATGATTAGATGAGCCAGGATTTAATATTTCATCTACGATGTCGTCGTAATCGACTTTTTCTAATAGATCTAATTCTTTTTGAGTCGCTCCAAAACCCGCTCTACGGATGAGATGAGATACAAGAGATCGTTTTTCTGAAATAGAAGATTTTACAGTTGTTACCATAATTTATAACTCGCTTGATATTAAATTTTAAAAATATCGTGTTTTTCAAATGTGCCATTTAAAATAGACACTGCATCAAGACTCATCCAGTCCTCTAATATGTTTGTGTAGAGAGACCTAAAATCATTATTAGCATGAAGATCCCCATCTAATTGATCTTTATCTTTCAATGAAGGGTAATAGCCATATAAGCCTCCCTTAACAGAATTACCTACTAAGAAAGCAACTCCTCCTGAACCATGATCAGTTCCAGATCCATTATCTTTGATACGGCGACCAAATTCTGAGAATATAAGTACAGCTGTGCTGTCTCCATAGCCATGTTCCTCTACATCATCTATGAAATCTCCAACACCATTAGATACGTCATTCCATAATTTGGAGTGTACGGGTAATTCTCCACCATGAGTATCAAAGCTACCATGTTGAGTATAAAAAAATCGTGTGCCTACATCTGCAAACATTACTCTCGCAGCGTCTTTTAAGCTATTAGAGATAGGATTAGAGGCATATTCGATGGTTGATTTATATAATGAAGGAGCCTTCCTGAGAATGTCTGCCCCAACACGAGCATCTTTTCCGGTTTGACCTATGAATTCAGATATAACATCACGTCCTTCAGAGCCTCCATACATTTGAGTAAATGCATTTAATAAATCTATTCGGTCTTGATCTTCAGATACCTGAGGGAATAGCCCGTATGTATCTAGATTTCCTACAGAAGCAACAGGGACTCCGCTAAAAGACATTGCTCGTGGCAGCCCACGACCAAAATTTATTCCGCCTAAGGTATTATCCCCTTTGGGGTCTATTTCTTTTAGGGACTTACCGATCCAACCTTCATTTATAACCTTATCCGGTTCAGCGGTATGCCAAATATCCATCGATCTAAAATGAGACCGGTTAGGGGTTGGGTAGCCTATTCCATTTATGATTGCGACTTTACCTTGATCCCATAGTCTTTTAATAGCTACCATACTAGGGTTGAATGCTAGGTCATCGTTTATTTTTAGGCCCTGATCTTGTTTTATGTGTACGTGAGGGCGATTATCGTAATATAATCCTTCATTAATAGGTACAACTGTATTGAGGGCATCATTTCCACCATTTAATTGAACAACTACAAGTTTTTTGTCTTGCTCTTTCAATACCATTATTTAATCCTCATAATTTATGACACAGTCATTAAGAATTATACCTAAAATAACTTTATAATCAAGTTTCTATAATTATAAAAGCATTATAATTTAACGACTAGTTATTCCACCATCTATGACTAATTCTGCGCCTGTCATATAACTAGATTCATCAGAAGCTAAGAATAATACTGCTAAGGCAACGTCATTTGCCGTTCCTATAATGCCTAATGGAGTCATAGCTAATCGTTTTTCCCGTTCTTTTTTATCTGATAGAACTTTTTCCATCATCTCAGTTTCTATGAATCCTGGGTGTACAGAGTTACATCGAATATTGTATTGACCATATTGAGTA
The DNA here is from genome assembly GCA_045564655.1 of Dehalococcoidia bacterium. Classification (GTDB taxonomy): domain Bacteria; phylum Chloroflexota; class Dehalococcoidia; order Lucifugimonadales; family UBA826; genus UBA826. The sequence goes on from JBJLGX010000002.1 coordinate 11,464, forward strand.
GAAACATTCTTTGTTAATGCCCGCACAGATCCTTTGGATGCAGTATATGCTGAGGAAGCAGAAGGCAGACCAACTAATCCAGCCATTGAAGATATATTAACTATTGACCCTTTGCCGGCCTTCTTCATTATAGGAATTACAGATTTGCAGCCTAAAAAAACTCCTGTTGAGTTTACTGAATTTATGGTTTCCCATTCTTTAAGGGTCGTTTCTTCTATATTATTATGTGCTGTTATTCCGGCATTATTAATTAGAACATCTATTTGAGAATATCTCTCAACAGCTTTTGATATCGCATTTTGCCATTCGGATTCGTTAGTAACATCTAAGTGGACATATTTAGCCTCACCACCAGAAGCCCTAACCTTTTCTTCTAATAATTTGCCTTTTTCATCTTGAATATCTCCAATAATAACTTTTGCACCTTCATTAATAAATAATATTGTTTCTGCTGCCCCTTGACCCGATGCTCCACCTGAAATAACTACAACTTTGTTCTGTAATCTTTTCATGATATATATCCTTTATGTTCCTTTAAACCAGTTATGAAACAGAAGTAGATTGTTTTTGTCTCCTTCTGTGGTAACTTTTTCACGATCTATTAAATCAAATAAATTGACCCTAGCTGTAATTAATAGAGCAAAATCTTTAGGGGTTGTATTTATTGTTGTTGGAGCAGCCTTTGCAGAACTTGGCTTTTCAAATATTTCTAAATCTCCATCAAAATCGGTTATCCTTAACGTGGTTACTGTACCTAAATTAACATCTATGACTTTTGGGTTAAGATCTGAATTTTCTGGAGTTGAACTTGTTATAAACCAGCGGTTGGCTTGAGAATTTTTCCATAGATTGATTAATAAGACTGCTGCTTCTTGATCAATTTCATAAGCATCGTCTAGAGCGTTAAATATATCCCATGTATGGACTGTTATTTCAAGTAATATTATTAAAAGTATTTCTTTTATAGATACTATGTTAATAGGATGATAAGCATCCAAATCCCATTCAGTAGAACTTATTGAGCTACCTTGAATTATAAGATCATTTTTCATAGTTGATAGAGTTTCGATCAGAGTATGCTTATTTTTTAAACTTGTTTCAGATAACTGTATAGCCCTCGATGCTATTGCTGGTGCTATATCAACACTATGGAAAGTACCAGGGTTTGGCATTCCTTCTCCTGGCAAACTGTTTTGCGCCAAAGCCATATTGATTGAATTCAAGTTGAATCCCAATATCCCAACTAAATGAGCAGCAATATCTTTATTAGCCCACATGTGACATCTGCTTGGGGCATCCCAATCAGATGTTGAGAATGTTTTAAGTGTTTCTATAGTATGTGTAGATATTTTGTCTAGTATAGATAAGATTTCGTTAGGATTCATCTGGCACTATTCTTTTAGCCATATCATTGGGCACTGCTTTTTCTAAGTATGTAAACATTTCCTCTGTAAAGAATGGAAGGCCAACTGAAGCATTGATACCTCCATCTACTGATATGATTTCACCATTTATAAAACTAGAAGCTTCAGATGCAAGTAATAATAAAGCTCCATTTAATTCTTCAGGTTTTCCTATTCGTCCCATTGGGGAACTCGAGCTAATATGATTTTTAAAAGTTGATTTTCTAACCCACGCCATTGTCATTTGACTAGGGAACCATCCGGGAGCAATAGCATTTACTCTAACTCCTCTATCAGCCCAGTTAACGGCTAGGCTTTTAGTTAATGTTGCTACCGCTCCTTTTGTAGCTTGATATGCTGCAGGCATTCCTCTCATTCCGTTTAATCCGGCTACAGATGATAAATTAATGATCGATCCACCTTTCCCATCTGATAACATTCTTTGTCCCGCTTCCCTGCAGCAATACCATAAACCTAGTAAGTTTACTTGAACACTTTTTTCGAACATTTCATCAGTTATTTTTTCAGGTACTGCTCCAGATTCGGCAATCTGACCTGCGTTGTTTACTATAACGTCAACCCTACCAAATTTTTCTTCTGCAACATTAAACATATTAGATACATCATCAGATTTAGTCACATCACAAGCTACAGCAAGCGTTTGTAGGCCTTTTGAAGAAAGCTCAGCAGCTAATTTCTCTAATTTTTCTAATCTTCTCGCTGCTATTACAACATTTGCTTTTCTTTCAGATAAAAATTTCGCAAATGTTACTCCTAACCCAGATGAAGCACCTGTTACTATTATGGTCTTATTACTAATGTCAAAAATTGGATCATATGATGTCATGGTCAGTCCTAATTTTAGCTTCTAAATTAATATATTATTATCGAATTATAAATCGATTTTTTACCATATGGTACTATTGGGCAACTTATGGGTATATTTCGGAGATACTTTGGGTGATTTAATTTTTTGGTTCATTCTGTCATTTATTAGTGGATCAATTCATTATTCATTAATTATATCCTCTTTAATAATAAATAAAGATGTTAGAGATGTGGGTGATGGTAACCCAGGTGCTACAAATGCTTGGATTATTGGAGGCTGGCAAATAGGTATGACATCAATGATATTTGATGTCTCTAAGTCAGCTATTCCGGTATCGTTAGCAATTAGTAAATTCTCTGATCCTTCTCATTTTCATTCGATCTGCATTACATTAATATCTATAGCTCCGGTATTAGGTCATGCATGGTCTCCATTTTTGAGGTTTAGAGGAGGGAAAGCTTTAGCGTCATCATGGGGTTCTTGGATTGCGATTACTGGAGGAATAGGCTTCCCACTTGCAATGATTTTTTTAGGTTTATTACACTTAATTCAAAAGAATCATGCCATTACAGTGACATTGTCATTATTAGGATTGATTATCGTATCTTATTATTGGTCGATTATGTTTAATATTCCAGTTGCAGTATTAACAATTGTAACGTTTGGGATTTTAAACTTGATATTGGTTGTGTACAAGCATAAGAAAGAATACAGACAAGGTATTCTTTTTAGAAGTTGGATAATTAAGATCCCGAGTGTTTTGAGATGAGCTTTTTAATAAGTTTGCAATATTATGGGGTTTTAATTATGGCCCTTATTTCTGCTGTTATTGCTACATCAAATAGCTTTTCCTTAAAAAAACTTATTATTCCCAGAACTCAACTTGAGGAGAAAATGTTGATTTCAGTGTTAATTCCTGCGAGGAATGAAGAAGATAAAATCGTTTCTTGCCTTCAATCATTAATATGTCAAACGTACGTTAATTTAGAAATAATAGTTTTGAACGATAATTCAAGTGATGCAACTGCTCAAATTGTTCATCAATTTGCAAAAAATGATATTAGAGTTCGTTTAATTAATGGGGAAGAATTACCATTAGGATGGGGGGGTAAAAATTGGGCTTGTCATCAATTATGTATTGCTTCTTCTGGTGACTATATTCTTTTTTTGGATGCAGATACTATATTTGAAGAAAATACTATTGAATCAGCTGTTCAGGAATCGGTTGATAATGATGTGGATTTGCTTACTTTGATTCCTAAGAGATCTAGCTCTACTATTTTAGAGAAGGCAATGTTTCCGTTTATGAATTGGGCTATTTTTTCATGGCTGCCAATGAAAATTGCGCATAGTTTAAATAATTCGTATTTGTCTGCTACATTTGGGCAATTTATGTTATTTAAGAAGGATGCGTATATTAAAATTGGAGGACACAAAAAACTTCGCGATAATGCTATAGATGATTTTCAATTAGGAAGATTTATTAAAAAATCAAGATTAAAATGGATGTTATTGGATGGGACAGATATGGTCGAATCGTTGCCGTATACCAATAAACGAGATGCTATGAATGGAATTTCAAGAAGTGTATTTCCGGCTCTAAACTATAGTGTTACTACCTTATTGGTTTTCTCGATAATATTAATATGTATCACATTTATTCCTTTGATAACTGTAGGGTATGGGCTGATGGGAACCTTTACAGACAGTGAGTATTGGACGATATCTGCTTTTTCATTGTTTGTTATTACGATATCATGGACGTTAACATGTAGACGATTTAATTATTCTCCACTTGTTGTCCTGTTTTTCCCAATTTGTGTATTAGTAATGTTAGTGGTGGCATATCATTCGATGCTTGCAACTATTTTCAAAACTACTGTTTGGAAAGGAAGAAATTTATCAAATAAAAAATTAAGGTTTTAGTATATGGCATTTACTATAATTGGCGAAAACATACACACAACGCGTGTTTTTATGAGATCAGGTAAACGTATAGGAATTGATTTAGAAGGAAACGAATCTGTTTTGTACAAAAATTCTCACGGCACTGAATCATTTTTGTCTATTCCAGAAGAATTTAAATCTACTAAAGTTTATCAAGAAGGTAGAGTTAAACATTTTATGGTAGCTGTATCTGCTGGGATGTCTGATTATCCAAAATCTCAAAATCAAGCTAAAGATTACATCAAATCAGAGATAGATAGACAAGAAAAAGCTGGGAGTACTTTTTTAGATCTTAATGTTGATGAAATTTCTCCTAATATTGATATTCAAAAATCAGCAATGAAATGGTTAGTGTCATTTTATTCTACCGTAGCTAAGCTTCCCCCAAGTATAGATTCATCTAGTCCAGATATTATTAAAGCTGGGTTAGAGGAATACTCTCAAATAGGATCTTTGCAAGGTCCCCCTATGATAAATTCAGCTTCTTTGGAAAGGGTTGAAGTATTAGATATTGCTGAGTACTATAACGCAAGTGTAGTAATTACTTCAGCAGGAGATGCGGCTATGCCCTCTGGCGCTGACGAGAGAGTAGAGAATGCTGCAAAAATGATGGGATTTTGTGCAGAGCGAGGTATTACTCATCAAAGGATACATATAGATCCTCTTGTTTTTCCGATATCTGTGGATCAATCTTACGGGAATGATTATTTAGATGCTGTTATAAAAATGAGGCATGAGTTTGGAGAGTATGTTTATATAACAGGAGGCCTAAGTAATGTTTCATTTGGATTGCCCGCACGAAGAATTATAAATGATACATTTATTCGATTATCTATAGATGCTGGAGTTAATTCAGGTATTCTTAATCCTATAGAAAGTAAAATAGATCGAATTATGAATTTAGATGAGTCGAGTCAAGCTGTTCAATTAGCAAAAGCTATGTTGATTGGGGAAGATCCGTTTTGCATGAATTTCATTCAAAATTATAGGGATGGCAATCTATAGATATTTATCCCATCCCTTGTATAACTTTAGAAGAAACGAGTTCATCTATTTCTATTTGAGACATTCCTAGTACATTTTTCATGATTTCGAATGTATGCTCACCTAGTTTTGGAGGATGGATTCCTGATTTAGACGGAGTTCGACTCATATGTTGTAGTGGACTTCCTATAACTCTTAAGTTTTCAATATCAGGATGCCCTATCTCCCATATGTTATTTCTTGCATCAACATGGGGATCTTTTAAAACAGTTCCGATATCATTTATAGGAGTTATTGTTAGCCCGACTGATTGTAACTTTTCTGTCCAGTAATCTATTGAATTTGTTTTAAAGACATTATTTAATTTTTCTTCAAGTATAGTTCTATTATTCACTCTTTTACTATTACTCTCAAATCTATCATCTTCTAGTAATTCATCTAATCCTATTGTTCTACAAAGTTTTTGGAATTGATCATCATTGTTAGCAGCAGCCATAAAACTACCATTTGAAGCTTCAAAATCTTGATATGGAGCTACTTGTGGATGAGCGTTTCCTATTCTAGTTGGAGATATCCCGGTAGATAAGTAGTTTTGTGCGAGATACCCCATTGAGGCTATCCCAACATCAAATAATGAGATGTCGAGGTGTTGCCCTAGACCGCTGTTATTTCTTTCATTGAGAGCGCTAAGTATTCCTATAGTGGCATTTAGTCCTGTTAATATGTCTATCCATGCTACTCCAACTTTAGTAGGCCTACCATTGGCTTCCCCTGTAACACTCATCACCCCCGTCATACCTTGTAGTGCAGCATCATATCCAGGTTCTGAAGATCGAGGACCTGTTTGCCCAAATCCAGTAACAGATGCATAAATTAATTCGGGGTTTATTTTTGATAAACTTTGATAGTCTAATCCAAATTTCGATAAATTTCCTACTTTAAAGTTTTCTACTAAGATATCAGCTTTTTTTGCCAGATCTTTGATGATTTTTTGGCCTTCCGTTGATTTCAGATTAATGATTAGACTTTTTTTTCCTCGATTTGCAGATAAGTAATAAGCACTTTCTCCATTTAAAAAAGGAGGCCCCCATTGGCGAGTATCATCTCCCCACGGAGATTCTACTTTCCAAATTTCAGCGCCTAAATCCCCTAATATTTGTGTTGAATATGGTCCTGCTAATATTCTAGATAAATCTAAGACCTTGATGTTTTTTAAAGCACTCATAAAAATCCTTTTGTAATAATTAAGACCTAGGTTCCCAAGAGAAAAATTTTATTGATAATGTTAATCCAATTAGCAACCATACCCCTATTATTGCTAAATTAAGTAAATTGAATGTACTCCCAGTAATAAATGGATTAAATGCAGCTTGCAGTTCTATTGAGAATGGTCTTATGGGAAAACATTGTGCAAACATGTTTAACCATACTGGTGCATTGTCTGTAGGAACAAAAACGTCTGAGATAAATAATAGAGGAAGTATAGACGCATTGACTATTGCTGGAGCTGCATCAGCACTTGGAATCAAAGATATTATGGCAACCCCTAAGCAGCTAAATGTTGCTGCACCTAGCAGTAACGTTAATATATAAGCAGGCATGGCATTTCTAGATGGAATTGGAACATCTAATATGAATGATCCAGTCATTGTTACTATTAATACAAGTAGAGTTGCAATGAGAGTACTATGGCCTATTTTCCCTAATATAAATGATATTATCGGTAAGGGGGTTCCTTTAATTCTTTTAAGTACTCCTCCGTCGCGCGCTATTGATAATTGCATAGCTACGCCTGTATATGAAGATCCAGCTACGGCAAATACAGTAATCATAGGTATATATACACTAGCTAAAGAAACTATACCCCCGTCAATGTCAATTTCTCTATCACTAAAAACAGTACTAAATATAAATAAAAATAGCATTGGGAATGCAAACGTGAAAAATGCAGAAACAGGATTCCTTCTGAAAGCTTTGTTTTCATATACTATTTGACGTAAAGCAAGTCTTAATATTGTCATTTTGTCTCTTTTACTGATTCAAGAAAAATATCTTCTAAAGATTGAGGCTTTACTACGAGATTTTGTAAGTCAAGCTTGTTATTTAAAGCCCATGACGTTAGTGATGAGAGTATTTGAGTCGGTATGTTGGTCTGGATAGTAGCCCTGTTGTTTGTAATTGAACAATATTCCTGTATATTTTTTGGCAGTTCGGGCATATCTTTACTAAGCTCAAATTGAATAGTGGAATTTCTAGAATTCCTTAAGTCGTCCATAGTCCCTATTTTCCCTATGAGCCCATTATTCATGAGCGCAAATCGATCAGCTAAAACTTCAGCCTCTTCCATATAATGGGTAGTTAGTAGGATTGTTTTGCCAAGACTTTTTAATTCAGAAATCATATTCCATGCATCGCGTCTCGCCGAAGGGTCAAATCCTGTTGTAGGCTCATCTAAAAATAATAAATCTGGGTCACCTATTAATCCTATTGCTACATCTAGACGTCTTTTCTGACCTCCAGACAGTTTTTTATATCTAGATTTACGAAATGGGTCTAGTCCAGTTAATGAGATGAGTTCAGATATATTACGTGGATTTTTATAAAAACCTGCAAATTGAGTTAGGATTTCTTCCACTTTAAGATATGGATCAAGATTAGTTTCTTGTAAAACTATTCCTATTCGCTCTCTAAATGCAACATCATTTGATTTGGGGTCATATCCTAATACAGAGACTTCTCCAGATGTCTTATCTCTGTGACCTTCTAATATTTCTAGAGTTGTAGTTTTGCCAGCGCCATTTGGTCCTAGCAACGCAAATATTTCACCTTTCCCTACCTCGAAGCTTATTCCTTCCACGGCTTTATGTTCTGGGTAGTGTTTTTTTAGGTTGGTTACTTTTATAGCTATATCAGAATTCATTTATGAAATCATTTATTTTATCTGTACCTAGGTTTATGATAGTGAAATAAAATTATCTAATAAAATTATCTAGTAATAAGGATTTATTAACAAGTACTATGGCTAACGACGATTTGGGAGGATTATCTACCACGAAACTTCGCGAGATGGATGATTTTTTATACAAAACTTATATTGAACCTAAAAAGCTTGCTGGATTACTAACCACTGTTTATAGAAAAGGTGAATTGGTTCATTGTAACCCAATAGGATTGAAAGATAGAGATAGCAATGCTGATGTAGATAAAGATACGATTTTCCGTATTTATTCTATGACAAAACCAATAACATCTATTGCTTTAATGATGTTATATGAAAAAGGGTTATTTCAACTTGATGATCCAGTGCATAAATATATACCTGAATTTAAATCATTAGCAGTATATGTATCGGGGAAAGATCCTGATTTTATAACTAAACCAGTTGATAGGCCTGTGAATATCCATGATTTATTAACTCATCAATCTGGATTTACTTATGATTTTATGCAAACTACGGAAGTAGATTTTGCTTATGAGAAAAGAAATATTATGAGAAATAAAGACAAATCCTTGGAATACTTCATTAAAGAATTGTCTGTTCTCCCGTTACAATTCTCTCCGGGTACTAGATGGAATTATTCTGTTTCTGTTGATATATGTGGGTATTTGATTCAGTTGCTTTCAGGATATAGCCTGGATGATTTTTTTAAGAAATATATATTTGATCCATTAGGTATGAAAGATACTGATTTTTATGTGCCGTCAGAAAAAATTAATAGAGTAGCGTCTAATTATTTATATACAGGTCCAGGTATTCCTAGATTAATAACTTCTAAAGAGGAAGGTGACATAACGCAAAAGCCCAAGCTTCTGAGTGGAGGGGGAGGATTAATGTCTACTTCGGGGGATTATTTACAGTTTTGTAAGATGATATTAGGGAATGGTAAATTTGAAGGACGGCAATTTGTTAGTCGAAAAACTATTGAGTTAATGTCATCTAATCATTTGACAGGTGGTGCCGATTTATCCCATATGGCTTTTAGTAGATGGAGTGAGTCAAAATTCGATGGTACAGGATTTGGGTTAGGGTTTTCGGTAATTACAGATCCTGTTAGGGCTCGAACTTTATCTTCCAAAGGAGAAATAGCTTGGGGGGGACTAGCTAGTACAGCATTTTGGATAGATCCCTTAGAAGATTTGATAGTTATATTTATGACTCAATTGATACCATCAACTACATATGATATTAGGCGTCAACTTAGATCATATGTATATGGTTCTATATTAGACTAGTTTTATTTAAGGAGTAATTAAATGTACCCAAGCAATATTAAACAACGTATTCAAAATCAAGAACTTTTATTAAGTTCTCAAATGTTTACTAGAGAATGGCATACTGCCGCCGCTATTTTTGCAACAGGCCCTGATTGGGTTTGGATTGATCAAGAGCATAGTCCTTTTGGCACAGAGTCTATTGGTCCTATTTGTGTTATGGCTCGTCAGGCAGGTGTAGCGGGTGTAATACGAGTTCCATGGAATTCTCCTGGAGATATAAAAAAAGCATATGACTCAGGAGCTGTTGGAGTTATGGTTCCTCAAGTGGATAATTCGAATGAAGCTAAAAGTGCAATTAAATATTCCAAATATCCTCCTGTTGGGGAAAGAGGCATATCTCCTTGGTTTGCTCCTGCATTAGGAGTACCCATGGAAGATGTAATTGAGAAAGCTAATGATGAAACAATATTAATTTTACAAATGGAAAGTCTGGAAGCATATGAAGCACTTGATGAAACATTGGAATTAGTTGATTTTGAGGTACTTCTTGTAGGTCCCCAAGATTTATCAGCATCTTTAGGCGTGCCCGGTCAAAAGTCTCACCCTAAAGTTGAAAAGATAATGAGAGATGTTGCTGAAAAAATGGCAAAAAAAGGTAAAAATAAATCTTTAGCGACTACATTTAAAACATATGAAGAATCGAAACGATGGATTCAAGAAGGATATCGGATGATGGACCTTGGAAGTGTTTTAGTAATGGGTACCGATAGGGTGAAAGAGATATACGCAGAATTCAGAGAAGAATTCCCTAATAAAATATAAATCGCCTAATGATCTGAATGAGGGTCATGCTTCATTAATTCTGAATGCATCTCTCGTAACTTTACTACTTTTGGAGTAATTAAAATTTGACAATAAGGTTCATAGCCATTTTTTTTATAGAATGACTGGTGATATGGCTCTGCTTCGTAGAATGTAGACATTTCAGAGATTTCAGTGACAATAGGTGAGGGGAATATTTTTTCTTCTTCTAGTCCCTTAATTATTATTTCGGCGATTTCCTTTTGTTTTGATGTGTGGTAAAAAATTGCAGATCTATAGTGTGTACCTATGTCTGGTCCTTGTCTATTTAAAGTTGTAGGGTCATGGTAAGCAAAAAATATTTCCAATATTGTTGGGTAATCTATAATGTGTGAATCAAATGTTACTTGGATAGATTCTGCATGTCCGGTCGTTCCTGAACATACTTCCATGTATGTAGGGTTTTCAGTATGGCCTCCAGAGTACCCGGAAACAACAGATACAACCCCTTCAATTAACTCAAAAACAGCCTCAACGCACCAAAAGCATCCACCTGCTAGAGTTATTGTTTCAATATTTTCATTCATTTCATTTACCTTTATTTATCTTAGACCAAGAGTCTCTTAACGAAACAGTTCTGTTAAAAACCAATGTGTTTGAATCAGAAGATTTATTATCTAAACAGAAATATCCCAGTCTTTCAAATTGATATTTAATTGTGTGGTCTGATTCTTTCAGTGCAGGCTCTAATTGGGCATCTTTTTTTATCTCTAAAGAGTTAGGGTTTAATACGCTTTCTAAATTTGAATCATTAGATATGTCCGGGTTAGGGTCAGAGCAGAGTCTATCGTATAAGCGTACTTCCGATTGTATAGAATGTTTGCTACTAACCCAATGGATGGTACCTTTTGGTTTTCTGTTATCTGGTGCCGACCCACCTTTTGTTTTGGGATCGTAAGTGCATATCAACTCTATAGGTTCGCCCGTAATCTCATCTTTGATGACTTGCGTGCATTTTATAAAATATGCGTATCTTAGTCGAACTTCTTCTCCAATAGATAATCGTTTAAATTTTTTGCTAGGATTTTCCATAAAGTCTTCTTTTTCGATGTATAACTCTTTAGAAAATGGAATTTCTCTTGTTCCAAACGATTCGTCTTGAGGGTTATTTTGAGCAGTTAAGTATTCAGTTTGATCTTGTGGATAATTTTCAATAGTTACCTTTAAAGGATTTATCACTGCCATCCTACGTTCTGCTTTTGTGTTTAAATCTTCCCGTACACAATGTTCTAATAATGCTATATCAACAACATTTTCTCTTTTCGTGATTCCTACTCTTTGGCAAAAATCTTTGATTGAATCTGATGTGAATCCGAGCCTACGCATACCAGATATAGTTGGCATTCGAGGATCATCCCATCCGTCAACATATTTCATTTCCACTAATTTTAGAAGATTTCTTTTACTTAAAATTGTGTGGCTCATCAAAACTTTGCCAAATTCTATTTGCCTAGATGGAAATACGTTCAATTCATTAATAAACCAATCATATAAAGGTCTATGGTCTACATATTCCATTGTACATAGTGAGTGAGTTACTTTTTCAATAGAATCAGATAAACCATGGGCAAAATCATACATTGGATAAATACTCCAATTTTCTCCAGTTTGATGATGTTGAGTTTTAATGATTCTGTACATAACAGGATCTCGCATATTGATATTTGGAGATGCCATGTCTATTTTGGCTCTTAATACATGAGTCCCTTCTTCGTATTTTCCTTTTTTCATATGGTCTAGTAAGTCTAAATTTTCATCAATACTTCTGTTCCTGTAAGGACTATTTTTACCGGGTTCAGTTAGAGTCCCTCTATTTTCTCTGATTTGATTTTGATTTTGAGAGTCAATATATGCTTTATTGAGTTTTATTAAAGTGATTGCATGTGAATACAATTCTTGAAAGTAATTTGAAGCATAAAATTCAGTATCACCCCAATCGAATCCAAGCCATCTGATATCTTTTTTGATAGATTCTATAAATTCGGTGGTTTCTTTTGCAGGATTTGTGTCGTCAAATCTTAGATTACACTTTGCTTGTCCTACTTCTTCAGCGATTCCAAAATTAAGACATATTGCCGTAGCATGCCCTATATGAAGATATCCATTTGGTTCTGGAGGGAACCTAGTTACTACTTCAGATAAGCCTTTTTCAACATCTGATCTAATTATTTCTCGTATAAAGTCTTCAGTATTAGTTTCACTCATTGTTATGTATTAATTATGACCTTTATATTTTAATAGAATTAGGTGCAAAAATATTTTCTCTATACCACCTTAGTTCTTCAACACTTTCTTTTATATCATCCATTGCTAAATGGGAACATTTTTTTTGAGGTGGTATTTTGTCAGGATACCATCTTGCTACTAATTCCTTAATTGTTGACACATCGATCATCCTGTAATGTAAAAATGCATCTAATTTAGGCATTTCTTTTCTAATGAAACGCCTATCTGTCCCTATGGAATTACCACATATAGGAGAGCTTCCTTTAGCTACAAATTTTTTCAAAAATTTAAGAGTCATTTTTTCGGCTTCAGATATACTTATTGAAGAATCATTTACTCTTTCTAATAATCCAGACTTAGCATGTTGCTCTTTTGACCAAGCATTTATTTTAGATAATTCCTCATGAGATCTATTTATTGCTATTATAGGACCTATGGCTAATTCATTTAATTCTGAATCAGTTACTAAGGATGCAATTTCAATAATTACATGTTTCTTTTCTTCTAATCCAGTCATTTCTAAATCTATCCAGACAAGATTTTTAGTTTTGTCATTATCCAAAGCTAACTCCTCACAATAACTCTTTAATATGTTATCTTAACTTTATGATTGTTAAACAAAATAAACTAGATAAAGAAAGACTATTTTTGACCCCGTTCTCCTATTGGGTAGAAGAACAACAATTTGCGGCTGGGGAATATCCTGGTAACCAATACTCTTTTAAGTTGGGCACCACATTAGCTTCATTAGCACATCAGTTTGTAGCAATGAAAAGATATGGGTTAGGTGTAAACAATTTTGCGTCTTGGAAAATTTCTAAATTGTTGGATGCAGGGATAACCACCTTTATTGATTTAACTATGAATGGGGAAAGGCCTAGGTATGAGCCTATGTTGCATAGAGAACGGAGACGTAGGGGGAAAAGAACTGAATATTATAGATTTCCTATTATTGATAGAAACATCCCAGAAACGCATGTCATGAATAATATTTTAGATTTGATTGATCAGAAAATTTCTGATGGAGAATCTGTGTACGTTCACTGTTTTAGAGGTTTGGGAAGGACAGGTATTGTAGTTGCATGTTATTTAATTAGAAATGGAATGCCTAATGAAGAAGCGTTAAAGTATATTCCTAATTTGCGTAAGGGAGTTGCAGGAGACTTCAGGGCTTCTCCAGAAACAGATATACAACGACAATTTGTACTAAATTGGAAAGATAAAAATTAAGGAATAGCTTTACCGGAATTTGAACTTTTTAATTGACCTTTCTCTATAGCAAGTTTTCCGTTAACGATAACGTAGTGTATTCCAGTAGGGTACTGCTTTGGATTCTCATATGTTGCGTTATCTATCACAGTATCTGAGTCAAATATAACTATGTCCGCAAAATAACCTTCTTTTATTGCCCCTCTTTTATTTAATTTAAATCTTTTAGCAGGATTTTCGGTGATTCTTTGAATCGTTTCGCTTAATTGCATGTAATTATATTTTCTTTGAAATCGACCTATTATTCTTGGGAAAGTTCCGTATGCTCTTGGGTGCGGATAACTCCCTAGAGGAATGGAATCACTACCTACCATATAGTCTTTTCGTGAAAGTAATTTAACAATATCGAGATTTATTTGATCCCATGTTTTTTCATCAGGTGGCATGGCCCAGTATCCTATCTGACATTTGGTCTCAAGTAATAAATTGCATAGAGCCATCCCAACAGTTTCCCCTCTTTTCTTTGCTATATTAAGAAGAGAGTTCCCTTCTAATTCAGGGAATTTTGGGATGTAAGATAGGATCACTTCACCTATAGGACCTGTGGGGGTTTCAAAATCATTGTCTAAGTAATCTGCAAGTTCTATCTTTTTGATTTGTCAGATAATAAATCTATAACGCCAGGGATTCCGTTTTCATGTGCATAACTGGGTAAGAAACTCAAAGGAAAAGTACTGCCGGTTGGATAAGGATATAGTTCCAGTGTGATATCTAGCCCTTCACGTATTCCTTCATCTATGAGATGCATTTTAGCTTCTATGTTGCCCGCGGTGTTTTTGTCAGTACGGTAATGAGAAAAATGTATTTTTACTCCGCTTTTGCGAGCTATTTCTATCGCTTCTTTCACCCATCCTCCACCAAAAGCTCGGTCGACATTTTTATCTCTAAGATGAGTTACATATACCCCATCTTTTTCTTTAACTATTTTGCATAATTCTATGAGTTCTTGTGTGTCACTCCAAGCGTTTGGGAAATACGACATTCCGGTTGCCATTCCAACAGCTCCTTGATCCATACTTTCTTTCACAAGATTCTTAGCTGTTTCTAATGCATTGCCAGTTAATGGAAGGTCTTTGAATCCAACACTTTCTAATCTGATCGCTCCGTGAGGAACACAATAAGCAGTATTGATTGAAACTTTATTATCGTAATGAGATCTAAATTTTTCAACTGATGACATGTCTATATTTTTAGGGGGATTACCTAATAAACCAGACAAATATTCGCTATTTAACCTGTAATTTTTTGGAGATAGAGGAGCATAGGATAAACCGTCTTGACCTAATATTTCAGTCGTGACACCTTGTCTCAAAGAATGTTCATGTGCTGGATCATTTAGAATCTTAGAATCAGAATGAGTATGAGTATCGATAAATCCTGGCGATAAGGCTAATCCAGATCCGTCAATCACATATGTAGCTGATAACTCTTTCAAGTTACCTATACTTAATATTTTACCATTTTGAATTAATATATCTGACTGAAAAGGATGAGCGCCTGTACCGTCGTATATGGTACTGTTTTTTATTAAGATTTTTTCCATATCTAATCCTTTTAATTTAGTCTTTTATATTTGTGGATTATTAAAGTAGATGATAAAAATATTAATCCAGTTAAAGCTATGAAGGTGGTCGTAATTAATACCGTATTATAACTCCAGGTTTCAGCAATCCATCCTGCTATTCCAGGACCAGATGCTGAACCCAGAATGAATCCTATCCCAACCATAGAAGACAATATTCCAAAATTAATTCTACCTATTAATTGAGCCGTTAGTAGCGGTTGCAATATACTGACCATTCCGTATGGTCCGCCTTGTAGAATTATAAAAATAGTTATTAGAGTTAGGGAAGTATCATTTATAAATAGCATAAAACTAGATAAAGCTAACATGGTTAAGCATATGCTACATATAAGAGATATGGGGATGTCTTTTTTTGTGATAAATTCGATCAGAAAAAAGATCAGTCTTGCGGTAACTTGCATTGGCCCTATTAAAGAAGCAAATAGAAGCACTTGGTTTGAAGTTAAGTTTTGACTGTTTAGCAAAGGGAAGATTTGACTGACTATCATGCTTTGGTTTGCATGAAAAGCTGCAAATGTCATTAATAGCCCCCAAAAAATAGGGTTTTTTAATATTGGTAACAAGCTTTTTTTAATTGAATCTATTTTGACGGATTCTTTTTGAGTGCTTGGCAAATTTGTTGGGTATATCGAATACCACATCAATGGTGCAACAATTAAACATAAAACTATTGAAATAATATATGTACTAATATTCAGACCATATAAATCTGATAATTTTGTCGATACTGGGTAGCATATAGTGCTAGCAAATCCGGCAAATAGAGTTATCATAACTATGGGTTTTTTTGCATCTTCTTTATACCTGCTAGTTATATAAGAGAAACATGCTTGATATAGACATCCAGATAAACAAAATCCTATTAAAAACCAAATAAGATAGAATTGCCAAAGATGGTTTATGGATGGGATTAGTGATATTAGTAAAGATCCTAAGACTATAGATGATGGCATGAGCGCTCTAGCTAACCCTTTATCTATTAGTCTTCCTGAAATTAATCCACCGGTTCCTGATGCTATTAACGCAATAGAGAAGCCAATCGATATTTCACTTATACTCCAATTGAAATTTTCAGTCCATTTTAAAATGGACGCAGGGAATATATAAAATAAACCTGCCCATGTTAGCGTTTCGGCAATTGATAGCCCCCACATTTTGTGGTCACTCCATATGGGATATCCTGTATTTGATTTATTATTTTTTTGGCTGGGTATCATATAGTTTTGCATTATATGGGATTTATGAAATAAGTCATATATACTCATCATAGATTATGTGAAAGGCAATTTTTATTTGGACATTGGAGGATTTTATGAATTCCAAAGATAAAGTAGCTCTTATTACAGGAGCAGGTTCAGGGATAGGGCGTAGTGCAGCTATTCACCTTTTAAATGATGGATATTCAGTAACATTAACAGGTAGACGTTTGGAACCATTGAAAGAAACTGCTCAGCTATCTAACGCTGCTGAAGAGAAAATTTGTATTGTTCAGACTGATGTATCGGATTCAGATTCTATAGCTAAATTATTTAAAACAGCGCAGGATAGATTTGGGAGATTAGATGTTTTATTCAATAATGCTGGAATAGGAGCTCCGCCATTAGTAAATTTAGAAGATTTGTCATTGGAAGATTGGAAAAAAGTTGTCGATGTGAATCTTACTGGTAGTTTTTTGTGTGCTCAAAATGCCATTAATATAATGAAGTCTCAGGAACCAATGGGGGGTAGAATCATTAATAATGGTTCTATATCTGCATATGTGCCCCGACCATATTCGGTTGCATACACTGCTACAAAGCACGCTGTATTAGGTCTGACTAAATCAATATCGTTAGATTGTAGGAAATATAACATTGCATGTAGTCAGATTGATATTGGGAATGCCTCCACTCCACTTACTAGAAGAATGGAAGAAGGGATTATTCAGCCAAATGGAACGAAAATGGTAGAACCCACATTTGATGTTGATCATGCAGGTAGCACTATATTGCATATGAGTAATTTACCTTTAGATACAAATATACAAACGGTGACTATTATGGCAACTAATATGCCGTATATTGCCAGAGGCTGATTTTATAGAGAGCCATCTATTGAGATATTTAGTAAGTAGGGTTTTCCTGATTTTATAGCTTTGTCTAATGCTGGTTTTATTTGATTAGGACTAGTAATATCTTCACATTCTAATCCCATACCTTTCGCTATATTGCACATATTAATAGGTGTTTTGAAATCAGAATGAGGTAGCATTTCTCCTACAGGTTCTGTTTCTCCTAATAGCTCTGTTTGGTATATTTTGTAATTTACTTTTAGTACTCGATACATTCCGTTATTACATATTACAAAT
>JBJLGX010000003.1:0-26815 GCA_045564655.1 Dehalococcoidia bacterium
ATAGATGATCTTAAATATCGTTTAGATCGAGTTCGTTGGCCTGACGAAATCCCTGGTTCAGGTTGGAAGCATGGCACAAATTTAGAGTATTTAAAGGAATTGGTTGAGTATTGGAAAACTGATTTTGACTGGAGAAAACATGAAGATTCTCTGAATAAATTTACTCACTTCACAACTGATATAGAAGATTTCAAAATTCATTTTATACATGAAAAATCACCTAACAAAAATGCAATCCCAATTGTCATAACACACGGTTGGCCCGGTACATTTTATGAAATGCATAAGATAATCCCTCTGCTTACTAATCCTGAAATAAATGGTGGAGACCCCAAAGATTCATTTGACGTAATCGCCCCGTCTCTTCCAGGATATGGTTTTTCTTCAAAGCCTACTAGACACGGTATTAACATCAGAGAAACATCAAAAATGTGGAATTCATTAATGACAGATACCCTTGGGTATAAAAAATATGCTGCCTATGGTGGAGATATTGGAACAGGAGTAACATCACAATTAGGATATATGTATCCCAATAACATAATTGGAATTCACATGATTGCTAATTTGATAAATGGATTACAGCCATACTTAGGCACTGGATCTAAGCCATTAACTGAAAAAGAATATGCCCACAATAATCGTACAAAAAAATGGATGGCGCAGGAAGGTGCTTATTATAGAATTCACAGTACCAAACCTCAAACTTTGTCATATGGATTAAGTGATTCACCTGTCGGATTAGCTAGCTGGATCATAGAAAAATACTATGCTTGGAGTGATTGTGATGGCGATATAGAATCAAGTTTCACTAAAGATGAACTCCTAGTAACTTTAACAATATATTGGGCTACCGAAACAATTAATTCTTCAATCCGTATGTACCTAGAATATCAAAAATTAAATGACCAACACATTTATAACAATCTTAAAAAATCAGAAAAGATTACCACTCCAGCAAGAATAGTTGTTTTCCCTGGAGATATCAGTGATCCACCAAAGGAATGGGCTGAGAGGGTGTACAATTCACTCAGCTGGCAAAAAATGTCTAAAGGGGGGCATTTTGCAGCACTGGAAGAACCTGAATTGTTAGTAAATGATATTAGAGAATTTTTTGGAATATTGCGATAGGAGATATTAAGGATGAATAAATTTGAAATAAATATCAGTGATGAAATATTAGATGATCTTAAATATCGTTTAGATCGAGTCCGTTGGCCTGACGAAATCCCTGGTTCAGGTTGGATGCATGGCACAAATTTAGAGTATTTAAAGGAATTGGTTGAGTATTGGAAAACTGATTTCGATTGGCGAAAACATGAAGATTCTCTAAATAAATTTACCCACTTCACAACTGATATAAAAGATTTCAAAATTCATTTTATACATGAAAAATCACCCAACAAAAATGCAATTCCAATTGTCATAACACATGGGTGGCCAAGTACATTTTATGAAATGCATAAGATAATCCCTCTGCTTTCTAATCCTGAAATAAATGGCGGAGACCCTAAGGATTCATTTGATGTAGTAGCACCATCTCTTCCTGGATATGGATTCTCATCAAGGCCAACCAAATCAGGTCTTAATGTCAGGGAAACAGCAAAACTCTGGAACTCGTTAATGACTAATACTCTAGGTTATGAAAAATATGCTGCGCACGGAGGAGATATTGGTGCTGGAGTAACAACTCAACTAGGATATCTTTACTCAAATTCAGACAATATAATCGGACTACATTTCACTGCTTTAAATAGACCAGGTGCATACTTAGGGGAAGGATCAAAAGAACTAACACAAGCAGAAATCAATCATATTAAACAACAAGAAAAATGGAACCATGAAGAAGCTGCATACAATCGAATGCACTCTACAAGACCTCAAACACTTTCATATGGATTAAATGATTCGCCAATAGGATTAGCCGGATGGATAGTGGAGAAATATAGAGCTTGGAGTGATTGTGATGGAGATATAGAATCTAGATTCACTAAAGACGATCTATTAATAAATTTAACAATATATTGGGCTACAGAGACAATAAATTCTTCGATAAGAATGTATTTTGAAGGTTATCCTATAACCGGTGGTTCATTCGAAAAATCTGACAAAATAACAATACCAACAGCAGGCGCAATTTTCCCCCACGACATAGCCACCCCACCACGAGAATGGGCTGAAAGATCATATAATATTGTCCGTTGGACAGAAATGCCTAAAGGTGGTCATTTTGCAGCAATGGAAGAACCTGAAATGCTAGTTAACGATATAAGAGATTTTTACAGACAATTTAGAAATTAATTGATACTGTAATATTAATTAATTATTGTTAATGGATCCACCGATTCGTATCCTAAGGATTCTGATATCGCATCATATGTTATCTTACCTTTATATACATTAAGACCTGCTAGAAGATGCTTGTCATTTAACAGGGCCTCTTTATAGCCTTGATTTGCAAGTTTTAACACAAATGGCAGAGTAGCCTTATTAAGAGCCAAAGTTGAAGTTAAAGGAACTGCCCCAGGAATATTTGCCACACAATAATGCACAACCCCATCAACTAAATATGTAGGATTCTGATGCGTTGTAGGAGTGCTTGTTTCAAAACATCCTCCTTGATCTATAGCAACATCAACAACCACAGATCCTTTTTTCATTGATGAAATCATTTGCCTAGAAACAATCTTGGGAGCATTTGCACCTGGTATAAGTACTGCTCCAATCAATAAATCACAATCTTTAATATAGTCACCTATATCAATATTATTACTATTTAAAGTAACTATATCTGTTCCAAATTTTCTATATAATTCTTTTAATTTTCCATCTGATTTGTCCATGATAATAACTTCTGCCTGCATTCCAATTGCAATAATAGCCGCATTCTCTCCAACTGTGCCCCCCCCTAGGATTAACACTTTTGCTGAAGGTATACTCGGTACTCCTCCTAACAAAATACCACGTCCCAATTGAGGCTTTTCTAATGCATGAGCTCCAGCTTGAACAGACATCCTGCCAGCAACCTCACTCATTGGGATAAGTAAAGGAAGCTGACCCCGATCATTTGTAACCGTTTCATAAGCTATACAAATAGATTTCGAATTTATTAACCCTGCAGCAAGTTTAGAAGATGTTGATAAATGAAAATATGTAAACACAATCTGGTTTTCTTGAATAAGAGAAAGTTCACTAGATAAAGGCTCTTTTACTTTAACAATCATGTCAGAATTAGTGTAAACATCTTCTGGAGTATAGGCTATATCTGCACCTGAATTTTGGTAATCGAAGTTGTCGAATCCTGTTCCAAGGCCAGCTTTATCTTGAATGATAATCTTATGCCCATTATCAACAAGAACACGGACACTATCTGGAGTCAAACCTACGCGTGCTTCTTGAGACTTGATTTCGGTAGGTACTCCTATATTCATAAGAATCTCCATTCGATTTTTGTAACGTTTAGAGGTTAGTCTATCAACTCAGCAATATCTTTTTCAATTTTTCCAAGTTCAACATATTCTTCTCTAGCTAATAAAAAACATCTTTTTAAATACAAATCAGTTTTATGAGCCGCAGATTCATTTTTAGTTTCTTTAGCCCAATGAAGTAGTGTCTCGATTTGATATGAATCTGGAAAATATGAACTTAACACTAATATATCTTCTTCAGTTTCATTACCTAATGAAATTTCTCCTGCCTCAACAGAATACCTTAATCTTCCAACAAGTTTAGTTAATTCTTCAAGCCGATCTGTATCAGACATCAGAGAATAAACAACATCACTTACTGGAGAGTGATCTTCAATTTCCTCAAACGAGTCGCCCATTATAGCCGTAATGTCATTATTCTTTTCATATAAATCCAAATACAATTCAACAACTTCATTAACTTTAATCATTGCAGAAGGTAAATCATCTGGATCGCAAACACCCCCAAAAATAAGGTCGTCATTCCTATATGATGCTAGCTCCCTAATTGAATCTAAATCATCAACTTCTTCAGGTGCAGGAGGAAAAGCAAATGCAGACATATCCCCTACTCCAATATCACCTACCTGATTCATTAAAAATGGCGGCACATACTTTGAAACATCTACAGTTATAGGCAAAAGAATGACATAACTAGCAAAAGTTTTCTGATTTGCAAAGTCTTGGAAATATATTAAAGCATGACCTCTAGGAGATTCAGGAGTCCCATACTTAAAATCAAGTGTCATGAAAGTATCCTAATTAATTAATGTTCTTACAGGATAGACTAGCAGATACAAAAAACACAACAGGTCATGAAGTATAATCTTTAATGGAGCCTCATATTGAATTTTTATAAAATACTAAAACCAATTCTTTTCACATTGCCGCCTGAGCAAGCTCAAGGCTTAGCAGATTACTTTCTAAAACATACGATTACCCCAAAGATAATCAAAAAAATAGCTTATTACGAAAATCCCGCTCTCAACACTACTTTTGCAGGAATAAATGTTTCTAACCCTATTGGATTATCTGCTGGATGGGATAAAAATTGCCTACTTTTACCACATTTAGAAAGCTTTGGGTTTGGATATATTACAGGGGGTACAATCACAAAGAACCCTCGCCCCGGGAATCCAAAGCCTAGGATGATACGCCTGACAAAAGAAAAAGGATTAGTGAATTCTTTGGGATTCCCTGGATATGGATTAGAAAAAATAGAAAAAGTATTATCCAATACCCCATCTCCAAAAAATAATATAAAAAGAATTTTAAGTGTTTCAGGGGAGACAATAGACGACATACATGAATGTCATCAAAGACTTGAAAAATTCTCATCAGCTATCGAGATTAATATTAGTTCCCCAAACACTGAAGGTATACGAATATTTCAAACAAAAAAAATGTTAAATGAATTAATTATTGAAATAAATAAAGACAGAACAAAACCACTTTTCATAAAAATGCCTCCTTATGATGTTACAAGCAAAAATTCTAATAAGAAGAATATATTAGATCTGATAAAAACTTGTATAGACCAAAACGTTGAAGCGATCACGCTCGCTAATACAAAACCGGTAAACAATCATAATTTGGCAGTAGGAAAAGGCGGATTAAGCGGATCCCCTCTCATAAACAATACAATATCAATGGTTAAGGAAGTTTCTGAAGTTTATGGTTCTTATATCGATATAAATGCATGTGGTGGCGTTTCAACTGGAAAACAAGCATTTGAATTATTGGAATCAGGAGCATCGTCTGTCCAGATATATACATCAATTGTATATGAAGGGCCTAGTATCGTTAAAAAATAAATCGTGAACTCGTCAAACAATTTAAAACTAAACGTATTTAATAAATGAATAACGAAGAATTTGAATTTATAGATTCCCATGTACATTTTTATGATATGAGCCACCCAACACTTCATTATGGGCATTGGCAACCCGATGAAGATCTCCCATTAAAAGAACTTGGTAACAAAAATTATCTTGCTACAGATTTCATTAAAGATGCAAAACCTCTTGGTATGAAAAAAGTAATACATGTTCAAGCCGCAATAGGCTCAAAGGATCCTGTAGATGAAACAAAATGGTTACAAAATATTTACACAAGTAATAAAATCCCTAATGCTATAGTGGGACATGTTGATTTACGCTCTTCAAACGCTAGATCAGTAATAGAAAGGCATCTGGAGTATCCAAATTTCAAAGGAATACGTGATTTTTCTTACGGAGACTATCTTACTAGTTCTGCTTTCAAAAATGGTTTCCGTCTTTTAGATGAATACAATCTTATTTCTAATATTGCAGTAGAATGGCCAGAAATTAATAAATTAAAAAATCTAGCCAGATCTTACCCCGGCATAACTATTATCTTGGATCATGCAGGAATACCTAGAGAAAGAAATAACGAGTATTTCCAAAATTGGAAATCTGGCCTTAAAACTATATCTGAAATGGAAAATGTGATTTGCAAAATTTCAGGCCTAGGAATGGGTGATCATAATTGGACTATAGAATCAATAAAACCATATGTAGAAACTTGTATTGAAATATTTGGTGCAACACGAATAATATTTGGAACAAATTGGCCGGTTGATGGGTTATGGAGTGATTACTCAAAAGTTATAAATGCTTACAAAGAAATAACAAGTCAACTATCAAAATCTGAGCAAGAAGCTTTTTTCTTTAAAAATGCTGAATCTATATACGGAATATAGTTAATAGTTAATCTACTTTTGGGATAATAGATTCTAAATATTCAGGTACTCCAGTTTCTATAACCAAATCTGCGACTGCTAATGTTTCTGCTTCACTATTACGCATAGCAACTCCAAGTCCTGCCCAGGTTAGCATTTCAATATCATTAAATCCGTTTCCAAAAGCTATTACATTTTTCCTAGAAAATCCCATTTGAGAACAAAGCCATTCTAAAGACTTGTCTTTACCAGCTTCAATATTCAATATTTCACAAAAATTTGGTAAAGACCTTGTAGCATATATATCCGTTTTATAATTAGTTTTTAGTATTTCTTCAATATCTTTAATTATGAATTGATCGCCTACTGCGAGTATTCGGTAGGTAGGAATATTTAAATCCAACAAATCATTAACTACAATCAAGTCAACATTATTTCTATCCGCATAATCAGTAGTCCAAGGTGTCGCATTCTCAACATATATATCATTACCGCTATATAAGACAATCTCAACATTGAAATTTCGCAATTCAGTAATAGCCATATTTATATTTTTTTTACTAAGAAATTTAGACCATAATTTTTTTTGTGATAGCTTTTCTGTTATTAGTGCTCCTTGAAATGAAATAAGAAAATCTATATCTATAAATCCATTTAAATAATCAAAAGCTGCCATGTAACTTCTACCAGTAGCTACTACGATTTTCGCACCTGAATCCCTACATTGATTTAAGATCTTAATCGTATGCGATCGAGTACCGTTAGAATCTGTTTTAAGAGTTCCATCTATGTCTATAGCAATAATGTTAAATTTATCAATCATATTTAATCATGATATCAGTATCATTTATTAAGATAATAAATATTCCATATATGTTAAAATCCATCAGTCGAGAGTTGATATTCACTTTGGATGAGGCAAAATGAAATTTTCACCACGTATTATTTTATGGGTAATCATCGTACCTGTAGTCATATATATTTTAATAACCTCATTTTCAGATAAAGGTTTTTAATATGAAAATAACAGGGTTTCAAACAGGTGTAGTCAGTCTACCTAGAGAGGCAGGACCTATGACAGGAGGACTCGGAGATGGTAAATCTGCTAGTGCAGAATTTGTAACTATAAAAATCCAAAGTGCAGGTGGTGCTGAGGGTATAGGGTATTCGGGATTTACAAGTTCGGTAATGCTGAAACCTTTAAAGGTAACAATAGACAGCTTGTTAGAATTAATAATCGAGGAAGACTCAGAGCGAATTGATTTCATAACAAATAAATTCTATTCCATTGCAGGGTCAGGTGCTCCAGCGGGTATATTAACGCGAGCAATCTCAGGTATTGAAGTTGCCTTATGGGACTTAAAAGGAAAATTGTTAAATCAACCCATTTATAAATTATTAGGTGGCTCTCAAAATAAAGTGAGAACTTATGCAAGTGGATATTTATGGAGAAATTTCGATTTAGATAGATTACAGAAAAAAGCTTCAGAGTTAATTGACGAAGGCTATGATGCTATGAAATTTCGATTAGGGGGAGAATCATCTAACTCCAAAGAAATTGAAAGAATGAAAGTCATGCGAGAAGCTGTCGGTCCCGATGTGACATTAATGGTAGATGTCAATCAAGCCTGGGATGTAAACACAAGTATAACAATTGGAAGAAAACTTGAAGAATATGACCTCTACTGGTTAGAAGATCCTGTTTATCATCAAGATTATGCGGGATTGTCACGAATAGCAGAAGCATTAGATTTACCAGTAGCAAATGGCGAATATCACTATGGAATAGAACCTTTTAAAACTCTGATTGACCATAATTCAGTTGACATAATTTTAATCGATTTGTTGAGAGCAGGTGGAATATCTCAATGGATGAAAATAGCTCATATTGCTGAAATCAACAACTTAAAAATCGCAAGTCATTTAGCAACTGAAACGTTATTACACTGTGTAGCTGCATCTCCAAACGGCTTATGGGTTGAGCATATGCCTTGGACTTTTCCGATGTTTGAACAAGAACCAACAGTAAAAGATGGATATATGATACTTCCAGATGATCCTGGTATTGGTGTTAATTTTGATGAATCTGCACTAAAAAAATATAAACATACAGGATAACTATCATACACATATGCAAATGTTATAATTATTGTTCGTGAATTAATACTTACGTAATCTATTTAATTATTAGGAGGTAATCGATGCCAAAACAATTTCAATTCCATGAAGATGCCCGAGAGCAACTCATGGAAGGCATTGACATAATGGCTCGAACTGTAGGCGCAACATTAGGTCCAAATGGACGCAATGTTGTAATTGAACAAGAATTCGGTCCACCTCAAGTATGCAGTGATGGAGTTACCATTGCGAAAGAAATAGAGCTTGCAGAACCATTCCATAATATGGGAGCACAGTTACTAGTAGAGGCTGCTTCAAAAACAAATGATGATGTTGGAGATGGAACCACTACTTCTACAATATTAGCTCAAGCCATGTTGAAAAATGGTTTTAAAAACATAGCAGCGGGTGCAGATCCGATGTTGATAAAGCAAGGAATGCTAAAAGCTGTTGAATCAATGGTTACAGAATTAAAATCCATGTCTAAATCAGTTACTGAAGATGATCAAATTTCTCAAATAGCTGTTCTTTCTGCACATGATGAAGAGATGGGGGAATTAGTAGGATCTGTAATTAACAAGGTTGGAAAAGATGGAGTTATCTCTGTTGAGCAATCTCCTGGAATTAAATATGAGGTCGATTACGTAGAAGGAATGGAAATAGATAGAGGATATCTATCACCTTATTTTGTGACAGACCAAGAAAAAATGATTACGGAATTAAATCAGCCTTACATATTAATAACTTCTGAAAAAATTGAAAGTATTGATCTTCTAGTCCCGTTTCTAGAAAAATTTTCTGCTGTTGGAAAGGATCTAGTGATTGTTGCTGAAGATATTGAAGGCCAAGCTCTAGCAACATTAGTTGTAAATAAGATGAGAGGGACCATAAACTGTTTAGGTGTAAAAGCACCTGCATTTGGCGATCGGCGAAAAGCTATACTCGAAGATATGGCTATATTGTTTGGAGCGACCGTTATAAGCAATGAAACAGGTCGCACTTTTGATTCTATAGAAATATTAGATCTAGGAAGATGCAGGCGGGTCACAGCGACAAAAGATACAACTACATTTATTGAAGGTAATGGAAGCCAATCAAACATAGATTCAAGAATATCTAACATAAAAAGTCAGGTTTCTCAAACAACGTCTGATTATGATAAAGAAAAGCTTGAAGAAAGAGCAGCGAAACTTTCCGGAGGAGTCTCAGTAATTAAAGTTGGTGCGCCAACTGAAGTAGAACTTAAAGAAAAAAGACAGCGCCTAGAAGATGCACTAGCTGCTACTAGAGCTGCAATGGAAGAAGGAATATTACCAGGAGGAGGATCATCTTTAGTTAGAGCTGCAGAAAAAGTAGCTCCTGACTTTCAAGGAACTTCTGACATAGATACTGGAGCAAGAGTAATTTTAAATTCTGTATCAGCACCATTATCATTACTAGTAGAAAATGCTGGATTTAGTGGTTCTGTTGTCGTGGATGCAGTGAAAAACGGTTCTGACGATTATGGCTTTGACGCAGAAAAGAACCGTTATGGAAGTATGTATGAATATGGAATTATAGATCCTGTGAAAGTGACTAGATCTGCTTTAGAAAATGCTGCTAGCATATCCGCTATGGTTCTAACAACTGAGTCCTTAATTACGGAATTAAATCCTCCAAAATTACCAGCTCCATTTGATGACTAACAATCATTTCGGGAATATCCAACTGTAATGAATTCAGAAATAGAAAAAACTACTGAAGGGTCAAACTCTGTAACAATTAGTGTCGATAATGTAAGCAAAAATTTTGGGCCATTAAAAGCGGTCCAAAATTTAACATTTAACATTACAAGAGGCGAAATTGTAGGTTTCTTGGGAAGAAATGGTGCTGGCAAAACAACTACTATACGTCTCTTAACATCCTATTACACCGCTGATGAAGGAAAAATATTAATAGAAGGTGTTGATAATACCCAAGATGACTTAAAAACACGAAATAGCATTGGGTATCTTCCAGAAAACAATCCCCTTTATGAAGATTTACTGGTAAGCGAATACCTTGATTTCATTGCTGACCTACGCAAAATGAAAGGTTCTGATCGGAAAGGAAACATTGATAGGACAATAGAAGAAGCTGGTTTGCAACAAGTCTTTCATAGACCTATACACGAATTGTCTAAAGGTTACCATCAAAGAGTTGGCTTAGCAGGAGCTATTTTACATAGGCCTTCAATATTAATACTTGACGAGCCTTCTGAAGGATTGGACCCAAATCAAAAATTAGCTATGAGAGATTTAATAAAATCTTTGGGGAAAGATAGGACTGTACTACTTACGACTCATATAATGCAGGAAGTTGAAAATACATGCGAAAGAGTAATAATAATAGGTGGCGGGCATCTTATATTAGACTCAAAATTAGAAGACGTATCTCAACATGCTCCTTCTGAGTTGAAAAATATATACGTTGAGATAGAAGGATCCGAAATAGAAAAAGGACTTTCTAGTATTCCGTCGATAGAATCCTTAATTAGATTAGATCCAAAAGAAAACAGAAAAAGATATATTGTTGAATTATCTGGAGAAATCGATCCAAGGTTAGAAATATTCAAATTGTCTCATGAAAATAAATGGAACCTCTGGGACTTGCATCAAGACGATGTTAATCTAGAAGACGTTTTTAACCATCTAACCAAAGAGGATGAAAGGAAACGAGGTTCTTAATGTTGTCCACTCCTTTTATAGCACTAATTAAAAAAGACCTTAAAGGATATTTTGATCAACCCACTGGGTATCTGCTTTTAGTTATATTTGTAGCAATATCTTCTTGGTCTTTTTTCAAAACAGCATTCTTAATAGGAGAAGCTTCTCTACAACCACTTTTTACCGTAGAATTTTCTATCGATAGACCTTCACTCCCATGGCTGATGACTTTATTTATTCCCGCTGCAACTATGAGACTTTTATCAGAAGAACAAAGAGACGGAACATTAGAAACACTTCTTACACACCCTATTAGAGCATGGGTAATATTATTAAGTAAATTTATATCAGGATTGATATTTGTAACAATTGCTGTTCTAGTCACATTAGGAATACCTTTAACCTTAACTTCTGCTGGAGACATGGACTGGGGAGCAATCACATCACAATATTTTGGAAGTATATTCCTAGGTGCGAGCTTGGTGTCCATAGGATTATTCACATCAAGTTTAACTAGAAATCAAATAATATCTTTCATATTAGGATTAACATTAGGAATGTTCCTGATGATAATGGGATTAGAGATAGTAGCAATAACTCTTCCAACAAATATAGCTAGCTTATTGCAGCTATTAAGTCCCATTACTCATTTTGACAATATTAGTAGGGGTTTAATAGATCTAAGAGACATTATGTATTTCTCTTCGTTAATCGCAACATTTTTAACAGCTACTTTTTTAATAATGAGAAGTCGTACTTTAAGCCATGAATCACAGCAATATATAAATCTTAGACTAGGTGTAGCCGGGCTAATAATTTTAAGCATCCTAGTAGGTTGGTTTGGAACATCAATACAAGGACGATTGGATTTAACTGAAGACAAAATTTTTACACTTAGTCCAGCAACCAACCAAATAATCAGTAATTTAGATGACTTGCTAACGATAGACTTATATTTATCAGATGAACCTCCTGTTCAAGTAGCTTCTGTATATAGAGATGTAAATGATTTCTTAGACGATATGGAATCAAGCTCTGACGGAAAAATTAAAGTTACTAGACATTACCCTGAAGAGAGCCCGCAAGCATATCAAAAAGCATACAATTCTGGAATTGAAGCAGTTGCATTTGAAAGACAAAGCCAAGGAGAATTTCAAATAAAAACCGGCTATTTAGGTATTTCTTTAACATACTTAGACAAAAAAGAAGTTATTCCATTTGTAGAGAGTATAAATGGATTCGAATATAAGATTGCGAGTCTAACAGATAAAATGGTTACTAGTGATTCAACTAGACTAAATATAGGGGTATTACAAGGTCACGGCGAATTATCTCCTACAGAACAAATGTTAACTTTCTTTTCAGTATTAAATGAAGAATACGATCTTTTACCCGTAGAGGCTGACGCAAGTGATTCCTTACCTTTAGAGGCAGTAGACATATTATTGATAGCGTCTCCTTCAGAACCTATGAGTAGCATACATATTGAGAGTATAGACAACTATTTGGATAATGGAGGAAAAGCATTATTAAATTTACAACCCGTCGTAATGGAAACGGATGAAAACATAGGATTTGTTGGAATAGACAATCGACATTCTTTTAATAACTATGTGTCAGAAAAATATGGTGTGATAGTAGAATCTAATCTAGTATATGACACCCAATCTAATGTTGACATTCCATTTAATGAAGGAATATTTTTACCGTATCCTTATTGGGTTAGAGCAAATATAGCCAATACTAATATAGCTAACAATACCAATTCTGTTGTAATGCCATGGGCTAGTTCTATTGGTATACTTAATCAATCAAAATCCGATTATGACATATCGCCACTTATAACTACTAGTGAATTCGCTTCCATAGACAATAATTACACAAATTTAAATCCTGTTGGAAATCCTATTTTTGAAAGTACACTTCAAACTAGCAATTTCCAAAGTGACTTGGCAGTAAGTATAGAAGGGCGAGACAGCTCTAGAGTCATAATAACTGGTGATGCTGAATGGCTCTCTGACGTAATACTTAACAACGTGGCTAGCACAAATGGTTTGTTAGGGCTAAATTTCATAGACTGGTTAACAGAAGAAGATACCTTAGCATCTGTTAGGTCAAAAATAGTATCTGAAAGAAATTTAGTATTTTCATCAGATAACCACAAAAACATTATTAGATATGTGAACATTGCTGGAATCCCCCTGTTGTTAATAATTTTTGGGGTTTTAAAATTTATTCGAAGACGTAATAAAGGATTCAAAAGCAATTTAGGAAATCCCAATGCAAGGTAAACAAGTTGGATACGTGCTAATAGCACTAATAATAATAGGGATTTTAGGGATTGGAATTAGAGTGATTTCAACAGATTCAGACGAATTTAACATGAGTGGTCTATTACCTATAACTTCAGATGTTATTGATAGGGTAACCATAAATTCCAATAATTCAGATATCAATGTTAATTTAAAAAAAATGAATGCGACTAGTTGGATGGTTGGTAGAAATATTGTTTACCCTCCAAAATTAGAGAGTTTTTGGATTAGTGTATCTAACATTAAAAACGCTCAATTAGTAGCTAGAAAAACAAAACATCATAATAAGTTAGGAGTATCAGACAACTTAGGATCTTCTGTTACTTTTTATTTAGGTCAATCAGTACAAGAACAATTTATAGTTGGTGAGACATGGGATTCTGATGTTAGATTGTGTTATATAAGAAAATCCGGAAAAGATAATGTATACAGTATTCCTTGTCCTCAATCACCGGAGATGACATTTGCAACTAATCCAAACTTGTGGCGGAATCCCATAATCGTTTCCATTCCATCTGAAGAGGTGGCCTCTCTAGAATTTGAATTCAAGAATACCGCTAATAATTTTTCAATATTAAAGAATAATACTAACGATTGGTTGATTAACAACGCAGAAATTGCAGATGCCCGAAAAGTTGATTCAATATTAGAAATATTTCAACAATTTTATACTTCTGGATTTGAATCTTCTAATATAAATTTTGATACCCCTGATGCTTCTATTAGAATAAATACAATAGAAGGATCTAATTCAGTAACTACTAAGATAAAATTTTTATTAAAAGATTCTGAATCTTATTATGTTCAAGTACCTTCTAAACCTGGAATAGTTTTTATTGTTGCTAGTGAGTTAGTTGATACTTATCTGCTGTTAAATAAAGATTCTTTACAAATACAATCTAATTAAATATTTGTAATTCTATTCTTTCTGTTTTTATGCCCTCTAAGAGCGTGAACTAGAATCAAAAAGCAAACAAGACCAAACCCGATAAGTAAATCTGTCAATCCTTCTTTAGGATAAATAGCAATTACAATAACTAGGTAAGCACCTAAAATACTAAATAAAGAAGAAAATGGTAGTTTCTGTGCAGATAAAGATATAAGACCAGCAACCATTCCCGCTATTAAAGCGTATACTCCAAACAATCCTAACGCCAAGCCTGCCCCAATAGCTAATCCATCTCCACCTTTAAAATTTGTAAAAATAGAATTCCAGTGGCCTAATAAAGCAAATAAACATGCTGTTATAAGATAAAACCCTTCTAGCCCCATTATTTTAGCAACCGCAACCGCTAATACACCTTTTGAAATATCAAACAACAATACAAATCCAGCAGACTTAACTCCCACATTCCGCAATACATTTGACGCTCCAGCTAACTTTGTACCAATCTGAAATATATTTATCCCTTTGCGTTTACTAATACGATCTGCAAATGGGAGAGCCCCAAATAAGTAAGAAACTAAAAGAGCTAAGATCAAAGTTATATAAAATTCTAAATCCATACCCAAGCCTACATTTTTTCTTCTATAAAACTGATAATATCATCTGAGGTAGCACCAGGACCAAAAACTTCGCTTACGCCCATATCTTTCATTTTCGCTCTGTCTGATTCCGGTATGATACCTCCAGCAATAATCATGACATTTTCCAAGCCTCGTTCTCGAAGGCCTTCAATTATTTTGGGAAATAGTTCGTTGTGAGCACCGGAAAGAATACTGATTCCTAATATATCAACATCTTCTTTTACAGCTTGTTCCACAATCATTTCAGGTGTTTGACGAATACCCGTATATGTCACAACCATCCCTGATTCTCTTAATGCTCGAGCAACTACTTTAGCTCCTCTGTCATGACCGTCTAACCCTGGTTTTGCAATTAGTACTTTTATCGTTTTAGCGGGCATTGTTACCTCTTTGCTCCGTCACGGTCTACTAATTCGTAAAGGATTCCTTTTGTAGATTTAGGGTGTATAAACGCTATCATTCCAGAAAGTCCTTCTCGAGGATTCTTGTCTATAAGATTAAAACCTGCATCGTCTAAACTATCTAATTTATTTTGCAAATTATCCACCTCAAAACATATGTGATGGACTGATTCGCCATTTTTTTCAATAAATTTACCTACACCATTAGAAGAATCTAATGGTTGAATAAATTCAATCTGTGATCCCCCTACTCTAACTAGAGCTGCTAATACGCCTTGATCTTCAATTTCCTCAATTGATTCCTGAGGTTCAGCGCCAAATACGTCTTTGTAAAAAGTCAAAGAATCTTCAATATCTTTAACAGCAATACAAACATGATTAATATGTTCAGCCCTACAAACTGATTTAGCTAACATTTCATACCTCAATCTAATTAATTAAAAAGTAACAAATTCTCCCTGTTCCCCAAAA
Source organism: Dehalococcoidia bacterium (assembly GCA_045564655.1). GTDB lineage: Bacteria > Chloroflexota > Dehalococcoidia > Lucifugimonadales > UBA826 > UBA826. The sequence goes on from JBJLGX010000003.1 coordinate 15,682, forward strand.
ACATGTCTTAAAACATCAGAAATTTCTCCCACAGTCGCATATGCTTCAACACATTCTAGTATAGCTGGCATAGTATTTTCAGATCCTTCAGCAGTTCTACGTAACTTAGAAAGAGCTTCTGCCACTTTTACATCATCTCTAGTAGATTTAACCGAAGCTAATCTTTTTAACTGGCGATCTGTTTCTTTCTGTGAAATTTTCTGTAGCTTTGCAATCGGGGGAGTTGGGGAGTTGTATTTATTAACTCCCACAACAATAGTTTCCTCATTTTCAACATCAGATTGAAATGAATATGCACTCTGATGTATTTCATTAGCTTGATATCCAGAACGTATAGCTTCAACTGCTCCACCCATAGCATCAATCTTATCAATATATTCAAATGCTAGTCTTTCTAAATCATCCGTTAAAGATTCTACATAATAGGATCCAGCAAGAGGATCAACTGTTTCTGAAACTCCACTTTCATAAGCTAAAATTTGTTGAGTCCTAAGTGAAATTTGGGCTGATTCTTCTGTAGGTAAAGCTAGAGCCTCATCTTTAGAATTAACATGCAACGACTGAGTCCCTCCTAATACAGCGGCTAATGCTTGAACAGTCGTACGTATTACATTATTGTCAGGTTGCTGTGCCGTTAAAGTGACTCCGGCTGTTTGAGTATGAAATCTCATCATACAAGACCGATCATTCTTAGCTGCAAATTTTTCTTTCATAATATAAGCCCACATACGTCTAGCAGCTCTAAATTTTGCAATTTCTTCAAATAGATTACTTTGTGAAACAAAAAAGAATGATAGCCTTCCTGCAAAATCATCAACATCCATACCCGAGTCAATAGCCGATTGAACATAAGTAATTGCATTAGAAAATGTAAACGCAAGTTCTTGAGCAGCAGATGCTCCCGCTTCACTCATATGATATCCACTGATACTAATAGTATTCCACTTAGGAACATTGTCACTACAAAATTTAAATGTGTCTGTTATAAGTCTTAAAGATGCTTCTGGAGGATAAATATAAGTGCCACGAGCTATATATTCTTTTAAAATATCGTTCTGAATAGTTCCACTTAATTTTTCCATTGGAACACCTTGTTTGCGCCCAACAGCAATATACAAAGAAAGCAATATTGAAGCTGTCGCATTTATTGTCATTGAGGTACTAACTTTATCAAGAGGAATGCCTTCAAATAATAATTCCATATCAGCAAGACTAGAAATAGGAACTCCTGTCCGACCAATTTCTCCATTAGCCATAGGGTGATCTGAGTCATAACCCGTTTGAGTAGGCAAATCAAACGCCACACTCAATCCAGTTTGACCTTGATCTAGTAAATATCGATATCTCTTATTCGATTCTTCAGGAGAAGCCATTCCTGCATATTGACGCATGGTCCAAAGTCGACCACGATACATATTTGGTTGAACCCCTCTAGTAAACGGGTATTCTCCAGGAAAGCCTATATTTTTATCTCCTGTATTAGGATTATCTTCAATAGTATATAAAGGATCAATATCTATTCCAGATAATGTTTTAAATTTATCCTTGCGCTCTTTAAATCGTGATCGGATAGAGGCCAAAGTTGTATTAACCCAATCATTTTTAGAACCACTACTCATTTAAGTATCCTTCACATAATCTACTGAATAATCTTATCGAATAATCTTTAAATCGAAAGTCAATTATAAACTAATTAACTCGATCAATATAATTACAGCAATATACATTCAATAACAAATCAAATATTAAGAGTTTTTATGTTTATTCTCTTGAACACTAAATGTATTGTTAGAATCAGGTTTTATTCCCATTTCACGGGCAGTTGAATTAAATATTCCTATAGACATCGTAGAAGTTTCATGTTTTGCTCTTTGAGCATATATTTGTCCCCGAGCAGTTTTTATTTTCAGATTACTTGAATCTGATTGGTAAGCCATATCAACAAGCTTACACGCTAGACGCCATTCTCCCTGACCCGCTAATTCCAATGATCTTTGAGTCAGTTTATCGGTCCCTCCAGGTATCAAACTTGAAATTTCTTTGGCAATACTTGCTTCTGCAGGAGGTTTTAAGTTTGAGGGTTGTCCGTCATACCACCCTCCATATAATCTCCATATATTTCTAATTATAAATTCTGGTTCATCGTAAACAGGACGTAAAAAATGTTTTGCCGATAAATTTTGAGGTGGTTTAGCCTTTAGCAAAATCTCATCTAAGGAAGCACCATTATTCATTAAATTTAAAGTTTGTTCTTCTAAAGACATTAAATATTCGGCCGTACTTTCAAGTGCATCTTTAACTCGTACTTTACCAATTATTGGCGGGCCATGTCCTGGTAAAAGGAATGATGATTGCAAGTCATTCATTTTTAGCAAGGCTTGAGCCCAATCTCCAGCATAGCGTTGTACTTTCTGAGGATTACCTGCATTTGGCACTGTCCAAACAAAAAGATCTCCTGTACAAATTGCTTCCAAATCAGGTATATGAATCCAAATCGCATCATCTGTTTCTCCACGATCAGGGTATAGATCTAGTTGCATTCTTCCCACAGAGATAGATGTGGGTTCCGAAATATGTTGGGTAGGAAAAATATAATCTTTCTCCCAAGAACCAACATTCTCTCCCCCACGAAATTGCCTGCTATTAATAATAGTATTAAAGCCAGCTGTCTTGTTATAGCGTTCAAATCGTTGATCAATTGCCTTATGAGCAAAAATCTCAGGCGAAGGCCATCCTTTATCTTTTGACTCATCAATATATCTTTCCACTCCAAAACAGTGATCATGATGACCATGTGTAATAACAATTCCCTTAACTGGAATATTTGGAAATTGATGCCTAATTTGATGGAATTTTTTTTCCTCATTATTAGTCGCTCCAGGATCAATTACAAGTAATTCTGAACCGGCATCTATAAGAGTCATATTAGCAAAAGAAGAAGCAAACCAAAGGCCATCAGTGATTTTTTCTAAGGTGTTCAAAGATCTCCAAGGATGACGTCCTTTTGATCCTGACAGCCACATTTCATCTGCATATTTCAATAAATTAGACATATAAACATTTTCCTGACTTGAGTGATTTCACAATTATAAACTAATTGACTCGAGCAATATAATTATCTCTGACGTATACTAGAATTTAATTAAGCACTATATGTGAGGAATCGTATTGACTGACAGATTAGTATCAGGTTCATCTATTGAAAGTGATATGGAAAACGACGTCCACCTTCGCCCTCGTAACTTGTCCACATACGGCGGCCAAGAAGACATAAAAAGGAATCTGTCAATTGCTATAAAAGCAGCAAACCAAAGAGGTGAACCTTTAGACCATATCCTGCTTTATGGCCCTCCTGGACTCGGCAAGACTACCTTAGCCAATATCATATCATCTGAAATGTCCGCTAAAATAAAGACAACTTCAGGGCCAGCAATAGAAAGACCTGGAGATATGGTTGCGATATTAAGTCAATTGCAAAAAAATGACATTTTATTTATAGATGAAATACACCGATTAAACAGAGTAGTCGAAGAAGTGCTTTATCCTGCTATGGAAGACTTTTTCGTGACTTGGGTTATCGACAAAGGCCTCAAAGCTAGAAGTATGAATTTATCACTAAAACCATTTACCTTAATAGGTGCCACAACAAGATTTGGGATGGTTAGTGCCCCACTACGAGACCGCTTTGGATCTATACACAGACTTCAATTTTATAATGTTCCCGAAATGGAAATTATATTATCAAGAGCATCTAGAATATTAGAAGTTAATTCTGAAGAAGGCGGGATTCATGAGATCGCAAAACGATCTAGAGGTACTCCGAGAGTTGGAATAAGATTATTAAGAAGAGTACGCGATTACGCTCAAGTAATTGCAGACAATATTATTACCGAAGAAGTGTCAAAAGAGGCTCTTGCCGATCTAAGTGTGGATGAGATTGGGTTAGATAGTGTAGACAGAAATGTATTAGATTGCATAATTGAAAAATTTGAAGGTGGCCCTGTAGGGTTAGATACTATTGCCGCCTCAATAAATGAAGAATCTGACACTATAGAAGATGTTTACGAACCATATTTGTTACAACTAGGATTTTTAGATAGAACAAAAAGAGGCCGAGTTGCAACAAAAAAAGCTTTTGAACATTTAGGTTATGAATACGCAAAAAACAATAGCATTCAGCACAAGTTAGATATGTAAGCTAATCGTTTGATGTAGGAAGAAAAAACTTAAACTTAAATGCTAACCAAATGACAACAATAGAACCAATAAATCCTATGATAATTAACAAAGTTAAATTATCAAAATAATCGTCCATCAGTATTTTGATATCTTCTCCTAAGAAATAAAGCAAAATTCCAATGACTAAATACCTTATTCCTCGACCTATAATAGATGCTATCAAAAATCTTTTTACATCTAACTTTAGTACTCCTGCCAAAACAGCAAATACTTTATAAGGTATCGGGGTTATGGCTGCTAACAGAATAGCCCAAACTCCATATTGATCAAATAACTTTTCACCAACTAAAATCTTCTCATCTGAGACAAATTTTTTTAAAACCACCCTACCATATTTACTACCAATCCAATGACCCAAAAGGGCTCCGGATACGGATGCTATAGTTGCAATTAATGAAAAATAAATTGCCATCGATGGTTGTAATACTCCCATAGCTATCAAAAGCGGATCTGGAGGAATTGGAGATATTAAAGATTCTAGAAAAGTCCCTACAATTAAAGCTACGATCGCCCAATCAGTTTCAGCAAACGATTCAAACCAGAGATTTATGTCATTAAACCATTCCATAATTTATATGTTACCTGACAACTTCAAAACTTCATCAAAATTATCAGGAGAAGGTAATCTCTCACCTAGATCAATTTGTCTTATGATCTCAGTTACAGCTGAATTTATAGGGGTTCTCACTTCAGCTTTAACACCTTGATCTGAAATGAACCCATTCATAAAATTAATTTCTGTTTTTCTGTTTTTATGAACATCTTGCGCCATAGAAGATTTCCAATCTCCAGAAGATTTATATTTACTTCCACTACCTGGAAGAAATACTGATTCTAACTCTTCAAACACATCTCCTTGATCAGCTTGAGTCCATTTTTCTGCCGGAAACCCTATAACAGTTTCAACCATATAATTTAAAGCTGATCCGACTTGGCAAGATTCTTTTGCTATTTCAACTTGAATTTTTCGAGCATTAGTATATTCGGCCGCTTTTTCAGCTCCTAATCCCGACATAGCTGTAATGGTATTTGTAGAAGCATTCACAGTTAATTTGGCCCATCTTTCACCCCATATATTAGATGTTGCCATAGACAAATCGATACATGAAAAATACTCTGCGAGTTGTTCTGCACGTGGTGTTTTTATACCATTTAGTTCACCTATACGGAAAATCACATAATCTCTTTCTTTTCCTGTGAGTCCGCCTCTTTCTACTTCTCCAGGATTCCATAGAGCGACTTGGATACTAGACATGACACAACCCACAGTACGTTGATATCCCATAATTGAAGCAATTAACGAGTCATTCATACAATTTTGGTTGCTAACAATAACTCCATCATCTTTTAATAAACGTTTGGCAAAATAAGCAGCCCATTCCGTATCATATGACTTAACTGCAAAGAAAATAACGTCGAATTTTTCATTCATTTGCATTGCATCTGTTAAATGAAATGCATTGACAGGGGTATTAAAAGGACCTTGGCAACCTATAACAGAAATGCCATTAGTCTGCATTTCTTTAACATGATCCCCCCACATATCAATAAGAACAATATCGTAGCCTTGTTTGGAAAAGAAAGCCCCTATGTAACTTCCAACCGCACCTACTCCCATAACAGCCATTTTAGTCATAATTACTACCTTTTTAAACTAGTTAGATATATCAATCTTTATTTCTTCAACATCATCTCCAGATGTAACTCTAGCCACAACAGTTTGAGAATCCAATTTATCAGATAATATATTTCCTGATTCGTCAGCAATAGATACTAATGAGTCGGAAACCATAATTTTTGATGGAATAGTATCTGATTTTTCATCTCGTAGAGAATCTAGTATATTTTCTTGAATTCTATATTCTTGCACAGCATTTTGATATGTTATCAAAGAAAACTTAACCTTATTCCCTGGCATTAATTGAGCTAACTTAGAGTGATCTGCACTGATAACAGTTGCAATTTTAAGATATCCACCAGATGTACCTCTATTTGACATCAAAATGATAGGCAATCCATTACTGGGAATCTGAATAGAACCAAAAGTAGTTCCTTCAGATATAACATTATTAGAGTTAGATTTATGAAGTAATGGTTCTCCTTCTAATCGAATACCTACAGAATCTGAATCCATAGCAATAGAGTAAGTATTTTGAGTCAACACATCTATAGACTCATCAGAAAATTCTTCATTATTGGGACCAAGCAATATCCTTATCGTAGATTCTGCATTAAAAATGGGTGGATTATTAATTTTTTTTGATTTCACATTATCGTAATCCACAGCATCTTGATAATTAATATTTAAGACATCTCCAGATTTTAATGGTTTACCTGATAATCCTCCGAATTCTCCAGGAACGTAAGTAGAATAACTTCCCATAACACAATCGATCGATTCTGCACTTATCCCACCTGAAAAAGCAATATATGACCTCAAGCCTGATTCAGGTCCTGAAAAAGATAATTCACTACCTTTAGATATTTTTATTGCCGTCCAATTATCTATATCTACGCCATCAACTAATGGTTTTAAGTTACCACCAGTTATAGCAATAATTGTATCTTCTTCAAATTTTAATTTAGGACCAAAAATAGTAACTTCTAGAGCAGGATAATTTTCGTCATTGCCTATCAATAAATTAGCCACACGTAATGAAAATTTATCTACTGCCCCACTCTCTGGAACTCCAATATTTTGATACCCCATTCTCCCAACATCTTGAACAGTAGTATACGTCCCTGGTTCTAAAACCTTTATCACAAAAGAATCTCCTCTAACTGATATTCTCCATTTTTCGCATTTTCTTTGATTTGTTTAAATTCATTTTCATCATTCAAAGGTTTAAATCTAACAAGATCACCTGGCTCTAATAAAGCTGGTTTTGAATTTCTGGAATCAAATAACTGAATTGGTGTTGCTCCTATAATTCTCCATCCTCCAGGGCTATCACTTGGATATATACCTGTCTGTGACTCTGCAATAGCAACTGATCCTAACGGTACAGCAGTTCTAGGAGATTCAAGTCGCGGACAATATAATGTTTCATCCAATCCGCCTAAATACGGAAATCCCGGAGTGAATCCTATCGAATACACTTTATAGTCTTTACTCGTGTGAGTCTTAATAACCTGATCTGTAGACAATCCAGTAATTGAAGAAACCGATTCCATATCAGGAGCAAATTCTCCTCCATAAAAAGTAGGAATCACAAGTATCCGCTTAGCAGAATGTTCAAATTTATCATTTGCATTAAATATTTTTTTAATAAATCCTTCGACAGACAAATAATCCACAACAAATGGATCATAATGAATTGTCAAAGAAACATATGAAGGAATAATTTCTTTAATACCTGGCCAATTTTCATTTTTAAGTAGATCTGATAAAAAATGAACTTTATCATTGGTTACAGAAGATATCTCAGAACCTAAATAAACATTAAGAGCTGAATCTCCCTGCATTTTAAAAATAGGAAAAGTTACAAGCTCTTCTATTTGATTGTCATTCATATAATCTCCGAAATTGATTTTACCGATATACCTTCAGATATAAAAGCTTCATTCAGTGCTTTTGCAATATCTGAAGCTCCGGGGGTATCACTATGGACGCAGATACTGTCAGCTTCTAAAGGTAATAGAGTACCATCAATGCATTCAACTTTACCTTCTTTAATTATCATTAAACTTCGATCAATTACCTCAGATATATTAGATATAACAGATCCTTTCAATGAACGAGAAACCAATGTCCCATCTGGGTTCAATGCCCTATCTGCAAATACTTCTTTTGCCACACTTAAACCCATTGAGTAAGCAATATCAATCCATTTAGATCCTGATAAGGCTAACAAAATTGCATCTGATTGGGAATCTAAAATCGCCTGACATATGGATTTTGCCTGTTCATCATCCAAGACAGCCTGATTATACATAGCACCGTGTGGCTTTATATGTTGAAGTTTCTTAGCAGATGTAAAAGCTGTTAAAGCACCTATTTGATAAGTAACATCATTTACAATTTGACCTAAAGGAATTTGCATATTCCTTCTGCCAAATCCTATTAAATCAGGATATCCGGGGTGAGCTCCAATAGAAACATTATTCTTTTCTGCTAACAATACTGAATTTTTCATCCATGTAGGATCACCAGCATGAAATCCACAAGCAATATTAGCAGAAGTGACATATTTAATTATCTCTTCATCTTCTCCAATTTTATACACCCCAAACCCTTCACCCATATCACAATTAATATCAATAGATACCAAAACATTCCTCTCATTGCAGTGGAGCGGGAGAAGGGGTTCGAACCCTCGACATCTTGCTTGGGAAGCAAGTGCTCTACCGCTGAGCTACTCCCGCTTTATTTATGTAATCCCAGCTAGTAATTGAAATATTTAATTTGTTTTTTTAATTACTAAATTACCCAGAACATCATTTTAATACCAAACTCTTTTTTATGTAAGCTAACTCCTACATAATTGTTACATTACATTTGATTTTATAAATTATATGTTATAATACGTAAAAGTGTTGATTTGAAAGTCAGCTTGCGGACACTTAAAAAAAACCTGCTAAAAGGCAAAATTGTTTAATGTGTCCGTGTATCGAAAGGTATGCGGATTTTTTTTTGACACTTCTTATATATATAGATATTAAATTTAATAAGGAGTTCATAATGGCCGGAATAAATGGCATTGTTAATGCCACAAAAAAGAAACTAGGAATAGGTACACTCGCACTTCATTCAGGACAAACACCTGATCCTTCAACTAATGCTCGAGCTACACCAATACATGCGACAACTTCATATGTATTTAACGATGCTGATCATGCTGCCAATCTATTTTCATTAGGTGAATTCGGATATATTTACAACAGGTTACATAACCCTACAACAGATATCCTTGAACAGAGATTAGCTGCCTTAGATGGCGGTGTTGCAGGAATAGCATTTGCGTCAGGTTCTGCAGCAATCACAGCTTCAATTCTGACATTAGCACATTCAGGGCAAAACATTATCTCTTCAACAAGTCTGTATGGTGGAACGATAAATTTATTTAACACCACATTTAAAAATCTTGGTGTTGAAGTTAAATTTTTTAATCCTGATAACCCAGAGAAAATTAAAGAATTAGTTGATGAAAATACAAGATGTGTATATTTTGAGAGTGTCGGAAATCCTAAAAATGATGTGCCAGACATTAGAAAAATCACAGATATAAGTCATGATCTTGGTTTGCCTACAATTTGTGACAACACTGTTTTAACTCCAGCAATATTTAGACCAATTGAACATGGTGTCGATATAGTTGTACATTCAACAACTAAATTTATTGGTGGTCATGGAGTACATATAGGTGGAGCTATCGTTGATAGCGGCAATTTTAAATGGGCAGACAATCCAGAGAAATGGCCCGAATTTTGTGGCCCTTCTGAGTCATATCATGGATTAGTTCTAGAAGAAGCACTAAGACCTTTAGGAAATATTGTTTACACTCTTCATGTACGAGTTCATTGGTTACGAGACACAGGTGCAACTATGAGCCCATTTGCAGCATGGTCAACTTTATTAGGAGTTGAGACTCTTCACTTAAGAATGCCTAGACACTGTGAGAACGCACTAAAAGTTGCAAAGTATCTTGAATCTCATGAAAAAGTTGCTTGGGTAAACTACCCTGGACTTGAGGGACATCCTCATCATGAAAATGCTAAAAAATATCTCCCTGATGGTGCCGGAGCAATCTTAGGATTTGGCATCAAAGGTGGAAAAGATTCAGCAGTCAAATTTATAAATAATGTTGAACTTGCGAGTCATTTAGCTAACATTGGTGATGCAAAAACACTAGTCATTCACCCTGCATCAACAACTCATAGTCAACTTAACGAAGATGAGCAAAAAGAGGCTGGGGTAAATCCAGAATATATCAGAGTATCTGTAGGAATAGAGGATGCCGAAGATATTATCGCTGACTTTGAACAAGCGTTAGATAAAAGTTAAGAATTCATGGGGCTAGTGTTAGGCTAGCCCCATATAAAAAAATATGACAAAAGAAAATTACGATTCCGATCTTCTAAGAACAGGTGAAACATCAAGACACCTACAAGTATTCACGTCAAATAAAAACTTTCATTTAGTATCAGGTGATGAATTAGATTTTTTAAATGTTGCTTATGAAACATATGGAACTCTAAACCAAGATAAGTCAAATGCTGTTTTAGTATGTCATGCAGTAAGTGGGGACTCCCACGTAGCTCAACATGATAGTGATGACTTACCAGGATGGTGGGACATTATGGTAGGTCCAGGAAAACCTATTGATACAGATAAATACTTTGTTATTTGCAGCAATACAATAGGAGGATGCCAAGGGTCAATAGGACCTAACTCAATCAACCCAAAGACAGGAAAAGAATTTGGCCCATTGTTTCCTAATATAAGAATAGAAGATATGGTAGGAGCTCAAAAGCTACTAATAGATAGCTTAGGAATAGACAAATTACTATCTGTGGTCGGAGGGTCAATGGGCGGGTTCCAAGCCATTCAATGGGCAAGACAATATCCTGAAAAAGTTTCAGGTGTTATTGGACTTGCTACGTCACCCCGACTAACTAACCAAGCTCTAGCATTTGATGTTGTAGGCAGAAATTCGATAATAACCGATAAGAAATTCAATGAAGGTAATTATTATGATTCTGATGAAAAGCCTGAAGATGGACTAGCAATCGCTCGAATGTTAGCCCACATAACTTATATATCCAAAGATTCTATGAAAAGAAAATTTGACGAATCCCGATATGAACCACAGGATATTTCAACAATATTTGAAAAAAGATTTTCTGTAGGCTCTTATCTCGCATATCAAGGTTCCAAATTTGTTAGTCGCTTTGA
>JBJLGX010000004.1:0-25952 GCA_045564655.1 Dehalococcoidia bacterium
GGGGATATTTTCCGATTTGAGTCAATAATATCTCTTTTTTCTAAATCTTGTTTAATTTCTTTAAAACTTAACTTAGTGCTTCCTTTGACTTCTTCAAATCTTCTTTTAGCTCGTATTTCTAGCGAAGCATCTAAATAGATTTTTATGTCAGCATTTGGCAATACAACAGATCCGATGTCTCTCCCGACCATTACAATATTACCGGATGCAGCTATACTGCGTTGCTGATTTACTAATGTTTCTCTAACCTTTACGATTTTAGATACGTGAGATACATATTTGTCTATCTCAGATGTTCTAAGTTCTGATATGGCATTGTAATTATCTATAAATAGGGAATCTTCTTTGAGGTTGCTATTAATTGAAAAATTTGAATTTGTCACTGATGATATGATTTCAAATTCATTATCAATATTAATGTTATTTTTTATTACAATCCATGTTGCTGCTCTGTACATCAAGCCTGTATCTAAGAAACGAAATTTTAAATGAGAGCTAACTTTTCGCCCTATGGAAGTTTTCCCTGATGCTGCAGGGCCATCTATGCTTATTTGACTTTTCATAGAATAAGATTGCCATATTTATCTAATATCATAAAGCTTTAACTGAATCATGTTTATGTCAGTATTGACTATTAATTACTTTTTAGTAATCTTTATTGGTGCTTTTTATTATTAGTTAATATTTATTAAATTTGGAGATTTTTAGAATGAATCATATCGTAAGTTTTGCTCCAGATGATTCTAATTTAGAAATTTTAAAAAAATCTTTTGGAAAAGATGTGGAAATTGCATGGGTTGACAGTAATCTTGACATTGATTCAGCGGCAGAAGCTTTAAAAAATACCAAATCTATAATATTGCCTGCAGGTCGAGTTAGCGTGTCAGTTGAATTAGCTAAAAGATGTCCAAATTTACGATTGATTCAAACTATCAGTGCGGGCACAGATTATTTAGATAAAACTGAATTGGGAGAATTAGCTATAAAAGTTTCAAATAATGGCGGGGGTAATGCTGTTGCTGTTGCTGAACATACTATTGCCTTAATTGTGGGTGTATATCGAAAAATGCAACTTCAATATATAAATGTCCAAGATGGCAAATGGCAAGGAAATATCAAATCGGAATGGAGTTACCAGTCCCATGAACTTACTGGTAAAACAGTTGGTATTGTTGGTTTGGGTAGGATTGGATCTGAGTTAGCTAAGAGACTGCAAGGATGGGATTGTGAGGTTATTTATAGTGATGTTACTAGTGAAATCCCAGCAGTAGCTAAGGATTTGAATTTAGAAAGGGTTTCAATAGAAGAAATTATAGAAAAATCTGATATTGTTACACTTCATGTTCCTTTGAACGCACAAACTCGTGGGATGATAAGCGATAACGAATTTGATCGTATGAAATCTACATCTATTTTAATTAATGCTTGTAGGGGAGCGGTTGTTGATGAAGCGGCGTTTATTCGAGCAATGGAATCAAATAAAATTATGGCTGCCGGAGTCGATGTTTTAGAAAAAGAACCTACTCCTGAAAATAATCCTTTAATTGCTCATGAGAATGTTTTGATCACACCTCATATGGCAGGACTTACGCAAGAATCAATTACTAAAAGTTATGCTTTTGCAGTACGTAATGCTATAAAAGTTTCTGATGGAGAGGAACCCGATTCGGTCGTTTTCCCGGATGATTAAAGTTATATTAAGAATTAATAGATTCGAGTAGTTTTTTATGCATTTGGTTATTACTACTTATCGCATGACCTGATGTATACTCGTGGTTTCCAGATGCATCGGTCATTACCCCGCCTGCTTCGTGGACAATTAAATATAAAGTTGCGACATCCCATATGTTTACTATCGGGTCGAGCATAATTTCAGATGCTCCTTCTGCTACTAAACAGTGTCCCCAGAAATCTCCAACTCCTCTTTCTCTCCAAACAGAATTCAATAGTTTTTTGAAACCATTCCATTTTTCTGAGCATTCATTAATTCCGGTATACAATACTTGAGCCTCACTTAAAGAATTTATATTAGAGACTCTGATTTTTTGTTCAGTATTATTAAACGATTTATGAGACCCGTGACCTATTCCTGCCCACCACCTAGTGCTTAAGGCAGGAGCTGAAACTATGGACATAATTACAGTCCCATTATGTTCTAAAGCTATTAATGTAGCCCATATTGGTAAACCTCTCATAAATCCGTGTGTGCCATCTATAGGATCTATAATCCATCTGAAACCTTTATCTTGAGCTATAGTTTCTCCCTCTTCTTCACCTAAAATTGAGTGAGTAGGAAATTTTTCAGATATCGTATTTCTAAGATATGATTCGATTTTTTTGTCAGCCTCTGTTACAAAAGATCCATCATTTTTGACAGAAGTATTCAATGTAGTTTGCTTATAAAAAAAATCCATCGATATTTTATCTGCAATTTCTGAAAGGTCTTTTAAAAAATTAAGATAGTCGATAAAATCATTTTCACTTAATGTATAGCTCAATTATTTTATCCGCCTAAGAACATATCAAATATATTTCCAGCCATTCCAGCTCTGCGTTTGAAAAAATCTGTATAGCCACAATTTGTGCAAGTTATGTAAGAAAACTTTTGATTTTGAATGTCTAAGAATCTCGAAAAACCACCTCCTGTAGTACGGATAGTTCCTGTTTCATATTCCTTATTTGGACATTTAGAGCATTCAAAATTGGTCACATTTTCAGGTTCGTTACTCATTTTACGGCTCCTTATTTGAGATTAGATTCAGGACCATTGTACTGCAAGTGAAGAGGTAATTCTTGCTCTATTCCTAAAGATACTAGTATTTTGTTGGCTGTAAATTCCGCAGAATCTGAAATTGTACTAATAGGTAGATAAAAAGGAGGGTCGGCAGGAATAATTGTCCCACCTAATTCGGCAATTCTTTCCATATTGGATAAATGTATTCTGCTTAATGGACTTTCTCTAGGAATTACAACAAGGGGTCTTCTTTCTTTTATACATACATCTGCAGCACGTCTAATCAGGTTGTCAGATGATCCCATTGCTATAGCAGCAATAGTTGCCATGCTAGAAGGTACAATTACCATTCCTTTACTAGGGAATGAACCACTTGCGATCGGTGCGGTGAAATCGCCTATAGCATAGTTGGTAAAATTTTTTGAATCAGACCATCTTTCTTGAGCTTCACCAAACGTTTCTTGCATTTCTTGTTTCCATACCATTTTTGCTGGTCCTGATGCAACAACGCTTGTTGGTATATTTCTATCTAATAATTCTTCGATTGTTTTGGATGCTATTAAAGATCCACTGGCTCCGGTAATTCCTACAATTATTGTCATATTAAAATGTTATCCCATATAAAAACTGATAATAATGTTCCTACTAACATTGTAGTAGAAACTAAACTATTTATCCGCATAAACGCCATACCTAATTTTGTTAAGTCATTAGGTTTTACTAAAATGTATTTATATATTAATAATCCCATTACAACTATGCAGGCCACAAAAAAAGGTAAGCTAATATTTATTATTAAGCCAAATATGACGAGTAAGATTAATGCAGTAATATCAAATATTTTTGAGATTCGGAAAGCATTTACTAAACCGAATTTTTTTGCTACTGAATGAATAGGCTTATCTTTTTGAAATTCGATATCCTGACAATGATAAATGATGTCAAAGCTACCTGCCCAAAAAGCAACGGCTCCTGAAAGTAACACGATTTCTATGTCGAGTGTACCTCTTATACCAATCCATGCAGCGGCAGGAGCTATAGCTAGCGCCCACCCTAAAAATATATTTGCAGCCCAAGTAAATCGTTTAGTATATGGATAAATGATTAAGTATCCAATTGCTACAGGAGATAGTATGAAGGCTAGGAAGTTTAGTTGGTAAGAAGCAAATATAAAAATCAACAACGCAATTGAGCCAGGTACTAATAGTTCATATGATTTTAATATTCCCATCGGTAAATGACGAGATGATGTTCTTGGATTTAATGCATCAATATTTTTGTCTATCACTCTGTTTGCAACCATTCCGACGGTTCGAGCCATTACCATTGCGATAGTGATCCATAGGAACTGTCCTATTTCTGGTAACCCGTCAGATGCTAAAAACATTCCCATATATGCAAATGGAAGTGCAAATATACTTTCTTGGAATTTAATTGCTTGAAAAAATAAAAGTGGCCTATAAGACATATTAGCAATCATATTCCATAGGTATCCCATTTTTTAGTAACAAGATCTTTTATGTTTTCGGACATAACTACATCTGGTGGCCATTCTCTAGATCTACCATCTAATTCTGTTTTTTGTGTAGCATCTATACCCATCTTGCTTCCAAATTTTGGTTGAGCACTCGAGTGATCAAGGTCGTCTACTGGTCCTTCGGCAAAAACTACATCATTCTTAGGATCTATGTTTCCAGTTACTCTCCAGGCAACTTCGGATAGATTTTGAACATCTACGAAGTCGTCGACAATAATTATTGTTTTGCTGAGCATTAATAAACCTAATCCCCATAATGCGTTCATTACTTTTCTTGTATGTCCAGGGTATTCTTTTTTCATAGAAACTATGACAAGATTTTTGAATACACCTTCAGCAGGCATGTTCATGTCGACTATTTCAGGTAAAGTTAGTTGCAACGCAGGTAACATTAATCTCTCGATTGCTTTACCCATGAAATAATCTTCTGAAGGAGGAATGCCAACAACAGTTGCGGGGTATATAGGGTTTTTTTTGTGAGTTATTGCAGTTAAGTGGAATACCGGATAATCATCCTCTAATGAATAGTATCCAGTATGGTCTCCAAATGGACCTTCGGGTTTTAATTCTCCTGGAGTTAAATACCCCTCTAGAACAAATTCTGATTCGGCTGGTACTTCGACATCTATTGTTTTACATTTAACCATTGGTACAGAAGAATTTCGTAGTACGCCAGATATTGCTATTTCATCCATGTCTGGAGGCAAAGGCAAAGCCCCAGACCACATAGTGACAGGATCACATCCAATGGATACGGCAACTTCAAGTTTTTCTATACCTGATTTTTCACCACTTCTATAATGACTAGCACCTACTTTGTGAGTCTGCCAATGCATTCCGGCACTAGTTGCATCAAAGACTTGCATTCTATAGATGCCAACATTGCGTTTATGTGTATCTGGATCTTTTGATATTACTAATGGAAGAGTTATGTATTTCCCACCATCCATTGGCCAACATTTTATATGAGGCAGAGATTGTAAATCTATATCATCACCAATGTTTATAATTTCTTGACACGGAGCCTTTTTGACTGTTTTAGGCTGAGTTTTTGCTACTCCAACAAGATCTTTAAGCGTCTTCAATTTTTCAATCATTGATTTAGGCGGAGTCTGAACCATACCTAATATATTCCTTACTTTATCTGTTAATTCTGAACTGTCTGAAACTCCTAATGCCCATGCAGTTCTTTTATGGGTTCCAAATATGTTAG
This sequence comes from Dehalococcoidia bacterium, assembly GCA_045564655.1. Classification (GTDB taxonomy): domain Bacteria; phylum Chloroflexota; class Dehalococcoidia; order Lucifugimonadales; family UBA826; genus UBA826. The sequence goes on from JBJLGX010000004.1 coordinate 5,485, forward strand.
TAATTACGGGTATTTCAAATCCTTTTACATTTTCAAATAATAATGCAGGTCCACCATTTTTTATTGTACGATCAGTGATTTCAGATATTTCTAATTCAGAATCTACCTCTATACTTATTCTGCGGAGTTCATTTTTTGACTCTAAGAATTCTATGAATTCTTTTAAATTTTTAAAGCTCATTTTCCCCTCTATTACGTATGAAAGATGATGATTCATCAACTCTAAATTGTGATTCAGGTATTTGAATAAATAGCGATTCGAAATCGGTTGGTAAATCCAAATCATTTAATGTTGAAAAAATACCTTTGTTAATTCTTCCAGCCACTAGAAATGAACATTTGTTATTCTCTATAATTTCTAATGAAGTAATCATTTTTTTATGATTATCATCATAATATTTCTTATTAATTAATCTTTCTGCAGTATCATATCCAATTAAGAATTTACTTTTGGGAAATAAATTTGATTTTTCAGAAAAAAGAGGAGCCTTATCAATAATTACATTATCGCTAGGATCAAATTGATTTAATCGGTGTAGTATTTCTTTTTGATCTAAATCTGGTTTATCTACGTTTGAAATTGATATTTCATATGCAAATTGCAAAGCATAATTTTGGATAATATATTCCTTTAATTGCATGTGTCCTTTGTGCAGAGGATTAAATGATCCAGGTAATATAACTCCTGAGTATTTGCCATCAGGAATTAAACCTGATGAAGAATCTCTTCTTATTGCCGATTGTATATTAGAATTTATTAAAGAGTCTATAGTAGATTTAAAGGTTATATTTGATAGTTCTTCTAAGGTGTCTTTGTTATTTACATTAGTGTTGACTTTGATATTTACGTTTACTGATTTTGCTATTTGATTTAGTATGATTAAACTTATTTTTTTCTCATCTTCTGCGCGATTATTTTGTGACTTATCTAATATCAAATGAACGGTATTTATTTTATTAGATTCCCAGATAGTTATAAAAGCTTCATTTAAGCCTTTCCTGTTTCTGTTTGTACTTATAGCTGCAGTGCATCCAATTCCTATAACAGGAGAATCTGAATTTCTTAACTTAGTAGCTCTCATGTATGACTTTTTTGCTAAGTCTTCAGACATATTTTGTGAGACTGATTTTGATAAGTTTGATTTTTCTAAGAATAATTCTTGAGATGATTCAGAATAAGGGACGGTTGCTTCAAGCAAAGTTTTTGAAGCTCCTGATACTGATAACAACCAGTCTATAACTTTAAAGCCCGCACCGGTTACACTGATAACCATTTTAGTATCAGAATTATGAATATTATGGATGGTATCTTTAATTGCGTTGTCCATTATGAAGATAAATACATTTTCTCATATTAGACTGATAATTTACAGATTAGTAATCTTTATAAGAGATTGATCATCCTGTTGCGAAGAACAAGTCGGATCAATGATAGAAGAATAGCACTGACTAATATAAAAGCTATAGAGGTCCATTCGAATCCGTTTAATACTAATCCTAAAGAAGTTCCTGCTGCTGGTGGATGTTCAGTATTAGTTATAACCATAAAAAATATTCCAATACCGACAGATAAAGCAGCGAGGATATCTAGTATGTATCGAGATTCTGCTGGTTGGTATATAGAAAATATTTGTAAATCTAATGAGAGTGCAATAATTGATCCAATTATTGAAGCAACCAAATGCCCTCCTATAACTCTACGCGGCGTTGCAGCTACACTATTTGGTACTACAAATATGGTAAATGCAGAAGCAGCAACTCCAACTACGATGGCCACTTGTAATAAACTATCGCCAACTAACAGTATTACTAATAATGACAAAGATGCTAAAAAGCATTGAAATGTGTAATGAGCCCATCTTGAGTGGAAATACTGATCTAATATATGAGGTAAGAATCCATGAGGCTTAGGTACATGAGGATGCGGAATATGAGGATGTGGAATATGCAAAGTGTCCCATAAGTTTTTCAATTTTAAACCAGACCTTCAACCTAAATTATTGTGATCAGTAAACCTTTATAAAATGTTTACTTTGAACCTTATATCTAATTATTTGCAATTTTGCAATGGGTTTTAATCCCTTTAACAATATGAATACAACATATGAGATACTTATTATTAAATATAGAGGCATATTAAATTTAAATGTTACCAGGCGATAAATTAATAAAAAAACCACGAGTTAAAGATCTATCTCCAACAACTTTTGAGGTTTTGGAGCGTCGGGTCACATCTCGTGCATTTTCTTCTCCTGCCATTATAGTGTTCGTATTTGTTATCTTAGCGCTATTAGGCACACTTTTGCTGATGGCTCCATTTTCTCATAATGGAGATGGATTTGCTCCTATAAGTATTGCTTTTTTTACTGCAACGTCTGCTGTTACTGTTACTGGCCTGATAGTTGTGGACACAGCATCATATTGGACCAATATCGGTCACGGCATCATCCTTGCTCTGGTTTTTGTCGGCGGGTTAGGATTCATGACAGTAGCCGCATTTATGGTAACTATATTTGGGCAAAGAGTATCTATTTCTCAAAGGTTACTCATAAGAGAAACATTGAGTAGAGATCAAATTGGTGGATTGCAACGTTTATCGGTATCTATAGTGTTAGTTGCTATTACTATTCAGATAGTTGCATTTATAGCATTTTTGATTCGGTTCTTATTTATTTATGATGTACAAGAATCAGCGTTTCAAGCTGTGGCAATGTCAATTTCATCTTTTAATAATGCTGGATTTGTATTTTTTCCAGAGGCAGAAGGATTGGCAGCCTACCAAAATGATTTTTTTATATTAGGAATTCTTTCTGTTTCTATTATTTTAGGAACACTTAGTTATTGGGTTGTTTCAGACATTTTTTCAAAACGAAATTTCAGACTTTATTCTTTAGTTACGAAGATAGTTATAGTTATGACTTTACTGCTTATTGTATTAGCAGCTATGTTTATATTTGTATCCGAAGGCTCGAACACACAAACTATGGCAGATCTTCCACTTAAAAACAAAATTGCCGTTTCATTATTTGAAGGAATAAGTGGCAGAACAGCTGGATTTAGCACTATAAATTACTCAAATGCAAATCCGGCAACTGATGTTTTCTTAGCCTTGATGATGTTTATAGGAGGTGCTACTGGTTCTGTGGCAGGCGGAATAAAAGTGACAACTTTTTTTATTATTGTTTTGGCAATAATAACTATTATTAGGGAAAAATCTCATGTAACTGCATTTGGTAGAGAGATAAGTGATGATACTGTTAAAAGGTCTTTTGCCGTCTTTGCTGTTTCTTTAGCATTGGTTTTTTCATGTGTTTTGGCTCTAGCTCTTACGAATAGTCATATTTTAGTAAGAGATTTAGTATTTGAATCTTTTTCTGCTTTTGGTACAGTAGGATTATCAACAGGGGCGTCAGGAGATTTAAATGTTGTTGGCCGTATAATTGTTGCAATTACAATGTTGATGGGTAGGGTGGGCCCATTAATAGTTGGTCTTAAAATGGTTGTATCTACAGCGGAAGGAGTTACTTTTAAATATCCAACTGAACCGGTTACAATTGGTTAATAATTAGTATGATAGTGAGTTTTTTATATGATTAAAAAGCAAGTTGCTGTTATTGGTATGAATAGGTTTGGGGTTAGTACGATACGAGCCCTTTATAATCTTGGACATGACGTTTTGGCTATTGATCGTGATGAAGAAAGGGTTCAAGCTGTTTTAGGGCAAGCTACGTATGCTATTACAGCGGAGTGTACCAACGAAGCTGCTCTTAGAGACTTAGGGGTTCATGATTATGACGCAGCGGTTGTTGCTATTGGTACAGATATTGTCTCCAGTGTTATGGCTTCGGTTTTATTAAAAACCATAGGTGTTAAGTTTGTTGTTGCCAGAGCTCAAGACGCATTACATGCAAATACCCTAAGAAGAATTGGTGTTGATAGGATTGTTCAACCTGAAGAAGAGATGGGGACACGACTTGCACATAGTTTTTTTAATACTAGTGTTGAAGAATATATAGAATTAACACCTAATTATGGTATAAGTAGGTTTAGAGTTCCAGAAAGATTTGATGGAACCACTTTGGAAGAATTAGGGTTTTCATCTCCTAGAGATAGTTATGGATTAACTCCTATCGCTTTATGTAGGAAGCGTAAAGTTACGTTAAATCCAGATTTAACGTTTAAGCTGAAATCTAGTGATTTTGTTATTGTTGCAGCACATGATTCTGATCTGGAATCTCTTGATAGTGTTTCTGAGTTAATAGATCAAGAAAACAATATGAAGTCAGATAACTAATCGGGTAAAATAATGTTATTAACTGTACTTAATGGTACTGATACGGATGATTTAGTAATGGAAACGGCATGTAAGATTGCCCGCCATACTAAAGATAAGATTTTGTGTGTATATATTATTGTAGTTCCACGAAACAAACCAATTGATCAAGAAATTCCAGCATATACTAATATGGGTGAACGCACACTGCAGCATGCTGAAGAAGAAGCAATGAAATTTAAAATTAAGATTAAAGGTCAAATTTTACAAGCTAGATCTAAAGGTATTTCTATCGTTAATTATGCAAAAGAAGAAATGTGCGAATTGTTAATTCTAGGAATAACCAAAGATTCATTAGATAATAAACAATTGTTAGATCCTGATACTAGATATGTTTTGCTAAACTCTAATTCTAAAGTAATTACTTGTAGACTATGACTTCAATATGAGAAATAATATTGTAAACCTAGTTTTTGTAGGACGTTAAGTATGAATCAAAACAATGAACCTGCTCATTTATATAGATCTCGCAGAGTTTTAATTTTAGGCTGTGGATATATTGGCATGGATATAGCTTTAAGGTTATCTGAATCTGGTAATTTGGTTAAAATAATGGATATTGATTCATCTACTTTTTCACGAATACCTATTGAGAGATTAGAATCTAATAGAATACAGGCAGTACACGGAGACGGGACCTTTGCAGATGATTTAAGAAGAGCATCTGTTGATCATCAAATTGATGTTTTTATTGCAGCTTCTGGAGTAACTTCAGTAAACATTATATCTGCACAACTTGCACAACATATTATTAAAATACCTAATGTTCTTTGTGTGGTAGATGATGAGGATATAGAAGAAATTTATTCACAAATAGGATTGCAAATTTTAAATAGACGTAAATTGGCTGTAGAGCACATATTAATAGATGCTATGGAACAAAATAAGTAGAGGTTATATGTATACAGTAATACTTGGGGGAGGATTGATTGGGACCGGTATAGCTAGGTGGTTAATTGAAGCTGGATCTGAAGTTACTATTATAGAAAATAATTCTGACAAAGTACATCTTATTAATTCTTCTTTAGGGGACGTAGCTATTATTGGAGATGCTCTTAAAATACATGACTTGGAAAAAGCTGGAATAGAAAGAGCTGATTCTTTTGTTGCCACAAGTTCAAGAGATGATATTAATTTAATGTCTTGTCAAATTGCAAAAGAAAAATATGGTGTTGTTAATACAACTTCGCTAGTATTCAATCCTGGGAATAATGATTTTTTTAAATTGCTTGGAATATCTACTACATTAAATGTTACTGACACAATTATTGAATCTATAGCTTCTGCCACTGCGGAAACTTTTGTTGAAGAGGTGTGATACTTTTGTGAAAATTGCTTATTTGGGACCTCCTGGATCGTATAGTGAAGAAGCAGTTAAAAATTGGGATTCTACGGCTGAATTAATTCCAGTAGACTCTATACATGCTGTCGCAAAATGTGTTTCTGATGGGAAAGTAGATCATGGTATGGTTCCTATTGAAAATAGCATTGAAGGTGGAGTTACGTCTACCCTTGATTTACTTATTCATGATTTTGACTTATCAATTAGTGGTGAATCTGTCCTTACTATTAAGCATTGTTTGATGGGACAAACAAATTTAGATATGTCAAAAATAACAAAAATTTTTTCTCACCCACAGTCTTTAGGACAATGTAGAAACTTTTTAAATACAATATTGCCATCAGTCGAATTAATTGCATCATTAAGTAATTCCCGAGCAGTAGAAGAAATGATGAACGGAAAAGACAATACTATTGCTGCAATAGCTAGTGAAAGGGCTGCAAATATTTATAAAGCTCAAATTATTAAAAGAGATATTCAAGATAATCTAAACAATGCGACAAGATTTGTGCTGTTGAGCCATGTAGACCATGCTCCAACAGGTAATGACAAAACATCTTTGTGTTTTGAATATGATGGTGATGCTCCAGGAATATTAAGTGAATCACTAAGAGAATTTGCATCAAGAGATATAAACTTAGTTAAAATTGAATCAAGACCTAACAAAGTTGACTTGGGCAAATATGTATTCTTTGTGGACATAGAAGGCCATAGAACTGAAGATAAAGTTATGGCAGCTATATCTGTTCTGGAAACTCAGGTTTCAAAAATTAAAATTTTAGGATCGTACCCTAACCAATAAAATTAGCCTATTGTTCTTTAAGTATATCTTCTTCAGGACTTATATCATCTAAAGTTTCTTTGTCTTTTTTATTTAAAGAATCTCTAATGTTAGTTATTGCAGGAGTGATTTTTTCTGCCAAAGTATCTACAGTTGGACCAAGGTTAGATCTTAATAATTCAGTTAGTGTATCAATTTGTTCTCTTAAGTATTCAGTTTTTTCATTTACCTCTGACCGTGTTTCTTTACCTGGTTTAGGGGCAATTAGAATACCTACTACTGTGCCAATTATTCCACCTAATAGTAATCCTGTAGTTAAATTGGAGTCTTTTTTAGACATTTTATTCTCCGTTTGTTATCTAGTCGTCGTCATTATTTTGTTTCGTACCTGTTACAAAACGTACTATCTTCATTATCGCAGATCCGTTGATAGATTGCTCTGCGACTGAATTAGAGATGCTTTCTACAGTTTTTGATGTGTTTTTCAATGAATCTAATATAGTATTTATTTTCCGTAGTAAAAATATCACAAATAAACAAAGCGTACTTATTGATATTATTAGTACAATATCTCTTATAACTGCTATTGTTTCTTGTAATGTCATATTTTTTACTCTATTAAGGTTGAATTAACATTCTTAAAGATCCTGAAGGATCTTTTTTCTGAGTTAGTATTTGATGTTGGTTTTTTTCTGTCCATAAAATTAAATCGTAAGTATTTAATACATCTGGAATTATTACCTCCAATATAGAAGTTGGAGTTTTGGATATTTGGTCACTTAATTCAGCAATTATTCCAGCACAGTTTTTATTTGTTCCATCAATTACGATCCAGTCGTTATCTGAAGTCTGGGTAGATGAGCTATTTTGATTGTGGACATTTATTTCGCCAGTTGCTCTTAAGTCTAGTTGAGTTTTAAATTCAGCAACAGACTCCCAGTAAACTCTTGCGTCTCTATCGCCTTTTTGACAAACAGCTCCTCTAACTCCGACTATATCAGGATTGACTCGTGCTAGTTCATCTAAATCAGACATCTTTAAATGACCTGATAATGCCGTACTCATTCCTAATTCTTTACCTTCCATCACCATTTCTTTCAATCGCTCTTCAGGGAAAAAGTCAAAAAGATTTCGGCCATCTTTTACTAATGTGTCAATTAAAAACCCGTCACAGTTGCTTTCTTTAGCTAATTTAACCATTAAGTCAGGATCAAGTCCTCCATCATGTAATAGATTGTCTGCGAATAAAGATCCGATTAGTTTTGTGTTTGTGCCCTGTAAAGCTTCTTTAGAAGCCTGTAGAGTCTCTAAAGCTAATTCGTAATCACTAACCATAAATCCTACTTTTACTGAGGTAGCATCAATAACGCCAGCAGCATAAACAGCCATTGCGACAGTACCTATTTGATTTGGTACCACTCCTAATGTGACACTGGCATGATGTGCAGAAGGTACTTCATCTCGTACTTGTTTTACCACATTGGGATGAGCTGAACCAACCAAAGCTTCTTGCAAGTTTTTAACATCAACTATGTCGGCACCACCTTTAAGTGCCTGTTTTGCTTCGTAAAGGTCTTGTACGCTAACCATTAAGATCATAATTATTTAACCTGTTCCTTTTTTAAAATTTAAGCACTTCTTTAATATCTTTTTCTAGATCGGCCTTTTCTTTGGGAGATAGGTCAACTAGAGGTTTTCTGACATGTCCACCTGCCATTCCCATTATTTCTCCCCAGTATTTACACATTGCTGCAGGTAAAGCCCCGCCCATTTTTTGTACAGTGTATTGCCACCATTTGTTTGAGACATCTTTTATAGGAGCTATATTTTGATTGTAATATTCTAAGTCTAAATCGCCATCCAGTACTTTATTAATGTAATTAACATAATGATTATTTTCTTTAGTATCAAATCTCCAATCTGAAGTATTTGCAAACATTACTTGTTGTTCGAATCCTAGTTCTCTTCCTTGAATGAAAATTCCTTCATCAGGAGTACTAATTATTGCCTTAGATCCTATTCTCATATGAGCTTCAACTGATAATTCTGGATTAAAACTAGCTTCTTTTACACCTACAACATTTGGTATAGAGCAAACTTTTTCTAATCCATCAACGCTCATAACAATTCCAAATTGAGGAGAGTTATAATACATAATAGCTAGATTCGTATGATCTGCTAATGAATTGACCCATTCAATTACTTGCTCTTCTTTATTTGTAACAAAGTAAGGCGCTGCTACTACTAGTAAGTCAAACCCAACTTTTTCAGCATGGTCAGCCAGTTTAAGCATTTCTTTTTCAGATGTATGGGATACGTGTGCCGCGGAGAGAATGTTTCCATTTGATTCATCAGCAACAATATCATAAATTTTCATGCGTTCTTCTTGAGTTAAGGTCCAAAATTCGCCCATGCCCCAAGTGCATCCTGCTCCATTGACTCCCAGTGATTTAATATGCTGAATATTTTTGCGAAGACCTGTTTCATCAACTTCATCATTTTCTGTGAATGGAGTCATCAATGTAGACCATTGGCCACGAACATTTTCTTTAGCCCAGTCAAAAGCTTCAGTCTTGCTGTAATTTGCCATCAGTATCCCCTCTGTTTTGTATTTATAATATTAAGATCTGAATTTAGAAAATATAACAATATAATTCTTACCTAATATTATGATATTTATGAAAGGGTAAAGGTGTCAACAAAAAATAGTTTAAAATAACAGAATTGTAGCTACAGTTCTGTTACTCAGTCTTTCATAGCAGTTTTATATTGAGTCCTGATACAACGCGTGCAAACATACAATTTTTTTCTTTCACCGTTTATTTCAACAGTAGCTTTTTGAATGTTTGGGCTCCATCTAGTTTTTGTTCGTCTTTTTGAATGACTCACATTATTACCAGACATACCACTTACATTACAATTTGGAATTTGACAAACTGCCATTTGAAAATTGACGTTAACCGCCCCTCGCTGAAATTTTGTTATTTTAAATTGATGCACTACTTATTATAATGGTATATTGGCTGAATTCAACTATCAAAACTAACACATTTCTTATTGTGTAAGCAATTGTGTAGGTATATATTACATATATTATGACTACAGAAACAACTGATTTAAACCTATTTATGCAGATGTTTGATAGTTCTGTTAAATATTTTTCTAGACATGTGAACTTAGTGAATGATTTAAATGTTTTTCCTGTTCCTGATGGTGATACAGGAACTAACATGTATCAAACCCTTCTTGGAATGCAGACTAGGGTCAGTAAAGAAAATCCTCAAAATATTTCTGAATATTGTGACTTGTTAGCTAATTCAGCCCTATATGAAGGTCGTGGCAATAGTGGAGTAATACTTTCCCAAATTTACCGTGGGGTAGCGGAAGGTGTAACAGATTGTAATTCTGTAGATTTAAATATTTTATTAAACGTATTTACTTGTGCCCGAGATTTTGCGTACAAATCAGTTGTTAATCCTGTTGAAGGAACAATGCTTACAGTGTTGGCTGATTTAGTTGATGCATTAGTTGACCAAAAAGAAAAATCTATTTCAGTTTGTGAATCTATGGATTTGTTAACATCTGCAGCACAAGTATCTGTTGATGAAACTCCAGAAAAATTAGATGTACTGAAGGAAGGCGGGGTAGTCGATTCAGGCGGCTATGGTATTGAAATTATCCTTAGGGGCATGGTACTTAATTTCTCAGATTCTGATCCTTCTAAAGAACCTCTTTATACAAGATTGCCTGAATCTTCAGGAGAGGGTGTTAAAAGTATGATTTCTAACCATACCCTAGAAAATGAAGAATATGGATATTGTACTCAATTTATATTACATACTGAGATAGATATAGACACTCAAAAGAATCTTTTTGATAAAGTTGGGACTTCACTTGTAATTGCTGGAAATAAAGATTCTTTTAAAATTCATTTACATGCAGAAGATCCGGGGCCTGCAATATCTGTTGCTATTGAATTAGGGATAATATCTGATGTATCTCTTGAAGATATGGAATCTCAATCCCAATCTAAATTGGATGACTATAGCGATATTGGATTTAGTATTAATAAAGAAATTATCGAATCTAATATTGACGAGACACTTTTAATTGTTGTTTCTAGTGGAGAAGGTGTTAAAAATTTATTTTTTGATGCAGGAGCTGCAGTGGTTGTAGATGGAGGAGACACTTTGAATCCAAGTGTTTCTCAAATATTTGATTCGATTGATGCAGTAGACTCAAATAAGATATTAATATTACCTAATAGTAAAAATGTTATTGCAGCTGCTAATGAAGCCTCAAAATTATCAGATAAAAATGTAATAGTGTTACCGACATATTCAATACCAGAAGGCATTGAATGTGCCATGTCATTTGATTCTTCTATGACTCCTCAAGAAAATAAAGATGTTTTAGAATCATTGGCTGAAGACGTAAAAACAATTTCGATATTTTCTGCTTCACGGAATGTTGAGATAAATTCAATTAATATATCTCAAGGACAATATATATCTATGTTGGACGGTGAATTCCTTCTGACATCAAATGATCCAATAGATTTATTGATAAGATCTATTGGATCATTTGATGTCTCGGAGAGGGAGCAAGTAATGATTTTAATCGGAGAATCAGACATGTCATTAAGTACATCTAGTGTTGAAGAAAAGATTACTACTGCTTTTGGGGACGTATCTTCATCAGGAATTGAAATACATGATGGTGGTCAGCCTAATTACAATTTTTTAGTCTCCATATTGAATTAGATATAATTTTGCATATGAATCGTATAGTTTTACTCGGTACCGGTGGGGGACCCAAGATTTGGGCTGAAGGGGTTTCTAAAACTTTTTCAGGCAATATTATTGTTGGTGAAGATCTTTTAGAAATAGAACTATGACTTACAATCTCTTGAGCGGACATTTTGATGTTAGATAAGAATAAGACTGTTTATGCTTTAATGAAAATCTTAAGATTAGAAGAGCAGCTTGCCTTTACGAATGAAGCAGTTATAGGTGGTATTGATTCTTTTTTAAATTTGCATAAGCAAAGTTTAGATTTTATTCCAAATATATCTGATATTGAATATTCTGCTTTGGATTTTAATAAACGTAAATCTTGGGTGAATCATGTGCTTTCAATTATTGATAAAAGTGCGAATGATAATAAGGTCACTTTTTCAATTAAAGATGACCCTACTAAGTTAAATGGTTTTCCTAAAGGTAACTTTGCTGAAAAAATATCTAAAGCTTTTTTAATTAACACAATAGAAGATCTTATTTATAACTTTCCTGATAGACACGATGATTTTAGTAATTTACAAAATATTAAAAATTTGCGGGTTGGGGTGGTACAGACAATTAAGGTTAAAGTGATAAATATTTCTATTCAGGGAAAAGATAAATCAAAGCAAAGGGTGCAAATTAGAGCTATTGATGATTTGAATGATCGAATAACTTTGACATTATTTAACCAGCCGTGGGCTGTCAAAAATATTATTAAAGGAACTAGTGTTTTATTTAGCGGAGAAGTAATTAATTTTAATGGTCAAATAACTATTAAAAGCCCTCAGTATGAATTATTTCAAAGTGGAGTTTCAAATATTCATACTGGTCGTATAGTTCCTGTATATTCATTAACTTCTGGGGTTGCACAAAAAACAATGCGCCGGGCAGTTAGATTAGCTTTGGTGCAATGTAGCGATCAAATTTGTGATTTTATGCCAATAGAAGTTTTGAGTAGAACTAATTTAATTTCTAAAAAAGATGCTATACGTAAATTTCATTACCCTAAAAATGAAAAAGAATTTATTGAAGCGAGGAGGCGATTGTGTTTCGATGAATTGTTTTTGATGCAATTAGTTTCGGAGCAACGTCGAAAGTCTTGGAAATCCGATGTTAAATCAATACCGTTAAACAGTGACAAACTATCTATTTTCTTGGATTCGTTACCATTTTCATTGACGAATTCTCAGGAAAAAGTAATTTCTCAAGTCTGTTCAGATATATCTCAATTGGAACCTATGAGTCGATTAATTCAAGGAGATGTAGGTAGTGGTAAAACTGTAGTTGCAGCAGCAGCAATGGTAGTAGCTGCGATTAATGGTAAACAATCTGCAATGATGGCCCCTACGGAGGTGTTAGCGGAGCAACATTTTATAACTCTTACTAGTTTGTTTGATTCAAATTATGAAAAAGAATCTGAAGAAGGATCTAATATACTGACGCTAGAAATACCCGGTGTTGATAGGAAGATAAAACTGGCTTTACTAATTGGAAGCTTAAAATCTTCTGATAAAAAAAATATCCAAACTATGTTGTCCAACTCGGAAATAGACATTGTTGTTGGTACTCATGCTCTTATTCAGTCTTCTATTGAAATTCCTGAACTAGCACTGGCTGTTGTAGATGAACAGCATAGATTTGGAATTATGCAAAGAACAGAGCTTCAAAATAAAAAACCACGACCTCATTTTTTAGTTATGTCGGCTACACCTATACCTAAATCTTTGCAAGCTACTATGTTAGGAGATCTAGATTTATCTATTATTGACGAAATGCCCAAAGGCAGAAAAACAATAGAAACATTAGTAGAAACTTCAGATAGACGAGAAAATGTATATGAATTTATAAAAAATGAAATTTCTGATAACAGACAAGCATTTATTGTATTTCCATTAATTGATGAATCTGAATCTGTTTCATCAAGAGCTGCTATCAAAGAGTATGAACGATTGTCAGAAGATGTTTTTCCTGATTACAAATTAGGGTTAATTCACGGAAGAATGGATTTGCCAAGTAAAGAGTTAGTAATGAAACAATTTAGAAATAATGAGATAAATATATTAATTGCAACTGCTGTTATTGAAGTAGGGGTTGATGTTCCAAATGCTACTATAATGTTTATAGATGGTGCCCACAGATTTGGATTAGCTCAAATGCATCAATTTAGAGGAAGAGTTGGGCGTGGCAATCACCAAAGTTATTGTATATTGATGTCTGATAATCCAACGCAAGATGCCATCGAGAGGATGGATATTTTAAGAAGAATTAATGATGGATTTAGACTCGCCGAAGAAGATTTAAGAATTAGGGGCCCTGGAGATTATTTAGGAACACGGCAGAGTGGACGACCAATATTTAAAATAGCTAACATGGGAGATGTAGACATACTTGATCTTGCAAAGATAGAAGTGCGTAAATTGCTAGAATTTGACCCTTATATTGAAAATGAATCAAATAAATCTATTAAAAATTGGTACGAAGATCAATTAAAAGATTTACCTACATACGTAAACTAGTTATTAGATAATATCTTTTAGCATCTGACGCAAGACATAGGGGAGCAATCCGCCATTGCGATAATATTCATTTTCTATCGATGTGTCGATACGACAAAGGACTTCAAATGTGATCTGCTCTCCAGATTTCTTTGTTGCTGTGATATTAATTTTTGATCCTGGGTCAACAGAGTTTTCAACTCCAATAATGTCGAATGATTCAGTTCCATCTAAACCTAGAGATTGAGCAGAATTCCCATTTGTAAATACCAATGGGAGCACCCCCATTCCTATTAGATTAGACCGGTGTATCCTTTCAAAGCTTTCAGCGATAACTGCCCTTACCCCTAACAACATAGGTCCTTTTGCAGCCCAATCTCTAGAACTGCCAGTCCCATATTCTTTACCTGCAAGTATGATTAGAGGGGTTTTTTCTTCTCTATATCTTTCAGCAGCATCATATATTCTCATGCTGTCTCCACTAGGGATATGAGTTGTCCAATCACCTTCTATTTCAGGATTAAGTTTGTTTCGCAGTCTAATATTACCGAAAGTACCTCTTACCATAACATCATGGTTTCCTCTTCGAGATCCGAATGAATTATATTCACTACGAGGAACATCATTACCTAATAAAAATTGACCGGCAGGAGCACTTGGTGGAATAGAACCTGCAGGGGATATGTGATCAGTAGTAACAGAATCAGCTAAATAAACTAACACTCGAGCATTCGATATTTCTGTTCGAGTTTCAGGGATTGTATTAAAATTTTTAAAGTAGGGAGGTTTTTGAATGTATGTTGATTCAGGATCCCATTTAAAATTCATTCCGGAAGAAGTTGTGAGTTTTTGCCATTCTAAAGGTCCATCAACAACTAGATCATATTGTGATTTAAACATTTCTGGGGTCAGTGATTGAGATATCGTATTTGAAATATCTTCTTGTGAAGGCCATATATCTTTTAGAAAGACTTTGTTTCCAGATTCTGTTATTCCGATAGGATCTTCTACTAAATTTATATCAATTCTACCCGCTATAGCATAGGCTACCACGAGTACAGGAGAAGCTAAGTAATTTGCTTTTACTTGAGGGTGAACCCTACCTTCGAAATTTCTATTACCACTTAAAACAGCGGCAACAGTTAAATCGTTTTCAGATACAGCTTCTGCAACTGGTTGAGGTAAAGGTCCTGAGTTTCCAATGCAAGTGGTACACCCGTAGCCGACAGTATTAAACCCTAGATAATCTAGGTCTTCATGTAATCCAGCAGCTTCTAAATATTGAGTTACAACAGTTGACCCAGGAGCTAGGCTAGACTTAACCCATGGTTTTCTTTGTAAACCTTTCATTCGAGCATTTTTAGCTAAAAGTCCGGCTCCCACCATTACATACGGATTAGACGTATTTGTGCAGCTAGTAATAGCAGCTATAACGACTGAAGAGTCTCCGACTTCACCTTTTTCATCATTGATGTTTATTGAATGTTTTTCATTAGATAGATTATCAAAGGATGTATTGAAATTTTCAGGTATGTTTTCTAATTCTATTCGGTCTTGTGGTCGTTTAGGGCCTGCCATTGATGAGACTACTTTAGATATGTCAAACTCAAGATTGATAGAATATTCTGGTTCGATATCTTCGTTATAGTAGAATTTGTTTTGAATTGTATATTTTTCAACCAACTCTACTAACGAATCATTTCTTCCTGTATCTTTTAAGTATTTTATTGTTTGATGATCTACCGGGAAAAACCCGCAAGTCGCTCCATATTCTGGGGCCATATTTGCTATTGTTGATCGGTCAGCTAAAGGTAAAGATTTTAATCCGGGGCCGTAAAATTCCACAAATTTTTCAACTACTCCAACAGATCGTAACATTTCGACTAACGCTAAAACCAAGTCTGTTGCTGTTGTTCCAGCAGATAATGATCCTGTTAGTTTTACCCCAACTACTTCTGGGACAACCATATAGTAAGGTTGTCCTAACATTACAGCTTCTGCTTCAATTCCACCTACTCCCCATCCTAATACACTAAGGCCATTAACCATTGTTGTATGGGAATCAGTTCCCACACATGTATCTAGATAAGCAATAGGAGTTTCATGTGAGTCATCTTGAAGAATTACTTCAGCAAGATACTCTAAGTTAACTTGATGGACTATACCTGTTCCTGGTGGAACTATCCTGAAATTATTAAAAGCATTTTGCGCCCATTTTAATAATTGATATCTTTCTGTATTTCTTTCAAATTCTCGCTCTATATTCATAGTCAGAGCTTCAGGAATTGCAAAATTGTCAACTTGGACAGAATGGTCAATGACCATATCAGATCTAACTATTGGGTTTATGATTGATGAATCTTTTCCTAATTCACTAACAGCATCTCGCATAGAAGCAATATCAACAACGACAGGAACACCGGTGAAATCTTGTAGTAAGACACGTCCAGGCATATATGGAAATTCTTTAGTAGGCTTGTTGTTAGGTCTCCAAGAAGAAACTAATTTAACATGATCTTCAGTTGCAGGGCCTATATGGTAATTACGTAGGACATTTTCTAATAATACTCTTATTGAATATGGTGTTTTATCAATATTGATAAGTCCTATTTCATCAAGGGTATTTATGTCATAAAAATGATAATTCCCATGAGATGTGGTCAATTTTCTTTGTGAATTAAAATTAGAGTTTGAAATATTTTTGGACATAGATTCTTATTCCCTTTATAAATAAACGTTAAGGTATACGACTTATTTTATGCTATGACAAAGAATTAAAGTTAAAAATGACTTCAGCAGTATCTTGGATTACAAAAACAAATTTATATGTTATCTTTCCTGTCCAAAATATGTGTAGTTTAAGTCAGAGTATTTGTCCCATTCTTCAGGCACTTCATCTTCTGAAAAGATAGCAGTCACAGGGCAAACAGGTTCACAAGCTGCACAATCAATGCATTCTTCTGGGTTTATAAGTAACATCTCATGTTCTTCTGCCTCATATATACAGTCAACAGGACAAACGTCAATACATGCTCTGTCTGTGGTACCTATACATGGTTCTGTAATGATAAATGTCATTCTTTTAAATCCTCCATTTTAAAGATTTTATAATTCTTTTTGATGACCTATTATTCATTAAACGATTTACTAAGGAATTTTATAAGTCAATTCACAACCGACAGACTATATGGTGACTTAATAAGTTGTTTGGGTCAATAGGTTAGAGTAATAAAAATGTCCTTCTTCTATTTTGTTATACGTTTATTTTTAAGCTCAGAGATTTTTTCGTCAGAATATCCTAACTCTCCAAGTATTTCGTCAGTATGCTCTCCTAACATAGGGGAGGGAGTTTGGGGATTCAAAGTTGTATTACTCATTTTTAATAAAGGGCTTATCATTTTTACTTTACCTGCCGATTTATGCTCTAATTCAATTAGCATTTCATTTTCTAGTATCTGATCGTCTTCTAATAATTCTTGAACAAATTTTACAGGTCCTGCAGGAACTCCGACCTCATCAAATTTATTTAACCAATAGTCAGTTGTGTTTGACTTTATAATATTTTTTGCGCCTTGGTATAGTTCTTCGTATTTATTTTCGTTAATATGTTGGTCAGGTGTTTTAAATATAGGATCGATTATTCCTATAACTTTAGCTGCTTTGTTTCTTAAAGTTTCGTTCAAACAACCTACGGCAATTATTCCATTTGAAGTTGCGTACGTAGTGTAATACATTTTAAATCTTATATTATTACCAAATAATTCTTGGTGTTGCTCTCTCATTATTGAGTAATCTGTATTAGCTTCTCTTAGTGCAGAAATTGTTTCTACAAATCCATCGTGTTGAGGTTTATTATATTTTTCAAGCTCGATAAAATTAGCTTGTAAAGCTAAAGCTGTATTTAATAAACTGGTCTCTATTTTTTGCCCTTGACCTGTTTTTTCTCTTGAATAGAGAGCTGCAGAAATACCCCAAGCAATAACAACTCCTGTTGTATAGTCTGATACAGCTACTGCACTTGGTTTAGGAATATCATCTTCTAGTTTGTTTTCCCCTGCTATTAACCCACTCATGGCTTGTATAACAAGATCGTATCCTGGTCTCCAGTTATCGGGGCCCTTTCTACCAAATGAAGTATTGTCACAATAAATAATCTGAGGGTTTATTTTGGATAAAGTTTCGTAGTCAATTCCCAATTTTTCCGGGACATCGGGCCTTGCATTTGAAATTATGACATCGGTGGTTTTAACTAGTTCATGAACAATTTTTAAACCTTCAGGGTCTTTAATATTTAAAGGGAGGCTTCTCTTGCCTCTATTTAAGCCTATAAAATTTCTACTTTCATGAGGTAAGAATTCATTATGCATTCGCCAAGGATCACCTTCTAAAGGTTCTATTTTTATAACCTCTGCACCCATATCACTTAGTAACATACCTCCGAATGGGCCAGCTATTATTTGAGTGAATTCTATTACTTTAATTCCGTCTAGTGGACCTGACATATTTCTCCTCTCTGTTTATAATGTTTAAAAGTATATATAAGGGAGAGACTTGTGACTAGTCGAACCAGCTGGCATTCTGATCATCCACCTGCATGCACATGCGTTCAGTGTACAGATTTCAAACGTGCTAAGAATGAAATTAATGGAAAAATCGGACGTAATCAAAAATGTCCATGTGGCAGCGGTGTTAAATACAAAAAATGTCACGGCCCCTAAATTATGGGCATTCCCTTGTGTCGATTATGTTTCCAGTATTGTTCCATACAGTTTGGATTTTCCAAAATATTTTTTCGCTAATATTGCGTCCTTAGTATCAGCTGCTGAAGACCCCAATACAAAATTGATAGAGAATTTGACGAAAGAGATAGAAGCGTTGAAATTGGCGATTGAGAATAAATAATTTTTGGTAGCGGGGGCAGGATTCGAACCTGCGACCTTTGGGTTATGAGCCCAACGAGCTGCCACTGCTCCACCCCCGCGTCGTAAGTGTTTTTATACACAAAAGCATTTGCTTCTGTGCATTTTAAAATCCTTAAGATTAAAAAATCTTTTTTGGACTGAATTTTTGTCATTTATAACGAATCGATAATAAAAATATCTTAATGAGGGTCAAGTCCTCGGCCGATTAGTACCGCTCAGCTGAAGCAATTGCTTGCCTTACACCTGCGGCCTATCAATCCTGTAATCTTCAGGGGGCCTTACTTATGACCGAAGTCATAATGGGAAATCTAATCTTGAAGTTGGCTTCGCGCTTAGATGCTTTCAGCGCTTATCACATCCAGACATGGCTACCCGGCTATGCTCCTGGCGGAACAACCGGTACACCAGAGGTCTGTCCTTCCCGGTCCTCTCGTACTAGGGAAAGCTCTCCTCAAATTTCCTACGCCCATGACGGATAGAGACCGAACTGTCTCACGACGTTCTGAACCCAGCTCGCGTGCCGCTTTCACCGGCGAACAGACGGACCCTTGGGACCTTCTTCAGCCCCAGGATGCGACGAGCCGACATCGAGGTGCCAAACCTCCCCGTCGATGTGAGCTCTTGGGGGAGATAAGCCTGTTATCCCCGGGGTAGCTTTTATCCGTTAAGCCACGGCCCTTCCACTCGGAACCGTGGGATCACTTTGCCCGACTTTCGTCTCTGCTCGACTTGTAGGTCTCGCAGTCAAGCTCCCTTATGCCAATGCACTCTGCAGGTGATTTCCATCCACCTTGAGGGAACCTTTGGGCGCCTCCGTTACCTTTTGGGAGGCGACCGCCCCAGTCAAACTGCCCACCTGGCAGGGTCCTCAATTTTCGTTGAGTTAGGGCCAAAATTACAGAAGAGCGGTATTTCAAGGTCGACTCCACAAACACTGGCGTGCCTGCTTCAAAGTCTCCCGCCTATCCTACACATCTATAACCCCAGTCCAATGCCAAGCTACAGTAAAGCTCCACGGGGTCTTTTTGTCCTGTCACGGGTAACCCGCATCTTCACGGGTCTTGCAATTTCACCGAGTCCCTCGTTGAGACAACGCTCAGGTCGTTACACCATTCGTGCGGGTCGGAACTTACCCGACAAGGGATTTCGCTACCTTAGGACCGTTATAGTTACGGCCGCCGTTCACCGGGGCTTCAGTTCTGAGCTTTGTCCGCAAGCGGACGAACCCATCCCTTTAACCTTCCGGCACTGGGCAGGTGTCAGCCCCTATACATCACCTTTCGGTTTAGCAGAGACCTGTGTTTTTGATAAACAGTCGCCTGAGCCTCTTTGGTGCCACCCGCAAGGGCCTCTGGCTGGCAAGCAGCCTTCACCCCACGGGCACCCCTTCTCCCAAAGTTACGGGGTTAAGTTGTCGAATTCCTTAACGAAGGTTCTCTCGTTCACCTGGGGACATTTACCCCTGCATACCTGTGTCGGTTTGCGGTACGGACGCTGAAACAACTTGCAGCGAGGATTTTCTCGACGGCATAGAATCAGCGAAGTTCCCCCGGGCATAAGCCCTGGAGTTCCCAGTTTCCTCAACTCATCGCGCCGGAACGGATTTACCTATCCCGGCATGGCCTTCAAAACCGGACGCACCATGTCCGATGGGTGCGCTCCGCCTATCTTCCCGTGTCCCCCCTCTGCTTTAAAACGCTGAATCTGCGGTGCAGGAATTTTGACCTGCTGTCCATCGCCTTCGCTATACGCTACGGCTTAGGCCCGACTTACCCTACGCTGATCAGCATTGCGTAGGAAACCTTATGCTTTCG
>JBJLGX010000005.1:0-123568 GCA_045564655.1 Dehalococcoidia bacterium
ACATAGTTGGAATTTTCATCATATCTGTGGACTAAATTAGCACCATATCCATCAGCAACCCAAATGTCACCATTGCCACCAAAAGATTTTTCATTTACAGCTATTGAAGTTGGAGCATATCTGTTATTTTGGTAATCTTCATGAATAGGGAAGGGAAGTTCAGATATTTCATTTCCAGACAGGGTACTTTTAAATACTCTTCCTGATTTAGAATGACTTCCATCAGGATATTCATAACCTATATTTTTTTCTTTTCGAGACCCATTATCTGCTATCCAAATTATTTCACCAACCACTTCATCGTGAGACAAAGTTATTCCATGAGCATGGGTGAAATCCGCCTTCCAAGATTTAATAATTTTACCTTCTGGACTATAGGTAATTATTTTAGATTCACCATTATCTGAAGTTATTATTTCGCCATTAGTACGTATAGCCACACCTGAATGAGTCCACCCTGAGCGAGAAGCATCTGAGTGGATCATTTCAGCCCAAGAATCATTCCAATCGTATCTTAAAGAATCTTCAGGCATACTAATTCTTTATGGATGAATGAGTACTTTGGTATACCCTTCAATCCTTTGGTCAAATTTTTTGTACGCATCCGGTGCTTCATCAAGTGAAATATCATGTGAAACCACAAAACTAGGAGAAGCCTTCTCAGCTATTATAAGATCTCGTAAATACGCATTATATTTTTTAACATTACATTGACCAGTACCTAATCTTAGTCCTTTTTCAAAGAGTAACCCAAAATTGATCAATAAAGCACCAGATTTTGCGGATTCGTCCACTCCACCCGGGTCTGAAGGTACATATAATCCTGGTATTCCCAATGCTCCTGTAGGTTTAACTACATCAATTACTTGATTTAATACGATATTAGGTATTTCTTCTTGTTCACCGCCAGCAGCTGACGAACCTTTTGCGGCTGCTTGATAGCCTACCGCATCTATACCTTTGTCTACGCCTGTGTCGTTGCGTATATCACAAATCTGATCTACAGGATTTCCATCATCAAAGTTTATAGGTATGGCTCCAATAGATTCGGCTTTATCTAATCGTTCTTGAACATGATCTATACAATATACTTCTGCAGCACCACGTATTATGGAACTATAAGCTGCCATTAAGCCAACTGGTCCTGCCCCAAATACAGCGACACTTTCCCCAGGACTTACATCAGCCAATTCCGCTCCATGATAACCTGTTGGAAATATGTCTGCTAATAGAGAAAAGTCAGACTCGAAATCATTACCTTTAGGTAAAGTGAGACAATTAAAGTCTGCAAATGGGACTTGCAAATATTCTGCCTGTCCACCTGTCCAAGGCCCCATGGCCACGTATCCGTAGGCTCCACCTGCAAACCCTGGGTTTACAGTTGTACAAAACCCAGTAAAGCCCCGTTGGCAATTCTTACAAAAACCACACGCTACATTAAAAGGCATAACAACTCTGTCACCAACTGATATATTTTTAACAGCACTACCAATCTCTTGGACAATACCCATATTCTCATGTCCGAATACTATTCCTGGTTCTGCTGATGTTCTTCCTTCATACATGTGTAGATCAGAACCACATATACAACTAGAAGTTATTTTAATGATCGCATCATTTGGATGCTGTATAGATGGATCTGGAACTGTTTCAATAGCTACTTCAAATGGTTTTTTATAAACTACCGCTTTCAATGTACTACTCCCTTGTATCTGTAAATTAGCCAATTTGTGCAATATTAACCAACAAAGCCCAAAGTTACAAATTTGAGGTTATTAATAGTTCGTTATTAATTTGTTAATTTCAATTAAAACAATTTATTGATATATTTTATTAATGGTTTAAATTAGTAAGGGATTAAATATGGGAATATTTGAAAAGTATCTTACAATTTGGGTAGGACTTGCTATATTTTTGGGTGTCGTATTAGGCAATATTTTTCCTGAATTATTTCAAAATATTGAAAAATTAGAATATTCAAAAGTTAATATTTTAATCGCCGTTTGTATATGGGCTATGGTTTATCCTATGATGGCTCAAATTGATTTTGTATCATTGAGAAATATTGGTGATAAACCAGGAGGATTATTCCTTACACTAATAGTTAATTGGCTAATCAAACCATTTAGTATGGCTTTTTTAGGGTATCTATTTTTTAAAATATTATTTGTAGATATAGTTGATCCTCAAACAGCAAATGAATATATTGCTGGGATGATTCTATTAGGTGTAGCTCCATGTACAGCTATGGTTTTTGTTTGGAGCCAACTTACCAAAGGGGATCCAGGATACACTCTTATTCAAGTTTCTGTTAATGATGTAATCATGATATTTGCCTTTGCTCCTATTGCAGCTTTGCTTCTTGGAGTTTCCGATATAGCAATACCTTGGGAAACGTTACTACTTTCTGTTATTTTATATGTTGTGATCCCATTATTGGCTGGTATAGCAACTAGGTATTTGTTATATAAATTCAGTTCTATTAATAATTTAAATCGCATATTAGTTACAGTTAAGCCATTTTCAATGCTAGGCCTGATTCTAACCGTACTTTTATTGTTTACCTTGCAAGCTGAAGTGATTATTGATAAACCACAAATCATTATTCTGATTGCTATTCCATTGTTGATTCAGACGTATAGTATTTTTGCTATTGCTTATGGAGCTGCTAAACTTCTGAAATTAAATCATGAAATTGCAGCTCCTGCTTGCCTTATTGGCACGTCAAACTTTTTTGAGTTAGCTGTTGCTGTGGCAATATCAGTTTACGGATTAAATTCTGGAGCGGCTTTAGCAACGGTAGTCGGAGTTTTAGTAGAAGTACCAGTAATGCTTTCATTGGTATATTTTGTTAATAGGACTAGAAAATATTTCCCTTCTACTAAAGAATCATATTAAACAGATTACTTCCTTAAAGACGGGTGTAATGGTTTTCTACACACTAAAAATGAAAAACTTCCAAGTAATCCTGCTGCCGCAATTAATAAAAATCCAGATTCATAGTTGCCAGTACTTTCATATAAAATACTAGTGACCCATGGTCCTGATAGTGTTAGTAGCATCATTGGAATCATAGAAACACCCATAATTTTACCAAAGGATTTCCTTCCAAAGTACTCTCCACGCATTGCAGTCGTTAAAGGAGCACGCGCACCAAATCCAATTCCATATATTATTGCAAATAAAATCGCAATCAATATATTCGAAACATATACAGCTATAAAAACACCTAATGCTTGCAATGCCCCAAAAGCCCAATTGCTTATCTCTTTAGGTAACCTGTCACCGACTATACCACCAGCTAGTTGACCTATCCCACCTATTCCCATTGCAATGCCCCACATAAGTGCTGACATTTCAATGCTAAGACCTTGATTATTAAAAGCTAATATAAGATGAACCATCATTGTAGAAGTTAACATTGCAGAAGCTCCGTGTCCCAACCCCATAAACCAAAAAGACTTTTCTTTCATTGCTTCATGTATCGTAAAGTCTAAAGACTTAAGTGGTT
The DNA here is from genome assembly GCA_045564655.1 of Dehalococcoidia bacterium. Taxonomy (GTDB): domain Bacteria; phylum Chloroflexota; class Dehalococcoidia; order Lucifugimonadales; family UBA826; genus UBA826. The sequence continues at coordinate 3,512 of JBJLGX010000005.1, forward strand.
TCGTTTTACGAAATGGTATATTTTCTTTTGTTTCAAATTCTTTAACATGTTTTGGGGATGTAGGTACATCTTGGATTACTTTCCATAATAGTAGCGGCAATAGTATGGCTATAAATGCTACTAATATGGATGCGTTTCTCCATCCTAAAAAATTTGGTGATATTAAAATCGCCATTAAAGGTACCAAAAGGAATGTACCTAATGAAAACCCGAGTGAAACAACTGCCATCGCTAAGCTTCTATATCTAGTAAACCAATTGTTTGTTAATACCATCATAGGAATAAACCCACCCATGGTATTACCAAGCATAATGAGTATATATGCAAAATAAAACATTATGGGGGATAAGAAATATTCTGGATTGTCACCAAATGGAACAGTTTGACTGAGAACAATGAAACCTGCAGCAACAATAACAACTCCCATTACAGCTACTTTCTTAGGTCCTATTTTGTCAATTAAGTATCCTACGAGAGGGCCTGCAACCCCATTTTCAAACTGTCCTAGCGTAAATGCGATTGCAAGTTGTGTTCTACCCCATCCAAATTCTTTTTCTAAGGAATCTATCCATAATCCAGTTGATCCATATGTTGGTGCTGACAGCAATGCATTTATCGCTAATGCTGTTAAAGCAATCCACCAACCGTAGTATATTTTCCCTAAATTAAACGTAGTCATAGGGTAACGATACATATTCGTGAATTATATTTCAAGTATATAAATTCACGAATATGAAGATCTATTATGAGTCCAAATAAGACTTTTGAGTTTCAATTCTTTTTTTATGGTCTAAAGCAAATCGCTTAATAGATTCAAATATAGTTTCTTTATCTAAATTAGCTTCTTTTATAACCTCTGATTCAGTGCCACCTGATAGCCATTGGTCATTCCAATCAGATATCAAAGAATATTTTTCAGTTAATGGACCAACATTTGATATAGGCCACATTCTTTTAGTTCCTGTACTAATAATCATCATATCGTAGTAAGCTGACGAGGGTAATACAGAGTTTTTATAGTCATCTGATTGTCTGTTAAAAAGTTCTTCTGAAATTGCAGATATTATTTTAACGTTTAATTTTGCAGATATTATTTTATTTAATATGGCTATTACTCCATTCGTTGAAGAAGAACCTTGAACAATAATATATCCTTGTTTGGGAGCCTTATTGTCAAAATCCTTAATGACATAGAAACCTTTTTGAGCAGCCAATATATCGGAGTCTGCAAGTGTATTTCTATCTACAACTGGGAAGTCAGGTCTGGCAACTTCAATAGTTATAATTCCAACTTTAGGATCCTTAGCGGCTATTTCGATTGCAGCCATATATCCAGGCGCAACATCGTTGTAATCCCAAAAACTCAAATTGATTATTTGATTTTTTGGGAATAATTTCCATACCTGAGGAGAAAATATCCCAAAGTGAGTTCGGGCATCTGCAGCAGTTTCTGGTCCGGAGTGCCCAGCTAATATATTTAATACGCCAACTCTAAAAGGACTGTCTTGGTTTTGTTGGCTCCAAATCCTAGCAGGTAAATACATTAAAGGTGTAAACGCACCATAAGTTCCACTTATTGCCCAGACTCCAGAATGTATATTAGGATCTATTGATGCGGACTGACTTATAAGGCCTATTGCTGTAGATGCATTGCCAGCTTCTTGTATCGCAGACCTAAGCCTGTTTCCAGAAGGGTTTGTTACAGGATCATAATGCCCCCAAAGAGAACCTTTTTCAATATTTATAGAATCTGCTAAATCGGCAGCTAAAAGCATCAAACGGTTTTCAGTAACATAATTTATCCATTTAACAGATTCAGATATAGCTCTACGGCTGCCGGCCTTAACTCCGGGTTTTTCGAAAAGTTTTATATCAACTTCTTTAGATTCACCAGTCATCTGATTAGAGACATTTACTTTTACTGGATCTAAAGGAATATTCGACGGTAACAAACGGGAATCTTGAAAAGGATCAGAATTTGGATTTATTTTTAAATTTATATCGTCTAATACTTGATCTCCAATATTAACTAATCGATCAGATATCCAATTCCCTAATCCGTTTTTGTCCAATACTGACATAACAATATCAATATTTTCCTTATATTGAATAAGTCTTTCTTTTTCATCTGTAACAGGACCATTTGATAAATTTTTAAACTTAACAGAAAACTTTTCTTCAAAAGTTTTGGCCAATGCGATGAAATAATCTGAGTTCATAGAGAATGTATATGGATGGCTTGCATAGCTAACTATTTGATCACCATAATCAGGTATTTGCCCGTTTTTAGCCCCAGGCCACCATCCTTTGGTTGTATTTCCTATAACAATCATTGGCCTACGGTCATCTTCGGGCCAATCTTCCATTGATTTTAGTACTGAGACAACCTGGTCGATTTCGTTAGCGTTATCAATTGTAAATACATTCCAACCATAAGAATTCCATTGATCTGAAATGCGATAAGAATCAAATTTTTCTGGGACAATACCCCCAACTAATGTATCGTCAATTCCAGCATTATTGTAAGAAAGCAATATTCTTAATCGTTTACCTACTTGTTGAGCAACCGCTTGAGTTTTCATTTCTTGAGCATGTCCGGCAGTCATTGCAAATTCGCCTTCAATACCAATTATTTTTGGAGATTCTGAAGCTCCAAGCATTTCCCAAAAAACTGCTTTCCCTGCTGCTGTAGCAATCCCGACACCCGAAGGACCTCCATTCACATCATTTGTTAAATCTGTGCTTTCAGAATGTCCTGACAAAGCCCTTATTCCACGAATTTTTGCTTGTTTGAAAGCGGGATGATCATCCAATCCATGTGATTGCAAAAGCGTTTCAAGAGCATCCTTACCTCTTCTAAATCCTAAAGAATCAATAGAAAGTAGCGTTTGATTGGGATCTGCATAATAAATTTCAGAATTGGTTTTGTTATATTCCTTATTTAATGCTTCTCCTAAAACCATCCATAAGGCATAAGTAGCAGGCGCGTTATGGCCACCTGCTAAAAGGAATTTATCTGAATATGGGTGTTTAGGTCTTCTATAATCGTATTTCAATCCGCCTAATTCAGGTCCAGCAAGATGTGTGGCAACAGTATATGGAGTGTAAGCTAACGGACCTCCAAAGTGGCCTGTTTGGGAGTAATTCCCCATCATTACGAGTGTCATAGCTGTTACAAAAGCTACATCTTCTAATCGTTCTCTATCATATTCAGGTAATTTAATTTCCGAATATTTTATTACTGGATTAGTTGTCACATTTTGAATTTTTGCCATTATTTAGTTGTAAACCTCTAGATAGCTAATAAAAGTTAATATCAATCTTTATTTAAGAATATTATTGGAGCAGTTAAGTCTAGTCAATCTATTATTTTATACATTTGGATGATTAGTTTTCCAAGGGGTACTTTGTTCATACAGTTGACCAATTGCACAAATTAAAGCTTCAGACATAGGTTTTCCTATTATTTGCAATCCAATCGGCAATCCTGAATCACTCATTCCACACGGTAAAGTTAAGGCAGGATACCTGTTGAAATCAAAAGGAACTGTGAATTTTTGTACTGCTGTACCTGCTCTTGAATTATCATTTGGTCCGTAACTTATAGAATCGTTAACATCGTGAGCGTGGCTTATAACGCATGGCGCTATTAAAACATCAACATCTTTTAAGGAATTTGCAATCAAAGTATTTGATTCATCACGCCCAACACAAGCTTCTATATATTGGTCTTTAGTTACAGAATTACCCAATTCTAGCCAATTCCTAAACCAAGGACCATATTCATCCTTTCGTGACGGGAAATAATCTGCATGAGCAATGGCTGCTTCAGCAGTACATAAAGTAGGCCAATACGGTAAAAAGTCTTGTATATTTAATGGCATTTCAACATCTTGAATATTAAATTTCAAATCTTTAAATATTTCAATTGCTGAACGTATTGCTGTAGCAATTTCTAAGTCGACTCCATCTGACGCATAGTGGTCATCATATCCAATAATTATGTTATCCATCTCTACTGAATCAGGATCTTCGTAGATGTCATATTTAACACTTGTGAGATCTTTTGGGTCAAATCCTTTTATTGCATTAAACATTGTCCAAGCGTCCTTTACAGAACGAGTCATTGGTCCAACATGATCTAGAGATTGCGCGAGATCTAACACTCCATATCTGCTTACTCTTCCATATGTAGGTTTTAAACCAACAATTCCACACGCAGAAGAGGGATATCTAATAGATCCGCCAGTATCACTACCTAAAGAACCAAAACACAAACCTGCGGATGTGCCTGCTCCCGAGCCACTAGAAGAACTACCTGACCATTTGGTTATATCCCAAGGATTTTTAGGGACTTGTCTCTTAGGGTTATATCCACCCATTGCTCCTTCCGTTAAGTTCAATTTACCTAACAATATTGCCCCTGCTTTTTCTAAACGTTCAACGACTGTAGAATTATATTTCGGGACAAAATTTTCCAATACAGCGGTACCACCCATAGTTCTAACACCATTGGTGTAACATAAATCTTTAACTGCTATCGGAATTCCATACATTGGTAAATCTGAGATTTCAGAATTCTCTGATAATTTCCTAGCTTTATCCAAAGCTGTATCTCTCATCAATGTAGCATAGGATAATATCTCCGTATCAATCGAATCAATCCTATCAAACATATATTGGGTAAGTTCAATAGGAGAGAGATCATTTTGCTTGTATAAGGATCTTATTTGACTCATTGAAAAATAATGCATTGGCAATTCTTTTGTAGTCACAATATCCCCCTTAATTCGATAAATCACGTATATGATACACTTAAAAAACAAGCAGATACAACATGTCGCGATCTTTCATTTTGAATAACTATATATTGTGCAGGATATTATTGAATTATGGCTGATAATTCTAAACATTGGGAATATGGAATTAATGAAGATCTTACATTAGATATCACATCTCAAACTCCAATATTAATAGGGGAAAATGAATTCACATACCGAGTCACTGGATTAAACTGGGGAAATATACCAAATAATTGGTCTTATAAAGAAGCTACCTCTGTTGCAACTGATTCAGAAGATAATGTATTCGTTTTCAATCGTGGAAACATTCCCATGATAGTGTTTAACCCAGAAGGTGACGTGATCGATAAATGGGGGGAAGGAATATTTTCTAGCCCTCACGGAATTACGATAGATTCTAATGATGAAATATTTTGTGTGGATTCTGGTGATCATACCGTTAGGAAATTTACCAAGAAAGGCGATTTGATATTTGAAATTGGCACCTCAGGTAAACCTTCTGAACCCATGAGTGGGATTCCATTCGGTAAACCTACTCACGTAGCTATTGACCAGAACACAAATCAATTTTATGTCTCTGATGGGTATTCCAATGCAAGAATACACAAATATTCCTCTGATGGAAATTTATTATTTTCATGGGGAGAATCAGGTACAGATCAAGGTCAATTTAATATTGTTCATAACATTGAGGTAGATAGTAGTGGCAGGGTTTATGTAGCTGATAGAGAAAATCATAGAATTCAAATTTTTGACGAAAATGGGAAATTTGAAAATCAGTGGGTTAACATGTCAAAAGCAGCTGCGTTATGTATTTTTACAGAGAATCAAACTGAATTAATGCTAGTAGGGGAATATTTTGCAGGAATAAAACCTAATTCAATGGGAACAAATTTAGGGCCTCGTCTTTCTGTTCTGGATCTTGCAGGCAATGTATTAGCACGAATAGGTAAAAACAGTTACGGGTCAGAATCAGGCAGGTTTTTTTCCCCTCATGGAATCACTATGGATTCTAAAGGAGACATATATGTTGCTGAAGTTTCCTGGAGTGACTACGGTAGTCAAATGAATCCTCCACGTGAATTAAGGTCGTTGCAAAAACTAGAGAGAATTATAAGCTAACAACCTCCTCCTATTGCATGAACTATTTCTACTTTGTCTCCTTCATTTAAAATATATTCTGAGTGATATTTTTTCTGTAATATTTCTCCATTTACTGCTATTGCTATAGCTTGTTTGTTTTGTAATCCAATAACATTTAACAAATCTAACATAGTTAATGATTCAGAAATGTCCCGGGTTTCTCCATTAATTATTATGTTCATACTAAGCTCTTATTTCATCAATATAATTTTCTTTTAAAGTGGAATACATTTTTTTTGCTGATTGCCTAGGATTTTCTGAATATAATATAGAGGATATTACGGATACTCCGCTAGCACCGGATTCTAGCACAGAGACTATATTATTAGGAGTTATACCCCCAATGCCAAATACTGGAATACTAACTTTAGATGTAATAGATTTAATTAAAGGCAAGCCTTCAGGTAATTTAGTAGGGTGGCTTTTACTTGGATATATTGTGCCTGCAATCAAATAATCTGCGCCTCGATCTTCTGCTAATAAAGCTGATTTTAGTGAATGAACAGATCTACCTACAATTCCTGTTGAATCGGTTTCTTTTATTTTTGAATATTCGGGTAAATGTATAAAATTTGTATCAGGAGGGATGGTACTTGAAGTACCAACATTTATTGAAATTGGTATTGAAATAGAAAATTCATTTTTGAGATCATATATAAAACGTTTAATGAAAATCGGATCCGGATCAATATCTCTTATTATTAAAAAATTCACACCACCGTCTACAGCATCTGAAATTGTCTTTTTCAGTTTAGGAATGTCACGAAAAACAAATCTGTCTGTTATAAGACATAAAATTGGCAATTCTATGTTTTTTATTTTTATATTCAGTTTGTACTTATCCCTGCACCTGGACTACTTGTAGTCGCTTGAGTTTTACTGGGAATTCTACCTGCCAGATATCCTTTTCTCCCAGCCTCAACACCTAATTTAAAGGCTTCTGCCATTTCAGTTGGGTTTTTCGCCTGTGCCACAGCTGTATTGACTAAAACAGCTGATGCCCCCCATTTCCATTGCCTCTGCTGCATCAGATGGGACAGCTAAACCAGCGTCAACAATCACAGGTATATTGCATGAATCTATAATTAATAAAATTTCTTCTTTTGTTATTATTCCTTGTCCGGAGCCAATAGAAGAACCCAAAGGCATTACTGTTGCACATCCAATATCTTCAAGTCTTTTCGCTAGTATCGGGTCCGCATGAATATATGGGAGTACAACAAATCCGTCCTGTACCAATGCTCTAGCAGCCTCATATGTACCAATTGGATCAGGTAACAAATTAATCGGATCAGGAATAACTTCTAATTTCACCCAATCAGTACCTGTTATTTCTCTTCCTAGTTTTGCTGTCAAAATTGCATCTTCGGCAGTCTTACTACCTGCTGTGTTAGGTAACACATCATATTTGTCCCAATTTATATGATCTAAAATAGTCTTTTCATCAGGATTATTTAAATCTAATCTTCCAGTCGCCACGGTGACTATCTGAGTCCCAGATGATTCTATTGAATCAACCATTTCTTTCATCGTCCTATGTCGACCTGTGCCAATAAGCAATCGCGAATCAAATGATTTACCAGAAATTTCTAATTTATCTTCCATTAATCACTATCCATGTTCAATTCAATACACAATTAATAAATTCTATTATATATTTAAATTCAATTATTATTCACATAACGCATGAACTAAATATATGATTAAACATTTTACATCAACTGGATATATAGTATATGAGCATCAAGTATTGCTTCATTTACATAAAAAGATTAATCAATACCTACCTCCCGGTGGACATGTTGAAGCTAATGAAACACCTGTAGATGCTGTCTTAAGGGAAATCAAAGAAGAAACCGGGCTTGATGTTGACCTACTCACTACTGTGAATTCTAATTCATTTTCATACCCCTCAACCATACCTGTACCGGAACAAATTTTATTAGAAAATATTAATGATCCAATAATAGGATTCCATCAACATATTGATTTTATTTATTATTGTATCCCCAAAAATCCACCAAATGTGTCAAATTCTTGGATTTGGTTTGACAAAAAAACGTTACTTAATGGATACAAAACCCGAGAAGGAAATATGATAACTCCACCTAAAGATGTTATTCAAATTTCCCTCGATGCGATTAAAAAATCAATGAAATAAAATTCACAGCTATTATTTTTTTATGAAATCCAATTATAATTGTATTTCTACAAAAAGATGGATAGAAGGGATCCCTAAATGGCGATAACTAAAACAATAGATACAAAATTCCCGCATAACACTATAGAAGAGAAATGGCGTTCAATGTGGAAAAAAAATAACACCTATAAAATTTCTGATCAATCTGACAAAGAAAGATGGTACGAACTGACAATGTATCCATACCCATCAGGTGATCTTCATGTGGGGCATTGGTTTGCAATGACTGGAGCCGACATACATGCCCGATATAAACGTATGAATGGATATAATGTTTTACACCCGATGGGATTTGATGCATTTGGATTAAATGCTGAAAATGCTGCAATACAACGTGGAATCCATCCACATAAATGGACCATGGACAACATACACAGAATGAGGAAGCAACTAGATAGACTCGGCCCTATGTATGATTGGGACAGGCAAGTAATAACCTGCCTTCCAGAATATTACAGGTGGAATCAATGGTTTTTCTTACAATTTTTAAAAAATGATTTGGCTTATAAAGGATTTGCTCCTGTTAATTGGTGTCCATCATGTGTCACTGTATTAGCCAATGAGCAGGTTATTGACGGGATTTGCGAAAGATGTGACACAGAAGTGACTCACAAAGATATGGATCAATGGTTTTTACGAATAACAAAGTATGCCGACGAACTACTTGACCAAGAATCCATTGATTGGCCTGATCGGATAAAAACAATGCAAACAAATTGGATAGGGCGTAGTGAAGGAGTGGAGTTTGAGTTTGACATATCACATTATAAGTTAAAAGAAACTAAATTAAAGACATTCACTACCAGAATAGACACAGCTTATGGAGTTACATTTGTTGTTATGGCTCCTGAGCATCCATTAGCAATCTCAGTAACTTCAGAATCGGAATTAGAATCTGTACAAAATTACATCTCTAAATCTAGGCAGTCAACAGAAATTGAACGATTGGCAACTGACAGAGAAAAAACAGGAGTTTTTACTGGTTCGTATTGTATAAATCAGTTAACAGGCGAAGAAATCCCCATATTTATTGGTGACTATGTTTTAGCAAGTTATGGTACCGGTGTAGTAATGGGAGTACCTGCGCATGACCAGAGAGATTTTGAATTTGCGAAAAAATATGCCTTAGAGATTCGAGTTGTGATAGCTCAAAAAGACTATGAGGAAACAGAAATTTCTGAAGCTTATGTTGGTATAGGAGTACAAATTAATTCAGGTGAGTTTGACGGATTATCAAATATTCAAGGTAAAGTTGAAATTGCCAACCATGTTGAAAATAAAAGATTTGGTAACAAAAAAATCAATTATAAAATGCGAGACTGGTTAATATCTCGTCAAAGGTATTGGGGTACTCCTATCCCGATTATATATTGTCCTAGCTGTGGCACTGTACCAGTTCCTGAGGAAGATTTACCTGTAATATTACCAGAAGATGCTGAGTTTTTACCTACCGGTGAATCCCCTTTAGCTCTTCATGAAAAGTTTGTAAATATTGAATGTCCTGATTGTGGTACACCATCAAAACGCGAAACAGATACTATGGATACATTTGTCGATTCTTCATGGTATTTTTTAAGATATACAAGTCCTAAATTTGCTGATTCTGCTTTCGATCCTTCTTTAGCAAAATTATGGAATCCTGTTGACCAATACACCGGTGGAGTGGAGCATGCTGTAATGCATTTGCTTTACTCACGTTTTTTTGTCAAAGCGATAAGAGACCTAGGCCTGATTGACTATGACGAACCTTTCGATAGATTGTTTAATCAAGGAACTATCATATACAAAGGTAATAAAATGAGTAAGTCACGAGGTAATGTGATTGCTCCTGACGAATACGTTGAAGCTGTTGGGGCAGACGTAGTCAGAACATATTTGATGTTTATTGGTCCTTGGGAACAAGGTGGTGAGTGGAATGATTCAGGTATTAATGGTGCCGTTAGGTGGCTTAATAAAGTTTGGGACTTAGTTCACTCAAATAAGTCTTTGCTTCCAAAAGAAATATCGACTGATTTATTTAATCAAAATAATAGAATTAAAAACCAAACCATTAAGAAAGTTACTGAAGATATTGATAAATTCAAATATAACACAGCTATAGCCTCACTGATGGAGTACACCAACCAACTAGTTGAATTAAACTCCTCTGCGACAATTTCTCATGATCAAATGTACGATACAATAGAAGCCCTACTTCTATTGATGTCTCCAATTACTCCCCATATTTCTGAAGAATTATGGGAACAGATTGGTAATGGATTTAGTGTGCATCAATCAGAATGGCCAAAATATGATGAAACCTTGATTACTAATCCAACAGTCACTTTTATAGTTCAGGTAAATGGTCGAGTACGAGACAAAATTACTCTACCATCAGACATTTTAGAGAATGATGCGAAAGACATTGCTTTAAAAAGTCCTAAAATAGCATCACATATTTCTGGAAAATCTTTAAGTCGTGTAATATTTGTACCTGGCAAACTTATAAATTTAGTTGTCAACTAATCAAAACAGGAGTCTTAAAATGGATGCATCTATAGCAATACTACCTGGAGACGGGGTCGGGCCAGAAGTAATTTCTGAATCAATGAAGGTTTTAGATGCTGTTGCATCAAAGTTCAAACATAACTTTAATTTAACGCTTGGAGATATTGGTGGTTGTGCAATAGATAAATACGGAACTGCACTGCCTGACATAACCTTAGAAAAATGTTCTAACTCAGATGCTATTTTGATGGGAGCAGTAGGTGGTCCTAAATGGGATGATCCTTCAAATAAAATAAGACCAGAAGATGGTTTATTGAAAATTCGCAAATCTTTAAAATTATTTGCAAATATACGGCCCGTAAAAGTATATCCATCCTTGCTTAATGCAACTCCGATAAAGCCTGAAATTCTAAAAAATGTTGACATCTTAGTTATCAGAGAATTAACAGGTGGCCTATACTTTGGCAAACCTAAAAAACGATGGGCCACTTCAAAAGGAAGGCGAGGGGTAGATACTTTAAAGTATTCTGAGCATGAAATCCGAAGAATATTAAAGTTAGCATTTGAGTTATCTGGGTCAAGAAGAAAAAAATTAACATCGGTAGATAAACAAAATGTTTTAGAAACGTCACGCTTATGGAGAGAAATTGCAATTGAAATGTCATCTGATTACCCCGAAATAGAATTGGAACATATATTAGTTGATAATGCTGCAATGCAATTGATAAGAAATCCTTCAGATTTTGATGTGATCGTTTCTGAAAATACATTTGGAGATATTCTTACTGATGAAACTGCTGTTTTATCTGGGTCGATGGGAATGCTGCCATCTGCAAGCCTTTCAGAAGCAAGTTCTTCTTCTGGCAACGGTATGGGTCTTTATGAACCTATACATGGAAGCGCTCCAGATATATCTGGTCAAGGTATAGCTAACCCCATAGGTTCCATATTGAGTACTGCAATGATGTTGCGATTATCTTTTAATCTCAGTGATGAAGCCTTGGCTATAGAAAGAGCAGTAGAAGGCATATTAGAAGATGGATATAGAACCGCAGACATAAGCATGGACGTAGCAGCCAACGCGAATACAACAAAGATAGGGGATCTTATTGCTGGATCTATTTAGTCCAGTCTAAAGATCTTGAAATTGCTTTGTTCCAACTAAATATCAATTCTTTACGTCTTGCTTGAGTTATATTTGAATTAAACGCTTGAGATGTTTTTTTTCGGTCTTTCAGTTCTTCCGCCGAATCCCAGAACTTTGTGGCTAATCCTGCAAGGTATGCAGCCCCTAAGGTAGTACTTTCAAGTGTTTCTGTCCTTTGAACGTTAATATCTGTTATGTCAGATTGAGATTGTAATAACATATCACTTTGAGACACACCCCCGTCAGCAACTATTTTCAATATTTTAGAATTTAAATCTGATTCCATCATTTGAATAATGTCGTTGGTTTGAAACGCGATTGACTCCAATACTGCTCGCGCAATGTGATATTTGTTATTTTCAATTGTAATTCCTTGCAGACTAGTTCTCGCATGTGAATTCCAATGTGGAGCTCCCAATCCATTAAACGCAGGAACAAAATAAACTCCACCGTTATCAGGAACTTTACCTGCCATTAAATCCATTTCTGCAGGAGACTGTATTAAATTTAACTTATCTCTTAACCAAGTTATTGTTGAGCCTGCAGAAAACACACTCCCTTCTAAAGCATATTCTACTGATCCATTAATATTCCATGCTACTGTAGTTAGAAGTCCATTTTTACTAGATATATTGATTTTTGATGTGTTAACTAATATAAATGCACCTGTCCCATATGTGACTTTGACATCTCCAGAATCCCAACAAAACTGTCCAAACAGAGAAGCTTGTTGGTCACCTATGATTGAATTTATTGGGATTTGATTTCCATCAAAATATTCAGGTGACGTTATTGCCAAATTACCACTACTTGGTACAACTTCAGGCAATATAAATTTAGGTATACTAAAAATGTCGAGTAACTCATCAGACCAATCAAGTCTATTAATATCAAATAAAAGTGTTCGGCTTGCATTTGTTGTGTCAGTTATATGGTATTTACCATTTGTTAACTTCCAAACTAGCCATGTGTCGATAGTCCCAAACATTAATGTTTTATTTTTGATAGATTTTCTGGCATCAGTTGAATTGTTGATCACCCATGAAATCTTACTTGCAGAAAAATAAGGGTCTAAGGTCAATCCAGTGAGTTGATGAATGCGATCATTAACCCCAGTTTGGCTAATAGAATCACATATTTCTTGGGTTCTATTACATTGCCAAACAATTGCATTACCAAAAGTTTCACCTGTTAACTTATCCCATAATACAGTCGTTTCTCTTTGATTAGTGATCCCAATAGTTTTAATATCTGAAAATGAAATATCCACATCTTGAATTATTTTCTGTATCGTCTGTAATACGCTGTTAAATATTTCTTCTGGATTTTGCTCTACCCAACCTTCCTTCGGATATTTTTGTGATATTTCTTGATATGAAGTTGCAATTAAGTTTCCACTATTTGACACGATCCCAGCCCGAGTACCAGTTGTACCTTGATCGATCGCTAATATAAATTCAGCTTTCTGCATGTTTTCCTCAAAACGCTATATTATGTTACTTAAATGATCATACAATATAATTTAAGGTGTTATGCTATGCCAGATAAAAAAATCATCATAGAATCAGGTGGAGTTATTTTAAACGCTATCCTTTTCGACAGTACAACATCTAATAAAATTGTTGATCAATTACCAATCACATCATTAGGTAACCGCTGGGGTGATGAAATTTACTTTCCAATAAATATCAGTGATCAGCTTGAAGATGGAGCGAGTGATTTGTTTAACTCAGGTGATTTAGCATTCTGGCCTCCTGGGAATGCATTTTGTATATTCTGGGGACCCACGCCAGCAACTAAAAAAGACGAAATCAGAGCAGCTAGTCCAGCAAACTTAGTTGGTAAAATAACTGATAACCCTCTAGGATTGTCTGATGTGCCTTCTGGCACTGAAATCACTGTTCGGGTATCCGAATGAACTTTTCACTAGAGCTTCAGAAATCTGCGGATGTTTTTTTGCAAAAAGAAAAAACACATGAATTCATATTAGGGATTGGATCAGGTAATTTAGTTACATCTAAATTTGTTTACTACTTAAAACAAGATTATCTTTTCTTAATTGGCTATAGTCGTGCTATATCAATAGGAATATCAAAATCTCCTCAAATATCAGATATGGCTTTTCTTTCCAATTTGCTAAATGAGACTTTAAATACAGAAATGCAATTACATGTTGAATATTGTTCCGGGTTCAATATTAAAAAAGTTGATTTAGAAAAAACATACCCATCTAAAACAACTACATCTTACATTGATCATATGATTAATTCTTCAAACATTGGTTTTCTACATTCGTTAGTTGGAATTTTACCTTGTGCTTGGGGTTATGGCGAAATCGCAACATACTTGGATAAAAATATTGTCACTGACCGTGCAAATAATAAATATATAGATTGGATAAACATGTATACATCAGATGAATTTAAATCACTTGCAGTATCCTTGATGGAAATCATAGATAAATATTCAGAAAAATTGAATATACGAGAAAAAGAAGATCTTGCCAAAACATTTTTAAAAAGCAGCAACCTTGAATATCAATTTTGGGATGCAGCTTGGAATATGGAATAAAATTAAGTAGTATTTAATATACGAATACTAGTTACGATATATAATTCACATATGGTATAATGCAATAAAGATATTATATGAGAGTTAAAAAGTTATGGTTAAAATAGATAAAACACTTGTTATAGATAAGGAAATTACAGATGATGTCGCATGTGCACATCATTGGAAAATTAATGATCCTGATGGCCCAACTAGCTCAGGATTTTGTAAAAAATGCGGAATAGAAAAAGAATTCACTAATTACTTAGAAGGTTCTGCTTGGAGCAATGATGTTTCTTTAGATCAGTTAAGTAAAAATGAAGGTTATGCTGATAGCTCTAATTTTTCTCAAACAGCAGACTCTTTAAAAAAAGAAGATTCATTTTCTTCGTAAATTATCTGAACAGATCCTTCTCAACAGGTCTAAGAACAGCAGTTGCATCAAAATCTGATGTTTCAAACTCATATCCTTTAATGACGCTAACGGGAGTACCTGTTGATTTACCCGAGACTAACTCCGCCGCAGTTGCCAAAACATCAATTACTGGAGATGAAGTAACCTTTAAAAGGCTACCGTGTTGGTCAATAGTACCCGCATAATTTTTCAATGGCTCTATTCCAAATGATCCTATAGCAAAACTTAATTGGCCTTCACGCCATGGGCGACCAAAAGTGTCTGTAACAATTACAGGCAAGTCAGTCAATCCAAAAACAGTTCGTAATTGTAAATTAATTTTTTTTGCAGAAGCATTAGGATCTTTTGGGAGCAACGCAACATTATGGTTTCCTGGTACATTTGAGGAATCTATTCCTGCATTTGCACAAATAAATCCATGGATCGTTTCTGTAATCAATATTCCTCTATCAGAATCAATTCGGATAATATTTTTTGACTGATCAAGAATTAACTGAACTAATCTTGGGTCTTTTTTTGTTTTTTGAGCAATATTGATTGCTTCATCTGAAGGATTTATTTCACGGATATCAATAATCATTCCTTCAGCTTTAGAAATAATCTTTTGAGTTATTATTACAACATCTCCATCGACAAGGCCTCCTAGCGTAGTATTAGCGGAAATAGCAATTTCCGTGGCTAAATCTGTGTCACCAGTAAATTCTGGCAGATTTTGGAGTGCAATTATTTCTATATTTTTCATCATATTTTCGTTAAAGTATTCTATTGTGTACTGAATACGATACTATATTATAGACATTTACTATTAAATATATATTGAGAGTGATATTTGCATTTATTTAGAAGTTTGCTATTCATACCGGGCAATCAACCAAAAATGTTGGAAAAAGCATCTCACTTTTTACCGGATGCTTACATCCCTGATCTTGAGGACAGTGTCCCAGATAACGATAAGACTGATGCACGAAATGTAGTTTCAGAAAGCATAGGATTGTTTACTGAATCTAATTCACTAGTTATCCCGAGAGTAAACTCCCTAGAAAGTGGTTTATTTGAAGATGACATCGCAGCACTGATTTCAAAAGGTATACATGGGGTGTCTGTAGGCAAGATATACGATAGCGAAGACATAATTCAGATAGATAAAATTATATCTAAACATGAAAATAACCTTAACATTAAAATAGGATCAACAATCTTAATACCTTGGATTGAAACTGCTTCTGGAGTATTAGATTCAAAAATTATTTTAAAAGCTTCTGAGAGAATCAAAGCTGCAGCATTTGGAGCTGAAGACTTTACTAATGATATGGGGATCGAGAGACTACCAGACAACAGTGAAGTCGATTTTGCAAAAAATTATCTAGCAATTGCAGCTAGAGCTTGTGGGGTAATCGCATTAGACAATCCGTTTTTTGACTTCAAAAATTCACCTGGATTAATTGAGGATTGTACTAATTCAAAAAAAATTGGCTATAAAGGTAAGTTCGCTATACACCCAGGGCAAATTGACGACATAACCAATTCTTTTTCACCAACAAAATTAGATGTCGATCATGCAAAAGAAATTGTCCAAGTTTTTGAAAAAGCCGCAAAACAGGGTAGGGGATCTACTTCATTAAATGGCCAAGTAGTAGATGTTCCTGTTTACAAAAGAGCAAAAAACTTACTTGAATTAGCAAAAGACTTGAAGGTTATTAAATGAATAAAATAGTTCAAGATGATTATGAAGATAAAATTCTTATGACTGGCCTTGAATTTTACGGCATTCACGGGGTGCTCGATGATGAAAAATCAACATCTCAAAAATTTATAATTGATATCTGTTTGTATCAAGATTTAGCTTTGCCTGGCAGAACAGATGATTTAAAATTAACAACTGATTATTCTTCAGTGTATAAAGTCATTAAAAATGTAGTAGAAAATAATTCATTTAATCTTATTGAGGCCCTTGGAAATGAAATTGCAAATAATATCATCTCAAATTTCATGATAAAGAAAGTTATGGTTACAGTTGAAAAACCGAATGCTCCTATTGAAGGAGCAATTTTTTCTACTATAGCAATTCAAATAACAAGGAAACGATAACTAATAATGATTGAATCAACTTTAATCTCAAGAGAAGGGCCATACAATCCTTCATCTGTTGAAACTCGGATTTATGAGTTTTGGAATGAATCAGGTTTTTTCACTCCTAAAATTGACAGGTCCAAAGAACCATTCGTCATGATTATGCCTCCTCCCAATGTAACTGGAGAATTACATATGGGGCATGCTTTAACATTTGCAATTGAAGACATGATTGTCCGATGGCATAGAATGAAAGGAGCTCCAACTCTTTTTTTACCGGGTACCGATCATGCTGGTATCGCTACGCAAGTTGTTGTTGAACGATTACTCGCTTCAGAAGGTAAAAACAGACACGATTTAGGACGCGAAGAATTTGAAAAAAGAATTTGGGAGTGGGTTGACCAGTATGGAGACAGGATTTACAACCAACTGCGCCGACTAGGAACGTCATGTGATTGGTCACGCAAGGCATTTACTCTAGATGAAGGCCCACGAAAGGCTGTCAGAAAGACATTTGTAGATCTATATAAAAAGGATCTTATATATAGAGGTGAAAGAATTACAAATTGGTGCCCAAGGTGCTCAACGGCTCTTTCTGACTTAGAGGTTAAATATAAAGACATTGAAGGACACATTTATGAAATCTATTATCCAGTAATAGATTCTTCTGACAGACTATTAATTGCAACTACAAGACCTGAGACTATGTTTGGAGACTCCGCCGTAGCGGTCAATCCTACTGATGAAAGATATTCAAAATTTATAGGTAAATCAATTAAATTACCATTAACTGACAGGCTTATACCAGTGATTGCAGATAGCGCTGTAGAAGTTGAATTTGGTACAGGTGCGTTAAAAGTTACCCCTGCTCATGACCCTGTCGATTTTGAAATAGGAATGCGTCATAATCTAGACACAAATATTGTCATTACTTTAGACGGACTAATGACATACGACATTGATTCAAAATTTGCTGGACTGAATCGGTTAGAATGTCGCGAAAAAGCTATCGATTCCTTATCAGAATTAAATTTAATGGGTGAGATAAAACCTTTTACACACTCAGTTGGACATTGTGACAGATGTGATGAAGTAATAGAACCCATGATAACAAAACAATGGTACGTTGCAATGGAAACAATAGCTGAACCAGCACGAAAAGCTGTAAGGTCTAAAGATATAGAAATCATTCCTAAAAGATTTGAGAAAATATATTTCGATTGGATGGATAATATTAGAGATTGGCCCGTGAGCAGACAATTATGGTGGGGGCATCAATTACCGGTCTGGTATTGCAACTTATGTTCAAAAGAAATTGTTGAATATGATGACCCCAGTAAGTGTAACTCCTGTGGTTCTGATCAATTAACTAGAGACCCTGATGTATTAGATACTTGGTTCAGTTCAGGCTTGTGGCCTCATTCAACACTAGGATGGCCAGATGAAACAGATGATCTTGATTATTTTTATCCTGGTTCTGTTATGGAGACTGGATATGACATACTTTTTTTCTGGGTTGCTCGAATGATAATGATGGGAATCCAAAACATGGGAGATGTACCATTTAAAACAATATATTTACACGGTCTAGTACTTGACCCTGAAGGTGTCAAGATGAGTAAAACAAAAGGTAATGTCCTTGACCCCTTGGAAATAATAAATGAATATGGGGCAGACGCGCTCCGATTTGCCCTAACGACAGGGACTGCAGCTGGAAATAATATAAGAATGAATGAAAGTAGACTAGAATCTAGTCGTAATTTTGCAAATAAAATATGGAATGCATCTAGATTTGTCTTATCACTTAAATCTCAAGAAAAAAGAGTGCCTGATCTACCAAATTCTTCACACATACATGACAAATGGATAATTTCTAGATTAAATATTGTTACTAGAAAAGTAAATAAATATATGGAATCATATCAATTTGGAGAGGCTCAGCAAGAATTATACGATTTTTTCTGGAATGAATATTGCGACTGGTTTATCGAACTATCAAAAATAAGAATAGCAAAAGAAACTAACTCTACGCCCATCCCAACTCTTTTATACGTTTTAGACAAAACACTAAAATTATTACATCCATTTATGCCATTTGTAACAGAAGAAATCTGGACAGGATTGTTCAAATCAACTCCAACTGATTCTTTAATGATTCAAGAATATCCAGAAAGTAGTGATGATGTTTGTGATTATAATTCAATAGATTTAATGAACCATATTTTTGAGATCGTAAAAGGCATTCGCAATGCTAAATCTGAACTAAATATAAAATCTTCACAACATCTTAAATCTATTATGATCGTAGATAAAAATATTGAATCTGTACGGTCAAATGCTTTATTTATAACAAATTTAACTAATGTTGAAATTGATGTTTACGATTCAGACTTTGAATTTAACTTAGATACTAATATACCTATAATAACTTCATCAGCCACAACATATTTGGAGATTGGTAATGTTATAGATACAGACTCTGAGTCAAAGCGATTATTAGATGAGATAAAAACATTGTCTAGCCGAATCAAATCTTTAGAATCACGTCTATCTAATACTAAATTTGTTGAAAATGCACCTACTGATGTTGTTGAGAAAGAAAAAGCTAGACTTTCAGATTTCCGAGACCGCGAGTCTAAATTAAATAATCTAATTAGTCAGCTAAGAAATTAAAGCGTGACATTTTTTAAATTTCTTTCCACTACCACAATGGCAAGGCTCATTTCTACCCATTTTCACAGCATGTGAATTTTTTACTTTATTATCCTTGGAAGTTATCGAAGTAGACTGCGTGGTATTTTTTGTATGAGCATGTGGCGTAGTAGAAATTGAATTCATGTATTCAATTTTAAATATTGCATTTGCAACATCAGATTGGATCTTATCCTCTAAGGCACTAAATAATTCATGAGACTCTTTTTTATACATAACCAATGGATTTCTTTGCCCAATAGATTGTAATCCAATGCCCTGTCTTAGATTCTCCATAGTAGTTAAATGCTGTATCCAATTCGTATCTATTGATGCTCTCATTAGATATCGTTCTGCCTCATTAGCTTTATCAGAACCCAATAACTTTCTAAAATCATCATATAATGAGTCTATATATAAATCCAAATTGTCATAAAAATTGTCATATGATTCAAAATGTTTAGGATTCTTAAGGTCATTTGGCAAAGAAGGTAAAGGAGAATTTTCTGACGGAAACAAAGAACTTAATTGGCTTTGCAATTGATCTTCATTTTCTTCAAAATCACTAAATTCACCTTCTATACGTGTATTTCTAGATTTAGAAAATCTCACACATATAGATTCACATTCTGTTCTTATAATTTCTTTGATTTGATCAGATAAATCTAATCCAGAAAGCACTTTAGTTCTCTCAGAATATATTACAGTCCTCTGCATATTAATCACATCGTCATAATCGACAAGATGTTTTCTCATATCGAAATGATGCGTTTCAACTTTGACTTGAGCACTTTCAATTGACTTAGAAATCATTTTGTTTTGTATAGGCGTTTCATCATCCATTCCCGCCCAATTCATGATTCCTTGAATCCTATCTCCTCCAAATCTTCTCACTAATTCATCATCTAAAGCAACATAAAACCTTGTTTCTCCGGGATCGCCTTGACGCCCTGCTCGACCCCTAAGCTGATTATCAATTCTTCTTGCCTCATGTCGCTCTGTTCCTATAATGCACAATCCACCCATCTGCAAAACTTCTTCATGTTTAGACTGCCATTCGTCAAGTGATTCTTTATCTTCGTCATGAGAACCCCCTAAAACAATATCAGTACCTCTGCCAGCCATATTTGTAGCAACAGTAACCGACCCTAAAGCTCCAGCTTGAGCAACAATTGATGCTTCACGTTCATGTTGCTTTGCATTTAGAACTTCATGTTTAATTCCTCGTTTTTTGAGTAAAGAACTGATTAATTCAGACTTATCGATATCTGTAGTACCGACTAAAACTGGTTGCCCTGCAGAAGTTCGAGATTCTATTTCTTGAATAACTGCATTATATTTAGTTTTTTGATCGCTAAATATTAAATCGTGATGATCAATTCTTTGAACAGGCTTATTAGTAGGTATAGAAACAACCTCTAATTCATAAATTTTCCAAAACTCTTCAGCTTCAGTCAAAGCAGTACCAGTCATCCCTGACAGTTTGTTATATATTCTAAAATAATTTTGTAAAGTTATATTTGCATATGTGATTGTTTCTCTTTGAATCGACACTTTTTCTTTTGCTTCTATTGCTTGATGCAATCCGTCTGAATATCGCCTGCCTTCCATTAAACGACCAGTGAACTCATCAACTATTATGACTTGATCATTTTTGACAACATATTCACGATCTTTCTCATAGACTGATTCAGCACGAATCGCATTTTCTACAAATTGAACCAAATGAAAGTTTTCTGGTGAATAAAGATTTTTAACTTTTAAGTATTTTTCAATTTTTGAAATACCATCTAATGAAATTGAAATAGCCTTAGTTTTTTGATCTATTGAAAAATCATCATCTAATATTAGTGTGTGCGCGAATTGAGAAAATTTTTTATATTCATTTGGGTTTTGTTGAGAAGGTCCACTAATTATTAAAGGGGTCCTTGCCTCATCGATAAGGATATTATCCACTTCATCGACTATTGCAAAATTTCTTGAACCTTGGGTTTGGTTTTCAAATGAGTCTGCCATATTATCTCTAAGATAATCGAATCCAAATTCACTGTTTGTACCATAAATAATATCTGCTGAATAAGCATTTTTACGACTAGTTTCTATTAATTCAGAGGATACATCGTTAGAATACAAAATTAGAGAACTATTATTTTGCAACGCTGACACTGTCATTCCTAATTTTGAATATACTGAACCCATCCATTGGGCATCACGTTTTGCTAAATAATCATTAACTGTTACTACGTGTACACTATTTCCTGAAAGAGCGTTTAAATATGCAGGTAAAGTTGCTACTAATGTTTTTCCTTCACCAGTTCGCATCTCTGATATTTTACCTTGGTGTAAAACTATTCCACCTATCAACTGAACATCATAATGACGTTGATTTAAAGTTCGTTTTGATGCTTCTCTAACTACAGCAAAGGATTCTGTGAGTATATCGTCTAAAGATTCCCCTTTTTCGATACGATTTTTGAATTGAGGAGTCATATCAGCTAATTCTTGATCAGATAATTTAGATATTTGGAGCTCAAGCTTATTTATATCATCAACTATTGGCTGTAATTTACTGATGACTTTCTCGTCACTATTAGTAAAAAGATTACTTATTTTATTTAGAATAGACATCTTGTTAACTATAGTAATACATTATATTTTTATTATAAATCTTCAGTATTATGAAACATAGCTCCAACGGACTGCGCATTATGAATACGAGATATAGCTTCACCTAACATAGGGGCAATAGAAATGATTTCCATTTTGTCACCTAATTTTGCAATCTTATCTTCTGCAACAGGCATTGTATCTGTAACAACGATTTTTTCTATAATACTATCCTTTAATATTTCTGAAGCATTCGCGGTTAGTACAGGGTGAGTAGCGGCACAAAATATTTGCTTCGCCCCATGAGACTTTAATGTGTTCGCTGTAGCCACAACAGTCCCACCAGTTCCTATTTCATCATCTACTATCAATGATGTTTTCCCATCAACATCTCCAATTAAACTCAATGCTTCGACTTTGTCATTATTCCCAATTCTATGCTTCTCTACTATAGATATTGGTACATTTAAAAATCTTCCTGTATCTCGAGTTCGTTTAACATCTCCAGCATCGGTAGCAGATGCAACTTCAATTTTTTGTCCACTATCCTGTATGTGTTCAGCTAACATTGAGACAGCTGTCAATTCATCAACTGGAATATTGAAAAATCCTTGAATTTGGCCTGCATGCAGATCAACTGTAAGAACACGATTGGCACCAGCAACCGTCAATAGATTGGCAATAAGTCTAGCTGTAATGGGAACTCTCGGTTGATCTTTTTTATCACTTCTACCATATGAATAATGCGGTATTACTGCTGTAATTCTACCTGCAGATGCCCTTTTAGCAGCATCAATCATGATCAACAGCTCCATAATGTTATCGTTCACAGGTGAACAAAATGATTGAACTAAGAAAACATCTCTCTCACGAATATTCTCTTTAAATCCTACAAAAGTATTATCGTTACTGAACTTAAAGACTTCACATTTCCCAAGTTCTATATTTAGATAAGCACAAATGTCTTGGGCTAATTTAGGATGTGAATTTCCTGAAAAGATTCTCAAGTCTTCAAATAATGGCATTAGGAACCTTCGTAAAAGAATAAATATTTAATCAATTTTTTAAAATTAAATTTTTTAAGATTTAACGACGTAATATTATCACATTTAATTTATGATTCATATTTGATTAATTTAAAATGGCTTGTTCCTGCATTAGGTTTTTCATTATTAATATTTTTTAATGAAATATAGTCAATTCCATAACCATCAAGAAATTTTTCATGCAAAGATTTAGGGGTATATAAATCTTTATACTCTATGTTTCTATTAGCCACTAAATTCACCCCTTGAGTAAATCCTTTTGAAATAGAAAATGATGCCATTCCTCTAGCCTCGTGTTTACCTAAAAATTTAAGTTTTCTTAATAAACGATTTTTAGTTACATACTGAGATGGGTTACAACCATAATAATAAGACTCCAATGGATTAGGGAAATCAACATATTCAGGATCACATTGGTTAAGATAATCAGTAACAAAAGAACTTTCATACATAGAGCTTGATAGTTCCCAAATATAATTCCAAGACTTCCCATATTTTTTATTAGTACGCCACGATAAAACTGAATGGGGAAGAGTCACAAATTCAGGTGATTGATAATCTTTAATATTAGACCCTAATCTTAGGGAGAATGCGGTAATCCCATTAGGAGATCGCAGTACAGATTCCATTACACTAATAGAAAAATTATCTCGGACGATAAAATCATCCACTAAAAACATGCAATATTGTTTTCTATTATTTTGGATAATATTTTTAACATCTGTCAAAAAAGATCTTTCTTGGTGAAAATTACAAGAATACTTATTTATTAAGCTTTTATAAGAAATTTCTTCACTGTCCTTAAATAAAACAGTTATATCTTC
This sequence comes from Dehalococcoidia bacterium, assembly GCA_045564655.1. Lineage (GTDB taxonomy): Bacteria > Chloroflexota > Dehalococcoidia > Lucifugimonadales > UBA826 > UBA826. Next base: position 27,494 of record JBJLGX010000005.1, read on the forward strand.
TTGTGAAACGTCAGAATAATACAGTAACGACTGAATTAATGAATTTAATTGCAGAGTTCTTTCTTTTGAAAAAATTAATATTTGAGTATTAGACATAGAAGAATTACTTATTATTTAAATACCAATCTACAGTTTGAGCAATACCTTCATTGAAGTCAGTTTTAGCTTTAAATCCAAATTCTTTTTCAGCCATTGATGTATCTAAACTTCTCCGTGGCTGGCCATCTGGTTTAGATATATCAAATTTAATTTTGGCTTTTGAGTCTACTTTATCTTTTATTAAATTTGCCAATTCTGCAATAGAAATTTCCATTCCTGATCCCAAGTTTATGGGGTTTGGTTTATTGTATTTTTCCATTGCTGTTACTATCCCTTCAGCTGCATCAGCAACATAAATAAAATCTCTTGTAGCTTTCCCTGTACCCCAAACATCTACTTCAGGAATATTTGAATCTTTAGCTTCAACAAATTTTTTAATTAATGCTGGAATCACATGGCTACTCACTGGGTCAAAATTATCTCTCGGACCGTATAAATTAACAGGTAGTAGATAAATCATATTAGAATCATATTGATCTCTATAGGCTTGCGCCTGAACCAGTAGCATTTTTTTTGCTAGACCATACGGAGCATTAGTTTCTTCGGGATAGCCGTCCCATAAATCAGATTCATTAAATGGAACAGATGCAAATTTAGGATATGAGCATACGGTACCCACAATGACTGTCTTTTGAATTGAATAACGTCTTGCCATCTCTAAAATTTGAATTCCCATTATGGCATTATCATAAAAAAAACTGCCCGGGTTATGTTGATTAGCTCCAATTCCTCCAACAACAGCTGCTAGATGAATGATTATATCTATCGAGTAGGTAGAAAAAAGTTTTTCTAAATCATTGTTGTCGCGCAAATCATATTCTGAACTACGAGGAGCAATTATATTTGAGTATCCTTTAGTTTTAAGTTCTTTAATTACATGAAAACCTAAGAAACCCGAACCACCAGTAATCAAAATATTTTTTGTATGTACATTATTTTCCATACTAAATAATCCGCCCACTTTTTTCCCAAGTGTGCCATCCTTTAAACTTATCATTTAATATCTTTTCCCCACGACCTGGGGTGTCTTGAGATAAATTTTCAAGTTCAGCATCAATCATAATTGCAACCAAATCATCTAAATCCACTTTCGGATTCCAATCAATATTCTTTTTAGCTTTTTTTGAATCCGCACATAAATTATCTACCTCAACAGGTCTGAAATACCTAGGATCAATTTTGACAAACTTATTCCAATCAAGTCCAACATAATCAAAAGATTTGGAAACAAAATCACGAACTTTATAAGATTGTCCAGTTCCTATTACATAATTAGATAACTCTGCTTCTTGCATGATAAGCCACATAGCCTCAACGTACTCTGGGGCATATCCCCAATCTCTAGATGCATCTAAATTACCTAGAAATAATAATTTTTGATTGCCAGATATTATATTCGCAACAGCTCGAGCAATTTTTTTCGTTACAAATGTCCCACCTCTTCTGGGGCTTTCGTGATTAAATAAAATCCCATTAGAAATGTTTAGAGAATATGCTTCTCTATAAATGTTTGATATCCAATATGCGTGTAATTTAGCTGCAGCATATGGACTTCTAGGTTCGAAAACAGATAACTCGTTTTGTGGGGGAGGTATATTTCCAAACATTTCACTTGAAGAAGCTTGGTAAAACTTAGCTTTTGGAGTATGTTCTCTTATAGCTTCTAATATACGTGTTGTTCCCAATCCGGTAGTGTCTCCGGTATAGTCTGGAATTTGAAAACTAACCTGTACATGAGATTGGGCAGCCAAATGGTATATTTCATCTGGTTTAACCTCAGACATTATTTTAGTAAGTGATCCTAAGTCAGTAATGTCTCCATAATGTAGTTTAAGATTTGGATTAGGTTCGTGTGGATCTTGATAAATATGATCTAATCTGGAGGTATTGAAAGTACTACTGCGTCTAATTATTCCGTGGACTTCATATTTTTTAGATAATAATAATTCTGTAAGATACGATCCGTCTTGTCCTGTAATTCCAGTTATTAAAGCTTTTTTATTCAAGTTTAGCCTCCACAATGATATTCTACATCTTTAATATTTTTTTGGAATGACATTTCTTTATAGTTTTATTAAAAATTCGATATAATCTAACTCTACATATATTAATGAGGTGATATTAATGACTAGCCCAATTATAAGAGATCGTATAACAGCATACTTAAGCAACCTTGATGATCCGGATATATCAAACCCTATTCATTCAACTGAAGTTGCTAAAGCATATGGGTTTTCTGGACCTTTAATTGCTGGAGTTACCGTTTGGGGCTGGGCAACAGATGCAATATTAGAAGCGATAGGGGAATCGTGGCTAAAGTTTGGATGGTCTGAATTTTTTCTAAAGCAACCCACATATCCTGGAGAAATTTTAGACATATCTGTATTCCGATCTGAGGAAACTTCAAAAGAAACTTATGAAGTAGAAATAAAAAAATCAGATAATTCAATTTGTGTAAAAGGATTGGTTGGTTTAGGCGAGACAGAGTGGACTTCAGATCTAGAAATCCCACACTTCACTAAATCTTCATTTGAGAGAGAGTCTATAGACCCACTCACATTAGGTGAGGAAACTACCAATACTGATTGGACACCTATGAAAATACCATTTTCTTTAAATACACTAGAAATATTCTTAAAAGAAAAACAAAGAACATCTAACCCTATTTTTGCTGGTTCTAATCCAATAGCTCATCCAAGTTGGATTGCAGGATGGTCTGAGAATTTAATGAGACATAATTTTTCAGTTCCTACGTCAATGCATACGAGAAGCCGAATCCAACATTTAAATACCATACCTCTTGATGTTGATGTGATAGGACGAGGTAAAATTAAAGAAACATATGAAAGGAAAAATCATCATTTTGTGAATTTCGATGTTACATTGTCAGATGGAAACGATCAGATTTTTTCACAAATGAGTCATTGGACTATATTCAAAATTGCAACATTAGAAGAACGGAAGCAATAAATTATATAAATCTATTCTTTATTATTGTAAATATTACTGGGATTATATGGTGCCATCTTATTTTTTTACCTTCTTCGTATGGCCTTCCGTTATAATTAATAGGAACTTCATAAAGACTTATTTTTTGTTTACACAATTTAGATAGTATCTCAGCTTGCTGATCCCAACCGATTGTCATTAAAGATTCAGCTTCTATCAAATCCCTTCTATATAGGAGATAACAAGAATATATATCGGTCCAAGTTGTATTGAAAAGTATATTGAATAGCGCAGATATTAATTTGTTTCCCATTTTGTGTGAAAAATAAAAAACTCTCGTCCAATCAGGAGATAAAAATCTCGATCCCATAACCACATCAGCATTAAACTGAATAACTGGTTGAAGAAGTCTTTCATACTCATCAGGATTGTATTCCAGATCAGCATCTTGAAATAAAATATATTCTCCTTTAGCTTTCTGCAACCCTTTCTTAACTGCACCACCTTTACCTAAGTTAGTAGGATTCTCTAAAAACAAATCGTATAAACTTGAATTAGATTTTAGAAATTCTTTAGTTCCATCAGAAGACCCGTCGTCTATAACAATAATTTCAAATGATATTCCTTTAATCTTCTGATTATTAACACTATCCAATAATTCTTTAATCGTACTTATTTCATTATAAGCAGGTACTATTACCGAAACTGTGATCATATTTATCTCAACTAACAGCTATTCGCTCATTTAAATTTATCGCTTTATCAGCTAATTCTAGTAACTTTATCACATCGCAAGCTATGTCCAAGTCAAAATCCATACGGTTATTCAGAAGTGATCCAGCAAAATATTTTAATGCTCTATATAATGGCTTATCTTTTTCATTTTCATATGAAATAGATTTAACACAATTTAGTAAATTATTAGAGGAATTAGATTTTTTATAAATAGAATACTCACTTTTAGGAAATTCCCCAAAAGTGAGTATTCTGTCCTTCTCATAAACATCAATACTACGCTTTTTTACCATTGATAGGTTTGAGTTGGTTATTGATACATTCAGATTATTATCATAATAAAATACATATTTAGTAAAAGTATCTGCTGAATATCCAGAAACAAAATTTGGCATTTTTTGCAACATTTTAAGCATTATAGATATATCATGAGGGCCCCAATCCCATAAAACAGATAGATTCTCTCTATATGGACCATTTCCCATTCCTGCCAAATTTATTTTTTCAACAGAACTGAAATTTATATCAGTCAAAATTTCTCCTAAAACAGGTTGATATAATTGAGTATGATCAACAAAAACAGGAACTCCTTCTGTTAAGGATAGATTTTTCAAAAACAATGCCGTTTTATAATCTAAGCATAAAGGTTTTTCAACAAAACATGGAATATGCTTTTTTATGAATTCTTCTAAAATACAAGCATGTGTATGGGGAGGAGTAGCAATGAGAACAGCATCAATTTCGCAGTCTAAAAGATGATTCCAATCAGATAGTGTTTTAGGGTTTTGGTTTTTGTCAGGTGTTTTCAGTTCCTTGCTCGTAACAACATGAGTTAAGTCTAATTCTTGAATATAATTCAGTGTGTTTAATATATTATATCCCCATCGACCAGCACCAATAAGCGCAACTTTTTTACGATTATATGTTTTTTTCAAATTCATAATTGTTAGATGCCCAGTTTAAAGAACGAGTCAACCCTTCTTTAAGAGATACTTCAGGGTGGTATCCTACGTGAATATTTGCCTTTTTTATATCTGGACATCTCCTTATAGGCTCATCACCTGGGTAAACATCTGGATGTTCAACAAAAGACTTCGCAATTTTATGTCCAACAACAATCTCTAGTGTGTCGGCAAGATCTTGTATCGTTATTTCTGGAGAATCGTTTCCAATATTATATGGCTCACCGGGTACGCCACTTAGAAGAACTCTGATAAATCCATTAATAGCATCAGTTGCATAACAAAAAGTTCTAGTTTGTGTTCCTGGCTTATATATCTTTAAAGGCTTGTCCAAAAGAGTCCTGTTAATAAAGTCTGGAACAACGCGATAATCATTTTGATTCATGCCCGGTCCATACACATTAAAAGGTCTTACTATTTTTGTAGGAACTCCATAATGACTATGGTAAACCCGTGCCATGGTTTCCCCAAGACGTTTGGACTCATCATAACAAGCTCTGGGGCCTAGACATGAAACATTACCTCTATAGGCTTCATCTGTAGGAACCTCTTTAGGATCTGGGTCACCATAAATTTCACTCGAACTGAAAAACATAAACCCTTCAACATTTTTGGCTACAGCTAATTCTAGTAAGTTCTTAGTCCCAACAGTTGCTACTTCCATTGTTTCCATAGGGTATTTAGCATAATAAAAAGGACTAGCAATTCCTGCTGCATGAATAATGTAATCAATATCAATATCAAAATTTATACCGTTAATTATATCCATTTTGTGAAAAGTAATATTATGAATAGTGTCAGATAAATGTGTAGCTGTAGGTTCAGTAATGAAATTATCTACTGCTATTAAATTGATTGGCGAACGATCTTTTGTAGAATTTAAATATTTAATTAATTGGACAAAATATCGTCCCAAGAATCCCCCGGCGCCACACAAAAGAATTGTCTTCCCAGATAAATTATTAATATTATCTGGACCGAGAAATTTTTCTATTTCTTCAATATCAGTATTTAACAATGAACTATTTTTCATTTAATACACCTGTAAATCGGGCAGGGGCACTATGAAGTGGCCGCCTTTTTTTAAGTAATTATCATTATTTTTCATAATTTGCTCTGCAAAATTCCAAGCAAGTATTATCATATACTCAGGCACAACATCCGAACTCAAAATATCCGAACTGACTACTGGAATGTGCGATCCAGGAGTATATAATCCTTGTTTTAACGGATTGTCATCAATTATATAATCTATTTGATCGTATAGCTCAAATTCGTATAACAGAGTGGTTGCTTTTGCAGGTGCTCCATATCCAATCAATCGGAATCCATCATTCTTTACGTCATAAACTAAATTATTTAATTTTTCATTAAGAATTTTTATTTTATTAGATAACGATAAAATCGGGTCAATAGTATTTAAATTTAGTTTGGTTTCAGTATCTATAAAGTTCCGAACAGAATCATTTACAGATTTTGGACCATTTTTTTTCTGGACAGCAACTCTGATCGAACCTCCATGTGTATCAACTTCTTCACAATCAATCACAACCATATCATTATTTTTAAAAAAAGTTACTAGTGGGATTAGGGTATGGTAGGAAAGATGCTCATGATAAATTGTATCAAACAAATTATTAGCAACTACTTGCTTTAAATATGAAACCTCAAAAATAAATACCCCATCATCAGACAATAAATTAGCCACTCCTCTAGTTACATCATGTAAATCATCAATATGTGCAAATACATTATTAGCTAACACAAGAGACGCGTTGCCATAGTCACTAACGATCTTATTAGACAATTCATACGTAAAAAATGAATTAATAGTTTTTATTCCACTATCATTTGCTTCAACAGCTAAATTAGTAGCAGGATCTATACCTAAAACATCAAAGCCATCTTCTTTAAAAAAGTTTAAGAGTACGCCGTCATTACTACCTATATCGACAATTAGTGAATTAGGTGCAGGGGAATACTTTTGCAATACAGATGTCTCGTAGTTCTTAAAGTGATTTACAAAAGTCTGAGATGTGGAGGAAACATAAACATAATGCTCAAACATTAATTTAGGATTGACCACATGAGATAGTTGAACATGAGAACAAGATTTACAAAATAAAATACCTAACGGGTAACGAGGTTGATCTATATCTAATAAATTTAATGGAACAAAATCATTTGCTAATGGAGTAGAACAAAATTCAGACACTAATTCTAAGTTTGAATTTAAGCACAGTCGGCATTTTTCTTTTTTCGAAAATCTATTTTCTGTAAGGTTCTTATGCAAGGTTTACTCTAACAATATCAGACTCATAATCATCTTGGTCCCTATGCCTCTTTGCAAAAACATAAAAGGTAGAATCTTCGAGAAATTTCATAGTATGCTCTACCATTGATGGAGTATAAAACATTTGCCCAGGTTGAATAATTAATTTTTCAGGAGATTCAGTAGACCCAGCAGGACGATAATAGTATTCCATTTTGCCTTCGGCTAAGTAAGCATAATGATCATCTTCTTTGTGATAGTGATTCCCCCTAGTTGAACCTTTTACAGATGTAATCACTAAAGAACTCCCAATGTTGAAATCAACCAACATTTGTATTGTGCCCCTATCTTCAACAATAGCAGGCTGTAATTTTATTATCACATCTTTCATAAAACCCCCAATTACGATTCTTGTTCGTTAATAACAGTATTTAAGCGTTCTTCTTCATTAAGAGGAGGAGTAGATCTATAATGTAGTAACCGTCTTAATTGAGGGGACAGTTTACTTCCAACCGCATCTCCTAACATTTCTGGAAACCTAAAATATGGTTTTACAAACCACGGTCCATAACAATTAAAGACACCCCACCTACTAATAGGAGTCACACCCCCACTCCTATGCCAAAGCCCAGAATCAATAATGCCTATTGAACCTGCTGACCCTGTTATTCTTTCATAATCATATTGTGCATCTCTATCTGGGCGTGTTCGAATTTTATGCGAATTTGGCACATAATGCGTTGCACCGTTTTCTACAGTAAAGTCTTCTAACATTATTATTATTTGATAGCTAAACCCAGATTCAATACGGACCCCCCCTATATAATCAGAATCAATGTGCCAATTATGGCCTGCATTTTTTGAGTGTTCATAATCAGTATTTTGTTTTATGCCAACACGTTTACTTCTATTAAATGTATTTGCAGAAATTAAAACATGATCTTTGCCGATAAGTTTTTTGAATAATTCATCCATAATAGGAATATGAACTAAATCCATTAATTTCGGGTGATGCCTAAAATAATTGTTAATAGATTGGACATCTTCATTAATTCTATTCTTAGAATTATCTGGAGCATTTTCTATAAGATCATCTAGTATAGAAACATATTCTCTACATTGAGTATCAGAAAAAACACTTGGAATAACAGAAACTCCATTATCTTTTAGCTCTTTAGTAACACGACTAATTATAGTATTCATATGCATTCCTTAAACATTGGACATAAGCCTAAATATATTGTTCACTTAATGAACACAATAGTCAATACCTTTAGAATGTATTAATAAAGTTAGAAACTTTATCAACTGCATTATCAAAAGAATAATTACTTTTAGAAGAGTCTATATACTTATCAATGAATTGATTACGCTTTGCTGATTTTTCATTCCAAAGTTTTTGCATTTGATCAATATTTAAATTCAAAAAATCACGTAAGTCATTATTAAATTGTCCATCTTCAGAATCAAAACAAAATACAGTGTCAGAAAATTCATTTAATATTTCTTCTTGCATTGGTCTTATTTGAGAATTATTAATATAGACTAGGGGAACGCCTGACATTAATGCATTACCTAAAGATGTTGAGCAACCTGCCAAAACAATAATTTTATGTTTTTTAAACATATCCAAAGCATCCTGATTTCCCTCATGAAAGGTGATGTTTTTTGATGTTTCAACTAATTTCGAAATTGGATTCAAATCTAGATATCTATTTGGAGCTATCCGTTTAAGTTTATATTTATTAGTGGGGGTATCAACATTAATATGCGTAGTTGGATAGAGTTTAAACAACACCTTCTTGTTTACTTCTTTAAATACTGATAACAAATTAATATCAAACTCTGACTTCATTTCATCTGAAGCAGTCCCAACATGTATCATCTGAGTATTTCCCATGAATAACATATTGGATACATATATAATTTCAGGAACTTTGATATTCCAAATATTTTGATTGGTTGAGTTTAACCTATCCAAAACATATGAAGGAAACCCTACAGATATTGCCTTTCCTTTTTTAAAGGGATTATTTTCATTTAAAATTTTCGCAGAAGTATTATTATATGTCAGCACAAGATCAGCTACACTATTTTCGTATGTTGCTATACTGACTCTATGTAATTTGTCCACTTCGCGACCGAATCCATGTTGGGCACTGATATAAGGTATGTTTCGAATACTACATACTTTACTAAGAGCTATCATATCTGGTCTTGCTGGAAAAGAACTCATAACAGCTTTTGGAGTTATTTTATCTATTTGCATTTCCCAATTTAATAATTGACGATCATATTCATCAAATGCATAAAATGTATTCTGATAATATATCTCAGATAATGGTCCTATTAATTTAGAACTAACAAATTGAGATAAATGTTCATTTAATATTGGACTAATGTGTTCAAAAACATCCTTATATTTATTATCGTTATAATCTGATTTGTTTACTTCATAACGGACCAAATGTTCTATCTTGTACCCTTTTTGACGCAATCCAACAGCCAAATCAACAAGTAAATGATTTCTAGATGGGTAGTTAGCAATGATCCCATTAGATATGCTTTCTAAGTCTCTTTTAACTGATGGAATTTTATTCCTGATTCTATTAAATTTAGCGAACGCTCGTTTTTTTAATTCTCTAAAGAGGTCTAAGTGAGAGATTTGGAAACGGCCGTCAATAATGTCTTCAATATTAATTGGTATTATTTGCAAATTTGGATTCCCAGACAACAATTCATTAATTTTATTATCATATGCTGATATAACATTATTTTGGTTATCTACAATCTGGATTACAAGAACTGAATCAGTAAAATGATTATCTGTAAAAGGTATAGATTTCCTAACCCATTTTTGTAAATTATGAGCTTGTAAAGCAGCCAGTAAAGCGTAGTCTGAAAAAGAACTATCGCTCAAAGAGTCAAATATATTTTTGCTAAAATTAAAACCTGATTCTATCAAATCTGAAATTTGAGATTTATGGATTGAAGACTCAAAAGGGTTTATCACGTCAGGTTCTAGTCTTCTCATATATGGAGAAGAAGTGATAATGGTTGAATCATCATATATTTTATTAATTTTCAATAAATCTATAGCTAAAGATGTATCGACAAATATATAAGATGGAATATTTTTACTATTGAATTTCATATTATCACTTAACGAATTCAACCTTAATCATATCTGATGCTAAATCAATATCGTTCAATAAGTGACTACGCTGATTTGAAAAACCCCAAATTAAGGCTATACAATTCCAGGGTGATATTTCTGAATTCAATTCATCTCCTTTCTTATAACGAAGATGAACATCTTTTATAATATCGATTGTATTTAATTTTTCATTTATCACAATATCTAAAATCTCACCAGCCTTATCGGACCAAGAAGATGACATTGCTGATACTCCAGATATACTCTGACAATCCAGCATTTTTTCTGGATCCATCATCCCAGCTAAATAAGATACCCATGCTTTCATTGGATAATGAATACCATTAGTCCTTATTGAACTTTGATGTATAGAGTGGAAATGAGGACTAATTTCTAAAAGATATAAAGAACCATTTGAAAATATAAAATCACCTGTTACGGGTCCTTCTTTCAAATTTATTAAGTTAGCTACATCACTTAATAAATTATGCATAGTTTGAATGGAATCATCAGACAAATTAGAAGGTTCAAATATTGTTTTAGTAACATTAGTAAAATCTGATTTAGGCAATCTATCATAGCTATTGCACGGATAATATTTTCTATTCAAGAAAACACCGTCAACATTGTGCAAAGTACCTTCAATCAATTCTTGGACAATTATATCTTGTGAAAATCGCCTGGCTCTCTCAACAAGTTTGTGGAATTTCTGTTCAGATGGTGAATTTAATATGTTTACTCCCTGGCTACCCCAAGAGGAAATAGGCTTAATAATGATAGGGAAATTAAATTCATCCAAGAGAGTCGAATTCAATGTAGACAAGTCTGAATCAGATCTTATCACAATAGATTTTGGAGTCAAAATATCATTGTTCAAACAAATATTAAAAAATTGAAATTTATCTAATATAACTTCAGCCGTAAAATTATTAAAATAGGGAATATTGAATTTTTTTGCAATCACAGTTGCTGATAAGACAGCATAATCTTCTATCGGATATACCCCAATCAGGTCAAATTTTTCTGCAATGCCATCTGCTAGTTTGAGAAACGAATTCACGTCTGTTGCATCTATGTTAAAAAAGTAATCTGAAATAGATTTCAAAGGCGGGTCTAAAGAGCGATCTGTCAAAATTGTTTTCACACCTAAGCTTTTTATCGTTTTAATAGAATTTATTTGAGGATAACTGCCACCAATATATAAGAAAGCTTTTTCCTTTGGCATCTTAGACCTCTCTTCTTTCACACAAAAAAATAGGTCTTTGGGCATTTCCAGAAGGTAGCTCAGCAATGATTCGATCATTATCCTTATATTCAACAAGCCCGGTACTAGGATTACGCCAAATAGCGATACGCGGAATTGAATCAACATCAGATACAGAATATGTATCATATGAAAAATCATCAAAATTAGTAATTATTCCAATCTTTTTGACATCCCAATTACCCTTAGCCAACAAGCCACAAATATAGTCAATTGAATACTTACTATCAAATAAAAGCTGATCATTCCACATGTTACCAATTTGGATAACTATTTTTTCAGATATGTTACTCATTAACCTCAGGTGATCAACAGCATAGTCATACCAATCTGCTGTTGTTTTTACTCGTTCACTATCAAAAAAAACCCCCGCATGATGCAATACGTTTAAATGTAATGTTAAATCTATATTTTTAAAATCAAGTATCTCATTTAGATTTATAGATTGCTGGGTAACTTTCAGTTTATCTTCTAAATCACAAACTCTAGAAAAAAGTTCAATTGATTTTGCATATTCTTTTAAAGCTTCATAAGCATGAACATTAGCGTTAGCTTCCGACGCTAACCTAATACTAAAATAGCCTAGATTAGCCCCTATATCTATAACATTAAGATTATTTGTATCTACATTTGAAATAATCCAAGAATACCTAGATGAATCTAATGGTAATTGAGCCCGCTGGTAATCAAAGGGTAAGTCAATTTCATTTAATCTATTTAAAACGCAAGGAGGTAATTCTTGATAATGACTAAAGCGACCTTTGAATGACAGAGTGTCCTTCAGGTCATTTTTTATTTGATCATTAAAAGTCATTTTTTAGCCTCGTGCATCAACTTATTGAAAAATTAATATTTCTTAGATTTTAAAATGTCATTCATTTTAGCTAAAGCATACATAGACCATCTTATCTTATGAAATGGCATCGAATAAGGTTTTTCTATGAAAGATTTACTGAAAGGTAATATTTGTAAAGTTTGAGGATCTGATATTACTTCATCGAACCTAATCGCGTCTTTCAAATCAGAGTTATACCATAAAGGTTCACTAAAGCCTTTCTTGGGTCTATTAGATACATAACTTCCTAATTTTTTATCAACTATATTGCGTAAAATAGCTTTTGAAGAATATTTCTGATCAATCCTAAATTTATGAGGTAAAGCTATCAAAAATTCAACCATTTGGGGAGCAAGAAATGGTGAGCGAGACTCGATACTGGCTGCCATAAACCCTCTATCAGACCTAAGATTATTATAATCAGGGATTGAATAAGACGCATAGGAAAGAGCAATCAATTGAGATGTGTCCAAAAAACCTACAGTTGATTCATAACATTTATCAATCTTTCCAAAATATCGAGAAATCCTATTAAAATCATATTCAGGGAACATAAAGGACATGACTTCATTACTATTTGTCTCATGGTTGGGTTGAAAATCAAATGCTAATTTATCACCTTTATTATTTTCATGTATTAGCTTCGCATCATGAGTATACCCAGCCAAAAATTCATCCGGCCCATCGCTAATAAGCATCACTTTTACACCTAATTCTCGACCCCTTATCCCTAACATCTGGAATGCCGCAGTTCCTTCTTCTAACATTCCATCAAAAGAATTAGATGCGACATTTTCCAAAACCTTAACCGAATCTGTAGTATCTAAATTTACAATGTGATGGTTAGAGTTTATTTGAGATGCAATTTTAAAACTCGCATCTTTATCATTTAATGAAGCATATTCAACACTTTTTAAATCATCTTCATGCGAACTAGCAAATAACGTATCTATTGAAGTATTCCCGAAATTCGAAGAGTACAAAGAAACTAATGTGCTATCAATACCTGCACTCAACGTTGAAATGTATGGAATATCTCTAGGAACCCTTCGTAAACAAACTTCCGAAAAAAGTTCTGAAAACTTATTTTCTACTGATATTTGATCAGGATTAGATTCAAAAAAATCAAACCATACTTCAGGTCTCAATTTAGTAAACCTATAAGTATTTATTTCTCCGTTTTTAACTTTCAATATGTGACCCGGGTTCAATTTTTTTATTCCTGATATTAACGTTTCACCGGGCTGAGGAGCACCAAACCTTAAACTATGCATAATCTGATCAGTGTCGAGTGACATAATCTTTTGAATAGAATGTAATAATGGAGGTATTTCAGATGCGAATATTATTTCATTGCCATTTATATAATAAAAAAGCTGTCTTTCTCCAAGAACATCTCTTGATAACATTAAAGAGTCATCATTAGCATCATAAAACGCAAATGCCCACATGCCGTCAATATCATTTAAAAAATCAGGACCTTTTTCCAGCAATCCATTAAAAAGAACTTCTGTATCTTGATTTGAATGAAATATAGACCCTCTAGAAATTAAATCATTCCTAAGATGTAGGTCGTTGTATATTTCACCGTTAAATGTCAATACAAATTTCCTGTCTGGTGAAGTCCAAGGTTGTGTGATGTGAGAATCAGGATCACTGATTGCAAGACGTGTATTTGCAAAAGCAAATTGATTATTAGAGTCTATATGGAAATCAGTACAATCAGGACCTCGGTGCTGAAGTAGATCAGCCATTATATGAATTCGAGCAGTAAGGTTACTCGTAGATCCACCGTTAATATTATATATTCCTGCAATTCCACACATATTTAGTTTATATTGATATTAAATGAGTCTATTTACAAGCAGATATACTCATTTAATTAGATTAAAAATATATTGATTTAATATCCATTTTTGATATCATCTGCGATTTTTTCAGCCATCATCATAACTGTAGCATTAGTATTCGCTCTTATACAATCAGGCATAATTGAAGCATCAACTACCCTTATATTGCTAAGACCATGGACTTTGCCAAATTGATCAACAACAGAGCTAGTATCGTCAAAAGAACCCATTTTACAAGTACCTGAAATATGATGAAATGTATCAACATTGGTCTTCATCCATAAATCCAAAGCCTGATCATCAAACAATAAATCTGCATCCATTCCAATTGGATAACCATCCACATTAATGAATTCAGCAGCAGACGCGATTTCGCAGGATACCCTAACTGCTTCTCTAGTCCGTTTTAAGTCAGAATCATCACTAAAATAATTGTAATTGATAATTGGTTGGGTATAAGGATCATCTGTATTGAGATTAATGCTACCAGATGAAATAGCTTTATATAATCCAACTCCCATACGTACTGTTTGATCAGTAGAAACAGCTCCAACTATGATGTATATATCATTTCTAAAAGATGAATTCGTTGATGTATACCTTAATACAACTTGCATTGGAGACTGATTTTTTTGCAATTCGATTTCATTAATAGAATTCCAAACCAAGGGAATCCTTGGATGATCTCTCAAATTCTTACCCACTGAAGGAGAATTGTACAGAGTCTCTATTCCAAAATTTGCCAAGTGATCAGAAGGACCAATACCCGATAACATCAGTAATTGTGGAGAACAAATTGCACCTGCAGATAATATTACATTCTTTGATTCAAATATATAGTCCGTTCCTTCAATTTCGCATTCAGCGCCAATTGCAACAGAATCTTTAAAAAGAATTTTCTTAGCATGACAATTAGATAGTATAGTCAGATTCTTACGATCCCTTATATCGTTTAAATATCCAATTGAAGTACTCCACCTAATCCTGTCAGGATTATTAAACGGGAGTGCCCCAACACCAGTAGATTCCGGATTATTAATATCAATAGAATCAGTAAATCCTAAACTGATACAAGAATTGTAAAAGTCCTGTGAAATATTAGTCCATTCTGATTTTTTAAATCTTCTAGCTATAATAGGCCCAGTTGAACCATGGAATTCATCTTTTATGTCCAGGTCTGTCTCTAATTTTTTATAATATTTTAGAACATTATCATAGGTCCAAGTATCATTTCCCAGTAAAACCCATTCAGCAAAATCTTCAGGAATACCCCTAATAAATCCTTGAGCATTAGTAGAACTAGATCCACCAATTATTTTACCTCTAGGAACTTCTATATTTGGAGCCTCATCTGTAGCCTTACCAATAAATCCCCAGTTATACGAATCAGTTTTGACTCCTAAATTTCCAGCACTATCACAGAACCAAGCATACTTAATTTCAGGAGGTAAAGCATCTATCGAAGTAAAATCAGGGCCTGCCTCTATAAGCAAAATGGAATTTTGGGGGTCTTCCGAAAGGCGTGCAGCCAATACCGCCCCTGCCGAGCCTGCCCCAATAATTAAATGGTCATAATTCATTGTAGAATTACCCCCTATCACCTAAATCATACATTGCTATCACATTTGGGTTATTTTGGTCATTTCTAGGTAACAAAGTGGTAGGGGAGTCAGAAACCCCAATTTCTCTTACATTCTTTCCGATAATATTAAATCTACCATCTCCTAAATCTTCCTGACATTGAAGCAACATTGATTTTAATGTCATTACAATATCAGGCCTATCTTCATACATATTGAGGGATTCGCCCGGATCATTTTTTAAATTATATAGTTCTTGGAGTTCTATTCCTGTATCTGGTCCAGCTTTTTGATCACTAGCGTGAGGTATTCTACGGTCAGTTTTATAGACATGAAGTTTCCAGTCCCCACTCCTAACTGCTTCTAAATTATCCTTGTTGTAATAAAATAAATTTTTTCTATCAAATCTAATATCCGGATTTAGTAAAGATTCAGACATATCAATACCATCAATAATACGGTCATCTGGAATTTCTGTTTGAGCAAAAGTAGCTAAAGTAGGGTAAATATCCATAGAGGTAACTAATTCTTCTTTAATGATTCCTGAAGGAATCTGATTAGGCCATCGCATAATGCAGGGAACTCTCATTCCTCCTTCCCAAGTCAAGCCTTTATGACCTTTTAAAGGATAATTACTACCACCTTCATCTCTATTTCTAGAACCGTTATCACTCATAAATATAACTAAAGTATTATCATCAATACCTAATTCTATTAATTTATCCAAAATTTGACCTGTTGACAGATCAATAGATGCGACTGCCGCACCATATTTACCATTATCTGAATCATTTAAAATTTCATCTTTCACATAAATAGGTAAGTGAACATACAT
Organism: Dehalococcoidia bacterium; assembly: GCA_045564655.1. GTDB lineage: Bacteria > Chloroflexota > Dehalococcoidia > Lucifugimonadales > UBA826 > UBA826. The sequence continues at coordinate 44,032 of JBJLGX010000005.1, forward strand.
ATGTGCAAAATATAAAAAGAAAGGGGCATCTTTAGATTGTTCTATAAAAGATATAGCTTCTTTAGTATATAAATCTGTTAATACCGATTGATCTGGCTGAGAGGCTATTATTTCTTCATCCTGAATCAATGGAAGTGGTGGGTAATCGTCGTCTTTGAACTGGATTCCCATGTCGTTACTATACGGGAGGCCTAAGTAACTATCAAAACCATGTTTTGTTGGTAGAAATTCTTTCTGATCACCACAATGCCATTTTCCAATCATTTTAGTTTCATATCCGATATTTTTTAGAATCTTTGCAATAGTTATTTCATCAGGATGCAATCCTTCAGAATCTCCAGGAAATAAAACTGTACTTTGATAGGGAAGTCCACGGGAATTGAAGCTAGCGAAACCAATACGCTTTGGGTAACACCCTGTTAGCAATGAGCCTCTAGAAGGAGAACAAACAGGAGAAGATACATAAAAATCTGTAAACCTAGTTCCCTCATCAGACATTTTATCTATATAAGGGGTTGAATTTTTTGATGATCCGTAACATCCAAGATCTCCATACCCAAGATCATCACAATTTATAAGTATAATATTAGGTCGCATACTATTAACCTCTCTGGTCAACTTATTAGGTTTCTTATATTATTCACAATGATATACGATAGTTTATATTTTAGTAATTTTGATAAGAGGTATTTATGCTCGACTTGTTGTCTATTGCAAAAACAGAAGCCGCTGGAGGAGATTTGTTTGGACAACTCTCTTCACTATTTGAGCCATCCACAATAAAACCTACCGGATATCCCAATGCAGTGGTCTGGAAAGGAGGAGCGGATGACAGTAACGTAAACCCTGTCGCTCATTCATTAACGGATGCTTATGCTCTTCTAGGGACACTAGCAGCTACAGATATTTTAGGCCTTCCTTTTTATGCTGTCCCTATGTGGTCACAGTATAGGCATGATTCAAATTTAGAATCATTAGCATGGTTTGGGAACATGCCTTCAACTTCTATCAAATGGTCCACAGCAGGGGATGCATATGTAAATGATGGTAATGGTAATAAAGTAGTCGTAAACGGCAAATCAGGGAATGCTCCGCTAAGAACACAAGCTGGAGTTTATTGCAATGTAAGACCATATGGTCCTATAACTGTTGTAAGATCTATGCCATGCCTACCTTATTCACAAGATAAACCTAAATTTAATGTTACAGATTCAGGTCTAATTCATTCAGAGATGAATACCCCTGGAATCCAATTAGCATATGCCAATAGGCTATTTCTAAAAATGGTTCATGAATCAGGAAAGTTAGGCCGTGTCGCAATGAAACCAACCCAAGCTATGGAAGACGGAATAAGTGCAGGGTTACATTCTTGGTTACTAAAAGGTACAAAATTCAAGGTTGGTCGAAAATATGCTGTAGATCCATACGAAGAGCATAAAGATAAAATCGACAAAATTATCGGATTACTTCCAAGTGATTTTAAGGACGGTATGGAAAATTGGACGGGTCAAATAGAACAACATATATCAGATACGAACTACGGATTACTTATATGGGACTTAATTGAAAAACGTGACACTATAGTACTGGCAACTGACCTGGACGGAGATAGGCTTACAGATTTATTGGCAGATATATCAGATCCTCTCAGGGCATTTTCAGGTATTGTCGCAAATCATTTGGGGAAAGATATTAATACTACAACTACATGGAATGAATTAGGATATGAAACAGGTAATGGTAGGGATATGACTTCGGTTATGTACCGAATGGATGGCCCCCCAATACATGAACAAACCTTAGGCTCGGCAGATGCAATGTTATTAAGGTTACTAAATGGAGATGAGTGGGTAGGGGGTACCAAACAGCCTTATGATCCAAGAATACATTTCGTTTTAATACGTGATGCTTATATAGATGCAAACCCTGACAATAAAAATTTACACAATTGGTTAGATCAATCATTGGAAAAATTTGATGCTATATATTCAGGTGACAGGCCAGGATTCATTGAAGGATATAAAGCTCTAAAAGAAGCTATTGATCCTTGGAATAAGTAGCATACTGTATGACTGACTATCCAAATATTTTATTCCTTATGACTGATGAGCTAAGGGCTACAGCACTTAAATTATATTCAGATTTAGGTGTAGATACTCCTAATATTGAAAAATTGGCTAACACAGGAGTTAAATTTGAATATGCTATAACCCCACATCCGTTATGCGTACCAGCTAGGGTGTCTATGATGTCATCACGATATCCACATTCAACAGGCAGCAGACTCAATGAAACACTGATGCCAGAAAATGAATTGCATGCTTTCAAAATATGGAAAGACCTAGGCTATACAACGGGGTTAATTGGTAAAAATCACTGTTATTCTCATAAATCTGACTTAGACTTAATTGATGTTAGGTGTGAAATATCTCATATGGGTTTACCCAGAGAGAATTATGCTGGCGAAAACCCCGGGAATACAGGTATGGAGTGGAAGGTCCCAGAAGAGCTAATTGAACAATCTCATTCAACTCGAAGTGCGATGAGCGACACTACAGGTGCTGGAGAATATGAAATTACAAATCATCCTATTGAAGGATATTCGACTCGAGCCATTGAAGTACAGGTAGAAGAATTCCTTGAAGAATTCTCTAGTGGTAATACTTTTGGAGCAAAAAATACAAATGGTTCATTTGCTTTACAAGTTTCCTTTCCTGATCCACATCACCCCAATGAAATAAATCAGGATATTTTTGATTTAGTAGACCTTGAGTCTATAGAAATACCTCCTTTCAAAAGTAATGAATTTACTAACGATAATGTTCCAGAAAGAAACAAAATTATATATAAAATGCTCAACTTGGATGGTTTTGAGAAATCTGATATACGGAAAATGATTTCTGTGTATTACGCTATGACAAAATTCATTGATAACGCGATAGGAAATATTATAGAAAAATTAGAAACACTTGGTTTACGCAAGAATACAATCATTATATTTACCTCAGACCATGGCGATTTTGCTGGAGAACATAATATGTTTGGAAAAGCAGGGGCATTTTATGATTCATTAATAAGAGTCCCATGTATTATTTCTTGGCCAAATGGCGGGGTGCCCCAAGGAATTGTAGATAAATCATTAGTTAATACTATAGATATCTTGCCAACTATATTACAACTGAGTGGGATCTGTGATTTCTCATTCAAAGAACAAGATAATAGTGTATATGTACCTTATGAGCCTCCTAATTTATTTATTGATCCTCACAAAACTTCATTAACACCTGAATTGTTTAGACGAATTCAAGGAAAACCCATGCCTTCCGTCACAGCAACACCTCCTAGGTCAGCCGCATATAGTGAATATGGAGCAGGCGGCCCACTCCTAACATCCAAAATGTTTGATACCCTTCCAGTAACGTATGGTTCAAAAGCAATAATGAATTCTCTTCGAGGAAGAGAAGCAGAAGGCAGAAGAAAAATGGTTAGGACTATCAAATGGAAATATATAACTGACATAACAACCTCAAAAAAATATCATCTTTCTAACGCTAAAATTGACGATGAGTTATACGATTTAGAGAATGACCCACATGAATTATCAAATATTGCTTATGACCCCAAAAATTCATTAATCATTTCTGAAATGAGAGAATTATTATTAGATTGGATGATAGAAACTGAAGATACTAATCCTGTATCTTTGCCGGACAGATTAAGTAGAGATATAAATTTCATATAAATATTTACGTAAGGGAATAAATTATGCCTGATAAAAATTATATTTCGATCACAGATGTCGAAATAGTGCCATTAAAGGAACTAGAAGTCATGGGCAACATAGAGCCGGCTTGGGATAAAGGAGGCTCTTTAAGGTTTACACGTGGTGGTGGAACAGTCACTATGGTCCATACAAATCAAGGGATAACAGGAATTGGACCTGGTCCTAGGGAAATCAATGATTCACAAAATAAACGAGTAAATGAAATTGTCGTTGGTGAAGATCCCTTTAGAGTTGAACAAATCTATGAAAAGCTAAAATATTATGTATTTACAACACCTTATGAAGGAACTTCTGGAGTAGAAATTGCGATATGGGACATAATAGGGAAAGCCACTAACCAGCCTCTATATAAAATTTGGGGTGGTGCAAAAAATAAAGTAATCCCATATGCAAGTTTAATAAAATTATCAAATCCTGAAGAACGGGCTAATCAGGCAAGTAAATTAGCATCTGAAGGTTGGAAAGCTATAAAAGTTAGAATACACCACGACGATATGAGCGAAGACATTCGTACTGTACAACTAGTTAGAGAAGCTGTTGGTGATAACGTAGAAATAATGGTCGACGCAAACCAAGCGCAATCTTTCGGAAGATGGCAACCTGGAGTAAGATGGGATTACAGAAGAGCATTAGATACAGCAAATTTATTAAATGAACTTAATGTTTATTGGTTAGAAGAACCTCTACCTAGATATGCATTTGATGACCTTGCAAGGCTCAATAGTTCTACTCCGTTGAGGATATCAGGTGGTGAAAACAATAGGAACGTAACTGAATTTAGAACCATGCTTGAAAAAAATTCATATGATGTGTTACAGCCAGAATGTATGGTACTAGATGGTATGACTGATATGTTAAATATAGCGAAGTTAGCCACATTTTATGACAAAACAGTAATTCCACATCATGGTGGATGGGACCTTGGCCAAATTGCCCATCTCCATTTTGTAGCCGCATTTAACCATTCACCTTTCTTAGAATTATTAAATGATCCCCCAATAGCTCATTATTCTCATCATTTTGCAACATTCGAAAATGCTCCAGTTGTAAAAGATGGATGGATGGATGTTCCTGAAGGTCCTGGACTAGGTATAGAAATAAATCCTGATTATTTACCTTAATGCAACATAATCAACAATTATGAGCGTGATTATTTTTCTGAAAAGTATTTATGTTGACTTTCTTCTTGGGTAATACTTCATAATTTACTGAAGCAGCTACACCTGATTCTGAATTACCTGAAATAGTGACAATCGAAGGGGTATCAAGATATTGAACTTTGTTCTCTTTTAATATAAATGGGGCATCATGACCCGGATAAAAAATGTCTGATTTATCAATCATTTTTTCAAGACTTTCCCGAGCATCATGCTCATCCCAAAAAATATTGTATGGCAATCCACGAACTATAGTACCCCCATCTGGTAAGGCATCACCAGCTATTGTTTTTAATCCTTCAGAAGATTCGATTAAAACACTCATATGTCCTTTAGTGTGACCCGGGGTCGACATAACTTGAACTCCTTCAGCTATAACATCACCATCATCTACTGGGTTAAGTCTTAATTTAGTCATCATATCTGTTAGATAAGATGCTGCCATAAGATCACCCGAAGTAGGGTTTTGCATATAATCGATTTCATGTGAATGAATTATTATAGAAGAGGATGTAAAAAGGTCGGTATTTTGGCAATGATCCCAATGCATATGGGTTAAAACAACAATATCAATATCAGAAGGAGTAAGGTTTTTCTCAGCCAAAGTATCAATCAGTAACTTACGTCTAGAAGCAGGTCCCGTATCAATAAGTATATTTGTGTTTCCTGATTTTATTAGACTTACAGAAGACCATCCAAACATACCTTGGTCAGAATCAAATGAGAAACCCTTGGTTAACAAATCTATATCAGACATGAATACTCCTACAGGTTATTAGATTTTATGGAATAAATATAATAGATAAAAAATATCCATCCCAGAATAATCATAATACCACCTATAGGAGCTAAGGCTCCAAATAGCGAAACATCTGTTAATGATAGTAAATATAAACTTCCAGAAAATATCAGACTACCAAATAAAAAAAACATTAATGAAGGATTTATTATAGAAAATTTTATGTTTATGTTTTTAAAAACTAAAGCGCATAAAAGTATCATTACAGACATAAACATATGAAATCTAACTGCCGTTTCATATGTGTCTACCCTATCTTCAGATATATATTCTAACAACCAATGCGCGCCAGCTGCCCCTAAAATTACAGAGCTCAACCCCATAATTGAACCGATGATTAACCACAACTTAACCGCAGGGGTCATAAATTAGATCTTGCCGACTAGATTCTTTAAAAGATCTTTAGTCCTTGCTGCATTTTCAGCATCATTTTTACCTGTTTTAAATATTGAAGCCGCAAAATCAGTTGCGCCGGCGTCAGCATATTCTTGAAGTTTTTCAGTCACTTGTGATTCATTTCCTATAATTGCAATCTCAGAAGAATTTTCTAGGCCTTCTCTATCAAGCATCGCTCGATAACTTGGCAAATTACCATATCTGTCAAAATACTCAGTAGCAGCTTTCTTTGCAGTTTCTATGTCATCAGTTACTAGTACTGGATTCATAGCTACTACTCTTGGATTAGGTTTATTAGCATTGCTTGCAGCTTCATTTATAGTTGGGGCTATATGCTGCTCAATAGTTTTATTACCCGTCATCCACAAAAGAGTACCATCAGTCATTTCACCAGAAATCTTTAGCATCATTTTCCCCATTGCAGCAATAAGAACAGGTACTTCAACCTGATCTTGCATAGTAAGGCCCATGGTAAGACCTATAAATTCTCCCTTAAAATCTGAACTCCCAGTGGTATTAAGTGAATTGATAATTGTAAGATATTCACGCATAAATTTAGCAGGAGAATGAAAGGTTAAATTCCAAAGATTTTCAACTAATGGTTTATGTGAAAGTCCAATACCAAGTCTAAATCTTCCTTGAGCGACTTTTTGAACAGTTAGTGCTTGTTGAGCCATAGTCAAAGGATGTTTCTGATAAACTCTGTCTACCGCAGTTCCTATCTCAATCTTACTAGTTTTTTCAGCTGCAAGAGCGAGCATAGTCATTCCATCTACATCATTAATACATGCTGCCCAAACAGAATCAAGACCATCATTTTCACATTGAACAATTTCATCTATTTGCTCTTGAAGAGTACCTTGTGAGCCAGCAGCTCCCGTAAATATACCTATTTTCATAACTTAATTCCCTTATTATTCTCTAAAATTAACATATTGGAGTGGCTGTTCATTTTCCATATTTTTAATAAATTCTATAACTTTTTGTAAATCATCTCGTTTCTTTCCTGAAATATGTAATTCATTACCTTTAATTGAAATCTGCACTTTCATTTTTATAGACTTAACTTCTTTAGTTATTTTTTTAGCAAGTTCCATATCAATTCCTTGCTTAATTTCAACTAATCTCCTAAGCGCATCTCCTGAAGCTGATTGAACATCTTGAAAATCAAGAGCAGATTTTTCAAGTTTTCTTTGTGAAAAATACTTAAAAAGTAATGATTCTACTTGCTCTAATTTCATATTATCATCAGCCGTAATTGTTAATGAATTATCAGTTCTTTGAATGTCACATTTTGTTCCTGCGAGATCATAACGTTGTTTTATCTCTCTTTTTACACCATTTACAGCATTATCTACTTCCATAATATCTGTACGGGAAACCACATCAAATGACGGCATAAAAACTCCTTTTGAATCATTCAAAACACAAACCAAATATATATTAGTAAATAATAAATAACAATAATATATTATTGTTATTTATTATTTAAGAGCCACCATTTGATACTATCTGAAAGTGCCATCCAACTAGCTTGTATGATGTTTGATGAAGCTCCTACAGTAGTCCAATTCTGATTACCATCTGTAGATTCTAATAAGACTCTTACAGCTGAACCTGTTCCACCTGCTTGATCAACCACACGCACTTTATAATCAGTCAATCTAATTACATTTAATTCTGGATAAGAAGTCAATAAGACTTTTCTAAGTGCATTGTCTAATGCATTTACAGGACCATCACCAGTAGCAGCTGTATGTAATTCTTCACCATCGACATTAAGCTTTAGCATAACTTGTGACGTAACATCCTGGTCAGAATCAAAATCAGATTTTGTTAAATCAACTGGTTTCTTTTCTACTAGAGACATAAAGTCAATTAAAGAAAATGGATCAAATGTATACCCAACTACCTTTTTAACAAGTAATTCAAATGAAGCTTCGGCCCCTTCGTACTGGAATCCTTGGCTTTCTCTAGTTTTAATTAAATCTAAAAGCTTTTTAGCTTGATCAGATGTTAACTTAACATCTAATTTTTCTTCCGTTTTCATTAAGATATTACTCCTGCCTGAAAGTTCAGAAACTAATATCTTATTAGAATTCCCAACCACTTCAGGAGGAATATGTTGATAGCTATGCTCTACTTTTGATACAGCTGACGCGTGAAGCCCACCTTTATGTGTAAAAGCTGAAGCCCCAACATAAGCCGTATTATCTGGTGGAGACATATTTGCAATTTCTGCAATTAACCTAGATACAGAAGTTATTTTGTTTAGATTGTCATCAGAAATACAATCTATCCCTTTCTTTATCTTTAAGTTAGCAGCCAAGGTTAATAAGTTAGCATTTCCACAACGTTCACCATATCCATTAACCGTCCCTTGAACATGTGAAACCCCTGCTTCTACAGCTAATATTGAGTTAGCTACAGCTAAATCAGCATCATTATGTGTATGTATTCCTACATCTGAGTTTATAGTTTGCTTAACATGCGACACAATTTCTGAAATTTCTACAGGCATGACACCACCATTAGTGTCACATAAAACAACACATTCAGCTCCAGATTCATAAGCAGTTTTTATAGAATTCATTGCATATTCTGGATTTGCTTTATATCCATCAAAAAAATGTTCTGCATCAAAAAATACTCTCCGGCCTTGTTTAACTAAATAAGAAACTGAATCTTCTATCATTGAAAGATTTTCATCTAAAGTAGTTTCTAAAATATGAGTTACATGTAAATCCCATGTTTTACCAACAAGAGTAATGACTGTGGTTTCCGCATCAAGCAACATTTTAATTTGACTATCTTTTGATACATCAACACCCTGCCTACGAGTAGAACCAAATGCAGTCAAAGTAGAATTGTTAAGAGAAATTGTTTTTGCTCTATGAAAAAACTCTGCATCTTTTGGATTAGACCCTGGCCAGCCACCTTCAATATAATGTAAACCCAAATCATCTAAAGCTTCCATCACAGCAATTTTATCTGTTACCGAGAATGAAATACCCTCATATTGAGCTCCATCTCGGAGTGTGGTGTCATATAAATCCACCATGTCATAAATCCTTAACTGGTGCCCAGGAAGGGACTCGAACCCCCACTCCCTTTCGGAAATCAGATTTTAAGTCTGACGCGTCTACCATTCCGCCACCTGGGCATATTAATATTTGAGATAGAAATTGTAACTTATTTTTCAATTTTCATATAGACATTATTAGCTAGAATAGTTTTCACTAGCAAATGTTCTAACATCATTAATATATAGTTCAGGCTCTTCCATCGCCGCAAAATGAGCTCCTGAACTCATTTCAGTCCAACGAGTTACGTTGTAAATTCTTTCTACATAACTTTTTGGTGCCCAGCGTAAAAGTTCTTTTGGAAATAAAGCACAACCTGTAGGTACTTCTACTTTTTTACCTTCTTCAGACAAGACAATAGATGCCGCTGCTGTAGTATTACCCTCTATTCTACGACCATAATAGATCCAAGAAGCCGTTGGGAATGTTCCTGTAACTATATATAGCATAATGTTTGTGAGCAAATGATCCTTAGTCCATTTAGATTCTAAGTCTCCGTCACAATCACTCCATGCACGCATTTTTTCTATAATCCAAGCTGCTATTCCAACAGGGCTATCGACCATTGAATAAGATAAAGTTTGAGGTTTAGTTCCTTGTTGAGTTCTATATCCATTTTCTAATATTTGATCTTCTTCAAATAATTTGGCCCATTTCATTTCCTCTTCTCCTACCGGACCATTAGGATGCCTAATTGTAAGACAATTTAGATGTATAGCTTTACAATGATCAGAATGATTAAATCCTAGCCAAGATGTTACAGCTGATCCCCAGTCTCCTCCTTGAGCCATATACGATTTATAATCTAATCTATCTGTCATAAGGGTATTAAACATAGATGCTATTTCACGTGGCCCATATGCTCTGGTAATAGGTCCAGAAAACCCAAATCCAGGAAGAGAAGGAACAATAACATCAAAAGCCTGGCTAATATCTCCTCCAAATCTTTCAGGATGAGCTAATGGTTCAATAACATCTAAAAACTCCAAAAATGATCCGGGCCATCCATGACTGATAATTAGTGGTGTAGGGGAATAACCACTACCTTTTTCGTAAATAAAATGAATATCAACATTTTCTATAGAAGTTTTATAATGATCAAATTTATTGATCTTTTCTTCTTGTTTAAGCCAATCAAAATCGTTAACCCAATATTCGCACAGCTCTTTCATATAAGAAGGATCGGATCCATAGTCCCAGCCATCTACACTAACTAAAGAATCCCAAGGATATGCTGATATGCGCTGATATACCTGGTCTATAACTTTTGTTTCAATGGAGACAGTATAAGGACTTACTGATTGCATTAAATGTTCCTATACAAATAAAGTTATTTTTTAACTCTATCCACAATCGCCCATGCCCCCGGCAAAGCCAAAGAAGCTAAAACTAATTTCAACGCATCACCTGGAATAAAAGGCCATAATCCCCAAAGAAGTGTATCGCTAAGACTAGCACTCAAGTTAATCATTAACCATGGTAACCCAAACGCATATATAACAACATTTCCTAAAACCATTGAAACAATAACTTTAGATTGTCTATCCCAACCTTTTTCAGATAATTTACCAATTAAATACGAGGCAAATATAAATCCAAAAATATATCCACCACTAGCCATAGACCATATGAGGCCACTACTGCCTGACCAAGGAGATATAAAGTGGATCGATTGATTCTCGGCTAATACTGAACCACTAACTGCAAAAACAGGGGCCCCAAACATTCCAATCAGCATATAAACTATCATGCTTATTGGACCTCGCTTACTACCGAGTGCACCACCTGCTAGTAATGCCCCAAAAGTTTGGCCTGTTATTGGAACAATCGTTCCAGGAAGTTTTATAACAATTTGTGCAGATAAAGTCATAATAAGCACAAAACTCATAATCAGAACTATATCTTTTACATATGATGAAATTTTACTATCAGACGCAAAATCAGGCAGTATAGCGTCAGCTAAAACACGATGTTGAACTCCACTTTGCATTACATTCTCCTAAATCGATTTATCCTATAAATAATGGTCCAAATACTAGAGCCACAATAGACATTAATTTCAATAAGATATTTAACGCAGGACCGGAAGTGTCTTTAAATGGATCTCCGACCGTATCCCCAACAATCGCAGCAGAATGCTGATCGGAACCTTTTCCTCCAAACATACCTGATTCGATATATTTCTTAGCATTATCCCAAGCGCCACCGGCATTTGCCATCATAATTGCAAATAAAAATCCTGTAGCAATTGAACCCATTAAGAGTCCTCCTAAAGCCTCAACACTATATACTCCAACGACAACAGGCACGATGATAGCAATCATTCCTGGAAGAACCATCTCTTTCATGGCTCCAGCTGTACTTATATCAACAGCTTTAGCATAATCCGGTTCAGCAGTTCCTTCTAACAATCCTTTTATTTCCCTAAATTGTCTTCTTACTTCTTGAACCATCGCATACGCTGCACGTCCAACTGCTTGCATTGTTAATGCTGAAAATACAAAAGGCATTATAGAACCTATGATAAGACCCATCATTACATCTGTATTCATTAAATCAAGTTCTAATGGAGCTCCTCTTGCTTCTTGAACAACTCCTGCATAAGCTGCCATTAATGCTAATGCAGTTAAAACTGCAGAGCCAATGGCAAATCCTTTACCTGTGGCAGCCGTAGTATTTCCTAATGAATCCAAAGCATCTGTTCGTTCTCGTACTTCTGGGGCTAAAGATGCTTGCTCGGCAATTCCACCTGCGTTATCTGCAACAGGACCATAAGCATCTGTTGCTAAAGTTATACCTAAAGTGGAAAGCATTCCTACAGCTGCTAAAGCTACTCCATATAAATTAGCTATCTCATACGAACCCCACATAGCAGCAACAATAACTATTCCGGGGATTACAGTACTCATCATTCCTAATCCTAATCCACCTATCATAATAGTGGCAGGACCTGTTTCAGATTGCTCTGCTAATTTTTTAGTCGGTTTATATTCATAAGATGTGTAGTATTCAGAAGCTGTACCTATCAATTGACCAGCAACAAGACCTATTAAAACAACATAAAAAAGGTCAAAATCCAAATCAAAATACAATATTAATCCTGCTGTACCGGCAAGCACGAGAGCTCCTGCTGAAAATATCCCTGTCCTTAGAGACCATAGGAGACGCCCCATATCTGCCCCTTCTCCTGTTCTAACCAAAAATGTTCCTAAGATTGAAGATATGATTCCGATAGAAGCTACAAGCAGTGGGAATAACATTAAATCTGATTGCCCCGTTGCTAGAGCACCAGCAGATCCTGCTAAAGCTACAGCTGCAACAATAGATCCTACATAAGATTCAAATAAATCTGCTCCCATTCCTGCAACATCACCAACATTGTCACCAACGTTGTCAGCAATTGTAGCTGGATTACGAGGATCATCTTCAGGAATACCTTGTTCAACTTTCCCAACAAGATCAGCCCCAACATCTGCTGCTTTGGTATATATTCCACCACCTACTCTTGCAAATAAGGCAATTGACGAAGCTCCAAATCCAAATCCTGCAACTATTCCTACATCGTTATTAAAAGCTATTAACATTAATGTAACACCAATAAGAGCTAACCCTACAACAGAAAGCCCCATAACCGCTCCACTATTAAAAGCCACTCTTAAAGCTGGATTTAAACCATCTATAGCTTGGACTGCTGTTCTAGTATTAGCTCTAACAGCAATACTCATGCCTATAAAGCCTGCAAAAGCAGAACCTATGGCACCTACCAAATAAGCTATAGCAGTTCCTGGAACAGATTCAGTTGATCCACCAATCCTATCCAGAACATCATAATCGATAAATAAGGCTAAAATAATAGCCACAATAATTACAAATGCTCCTAGTAATCTATATTCTCGAGACAAAAATGCCATTGCCCCTTCTTGAATCGCTTTACCTATAAATCTAACTTGTTCGCTACCTTGATCTTTGCTGACAACTGTCCATGTCAAAAAAGCAGCGAAGCCTAGAGATATAAGTGATGCAATAATCGCAACAGTTTGGATTTGAACTTCTTCCATCAGTACCTTGCTCCTAGTATTTTTTTTCAACTAACTGATTGATTTTCTTTGATATTGACAAGAAAATCAATCAGTAGAAACCCTAATTCATCGGCATTTAATTATTAAACCATATTTTTGTGAGTCTTTTTACCTTGTCTTCAGGTGAATTTGATAAAGTTATATCTGATACTATACAAGCTGAAGCAACTCCTGTTTCCCTAACCTCACCCAAGTTATATTCTGTTATGCCACCAATTGCCACTACAGGAATAATAATTTGTTTTGTTATTTCCTTTAAATTTTTTAACCCAACTGGCAATCTATTAGATTTACCAAGAGAACTGGTAGAATAAATAGCTCCTACTGCAGCATAATCGGAGCCTTTAAATTCAGATTCTTTTGCTTGTCCAATACCATCATTAGATAACCCTACAATTTGATCAGAAGAAATTATTTCTCGCGCATAATCTATTGGCAAATCTGATTGCCCTAGATGGACCCCATAAGCTTTTATTAAAGCTGCTACATCAACAGCATCATTAACAATAAATGGTATTTCTGCAGAATCACAAATTTCTTTTAACCGAAATGAATTTTCAAGGAATTCAGATCTATCTGAAATTTTATCTCTATATTGGATAACCGATACCCCACCTGCTAAAGCCCAAGAAGCAATATCAAATATAGATCTGTTATTTGTCAACGTGGGGTCAATGATAACGTAAATCCCTTCAATCTTCATAACAATACATCCTTAATCTTAAATTACTTATTGGATAAATTATAAATTGGTGCAAATGAATTTCTATGAATAGGAGAGGCTCCATATTTTTCTAATGATTCAATATGTATTTTTGTACCATATCCTTTATTTGAATCAAACTTATAGTTCGGATACAAATCATTGAATTTAGTCATTAGGGCGTCTCTAGAAACTTTTGCCACAATCGATGCAGCTGCAATTGTGGTACTAATTTGATCCCCTTTTATAATTGCCTTACAAGGAATCCCAAATTCAGACAAATCTAACGCATCAACAAGTAAATATTCTGGTTTTATAATTGATTTATTTAAAGCCCTTTCCATTGATAGTTTCGTCGCTTCAACAATGCCCAAGTTGTCAATTTCTTCAGCAGACGCAAATCCAACTTCACAAATTAAAGCTAATTCATTAATAATGATTGACAGTTTTTCTCTCTTATGTGGAGATAATTTTTTACTATCAGTAATATCAATTAATCTTTGTTTTTCAACATCTACCGGAAATGCAACAATAGAAGAAGTAACAGGTCCAGCCAAAGCTCCTCGCCCTACCTCATCTAACCCAGCAACTATACTAACTCCTCCACCGTATAACTCATTCTCTAGTGACAAGGATGTAGTGTTAGCCATTGACCATGCCTCCATCAATTATGTGAGCATGGCCAGTAGTAAATTTACTTTCATCTGATGCTAAGTATAAAGCTAGAGATGCTATTTCTTCAGGTTGAGCTATTCTACCCATAGGCTGTCTAGCAATAAAATCTTTCAACGCACTTTCGTAATCACCCGTATCTTTAAGCCTTTGGTGAAGAGAGGGGGTATCAACAGTTCCAGGACATATACAATTACATCTTATCCCAGTATTAACAAAATCTTTTGCAACAGATTTTGTTAATCCTATAACTGCAGCTTTGGTAGTCGAATATACAAATCTATTTGCAACACCTAAAACAGAAGATGCAACAGAAGCTATATTAATTATGGAACCTGATTTCTTTTTCTCCATTATTGGAATAACAACTTTTATAGCATTAATCATAGGTCTAACATTAAGGTCCATAGCAAACGATAATTCATCATCCGTACTTTCCAGTATTGTTCCATTATGTACAATTCCGGCACAATTAACCAAAACATCAGGGGCTATATCATTTATTAAATCTTCAAGAGATTTTTTGTCAGTAACATCTAAAATTTGATTATTTGACCCTTCTAGAGTGTTTAGTGTGTCTACATTAATATCTGTAGCGGTAACAAGTGCCCCTTCTAGAATAAATCTTTCAGCTATAGCCCGCCCAATTCCTTGCCCTGCAGCAGTGATAAAAACCTTTTTATCTTTTAAGTGCATTATTTTCTCAACTAAGTTGCAAGTTGATGTAAGTTTTGCTTAATAACAGCGTGTTTAATTATCCCACCGCCAATCATCTCATCTTCAACATAAAATACAACTGGTTGACCGGGAGTAATAGCTCTTTGAGGTTCATCAAATACTACTTCAGCTTCATCTCCTATAATTTTCACAGAAGCTGGAGCATCATTTGCTTTATAACGGATCCTAGCATTTACAGAAAGTAAGTCATGAGTATCTATAGAAGAAGTAAAGCTAAGCCTATCACACACAAAAGTAGTTTGATAAAGATCTTTGTCATCTCCCAAAGTTATTTGATTATTATCGGGATTTATTTGTAAAACAAATCTAGGTTTTCCATTTTCAGAAGGTAAATTGAGTTTTCTCCTTTGCCCAACAGTGAAAAACTGTATCCCTGGATGCTGAGCAATCACATTCCCTTCAACATCAACAAAATCTCCTGGCTTGGGAGTTACTCTCAATTTTACGAATTCTCTATAGTTACCAGAAGGAATAAAGCATATTTCTTGGCTATCAGGTTTATCAGCAACTGGAAGGTTAGCATCTTTTGCAAAATCTCTAATTTCTTTTTTTGTATATTCTCCAACTGGGAATTTAAGTCTAGAAAGTTCTGTTTGATTAAGTGTGTACAAAACATATGATTGATCTTTAGTCCCATCCATTCCTTGCAATAATCGGACATCTCCATTATTAGAAGTTCTTAATCTAGCATAATGACCTGTAGCAATATAATCAGCATCTAAAAACAATGCTCGTCGTAACAAGAAGTCAAATTTTATTTTGTCATTACAGGCTAAGCAAGGATGAGGGGTTCTACCAGTATCATACTCATTAACAAAGTAATCAACTACATGTTTTTGAAATTCTTCTTCGAAATTTACAAAGTAATGCTGTATTCCTAATTTATGACAAACTTGGCGAGCGTCTTCCACGTCTTCAACAGAACAGCATCTATTAGTTTTGACTGTTGAGTCAGATTCAGTTTGAGACCAAAGCCTCAAAGTTACTCCTATAACATCATAACCTTGATTTTTTAATAATAGTGCAGCTACTGAAGAATCCACGCCTCCACTCATAGCTACTATAATACGTTTTGATTTGTTCATAATTTACATCTATTTGATTATTTAATTCAAAATCATATATTCTATGTATATATAATATGATCTATTTAATATGAGTACAATTGAAAATTATACAGAACGAATAGCCGAAGGTGCAAAGTTAGCTTTCAATCGTGCTGAAGAAATGCAAGCTCATAGTGTAGGATATTACCTAATCTCTGAAGAACCTAAATTTGCAGACCACTTTATAGTTTTGAATGTAGATTCGCCACGACTAATGAGAGCTGTATCTGAGGATATTAAAAAAAATTTAAAAACCTTCAATCTAACCCTTCATCATGACGAAGGTGACCGAAACAGCGGTTGGGTCTTATTAGATTATGGCGACCTCGTTATTCACATATTTGCTGAAGAATTCAGAGAATTTTATTCTATAGACTCCCTTCTAGAAGAAAAAGGAACACTAGTAAAATTTATTCCTTAATCCAATCATCAATTTGTCGATCATAATTAATTAACTCAGAATCATTAAAAAATATTGCTAATTCTCTATTAGCAGAATCTTCCGAATCTGAACCATGAATAAGATTCATCCCTATAGTAAGCCCATAATCTCCTCGTATAGTTCCAGGAAGTGAATCTACTGGGTTTGTCGCACCCATTAAATTGCGAACCACTTGAACTGAATTATCACCCTCTACAGCCAAAGCAATCACAGGAGACGAAGTTATAAATTCAACAAGTGAATTATAAAATGGTTTACCAATATGTTCGCCATAATGCTTAGAGGCCAAGATTTCATCAACATGAATAAGTTTAATCCCTACTAATTTTAATCCTTTATTTTCAAGACGAGATATTATTTTCCCGCTTAAACTTCTCTGTACTGCATCCGGTTTTATTAAAACAAGAGTCCTTTGCACTAAATGTCTCCTTTTTTGTTATTTTTTATAATATTCTTTTCTGCTGATTCTATTTGAGCACTAGATAGGTATATAGGTTCTAACGATAGTGGATTAACAGTCAAGCCTTCTTTCAATCTCTCGTATCCTAATTTTGATATGACCGATAATTGTCGCGTAGGGGATTTTTCATCAATAATATTATGTTCAGAAGTTAATATCCCTTGGCTTAATAATACATTTACAGCTTCACCACAATAAATAATTTTAGGATCTACTTGCAATTTAGAATCAGCAAAATCAAAGGTTTTATACTCCACTTCATCCATATTAGAAGAGGAGGTATATTCAGCAGAATATACTCTTGTTCTACCTACCGGAATAAGGGATACAATAGTCTGATTTGATGCGGTTATCCCTACATAAGGATATGCCTCAATTAATGTACTCGGAATAGCCACTAATGGAGTATTTGTAGCAAAAGCTAATGATTTAGCTACACTAACTCCTATTCGTACAGAAGAAAACCCACCTGGTCCTTTAAGTACAAAGATAGCATTTAGTTCAGTAGGCTCAAGATTAACAGATTTAAGCAAATCAATAATGTTAGGTATTAATTCAACTGATTGATTTCTTTGGGAAATCCACACTTTTTCTGCTTCTATGATTCCATTAACTGATACCCCCAGGCTAGTAGTATCAGTTGTTGTATCAATTGAAAGTTCCATTTTAATTCTAATTTTCCTTTAGTTTCATAAAGAAATCATTATGGCGAATATTTGAACCCTGAATATTAATCTTGCGTGATAAATCATCGATAAGATCTATTTGAATCCTGAGACTGTATTCAGGAAACATACCAGATATTTGATTAGGCCATTCAACTATACATAATCCATCACCGTAGATATATTCTTCTAAAAACATATTATCAAACATACTAGATTCAGAAAGTCGATATAAATCCATATGGTAAATAGGTATACGCGCAGCATACTCAGCTACAATAACAAAAGTTGGACTTCGGGCTATATCTTTAGATCCCAATCCTGCAACAACCCCTTTTGTGAAAACCGTTTTGCCCGCTCCCAAATCACCACTAAGTAACAAAACGTCACCTTTATCAAGGTATGTCCCTAGAAGTTCTCCTAATTTGATCGTATCATTTACGCTACGAGTAGTAGTATCGTAATTAAAAACATACTGATTCATATTTATCGGGAATCCTTAAATGAATAAAAAATCACATCTAGCTTATACATCCATCGTTCCAGAAATCAAGCAGAACTCATCAATAAGAAGAGTCATTATACTACTGCATGGATATGGCAGTAATATGAAAGATTTAGCTTCCTTATCAGAATATATAGATGATACTGAAAATTTATATGTTTCAATTAATGCTCCTATAAAATTAGTCGAATTCGGGCCACAATCGTTTGCATGGTTTCAAATAGGGGCTACAGAAGATGTATCACAAAAAAATCACGCTATCCAAAAAAGTACTGACTTAATCATTGACACAATAAATCATATAATTGATATTTTTAATGTTAGTTCTATCCCGATTATTTTAGCTGGTTTTTCTCAGGGTGGCATGATGGCTATGAGAATAGCCCTTACAAGCACACAAAATTTTGACGGCGTTGCCGCTTTAAGTTCTAGACTAATTACTAAAACATCCAATAAAGTGAATAATTTAAATTTCTTTATTTCTCATGGAATAAAAGATAATGTTATCGACATATCTGAAGGACGTAATACAAGAGATTTATTAGAAAAATCTGGCTATACCGTTAAATATCAAGAATATGATATGGGGCATGAGATATCTGCTGATTGTTTGACTGACTTAACTAATTGGTTAAAATCTATAAATTAATTTTTAAGACTATCCTGTTGAGCTTTTATTTTTTCAGTCATAGCATTTTTCATCTCTGTAGCACTTGGAGGTGAAACATAAAATATCTGCATATCCGAAGGAAATTGGACGGAATGACCTTCAGATATAAAAAGAATTCCTAATTCATCATCATTCATTAAATTGTTTATTGTTTTTGGTAATTGAGAGGTCCTTTTAGCTGATATTTCTTGATATCCTTTTGCGGCAATTTCATAAACTTTGCTACTAATAAGTCCAATGGACAAGCATCTTTGCCAATCAGTTAATTCCATCCAAGTTTCAGGATCTTCTAAAGCTTGTAGTTTAGCTCCTGAGGTAATGTATTCCTTAATAAAATTAGCACTTCTAGGATAAATTTGAGATAGTATATTTACTCCATCATAGTCTTCTTCATGAATCATTTCATGAAAAATATGCTTTACAGTACCTAATGCAGATTCGATATTCCCGATCTGTGAAGATATTTCAGTCCAGAATCTATCTAACAAATCAGACATATCTTCTTCCATCTCAGGAAAAACTGGAATAAGAGGCACTAACAGCAATTTCTTTTTGCCATCAAACCGGCTGGGGTCTGTCTTACCTGTAGAACCTAAAGTAGTCATATTACCTCCATATCAAGCTTATAGTCCAAGTATATTACCTTGTGAGTCAACATCAAGAGCTCTTGGGGAAGAAGGTAATCCTGGCATAGTCATGATATTACCCGCAATGGGATATATAAAACCTGCTCCTAAGGATGCTCTAGCATCTGAAATATTAAAATCATAATTCTTAGGGCAACCTTTCATTGAAGGATTATGAGATATAGAAAGATGTGTTTTAGCCATACAAATTGGAAGATCTCCCCAACCATTATCAGTAAATTGTTTTATCATCTTCTTGGCAGAGCGAGAATAATTAACCCCTTTGGCATTATATATTTTTATTGCAAGAGAGTTTATTTTGTCTTCTAGCGAATCAGACAAATCATACATATATTTAACATTAGGTTTATCAGTTGACACTTTTATTAAGGATTCAGCAAGTTTAATTGCTCCGTCACCGCCCAGTGAATAAACATCCGATACTTCAGCAGCGTCTGCGCCAAAATCGGATGCTAAGGATTTAATCAGATCAAGTTCGTCATGTAAATCATCCGGAAATTTATTTATGGCTACAACAGCAGGTAATCCAAAATTTTTTATTACTGAAATCAAATGCTTCAAATTTGAAGATCCTTCTTTAATTGCCTCTAAATTTGGAGAAGACAATTGTTTAACATGAACACCTCCATGGTATTTCAATGCTCTAGTAGTAACAACAATCACTGCTGCGTGTGGTTCTAAATCATTTAGTCTTGCTTTTATATGCATAAATTTTTCAAATCCTAAGTCTGCACCAAATCCGGCTTCAGTTAATACATAATCAGCATAATTAAGAGCCATTTTATCTGCAATCACAGAGCAACACCCATGAGCAATATTGCCAAATGGACCTGCATGTATAAACACTGGTTGTTCTTCAGTCGTTTGAACTATGTTAGGAAAAATAGCATGGCGTAAAAGAGACAACATCGACCCTACTGCTCCAACGTCTCTAGCAGTAACAGGTTGTCCAGTAGTTTTATAACCGACAACCATATTAGATAATCTATGCCGAAGATCTTCCAAATCTGAAGATAATGCTAATATAGCCATTACTTCCGATGCAGCAACAATATCAAATCCAGTTTCTCTAATGGGGCCATTTGATTTGCCCCCCAATCCAGAAACAATTTGTCTCAATGCTCGTTCTTCCACATCAGTAACCCTTCTTAAAGTAATACCTTGTGGAGTAAAATCAGAAATAATACCCCTGTTAGCAACATTATCAGTTAATGCAGCCAGTAAATTATGCGCTGAGCCAACAGCGTGCGCATCTCCAGTAAAATGTATATTTATTTCATCTTGAGGTTCAACTAAAGCTTTCCCTCCACCCGTACCTCCACCCTTTATACCAAAAATAGGTCCTAGTGAAGGCTCGCGCAAAGTAGCAATAGCTTTATGTCCTAATTTACCCATACTCTGAGTAAGCCCGACAACTGTTGTGGTTTTCCCTTCACCAGCAGGGGTGGGAGTTATTCCCGTAACAACTATTAGCTTACCTTTATTTGAAGATTCAGATAGGATCGAAAGTGGCATTTTTGCCTTAAACTTGCCTATCGGAATTATAGAATCGGGATTTATCCCAATATCAGATGCAATTTGTGTAACAGGTTTCAACTTAACCCCTTTGATCTACTGTAAAAGCGGCTTGGGACGTGGAAACGCTCATTTCCAATAAAGAAAAAGGCTTCCACGAGTGTTAATCCCAAGCCTGTATTAACTAATAAATATGGATATAATAAAAATACGGATATAATGATACTGTTCATATCATATAATTGGTAGGTATTTAGGAGTTAATCTTTGGGTAACATATTTGGGAAAGCATTCCGAATAACAACGTGGGGAGAATCTCACGGAGACGCAGTTGGAGTCATCATTGATGGATGTCCTCCAGGAATTGACTTGTCAGTTGAAACAATACAAGAACAACTCAATCGAAGAAGACCTGCCCAAAGTGACATTTCTACTCAACGAAAAGAGGCTGATAAAGCTGAAATACTATCTGGAGTATTTGAAGGCAAAACACTAGGTACTCCAATATCGATCTGTGTATGGAATTCTGACGCGCGTAGCAAAGATTATGAAGAAATGAAATCACTCTACAGGCCTTCGCATGCAGATTACACTTATCAAGCAAAATATGGAATAAGAAATTGGAAAGGCGGAGGTCGCTCATCTGCAAGAGAAACAATAGGTAGAGTTGCTTCAGGGGCTGTAGCAAACCTTTTTATTAAAAAAGAATACAAAACTGAAATCTTAGCTTATGTGAAAACAATATCTACAATAAATAGCAATATTGATATTGAAAATTTGGATTCCGTAAATATTGAATCCAATATCGTCAGATGCCCTGATCAAACTGCTGCAAAGATAATGATAGATGCTATTAAGGAAGCTAGAAAATCTGGAGATTCTTTGGGGGGAATTATTGAATGCGTCATAAAAAATTGTCCTATTGGGTTAGGTGAACCTGTATTTGACAAATTAGAAGCAGATTTATCAAAAGCAATTTTATCCATACCGGCATGTAAAGGATTTGAAATAGGATCAGGTTTTGACGGAACTAAACTCAAAGGATCAGAACATAATGACGATTTTTACATGGAAGGAGACCGCGTAAGAACGCGTACTAATAATTCAGGTGGTATACAAGGCGGAATAAGCAATGGAGAAGATATAATTTTCAGAGCAGCATTTAAGCCGACAGCTACAATTATGAAACCTCAAGAAACAATTGACATATCCGGCAACGAGGTTGAGATGAAGGGTAGGGGAAGACATGACCCATGCGTTCTCCCTAGAGCGGTGCCTATAGTTGAATCTATGGTCGCTTTAACTCTAGCTGATCACGCAATAAGGCTAAGAGGCCAAGTAGGGACTAGTTAATATCTAAACAACAGGTGAAGTTCCCCCGTCAACATTTATAGATGCCCCTGTAATATAACTAGATTTCTCAGATGCCAAAAATGCTATGACTGCACCTACTTCATCTGCATTTCCAACTCTTCCCATAGGTATGTTTGAACTCATTTCTTGATAAAAATCATCCAAGCTTAGATTTGGATTTGTATCTGCTTTAATTTCCCATCTTTTACGATGCTGGCCACTTCTAATTAATCCAACCCCTACAGTATTAACAAGAATATTATGCTTGGCAAAATCTTTTGACATTGCTTTAGTTAACGCTATCCCTGCAGCTCTACTTACAGAAGTAGGGACTGAAGATGCTGCTGGAGCTTTCCCTCCTGGAGTAGTTATATTTATAATTCGACCATATGATTGATTTTTCATTTGTTCAATAGCTAATCTAGAACAACGAATAGCACCATAAAGTTTCAAATCTATGTCATAATCCCAAGTTTCATCAGATGTTTCGTCAAAAGGTGCTGCTGCTGAAGTACCGGCATTATTAACTAATATATGTATCGATCCTAACTTTTTTTTCACATTTTTAAATAAATCATCTATATCTTTTGGATTTGTAACATCACATGCAATAGGGATTACCGTTTTTCCTGTTTCAGTCTCAATCTTTTTAGCTGCTTCTTCTAATAAAGCCATTGTACGAGCACAAATAACTACATCAGCCCCTTCGTTAGCCATTTCCCAAGCTGCTGCATATCCTATTCCATCACTTCCACCAGTAATTACAGCTACTTTTCCTTTAAGTCCTAAATCCACGAAAGTCTCCTTTTTACAATCACACTATTTATTAAAAACATCATAAAACATATTTAATTGAATTTGAAATATTTTTTGCTTTATTTCTAGCATTATCAATATCATCGCCCAAGGCTAAAGCAACTCCCATTCTCCTTTCACCATTAACAGAAGGCTTACCAAAAAGACGTATTTGAGTATCTTCCTCTTGTAACACAGCTTCACTCAAATTAAATTTCACATTACTTGAATTACCTTGAATTAAAATAACTGAAGAAGAAGCAGGGGAATAGAATCTTATATTAGGAATTGGCAGTCCTAATATAGCTCTGGCATGAAGTGCAAATTCACTCAAATCTTGACTAATTAATGTCACCATTCCAGTATCATGAGGCCTTGGACTTAATTCACTGAAGTAAACCTGATCGTCTTTTATAAAAAACTCAACCCCAAACAGTCCATACCCTCCGAGTTCTGATGTTACTATTTCTGCAACTCTTTCAGCTTCTTTTAAAGTTTCAGATAGCATTGGATGAGGTTGCCATGATTCTTGATAATCGCCATTCTCTTGACGATGTCCAATAGGTAAACAAAAAGAACATCCAAACTTATGTTGGATAGTTAACAATGTAATTTCGTAGTCAAAATCAATAAAACTTTCAATAATTACTTTTTTTGATTTACCTCTTGCTCCTGCAAGAGCGTGCTCCCAAGCATCTTCAATTTGAGATTTATTTTTAATTATTGATTGCCCTTTACCTGAACTTGACATGACTGGTTTAACTACACAAGGAATTCCTATGTCGGAAATTGATTTTCTAAATTCGATAATATTGCTCGCAAACCTATAATCTGAGGTAAGTATTTGTAATTCTTCAGATACTAATTTCCTAATTCCTTCCCTATCCATTGTAAGTCTTGTAGCCTTAGCTGAAGGAATAACATTAAACCCTTTGGACTCAAGGTTGAATAGCGTCTCGGTATTTATTGCTTCTATCTCAGGAACAATAAAATCAGGGGATTCTTGAATAATAATTTTTTCTAATTGCTCTGAATCCATCATATCAATTACATGACTGCTATGAGCAACTTGCATCCCAGGAGCATTCTCATAATTATCTACAGCTATAACTTCAATTCCAAGTCTCTGGAATTCGATTATTAGTTCTTTAGCAAGTTCTCCTGATCCTAAAATCATTATTCTAGTAGAATCTTTTGATAAAGGCGTTCCTATTTCAATCATTATCTAAATTTCAAATTATGGCGTCCCAAATCACCTATTGTTTTACATCCCATCAATTTCATGCCTCTTTCAATTTCCTCTTTCATCAATGACATAGATCGATCTACACCTGATTCACCTGCACCTGCTAAAGCATAAAGATACATTCTTCCACCTGAACAAGCTTTAGCTCCAACTGATAACGCTTTTAATACGTGAGTTCCTCTTCGTATTCCTCCATCGCATATGACGTCGATTTTATCTCCTACAGCATCAACTATCTCTGACAATTGATCAAATGGAGATCGAGACCCATCTAGTTGTCTCCCCCCATGGTTAGAAACCATGATGGCCGATGCTCCAACTTCTACAGCTTTTTTAGCATCTTCAACAGACATAATTCCTTTTATACATAAATGTTTACCCCATTTTTTATTTATATCTTCGACTGTATCCCAATTCATATTTTGATCCAACATATTGGTGAAATAATCTCCTACAGAAATCGTCACATCCGTTCCTTCTTGAATATGATCTTCCAGTTGAGGCAAGGCGAATTTTTCTCTAAATAAGTAATTGAGCGTCCACCTAGGATGCGTTGCAAAACTGACAAAGCTACTTAAAGTTAATCTAGGCGGAGATGTAAACCCAGTATAAAAATCCCTTTCTCTATTGCCACCTACGATAGTGTCAACTGTTAAAGCTATTGCATCAAAATCATTATCGATACACTTTTCAATCATACTATCGTTTAGGCCTTTATCCTTATGGATATACAACTGGAACATTTTAGGCGACGAAATATTTTGAGCTATTTCCTCAATACTAACAGTACCTAAAGAAGAAATTCCGAAAAATGTATTATGCTTTTCAGCAACTTTTGCAACAGCTCTTTCTCCATCGTGATGAAACAATCTTTGTAAAGCTGTTGGTGAGAAAAAGAAAGGCACATCAATTTTTTTACCCATAATAGATACACTAGTATCTATATCTTGCACACCTTTTAGAACATTAGGAACTAAATCACAATTTTCAAAAGATTTTGTATTTTGTGCCAATGTGATTTCATCGTCAGCTCCTCCATCAATGTAATGAAAAATTGGAGAAGGAATCCTTTGCTTAGCAAGCGACCTGAAATCATTTGTATTATGGCATCTACTTAACTTTTTAAACATTTTATATTATCTCCCAAACATTTATATTTCTGAGAAAAGCGCATTGAATTCAGAAATGACTTTTGATTTAGTGTAATCACTTTCATATTTCTTTCTCGCATTTTTACCCATATCAAGTAATTTCATAGGGTTTTCTACAATAAATTCTATATTTTCAACTAATCCTTCAAAATGGTCTGATACTAATCCACAACGGCCATCTTTTATTAAAGTAGCAATATCAGATTTCATATTCATCATAGCTATAATTGGTTTTCCGGCAGACATAAATGTCATTGCCCTAGAAGGTACTGAAAGTTTTTCCATCCCTTCTGCTAAAGTAACTAAACACGCATCACTAGCTGATAGTAAATTAATAAAGTCATCCATAGGTTGATAGGGCAATATTTTAACGTTATTTAAGTTCTTTTTATCTATAGTTTCTGAAAGTGTTCTCATCCCGACTCCACCACCTAAAAATAAAAATGTGACTTCCTTATCTCTAAGATTTTCTGCCGCTTTAATAACTGGTTCTACAGGCTGCATTATTCCTATATTGCCTGCAAATAAAATCAAAAGATGATTAGTTTTAATATTAAATTTTTCTTTGACTTTGATTTTATCAATATCTTTAGGTTCAAACTCTGGTCTAGCCCATATGGGAATAATATCAATTCTATTGGGGTCAGCATTTTTAGTATCAATAAGATTTTGCTTCATACCACTCCCCAAAACTACAGTTCTATTTGAGTTATATATAATCCAACTTGTGAGTTCATTCCATAATTGAAATATGAATTTAGGAAAAGACATCCAATTTGTTGCTTCTACTATGTCAGGATGAATATCATATAGTACTGATATATATGGGATTTTCATTTTTTTTGATAATAATACTCCTACAATCCCAACAAATGGGGGATTAGAGAGTGTCATAACAACATCAAAATCTTTATTTTTACTTATTTGTAATGATTTAAAAATACTGAAAATTAAAAATCTGAAATACCCTAAAGCTCTGAAGAAAATATTAGCTCTTCCTCTTGTTCCGTTCATTGATATTCTATGAACATCAACTCCATTTAATGTTTCAAATGGTTCGGCTTTAGAATTGTTTGATTCGTAGCTAGGTTGTGCTGATACTACTGTAATTTTTTGACCTGAAGCTACCATGCCTTCACACAATTCTGCTAACAGTTGGCCCGAAGAAGCAACATCAGGTTCATAGTACTGGTTTATGATTAAAATATTTTTTTTATCATTCATTTATTGTTGTCTTAGGTTAATCTATATTATCTAATTCATTTTTAATCCAACCATAAGTAATAGAAAGACCATCACGTAAAGAATATTCTGGGGCCCACCCTAAAATGTTATTTAATTCAGAGTTATCACTGTTCCTACCACGAACTCCTTGAGGTTTTGTCAGGTCATGCTTTTTAATTAATTTTTTACCTGACACATCTGAAACAATATCAACTAACTCATCAACAGTAATCATTTGATCCATACCTAAATTTAGTGGTTTACTTTGATCAGAATTGGTGATTTCATAAATACCCTTCACACAATCATCTATATACATAAATGACCTTGTCTGCTGACCATCTCCCCATATTTCAATTTCATCTCCATCTTTAGCTAAAGCTACTTTACGGCAGATAGCAGCAGGAGCTTTTTCTTTACCGCCATCATAAGTGCCAAGCGGACCATAAACATTATGGAATCTAGCAACTCTGGTTTTAAGGCCATAATCTTCCGTATAATATTGACACATTTTTTCCATATAAAGTTTTTCCCAACCATACCCTTCTTCTGGATCTGCGGGATAGGCATCTGATTCCTTCAAAGGAGTAATATCAGGACTTTTTTGTAGATAACCCGGATATATACATGCTGATGAAGAATAAAAAAATGTTTCAACTTTATTTTCTCTTGCCGCTTCAATCATATGAGTATTAATTAAAGTATTATTACGTGCTATATCTGCAAGAAATGCAGTGATATAACCTATGCCACCCATATCAGCAGCAAGGTTATAGACAACTTCTACGTCTTTAGTAGCTTCAACACATGCATCCCATTTTCTAAGATCTAAAAGGTTAAACTCATCTGCAGCGCTAGAGTCATATTCTGGATTCTTAATATCAACACCTCTAACCCAATAACCTCTATCTTTTAAAAATGACACTAGATGATGACCAATGAATCCCCCTGCACCTGTTACTAAAACCTTTTTTGACATATATTTCTCCCTTAAGATGATGCTACTTTAATAGCTAATTCATATGCTTTTTTATGATTTTCTGCACACATTTTAATACTAGCTTTCTGTTTAACAAATTCTCTAGCTAAGTCTCCTATACTACAAGCTAATTTAGGATTATCAATCAGTCTGATAATCTGGTCAGCAATAATATCTGGTTTTTTTACAGGAACCAAATATCCATTTACCCCATCATCAATTGCATCAACAGTAGCTCCTACATCTGTAGCAATAACAGGTCTAGACATCGACATAGCTTCTAATAAAGCTGTAGAGATACCTTCTCCTATGGAAGTTTGCACATAAAAGTCCATAACTGATATAGCTACTTCCGATGTTTCATCATCGCTAATAAAAAAAATGTCTTTATCTAATCTAAGACCCATTTCCAAACACTTCTTTTTAATGCTATCAAAAAGAGGTCTTTGTGTATCCTGCACATTACCCTTAATTATAAATTGACATGGCATCAAAGATTTTTTCAATAAAAGAACAGCCATTTCTATGAATGTAATATAGTCTTTTGCAGGGTTTATATTCCCTACAGTACCAATAGTAATCAATTCTTGATCAAGACCATATTTTTCCATAAATTCAATATTTTTTTTTGAACACTTAAACTTCTTGTCATCCACAGGTGGATAAAAATATACACATCTGTCGTCATCAACAAACCAAGGAAAAAAACCTCTCAAACTTTCACCAGTTAACATGCCAACATCACAAGTTAAATTAGTCCATCCCGAAATAATACGTCTCAAATATGGAGGTATCCCTAATCCCAGTATTTGTCCTACTACCGGCTTGCCTTCTAAATTGGCAGCAATCGCACCATGTGGATTTTCCATACCATTTACAGAAATAACATCGGGGTCATATTCTCTAATAGTTTTACGAATGTTATTAACAGAATTAATAAATTTACCTAATGCATATTTTTGTTTATTAAATGAAATGCCCGTACTTAATCGAGAAATATCACTATTTATATAATGGCAATTCATTTCATCAAAAAAGTTTTCAATTTGAGGTGAATTCACAGGAATGAGATTCAATGTTTCTATATTATTAGAAAGTAATTCATCAGAAATTAAAGCACATGTATTAGCAGGCCCATTAAAAACTGGGTAATGTAATATATTTAGAACTTTCATAATGAAACATTCCTATATATTTCACCATATACCTGTGCAATTTTATTTATTCCAAATCCTTGAATTATATTTTTACGTCCTTTAAGGCTAGCTTTTTCAAGTATCGATTTGGACCCCATCATCGTCTCAATTTGATTAATAATTTGTGCTGAATTACCAAATTCAGTAAATGATATATATTCACCTTGAGGATCCAATACATCTATACCAGGGTGGTGACTTGCTATCACAGGTAGCCCTGAAGAAATTGCTTCTATAACAACTCTAGGAGAACCATCATTAATAGTTTGGTAAATCAATATATGATTGGATTGATAAATTTTAAGTATTTCATTTCTATCCAATGAATCCTTGAATGTAATATGATCACATAAATCAAATTTATCAATCATTCCTTTAACTAATTCTTCATCTGAGAAGCCAGCTTTCCCGACAATTGTTAAATGTGTTGCAAATCTGTCTTTCAATTCTTTTAAAGCAACTAATACCTCTTTAAAAGCACTAGTAAAATCAAATCTTCCTACATATAAAAGCTTAAGAGGCTTAGTGTTGGTAAAGTCAGCTCTGTCTTCAGAATTCCAAAAGTCAGTATCCACACTATTAGGAATAATCTTAATTTTTGAACTTTGGGTTGGATAATAAACTTCAAATCTATTAATAAGCCCTGGGGCTTGTAAAACAACATGATCACAAACTTTGACCAGCAAACTTTGTATGATTCCACCTGCCATCATGCGTCTATTTGAAGAAGTTCGTAGCAAATCATAAAGATTATATCCATAAGAATTCCAAACTTTATTAATTCTCCATTTATCTAAAGCATAAAATGACGTTATGAAAATTGGTCTTTTAGATTTTATGAAATTAAACAAAAAATATAAAATGAAATTTCCAAATGTGTCATGTACTATGTCAACAGGATTAGCCCTATTTATTTTATTTAACACTCGATATGCTCTTAATAAATTTAGCGGTTTTTGACCAGAAATAAATTTCGCACTTATAATTCTAAAATTCTTAGAAGACTTAAAACCCGTATCTCTATCATAAAATCCCAATATTAATGTAACTTTACACGTATTACTAGAAAGTGCCTTTAGGGTATTAACTCTATCTAAATAAGAATTTATATTTGGTAAAAAAAATACTATATGCATATATCAATAAAGTTTAAAATCTGATTACCAAAATAACCCTTTTTGGTTTTTAAATTCATTTTCTAATAATCCAACACCATCTATTACAGTTAAGCCTTCATGTAAATTAATATTTTCTAATTCTTTCAAATACTTACTATGTGCAAGCAGTAGAACATCAGTGTTTTCAATGGCTATTTCCAGGCTTTCAGATATCATATCTGCTAAGTCTGGAATAAAATCAGATATTACTCTCAAATTGGATCCTATAAGAGAAGTAATATCTAAATTGTCATCCCATAATTTAACTTGTATACCATTTTCAATTAATAAATTAGTAAGCGAAATAATTGGGCTGTTTCTTATATCGTCCGTATCAGATTTAAATGCAACACCCAATATGGCAACAGATTTCGGATTGCTACTCATTATCAGTTCTTTGAGATTTTCAATTTGAATAAGATTAGATTGAGAAATTGAAGCTAAAAGTGGTAAATCCATACCTTGTGATTCAGAAAAATGGACAAGTGTAGCCAAATCCTTAGGTAAACAACTGCCCCCATAAGGCAATCCAGGTTTCAAATATGCCTCAGATATATTTAAAACTTTGTCTCGACACAACATATCCATAACATTTAATGCATTCCCACCTATAGATTTAGCAATACTTCCGATTTCATTTGCAAATGAAACTTTCAAAGCATGGAATGCATTTGAAGCATATTTTGTTAATGCAGCATCAGAAATTGTAGTTGATATAACATCACCAAACATTTCACCGTATATATGGTTTGCTAAAGAATTAATGTCTTCATCTTGTAAATATGACCCAAATATATATACAGGTGGATTAAGAAAATCTTTTATAGCAGATCCTTCTCTTAAAAACTCTGGATGAACTAAATAATTGATTTTGTTTATATTTGAAGAATTTAAAAATAAATCATATGCATACTTATGTACTTCAGGTAGGCATGTACTTCTATTTAAAACGTACACATCCTGATTCTTAGAAAAATATATGCTATTAATTTCAATCAATACCGACTTTATCTGAGAAAAATCAGGAGTCCCATCATCAAATAACGGTGTGCCCACGCATATGAATATGTAATCAGCATCATGACAAACATTAATATCTGAACTAGCAGAAAGATTTCCAGAAGCAATACTAGATTCTATAATCTCACTTAATTGAGGTTCTGAAACAGGTGCAATACCATTATTAATCATATCAACCTTCTTATGGTCGATATCTATACCAATAACAGAATGTCCAGAATTAGCCAGCATTGCTGACGTAACAGAACCAACATATCCTAATCCTAAAACACATACCTTCATACTCATTTACCCCCAGAAACGTGTGATATAACACTTTCTAATCCATCTACCATTACTGGAATTCGAGCTTTCTGACTAATTGTATTCAAAGCAGATTTACCTATATCATTTCTAAACTGATCATTACAAATTAATGATTCAATTGCTAATTCTAAACTAGAAATATCATTTGGCATGAACCTTATACCATTTACATTATTTATTAACAATTCAGAATCACTTCCGTACTCATCAGGAATTATTGTTGCCGTACCGTGCCCCATACTTACATTCATAGCTAACCCAACAGCTCCGCCCATAATAGAAATGTCTGCAGCTTTTAACCATAAATTATCATTCCCATAAGGAACCTTACCAACAAAAAATATATCTTTCGAATCCATAGTTGAAACCATTGATTCCAATCTTGGTCTATCTGGACCGTCTCCTACAATTGCTAATTGTATATCGTATCCTTTTCTTCTTAATTTACTCACAGCAGATATAACCATATTAAATTTTTTTTTCTTAACTAAAGTACCTAATGTAACTAACTTTAAGGATGAGTTATTAAATTTAGTAATGACATCATTTTTAATTTCAATATCCATTTTTTTTGTAATATCATTAGAAAAATCAACTTCTACAGTATTCTGTGCAACAAATATATTTTTGGGATCAGTAAATTCCATATCGATTATTTTTTTTCTTGATATTTCTCCATAACATACAATCGAATCCCATTTATTTAAAAAATGGCGCCATATCTTACTCTTAATAAATCCTGACGTATTATCGAATTTAGTCCATGCGATAGTTTTACAGTTATTTGATTTAGCAAAATCAAATAACTTATATAATGTAATAATTCTCGGATTCCCTTCAGCTATAACCACATCAGGACCATATTCAGAGATCATATTAAATAAATTAGAATATTTAAATATCTCACCGATAAAGGATAGATGGGATGTTTTTACATCCAGATTCATATGTTTATACGGTAAATCAACATTCTCATAATTCGATTTTGTTCTTCCTTCATATGGAAAAGCCACCACCAAATCAATATCTTTTCGAGATGTTAGTTCAGCAAATACAGGAATTCTGTAATGTTCAAATGTTCTTTGAATTATTAATACTTTAGTCATTAGAAAATAATGTTTCTTCTAATTCATTTCTAACTTTATCAAAATAAATATCTCTACCCTTAATCCATGTTTCGCATCTTTCAGAAATATCATTCCATGCATATTCATTTTGAGATAATTCATTTATTGAATGATAAAAAGTTTCCATATTGTGACAGATATGCCCTAAGCCTTTATTAATCAATAAGTCATCTGGATCATGAAACAATGACACAACAGGAGTTCCAAATAGCCATGCCTCCAAAAAAACATTAGGAAACCCTTCCTTTGTAACCCCTTTATCAATTATTGGAGATGTATTTAACAAGACTTTACTGGAAGATATTAAATCTCCTACCATCTGAGGCTGGATAAACCCTAAAAGTGACACGTTATTTAGAGACTTTAATTGATTTAGCATATCTGACTCAAAATCTTTCTCTCTAATTCTTCCATTTCCAACAATAGAAATTTTCTTATCAGGAAATCTCTTAGCAAGATCAATCAAATATGGAATACCTTTCCGAGGTTCTATTGTTCCTATCCATAATGCATCTATAGATCTAGATCCAAATAAATTTCTATTTTTATATGATTTATTTAAGTATGAGCTCGATATCAAATTATAATAAACAGAACTTTTTACATTAAAATTATTACTTAACAATAATTTTTGTTTGTTTGTCTGCGACAATAAGGTTGATACTAAATGCAAACTTGAATTTCTCATTATATTAATAAATACAGAATTGCTTTTAACACATTGGATATCTGATGTCATTGACAATATAATTTTTCGACCTAACAATCTAGATATAAATATTATATATAAATGAGCCCAAGATAATCCTCTTAGGTATATGTACTGATTGCTCGCCATTAAGGATAATGACAATTTAAAAATCTTGTATAAAAAATTGCTTTTCGCACCCCACAAATTTTTTATACAAAGGTTCTCATTAACATTGGAAACATGATTAGTAGAATTTGTCAGTAATACCTGTACTTTTATTTCATTCGATAAAAGTGCATCAACTAAATATTTTATTTGTCGCTCAGAGCCTCCTGTTATTTGATGATCTTCATTGCTAAAGTAATTAGAATTTGATAAAGAACAAACAGTTACTGAAGAAATTATTTTTCCATCAACCATTATTTTTTATAACCCAATACCCTTTTACAGATGTAATTCCTAATTTAGAAATAAATTTCCGAACACTTAAAAACTTATAAGGAAAAATTCTATACGGAGAATGCACATAGAGAGGTTCTTTTTTTATAACTTTAAATCCATACTCTTGAAATAACTTTTCCCATGTATCAGCTCTAAATGCATTTATTTCTTGAATATGATTTTTAGAAATCCCATGTACAGACGGCCAAAGAACATTCCATTTTCTTTTATCCGATGGAGGAGATAGAGAATTAGAGTTATGCGACCTTAGATTTACTCTTGAGTTAGATTTAAATGTTTTTCGACCTAACACTTTAATTAAATAAATATAATGAGTGCCAAATTGAAATAATTTCCACCAAATGGTAGGCATAGTATGTAACATAACTACATCTTTTTTTGAAACTCTATGCAACTCATTCAAACATTTTGACAAGTCATCTACGTGCTCCAAAACATTAGATGAAAAAATCGCATCAAATGTATTGCTAGCAAATGGTAAATTTTGAGCATCCGCAACGATCACATCTTCAATTTCTTCACGTGGATTTAAATCTGTCGATATAACACTATTAAAATAATCAGCTAAAATCGTTGACAAGTGGCCATCACCACACCCGATTTCTAACACATCTCCTTCAAAAGAAATAGGTGCAGAATCCATTAATTGATATAAGTCTCTTTGCCTGAGATATTTGGACCAAGATAAATTCATTTAATCAGTAAAAGGTCTCGATATATTTGTTCATATTTATCAACTACAATATCCCAATTATATTCATATGACTTCTCTCGTGAGCAGATTGCCATTTTAGACATCAATGTAGGGTCTTTAATAATCTTTGATATATTTTCAGCCATAGTTATATGATCATTTTTATTTGAAACAAATCCGTTAGCGCCATCTTCAACCAAATCTACACATCCTTCAGCATCAGTTGTAACAATAGGAGTTGATGCTGCCATAGCTTCTAAAATAACTCTAGGAAAGCCTTCAAGTAATGACGGGAACACATATATATCTGCACATTTATATAAATCTATTAAGTCATCTCCTGGAAATTTAAAATAAGATTTATCTTGTTGGATACCGATTGAAGGTACTGTGGTTACTAAATCTTCAAGATTAAAATGCCTAATCATAGGATCTATATTTTCAGTCCCATTCCCTACAATCAACCATTTGAAATCTACGTTAAGTTCCCTCAAATTAGTGGCGATTTGGGGGATCAGGTTGAATCCCTTTTTTTTGTGATATCTTCCAACAGTCAACAATAACGGAACATCAGATTTGACATTATATTTATTCCTGATGCTATCAGAATCAAAAGTTTCGCCTAAATTAAAATCATCAACTGCGACTCCATTAGGAACTAATGAAACATTATTCCCATAAATCCCCAAATCTTTATATGTATCACTCATAGTATTTGTTAATGCTATTAGGGTATCCACAGAGTGCAATACTTTACGTATTTTTTTATCCATTTTCTGATCAAGTCGTAATCCATAACCTATTTCTTTATCAATTTGTACGTCTTCACCATGAGTACGTAAAGCAACCGGAACAGAGCTTTTAAAGTAAGTGGCCACGTAGCCAGCAGGGTAAGAGCCAACAACTTGTAAAACATCGATGTCATTATTATTAATTGCGTTACGCAAGGATCGTGCAGCAAAATACGGAAAATATTTTACTAATCTTTCGTCACTATTCTTTATAGTAGCTACTGAAAAGGGTAATTGTTCATACAAACTGTAATTTCTATGAAATTCAGACGACCTCACTATTAATGTAACTTCATGGTCACGCATTACTAGTTTGTCCATTAAATTGTATGCAAAGACTTGATAACCCCCGACTTTAAATAATGAACCTAATATTAAAACTCCTATTTTCATAGCTTAGTATTAAGTCGAATATCCCCGATTAGTCAAATAAGATTTATTTGGGTATCTATGGCTTAATATAGTCATAGATGAAAACTCTGGATGAATTCTTAGGAAATCTGCAAATACAGTGGCCCCCCTTCTCCCTATACCAATAATAAAAATAGGTTGATTCAATGACATTTTTTTATTCCACAATAAATTCTTGAGACTTGACCATTTTAGTGAAGATTCCTCCTAAAGACTGTAAATCGTCATAATTACCCGATTCAACTATTGATCCTTCATTAATAACTAATATTAAATCGGCTTTCCGTATTGTAGACAGTCTGTGTGCAACAATAACTAAAGTCAATTCACCTTGAAGAGATTCTATGCTTGACTGAATCCTAGATTCTGTCTGTGAATCTAACGAACTAGTTGCTTCATCAAGTATAAGCATCTTTATATCTCTATATAACTCTCTAGCAATACATATCCTTTGTCTTTGTCCACCTGATATAGTTAATCCGTTATCACCTAGTTGCGTATCCAAACCTTGATCTAAATCATCAATAAAATCTGTAAGTGAAGAAGACGTTAAAACTTCTTTTAATTTACTTTCATTCTCTTTATTTTGATGATCCCATAAAGTAATGTTATTTCTAATGGAATCTGTAAAAATAACATTCTCTTGAGTCACGTATCCTATTTGTGTTCGTAGTTTATCCTGGTCAATTTCATGGTATGAATTTCCAGAAATCTTAATTTCACCTTGATCAGGTGTAAGAACACCGGTTATCAGTGACACTAATGTACTTTTACCGGATCCAGATTCACCTACTATAGCTACTACTGATTTTGATGGAATTGAAACATTTATACCTTCTAATATTTGTTTTTTTCCATCATAGGAAAACCCAACATCTTCAAATAAAAGGGTAGAGGTTAAATCAGGATCAATTTTATTTTTGCTTAAATCATCTTTGAATGTTACTAAATCTTTCTCCAAATTTTCAAAAACTTGTAAGCTACCAAATGCACTAATAAATCCTCTATAGTCAGAATATCCTGAAAGAGCATAGGCAGCAGATCGCCTAACTAAAAACAGAAGCAACAGCACTTCTATCATAGATTGACCTGCAACTTCCACGTTATAAACCAATAATGCTGCAGCCACTAAAACAATAATAAGTTCGGATGCGCTACCAGTAAAAGCGCCTAACACAGAACTTTTATAAGTTAAATCTGATTGAGTATTAATTGCTTTCTCTAAGTGCGGATTAACTTTACTTGTTGTATGAGTAGATTTTAAATATTTGAAATTTGAAAATGTTTGTATTAGTAATGATTGCAAAAGTGCATTATTTTTTGTGGATCTAATAGAAAATGTCCTTGTCAATGTATTAATAAATCTTGTAACAAAATAGAGCGGTATCAATATGATTAACAATAAAATAGTAGCGGCGGAATTTATAAATAAGGGTAAGGTCAAGTAAACTAAGGCAAATCCAGAAGACACAAACAATCTCATGCATGCTCTAAATGAAAATGCTACACGATTGTATTCAACCGTAACAGCATTATTAAAATATCCAATTTCTTTTGAAATAAAATATAAATATTTAGAAGCGAATATCCCATTAACAACATCTTTTTTTATGGTGGCTAATAAGTTTGCCACCATACGAGCTGAATATATTTCCTGTAGGATAAGAAATACAGTCCTTAATGAATACAATACTGTCATAAATATGACAGATGTCACAATAGAATAAGGTAAATTTATAAAATCAAAAAATCTTTTTACTTCACGAGTCACAAAATTATTTTCATCACCAGTTTCTAAAATTGGTATAAAAAATCCCACGCTGAGACCATCCAATAGTGCAGCTAATACGATAAGAGAAAGCCAGACCCATATACGCCATCCTATCTTAGAGTATAAAAATGCTATGAATTTATATATATCTTTCATTTTTTATTTAAAATAGCTCTGACATTTTCGATAACGTAATTAATAGATTCACTCGATAATTCCGGATATATCGGTAAAGCTAATGTTTGCAAAGATGCTATCTCACTTTCGTGGAGGTCGCCTTCTGAATATCCTAAATAGGTAAAACATTCTTGCAAGTGTAACGAAAGTGGGTAATAAACCTCTGTTCCTATTCCAGTCGTCTTTAATTGTGACATTAATTGATCTCTATCATCCAATATCTTAATTACAAATTGATTGTATACGTGTTTAGAATTGTCCATTTCAAATGGTAAGTTGATCCTACTGACAAGTTCATAAGATTCAAACAATTCTTCGAAGATTTGTCGATACTTAAGAGCATTACTACGCCTCAAATCCATCCATTCATCTAGGTACCTTAATTTTACTTTCAAGACTGCGGCTTGTATCGCATCTAACCTAAAATTACCGCCAATAAATTTGTTTTGATATTTTTTTTGATGACCATGATTTCTAAGCATTTTAATTTTCTCTGCAAGTTCAAAATTACTTGTAACAACCATTCCGCCATCTCCCATACCACCAAGATTTTTTGTTGGGTAAAAGCTAAAACAGCCTACATCTCCTATTGTTCCAGCTTTATTTTCTTTATATTCTGCACCAATAGCCTGAGCCGCATCTTCAATAACATGTAAATTATATTTATCGGCTATAGACAATATTGGTTCCATATTGGCCACTTGCCCAAACAAATGTACAGGCATTATTGCCTTAGTTTTTGGAGTTATAGATTGTTCTATTAAGTTAGGATCAATATTAAATGTTTGAGGGTCTATATCGACAAATACAGGTATAGCTCCAAGTCTTGCGATGGATCCAGCAGTTGAAAAAAAAGAGTATGGGGTTGTTATAACTTCATCGCCAAACCCAATATCCAATCCCATTAATGCCACAAGTAATGCATCACTTCCAGAAGATACCCCTATCGCATAATCACATCCCAGATATTGTGATACCTGTTCTTCAAACTCAGAAA
Source organism: Dehalococcoidia bacterium (assembly GCA_045564655.1). Taxonomy (GTDB): domain Bacteria; phylum Chloroflexota; class Dehalococcoidia; order Lucifugimonadales; family UBA826; genus UBA826. The sequence goes on from JBJLGX010000005.1 coordinate 83,001, forward strand.
CTTCTTTACCCAATATGAATACCTGGGATTCAAGAACATTATTAATTGCCTCATCTATTTCTGATTTAATAGATTGATATTGAGGTTTTAAATCAAAAAATGGGATTTGCTTAACAGAATTATTTTTCATTATAGTCACCAATATCTTCAGATTCATCCAAATTAATACATTTGAGTCCTTCTGAATATAACTTATACTTTAGATCTGAACCCGGACAATTCATTATTCCATCTACATCTGGATCAGCTAATTTAAATCCATGCCTACTCATCCAACCTTTTTGTTCAGCAGGAACACCCATAACTAGCGCATAATCAGGAACGTCTTTGCTAACCACGGCACCTGCCCCTACAAATGAATATTTCCCTATCGTTGTTCCACAAACTATTGTTGAATTAGCTCCAATAGTAGCTCCCCTCTTAACAAGTGTAGTTCTGTAATCAGATCTTCTATTTATTTCAGACCTAGGATTAATAACATTTGTAAACACAACAGAAGGTCCACAGAACACATAGTCTTCTAATTTGACTCCTGAAAATACAGAAACATTATTTTGAATCTTGACATTATTCCCAATTACAACATCTTCACCAATAAAAACATTCTGCCCGATAGTGCAATTTTTTCCTATATTAGATCCTTTCATAACATGACAGAAATGCCATATTTTAGTTCCTGTCTCAATAACACATTCCTCATCAACATATGAGGTTTCATGGAGAAAATAATTGTTCATAAGTTGCTCACCAATAACTAATTTATATAAATCGGTTTTCCGTCAAGAGACATTGATTTTTGCGATGCATCTAACACGTCCATTACTTTTAAAGCATCAATGCCTGAAGTCTTTGGCTGGATACGTGTATTAATAGAATCTATAAATCCTAACGCTTCTTCTTTTAACGGTTCCAAATCTGGAAATGTCACGTTCTTCCCAATCCCTTTTATAGGAATAGGAACTCCATCATTAATATCCACTTTTTGGTCATACAAAATAAGTTCCTTGGAAACATCATCAAAGCTAGCCATATTTTCTGATCCAATAACAACTAATCTTTGTTCTTTAAACGGATGTAACCAAGATACAAATATATGAGCTTTAGATCCATTTTTATATGTTATGTTGCTAACTGTTACATCTGCAATATTTGGTTGCAAAAAATCTCCCCCTGAAGTAGAAACAAACTTGGGAGTCGAATTAATCAGTCTATTAATAACAGCAATATCATGAGGCGCAAAACTAAATAATATGTTTTCTTCTCTTCTGATTTTACCTAAGCTAACTCTATTGGAATAAACGTATCTAACTTCACCTAAAATACCTTCAATAATCAATTCATTTAATTTCACTATTGCAGGATGGTATTCCATAACATGTCCCACCATTAAAATTTTTTGATAATCAGAAGCTATTGAAACTAATTTTTCTGATTCAAGTTTATTCATTGCAAATGGTTTTTCTACCAAAACATCTTTACCTGATTTTAGTGATTGTTCTACTAGGTCAAAATGCGTTTCAGCAGGCGTAGAAATTACAATTGCGTCTACTGAAATTTTTAACATTTCATCAAGAGAAGATAAAATTTTGACTTTTGGAGCTATTTCTTTAGCTGTGTTTCTACCATTTTGAGTCGTATCACTAACCGCTACAAGATATCCTAATTCATTAAAAACTCTTACTAAATTCTTCCCCCAATATCCACAACCTATAACTCCGATTTTGGGTGAATGCATTATTTAATACCTTTTTCTATCGTTAAAATTTGTGAATATATATCGCATATTTTATTTGTATTCTTCAAAATATTGAACTTGTCTGATACAGTCTTTTTTCCATTTTCAATAATAGTTTTGGAATCAATTGATTTTGTCTTAATCTGTCTCAAGGCATTAAACACGCCATCTGTATCACCATAATCTATTAAAAATCCATTTTCTTTAGAATCAACAAGTTCTCTTATTCCTCCAACATCTGAGGCTACCAAAAGAGTGCCAACATGTAGCGATTCTATTGCTACTCTACTAAGAGTATCGTGATTATTAAGTACTAATGAAACATCAAATTCTTTAAGTAGTGAAAGAGGTTTCTCCTGGTAACCTAAAAAAAGCACTGATTCCTCTAGGCTTAATTGTGCAACCTTATCTTCAAGTGTTTTCCTTAAAGGGCCATCTCCGACAATCAATAAAACAGAATCTTGAAAATCGTTGTGGAATTTATGGAAAGCATTAATGACGAACTCATCAACTTTAGCAAAGTTCCTCAAAGGAGCTAACAATCCAACAACAAATTTTTCTTTTATATTAACTGGAACGTGATCATCTAAATTGATAGATTCAATATTTGAAATGTCGACAACATTATGAACAATAGAAATTTTATCTTTTCTGATTCCTAATTCTGACCATGAATTAGCAGTGAATTTAGAATTAGCAATAAATTGAGTGGTTTTGCTATTAATCATATTAAGAACAGACGATTCGATTTTTCTATCTGGCGTTGACTGCAAATAAGGAGTTGATCGTAAATAACTAACACAATGAATTCCGCAACTATTAGCTGCGATAAGGCCAAATAAATCTCTCAATATTTGAACATTCAAATGCACTATTGATGGAGTTTCATGTTTTATAATTTTTCTAATTTTTAATATCACCGCGAAATGTAAAATGATATTTAAATATAAAGCCAAAAAAGGTAAAACTTTAATTATCCTTAAGAAATACAAATGAGTAGTCTGAGCCAATTTTTTGGATATCGATGAAGAATATGATCCAGTTTTAGTCAATAACCAATCGTCAACCATATATACTTTAATTCCAAGGTTTCTTGTAACCTCAACTTGTGGGTGATCATTTAAAAATACAACAATTGGATTTATTTCTTTTCTATCAATTGTTTGCAAAAGTTGATTTAAGCTAACAGCAGATCCCCCACCAGTAAGACTCGATTCTATAAATAAAATAGTTTTGGGCATATAAAAATTAATTGATCATACTTTTTAATGGGTAGTTATATTGTTTTTGAATAAAGTCTTTAGACCACAGTGAGACATTATGCCTCTTAGAATGATAAGAATTTATATAAGATTTCTTATCATATTCCCATGGCATACCTAATGGATGATTAGCATATTGATAGGCAAACTTTCTACGAATAGATCTCTTTTTTAACAAAGAACGAGTTAAAGGGTTTTTTTGTAAAATTTGCTTAGTAAAATTTCTAACGTATTTATTTTTTAAATTGGATTGAGGTATAACATCCATGCCTAATTTAATATCGTCATAAACACCATAATCATCAATATATCTTAAATAATCTTTATATAAAGATTGATCATATTTTGAGTTCAATGATGTTTCCCTCCAAAATTGAACAAATTTCATAGACCAAAATGGCAACCTCCAGCTATATCCATGAAACTCGTATGATCTAACAGAATTAACAATATATTTACTTTGTCTTTCTTGCCATTCCCAAAATTCATATGCTTGAGCTTTATTTAAATTATTATTAAATTCAAATTCTTTTAACGCATCGGAAATACGTTCATAAATAATAGAAGAATATGACTCATCCTCTAATATATTTGCCCAAAGAGAATAATGCTTATTAATAATAGATCTCAAGGGTTCATCATCTGATTCACTATTCCCACAAAATGCATAATTAAGATATTTTAGATGACCGCCTGAAATAAAATCTCCAGTATGCCCAGGCATAAACACCACATCTTCTAAATGGGCAAATTTATCCTTAAACATATTTAAAGCTATCCAATCATCAAGATGGGGTATGGAAGTTCCATTAGAAGCATACTCAGAAAACTCCCAAAATTTATCATCTAATGTTTTTGTAACATGCTGGTTCTTAGAGTATGGGAACATTTCCCATGTAAAACCTAATTTTTTAGCTGTTTCAAAACTTTTTACAGAATCTTTATTATTTTCAGTACCATATGAAATACACAAAACGTTGTCATATTCTAATCTTTTGAGAGTTAGAGCAATTAATCGTGAATCTAATCCTCCACTTAAAGGGATAACAATTTTAGCCCCGTTTAATGAATTCAATATAATTTCAAAAGCATCTTTTGTTGTTTCGTCCAAAAGCTGAATGTCATCATCACGAGACATTTCTCTAATAGAATCTGACTTGTATATGAAATATCTGAATAATTTAATTTGTGATGATTCAGATGAATCATCAGAAATTAAAATCTCTCCAGGCCTTATTGATTTAACTTCTTTATATACTGTATTAACACCAGTTACATATCCACTTGATAACATTTCTATAATAGAATTATGATCTGTTGCTATCTTAGGATCAGGTACTAAATACCTAACATCATCAGAAATCACTATAGAATTATTTTTGATATTCCAAAATAATGGTATTGTTCTCACCAAATCTGTAATTGCCCATACTTTTGACTCAAAACAAGCGACTATAGCAAAATTTCCATCATTATTATTAAATAAAGAAATTAGATTTTCTTTAAGTCTTTCATAAGCATTATTTTGAAACTTACCCAATATGAAATCAGCAAAATCTTTACCCGCAAGGATTCCATTCTCTGTAGATATCCAACCAGAAACGTATACAATCACATTCGAGCCCGAGGAATCTTTCTGAACTTCTCTGGATTGCCAAGATCTATATGGTGAAGGCTTAAATTCTAAATCCATTGAAAATATACCTAAAATCCATATTTCAATATATGCTTAGCAACTCTTTCTGGACCTTTTCCATCTAATAATCTTTTGGATATAGATGAAATATTTTTTCTAGCATTATAGTCGTAAATTAAAGTTCTAATTAAAAATGCCATAGAAGTATGATACGTGCTTGATTTAATTGAATAAATAGCACCCAAACGAGAAAGTTCATCAATGTTAGAACTTTGATTTTCAGCTGCTTGAATAGCAATTGTCGGAACACCTAAAGCACATAATTCATATATTGTTTGTCCTGCCGCAGAAATGGCCAAATCAACTGATTCCATGATAGAACTCATATTATTCGGCGAGTCTATGATATCTATATCTCTTTTCGAACTCTTAGAAAGCAATTCTATATTTACGTGGTTATCATAAAAAGGGCCAAGGACAACTTTTAATTTAAAATCCACCCCAGTCATTTTTTTTTCTAACAACTTTATTATCAAAGAAGTGTTATCACTACTATCACTCCCGCCCATAGTAATCAAAATATTATTGACTTCACTATTGATTTGGTAATTAGGAGATTTAAATTCAGGTCTTAACAAAAAATATTCTACCCCAAGTAAAAACACTGTCTCATCAGTACTAGATTTATAATTTAAATATTTAGCGCCTGCACTACCATTAACAACAACATCTGAGGAAAAAGAAATACCTGCTAAGTCATCAATTGTTACTACAAAAAAACCATATGAACGTAGTCGAGTAACATATTCTGAATTAATATGATACGAATCTAATACAATCGTTTTACTGTTTTCTTCAATAGCTAAATTATTGATTTCATTAACTTCTTGCTCTGCATCATAGGTGCTATAATCTGGACTTAAAAATTGTGACAAAAAATGCTTCCTATATGGTAAACAGTAAGCTTTATGCTCTCCGAATAGCTCTTCTTTAATTCCTTTACTTAATATAAAAACACTCTCAATATTTAAATCATTGAGTGCTGATGCCAAAGCTTCACATCTTCTAATATGACCAATACCTGTCGAGTGCCCTATATCGACTCGAAATATAACTTTATTCATGATTTAACGTATAGAACGAACCAATTCAAAAGCCTCAGCAAATTTAACCCCTGATACAGATCCCCATTTCTGAGAATTTAGTTCGACAAATTTTAAAGATCGAGGATGAGGGAAATCTCTCATTTCATCCTTATAAATTTTTAATGCGGATAATTTTTTTTCAATTGTATCCGTTACATTCACAAAAACATTAGGAGTAAAAGAGCTTTTTAAAGTTCCAAAAGACCATTCTGTTGAAGAAGGAATTTCAAAACTATATATATCCTTAACTATTGATTCTGAGGTCGGTCTCGTAGCAGTCAAAACAGCTCTGAACGTAAGTTCATGGTCTATATTGAGATCTCCACTATGGTGAGTATAAATAGCATCTGGTTTATATTTTTGAACCCAATTTTCTACAACCTTAATTAGTTCCAACAAATCAACACTATCAAAACGATTATCAGGAAATCCCGCAAAATCAATACTTAAAGCCCCAATAAAATCAGAAGCTTCTTTAGCTTGATCTTTCAATGACTCCAAATCATTCTTAGAAGCTTCTTCCGCAGACGGATACCGAGAAGTAATACCTTCTCCTAAAATACCTATATGGACATTATTAGATTTAGAAAGTTTAGCTATAGTTGCCCCACAACCCAACATTTCATCATCTGGATGAGCAGCGATTACTAGAATATTAATAGCACACCTCACTTTTCATATTTACTAACTTGAAAACCCCATTCGTGTGGTTGGGAAAATTTTATTCCCGTAAGTAGGCTCAATTTGATCAAATTGAATTCCCATTAAAACTCTTACTATCAAACTAGGGATATTAACCCCAGATCCAAGTGAAGCAGCAACGGAACCACTCCATCTTGGATTTATCTCTAAAATACCCGGTTCTCCGTTCGCATGGGTTCCAAAATCACAATCAAACACATACCCTAAAGATAAAGCTTTAATTGTTTCAGTAGTTATATCTAATATGGTTTCATTATTTTCTATCTCATGACCTTCTACACCACGAGAAAAAGGAGTATTTGCCAATCTTTTTCTTGGAATAATAGCTATTGGGAATCCGTTATCGGCCACACAATCAACGTCGTATATATCGCCGGGCAAATATTCCATAGCAATTAATTTCAAATCAGAATTATTAGAACTTTGCTTATTCCCTAAATACTTTATTGCAGATTCAATGTTACCTAACCAGTATCCTCTTGACTCTTGTCCTTCAGTAGGAGAGGTTATTTGATTATCAATCACCATTAACCCTCTAGCCCCCCTTCCTACTCTAGGTTTTAATATGATCCTTTTATCCGGAAATCCCAGATAATCCGAATTATTTATCAGGTCGTCAGGATTGGATACCCCAGAAAACTTAGGAGTTCTAATATTTAATTCTGACATCTTATGGAAAAAAACTAATTTATCACTAATTATTTCCATAATGTCTTGATCTTGAACGGCACATTTAACACCTAATCTTTCAAAAATATCTTTAGATGATGATAATGCGTAAGCTTCTTCGTCAGCACCAGGAATAATAATGTCCACATTATATTTTTCACAAATTTCATACAGACTATTTATAAATGATTCAGGGTCTTCATCAGCATTCGGAATACAGAAAAAAGTATCTACGAAATTTCTATTTACAACTGTAGAGTCTGCATCTGCACCAATAACATTAATATCTATTTCAGAGTCAGACTTCAGTGCTTCTATAGTATCAATACCGTAATATCCGCCTATACAGGTGATAAGAACATTAATCATTTATAAGTTTATTCCTTTTACAAATCTGAGAAATTTATTGAATCTAAGGTAATCGGATCATATTGGGTAATTTTTTTGGACGCTTTTTTCCCTATTATTTCTTGATAAAAATCAGGTGATAATCCGTAAGGTTGGAGAGGTCGCATTAAGCCTACTAGTTCACTAGTTAATATTTCATCTTTTTCTATATTTCGATTTGCGACCAATCTTCTTCTAAATCGTTCTCTAAATTCAATTTCTTTTTTGTGAGGTTTTTTGATTCCGCCAATCAGCATATTTTCACATGCTCTTATTTGTTCAACTAATTCCTTAAATTCATCAGGTTCACTTGATAAAAAGTTATCTCCGCCTGGAAGTTCTTTACTTAATGTGAAATGTTTTTCAATAACTTTGGCTCCAAATGTAACAGCGGATAAAACTGCTGTTATACCAAGACTATGATCTGAATATCCAATAGGGTAGGGAAATGATTCTTGCATATTTAATATCGCCTTTAAATTTAAGGTGTCATCATCAGCGGGATAAATACTTACGCAATGCAATAACGTAAAATCCTTAAAATTAATATCTTCTAATTGATTTACAAGTTTTCCTATTTCCCAAAGATAGGCTCCGCCGGTTGATATCACTAATGGAACTCCTAATGTAGCAGCCTCTAAAACGATAGGCGTATTAGTCATCAACCCTGAACTTATCTTAACTGCAGGAACTGAAATCTTTCTACATATATCTAACGATGGCCAATCACCAGGAGTAGTAAAAAAAATAATACCCTTTTCTTTACAATGATTGCTTATAGCTTCATATTCTTCTAAACCAAATGAGATTTTGCTAAAAATATCATGTGATGGAGTGCCTGGTACATAACTAGCATCAGCATCAATTGTTTGAAACTTAACAGCATCTGCCCCAGATTCTATAGCCCCATCGATAAGTTTATGAGCTAAATCTATGTCACCATTATGATTCACTCCAATCTCTGCTATGACAAAGGTAGGTTCACTTTGCCCAATTTTTCTACCTGCTATTTCAATATTTAAAGTTTCGCTCAAATAAACCTCTCTTAATTACCCTAAAGGTAATTTTTGATCTAATTCCCAGTGAAATATTCTACACATATTCCCATCAATATTTTTTTTATGATTTTCTCTAAATCCAGCATTTATAAACGCTTTACAAGATCCTTCATTAGATTCAAGAACAATACCTATTAATCTAATTATTCCTAAGTGTTTTATAGCTCTGAGTTTAGTCTTAATGAGTGTCATCGTGCCCAATCCTCGCGACCTAAATTCTTTTGCAACAGATATATCTATCTCTGCATCATCCTGATTAACCCGGTCAAACCTTATTTGACTAAAAGGAATGCCATTTGATTCTAATATATACATTAATGTGTCTTCTGATTGGATTTTATTATTAAACCATTCTTGATGGCTGATTTTTCCAATGCTCTCTGAATTCAAAGAATTAGACCTGACATCAGGATCACTAACCCAATTCCAAAGAAGTGGCATATCTTTTTCGGACACTTTTCGAATTAATATTTTTTCTAAATCTTTGTTCATATTTTTATATGAATACCAAACTATGGATTCCTAAATACTGGCTTAACAGGAGGGCCTTCTAATAATTCTTCAATATTTCCTTCTTTAAGTGAGGTTGCCAATATTTCCATCGCACTTCTATAAACTTTTAGAGTGTAATCAATATCTTGATTAGTATGACTGAAACTAATATTTTGAGAACTAGAAATTAATATTCCTCTCTTTATACATTCCTGTTGAAATAAACTTTTAATGATAAGGGGATCTATATGATTATCCCCAGACATATATGCAATAGCAGTATGGGGAGCCAAACCATCTGACTTTAAATACTTTTGAAGTTCAAAATGTCTAGATAATGCATTAAACCCATCACTAAGTCGTTGCCCATTTTGCCATAAATGATCTATAACAGGTTTATTTTCCATCTCTTTTATTGTTGCTTTAGCTGCCGCAAGAGAAACTGCCTCTCCACCAAAAGTAAATGAAAAGAATATTTCATCAAATACAGACATAATGTCCTTATTTCCAGCAATAGCAGATATCGGATATCCGTTTCCCATTGCCTTACCTACACATGTTAAATCTGGCGTTACACCAAAATAATCTTGTGCACCACCCAAACTTAATCTAAATCCAGTAACAACCTCATCATATATTAAGACTGCATCTTCTTTTTTAGTAAGATTTTTAACTTGTTCCAAAAAATTATTATTTGGCAATTCAAGTCCAATGGGCTCCATAATAACTGCAGCTACTTTATTTGGATATTTATCGAAAATGTCTTTTAGAGAATCAATATTGTTATATTCAAATGTTATTGTCATATCTTTAACAGATTCAGGAACTCCTCCGTCACGCGTTGTAGTACCTACATACCAATCCTGCCAACCGTGATATCCACAACAAGCTATTACGTCTCTTCCCGTATAAGCTCTAGCTGCTCTAACAGCTCCTGAAGTCGCATCAGAACCATTTTTTCCAAAGCGTACCATTTCAGCTGACGGGACATGATTAACAATTAGATCTGCAACTTCAACTTCTAATGGATGTGCTAAAGAATACGAAGTTCCGTTTTGTATCTGATCAATTACAGCTTGAGTGACCGCAGGATAATTATGCCCTAGAATGACGGGCCCTAATGCCATTGGATAATCTATATATTCATTACCATCTACATCCCAAGTATGGCTACCTTCGGCTTTAGTAAGGTATACAGGAGCGACATCTTGTATGAACAAGAGTGGCCCTTTACTAAAAGTTTGTGTAAGACCTGGGATTAATTTTTCTGCTTTTTCTTTAATTTCGTAAGATCTGGATACACTTCTATCCAATGGAGGAATCGGTGGATCATTTGCATATGACGTATAACTTCCCTGGTTTCTATCAATATTTGAATTAATATCCAATATATGAGGATTTTCAGATAGCAACGTCAATATATCGTTCATCCTAAAGTCTAAGTTTCCTTTAGTAACAAACTGCGAATAAACTTCCCTTACAAATTTAAGGTCGATAGGTTGATCTACAGACCATCTATGTTCATGCTTTACAGGATTAGGGTTGATTACATTTTTTATTTTAAATAATCCAGAATATTTAAAATATGAAACAACATGTTCTCTTTCGCGTAAGGACTTCGCATTTTCCCAAGCCTTTTGGAGAGCTTGGTATGAAAATACCTCAACATCAAGTCCATCTGGATATGTATATCTCATACTATTAGTAACATAATCATAGTTACCGTCTTTATATACTGTTATTACTTCGTCAATAATTTCTGGATCTACAAATGGGCAGTCACCAGTTATTCTGACTATATGATCTGCTTTTTGAAGTTTCGCCAGATTATAAAATCTATCTAACACGTCATCTTCAGAACCTCTATAAAAATGTATTTCATTGGTTACGCAGAAATCTTCTATGAGGTCATCAGAAATATCTGTAGTGGTTGCAACTGAAACTTTATCGATCATTTTAGATTTCACAGTACGATTAATAACATGGGATAACATAGGCTTACCACCTATATCTGACAGCATTTTATTAGGTAATCTAGAAGAATTCATGCGTGCTTGAATTATTGCTAAAATCATCTATAAACTAATCTCAAAATTTTTATATGGCATAAAATCTTCCTTTAAAATTCCCTGTTGGATAACGTCAGAGTATTGACCTTCCAATATCATATGATTTCTAAAAATACCTTCTTTCTTATAACCAAGCTTAGCATTGCTTTTAATACCAGCTAGATTATCAACAAAAGCAGAAGAAACTATTCTATTTAATTTAAGGTCATTAAAGGCAAATTCAATCAAAAGGCTTCTAGCCTCTGTACCGTAGCCGTCTTTCCAATATTTTTTGTCCCCAATCATTATTCCTTCCGTAGCAAATTTATGGACCCAATTAATATTTTGCAGAGTTATATTTCCAATATGATTATTTATTTCTTTTATTACGATTGCAAAAATATAATTTTCAGAATTATTAAATCTGTTGATGTAATTAGTAATCGTATCTATAGTTTGGTCATAATTGGATACATCTAAGTACTTTGTGACTTCTATATCAGACAACCAATCCAAATATTTTTCCGTAATAAATTCCTCTTTGAACGGTATCAAATCTAATCTGTCACCTTTCAAAGATTTATTTAATTTTATATTTTTGTTCTCAGAACACATATCATATATATACAGGAACACCTTTATCTGATGACTCATACGCAGCCATAATGACCTTAAGCGTTCCTACTGCACTTTCAAGGTCTACAAGAGGAGAGGTTTTATTTTTAACACAATCCAAAAAAGAATCTAATTCACTGATGTATTTATCATTTGGATCGCAAGACATATCAAAAATTTCTGTCTTCTTAGTATTTGCATCAAATATATTAATCGTCGATTCTTTACCATTATAATCCCAGAACAAAGTACCTTCAGAACCTACAATTTTACAAGATTTTGTAGCAGCTCTTTGGATAAAATCTAAATGAACTTCACCGATACAACCAGAAGAAAAATTTAATATGATGGATGCAGTATCTTCAACATCAATATCTAAATCACTTAACCTATCCGAAACACAAAAAACCTTGTCAATATCTCCAAATAACCATTTCAAATAATCTAACTCATGTGAAGCATCAAAAATTATACCGCCCCCTTCAGATTTAATAGCAGTATAATTATTTCTATAATCTTGTTCTGGACGCCACTCAGGAAGATATTTACCAAATTCTGATCTCACCCATAAAATACGGCCTATAGATCCATTATTAATAATTTCTTGGATAAATTTAAGGCCTTTATAAAATCTCCAGTTATATCCTATTTGGACTACTTTATTTTTATTTTTGGATAATGCAACTAAGTCCTCTATATTTTCCAATGTGTTCGAAAGCGGTTTTTCTACAAAAACATTCACATTTGATGATAGTAATTTTTTAGTCTGCTCCACATGAAGATAAGGAGGTGAACACACTAACGCTATATCAAAATTAACAGAGCTAAGGGCGGAATCTATGTCTAGAAATACTCCAGAAGAATTTTCTAAGTCTGATTCAGATGACAAAGAGTCAATAGAAGGGTCACAAAGATAAATGTCATCAACGCCTAAAGTGCGAAGATTTCTAGTATGTCTTTTACCTATAGAACCATATCCAACCATTAAGGCAGATATAGAATTGTTATTCATTAATGGATCCCATTACTTTATTAACTGCATTCAAAACATCATTTATGTCATCATCATTCATGTTCGGAAATATTGGAAGGCTAATGATGTTCTCATAAACATCTTCAGCTATAGGGCAAATTCCTTTTTTATAATTCAAAGTTTTATACAAAGGATGTAAATAAACAGGTAAGTAATGAACATTAACTCCTATATTTTCTGCCCTTAATGCTTTAAATATATTGTCTCTAGTAACATCCGTATCTTCTAATTTAAGTTTTATGACATACAAATGATATGCATGTGAAATATCATCCGAAATAGAGAGTTGGGATACTCTATGTATTTGGTTAAATATTTCATCGTATTTAAATGCAATATTTTGTCTTTTAGAAACAGAATCTTCAAGTCTAGATAGTTGAGTTATCCCTAAAGAACACTGTATATCAGATAGACGATAATTAAAGCCTAACGAAATAGCTTCGTAGTAATGTTCAACATCTCTAGTCCGAACATGAAGGTCTTTAGATATTCCATGATTACGAAAAATACGCATTTGATCTGCTAAGGCTTTGTCATTAGTTGTAATTGCTCCACCTTCACCTGTAGTTATATGTTTAACAGGATGAAAGGAAAAGGTACTCATATCTGAAATAGTTCCAATTTTTGAAGATTTATATTCTGCCCCTAAAGCATGACAAGAATCAGAAATTAATGCGATTCCATTTTTGTTACAAATGGCCCTAATGGAATCATAATCACAAGGTTGACCCGCATAATCCACAACTATAATAGCTCTAGTTTTAGTAGAAATACTATTTTCTATTTTATCCACATCAATAAGTAATGAATTTTCATTAACATCAACAAATATAGGTTTTGCTCCTAAATATAAAATTGAATTAGCTGTAGCCACGAAGGTAATTGCAGGAACAATAACTTCATCTCCTGGACCTATTCCCAAAGCGAACATAGCTGCGTGTAAAGCTGCTGTGCCACTGCTAACTGCCACAGCATATTTTGAGTCAGTCTTTTCAGCCAAAGCAGACTCGAAATCTTGAACCATTGGACCTGTCGTCAACCAATTAGATTTCAAAACATTGATCACAGATTTTATATCTTGATCGTTAACATAGTGACTCCCATAAGGAAGCATGTTAGACCTAACAGGAGGGGATCCATTAATAGCTAATTCAGGATTATTCAAAGACATATTAACTAATCATATCCTCTAACTGAATAACATCTAACCAATCTGAATTATTGTCACTCCTATATTCAAAATCTTTTTCAACTGGTGCAGAATCAGAATAAATCGGCATTCGAAATGATGAATGTTGAGGTTGAATAATATATTTAGAACCAATATCTATAACTGAATTAGATTCGTCTCTAGATATCAAAACTTCATTTAGTTTTTCTCCTGGCCTTATTCCTATTATCTTAATCTCGGCATCAGGAGAAATTGCTCTTGCTAAATCTAATACTTTCATACTTGGAATTTTAGGAATAAATACTTCACCACCTTGTAATTCTTCTAACGAAGATAAAACAAATTGAACTCCTTGGTCTAATGTAAGCCAAAATCGTGTCATCCGATCATCAGTTATCGTTAAGGTACCTGATTCTTTCTGTTTTTTAAATATTGGAATAACGCTCCCTCTACTGCCAACAACATTTCCATATCTAACACAAGCAAATCTGGTACCACTACTACCTGAATACGAATTTGCCTGAACAAACAATTTTTCTGCACATAACTTTGTCGCCCCATAAAGATTTATAGGATTAACAGCCTTATCGGTACTTAAAGCGATAACTTTAGAAACACCTTGATTGATTGCCGCATCTATCACATTCTGTGCTCCATACACGTTAGTTTTGATAGCTTCCATAGGATTATATTCACATGCTGGAACTTGCTTTAATGCTGCTGCATGTACAACATAATCTACACCTTTCATTGCCCTTTCAAGCCTATCTTTATCCCTAACGTCTCCAATAAAAAACCTTAATTTAGGATTATTGAGTTGTTCGTTCATTTCAAACTGCTTCAGTTCATCTCTACTCAATACTATTAATCTATTCGGAGCATATTTTTCTAAAACATGTTCACAGAATTTTCTCCCAAAAGACCCTGTCCCACCAGTGATTAAAATATTTTTATCATTAAACATATAATTTACCCCAAATATTTACTCAATAACTTAAATTTAAGCCTTGTACTTATCAAACCAATCAATAGAAAATACAATCCCTTTTTTTAGATCAACTTCAGGTGACCAATCTAATAATTCTTGTGCCCTAGAAATATCTGGTTTCCTAACCATAGGGTCATCTTCTGGTAGATCATGGAATTCTATATCACTTAAACTTCCAACTTGTGATTTAATCATTTCTGCTAATGTCAATATTGAGACTTCTTCAGTTGCTCCAATATTAAAAATTCTTTCATATGAACTTGACATCTTTTCTTCTGGTAATATGAGAAGCTTAAAAAGGGCATCCACAAGATCACTTACGTAACAAAAGGACCTGGTCTGAATCCCTTTGCCATATATTGTCATAGGGTCGTTTCTAAGTGCTTGAATGAAAAAGTTTGGTACTGCTCTACCATCATTAGGCCTCATTCTAGGGCCATAACAGTTAAATATCCTAGCAATTCTCACATCAATTTCATGTTCTCTATGATAAGCCATTGCAATCGCTTCTGAGAATCGTTTGGCCTCATCATATACGCTTCTAGGGCCTACAGGATTAACGTTACCCCAATATGATTCTTTTTGAGGAGATTCCAACGGATCCCCATATATCTCTGAAGTAGAAGCTAATAAAACTTTAGATTTTTTAGCTCTTGCAAGACCTAAAACATTATGTGTCCCAATAGATCCCACCTTTAGTGTGTGAATCGGGTTATCTCTATAATCTTTTGGACTAGCAGGACTAGCAAAATGAAGTAAATAGTCAACATCATCTGAAACATCTATGAATTCGGTAACATTTCCTTCAATAAACTTAAATTTAGGATTTTCCATGTTACGGGATATGTTCGATTTTTTACCTGTCAATAAATTGTCAAAGCATATAACTTTATGACCTTCATCAAGCAATTTTTGACAAAGATGTGACCCTAAAAATCCAGCTCCACCAGTTATTAATGAAGTGACCATATTTTATTCTACGAGTATCTCCCTACACCTATATAATCAAAGCCTATATCAACCATTTCATCTGGATTTAATAGATTCCTAGCATCTAATATAAATGGATACTGCATATTATCTTTAATGTATTTATAATCAACAGATTTGAATTCTGGCCAATCTGTCGCAATGATGATGGCATCCGCATTAATGGAAGATTCGACAGAACCTGTAAAATATTCAATATTTTTATATTCACTCAATGAGGTTTTTTTAAA
Source organism: Dehalococcoidia bacterium (assembly GCA_045564655.1). Lineage (GTDB taxonomy): Bacteria > Chloroflexota > Dehalococcoidia > Lucifugimonadales > UBA826 > UBA826. The sequence goes on from JBJLGX010000005.1 coordinate 99,162, forward strand.
TTCTTCAATAGCTTTAGGGTCATGCAAATTCAACTTAACTTTTTCTTCAATCAATTTTTCTATTAAAGCTATCGCTGGTGACTCTCTAATATCATCTGTTCCTGGCTTAAATGCAATGCCCCAAACAGCTACAGTTTTATCACGTAATACCCAAAGTTTTCTTCTCAGTTTATCCATAATTTGATCAACACGCTTCATGTTAACATTGTCAACTTCCCTAAAAAATGACATATCCACCCCCAAATCTTCACCTATCCTTGTGAAAGCTTTTATATCTTTAGGTAAACAATATCCTCCAAATCCTAACCCAGCCTGCAAAAAACTACTTCCTATTCTAGGGTCTAGCCCCATACCCTTAGCAACTTTACTAACATCAGAACCTGATTTTTCACATATATCAGCAACAACATTTATAAAAGAAATTTTTGTAGCTAAAAAACTATTTGAAGCATGTTTTATTAATTCTGCAGTATTAACATCTGTTATCACAAATTTATCATTACCATGAGCATTAAATATTGCTTGATCAGATATATCTTCAGGAAGATTTTGTTCTAATAAAGGTAAATAAATTTTCAATAAAGTATTTTTAGCTGCTTCTGATTCAACTCCTAAGACAATCCTATCAGGATTAAAAAAGTCATATAACCCAGTCCCTTCTCTTAAAAATTCAGGGTTTACGGCTACTTCAAAATCTACATTTTTCTTTGCATATTTTTTTAAAGTATCTTTTATCCTTAAAGAAGTCGATACAGGAGTGGTACTTTTTTCAACAACCAGCTTATTTGAGTTAGAATTTTGAGCTATCGTTCTCCCCGCACTCTCTATCTGAGATAAATCTGCAGACCCATCATCGTTTTGAGGAGTTCCAACACATACAAATATTACATCACTGGCATCTATTGCTTCTTCAACTGAAGTAGCAACTGAAAATCTGCCAGAATTAATATTTTTGGTTAACATTTCAGATAGCCCTGGCTCATAAAATGGCGCATTGCCAGCAGCGATATCTTGAGCCTTAGACCCCATATCATCCGCTCCAATAACATTCCACCCTATATCAGCTAAACCTAAAGCTGTAGGAAGTCCTACATGACCTAGTCCTAATATTCCAATATTGGGCTTATCAAACATTATTTGTTCTTCCATTTTAATATTTAATCCTATATTAATTTAAACTAGATTTTTCTATAATTTTTCTTAATGCTTTAGAGTATTTTTCTGTAGCTGAACAATCCATAAATGAAACATGTTCTTCAAAAGCTTTATATCTATCATCCATAATTTTTGCATCAATATGATTGTTTTTTAATCCATCAAGAATTTGATCTTTAAATTCTTGGATATTATTTGCTACATTAAAAAGATTAAATTCTTTTTTGAAATGAACAAAGCTATCATGCTTTTCATCTAGTGCTTCATTAAAATATGGAATTACAACAAATTTGTTAGCTATACCGGCTTCCAGCAACGTAGTAGATCCAAAACAGACAATAACATCTGAATTAAATATTAAATCTTGAGCATCACCTTCACCTGTTACAACTAAATTACCTAATTCTTTATAATTAATACCCGCATCTAACAAAACTTTTTCTATTTCCAATAACCAACCTCCTCCCCATTTTGCTTTTATAACAAATTCTATATCTGGGTTATCTAAAGCTAATTGAGCAAAAGCTACATGGGTTTTGGCAAATAAGGTAGCATAGCCTTCTTTATCATTTTTGGGCCATACTTCTGTAACCCCCCTAAGGCCAACCCCTCGTTGAAATGAAAAAAATGTTACTTTTTTAAAATCTTTCATTTTAAGAGATTTATCGATAAGAGCTTGATCATTTATGCTGTTAATAAATTCGTCCATTCTTACGCAGCCCAAAGCATCAATATTTTCAGAAGAAACATAACCTGACTCCACAAATGCTTCTTTTGATCTCTCATTGTGAACAATAATGTGATTGCCAGAAAATTTACCATATCTTTTTAACTGTAAAACTCTCTGTTCATAATGGCCATCTCCAGTTATAAGATTCTCTCTATGTAAAACAACATATGGTGTGTTTATCATCCTAGAAACATACCCCCATTCATAGTCTTGAGGATACCAAACAGAAGCACCTATAACGCAATCAATATCAAATTTCATATAAAGATCTTTCAAAAATTTCAGGAAAAATTTTCTAGTGGAGTCTTGTATTTTTTGTACCTGCGTATTTGGATTAGAATCATAATAATCAAACCTGAACTTAAATCCTTTTGGATAAAATAATGCAGCCATTTTTTTTTGCCACTTATCTGACACTTTAAACACTCTGAATTTTTTGGAGTCTGCAAGGGCCTTTAAGTCTCCCCTAAACCTAAAAGGACTTAAAGCCAAAAGACTCGGAGCGTCAGCATCACAGACTCCTTGAGAAGGCTTCACTTCTGAAATAAATTGCGTTGACTGAGCTATAAAAATTGACGTTGAACCAATACTTATAAAAAACTTTTCATAAGACCTGATTATTTTGTTAATTATCTTATTTGTTAACATTACCCTTGTATATTTAAGCCATTAAAGAAATTTTCAATATCTATGGTCAAATTGTCAGCATCCATCCTGTGAGCTTTTAAGACTTCTTCGTTTGTTCCACATTCTGGAATGTTATCTACTCCAAGTTTTAAAAATTGTAAATTTCTTGAGTCTTGAAAATTAATGAGTTGAGATGCTAAGTAATCACCTTGACCCCCAATACGATAATGATTATCCAGTGTTACAACGTGTGAAACATTTTCTGTAACAGATTTTAACCACTCTATATCAACAAAATTTAACCAAGGTAAATTAATAACTTTCATAGCAATACCTTTTGATTTTAATTTTTTTGATGCCTTAACGGCTTGCTCTAATGTATTTGGGCCATACGAAAATAATACTATCTCATCTCCATCAACTAACTCTGTTCCTTGCCCTAACTGAAAATCTGTAAATTCATAATCTATTGAAAGAGTGCAGGGGAGAGGAGTTAACCTAATATATGAACTAGACTTCCAATTATTTACACAAAAATCAATGGCCGATTTAACTTCAATCTCATTATATGGTTCGATCATAATAAGATCAGGAATTCCATTTAATGCAGCAATATCTCTAACAGATTGATGGGAATGCCCTGTTCCTCCTGGTATTACACCTGCTAAACCGCCTACGTATATAATTTTAGTTTTCTCAGTAGCATTATTATATATTTGTTCATTTGGTCTATCTGATAAAAAACATGCAAATGAATTAACTACGGGAAGCAATCCATTTAATGCCATACCTCCAGCTTGTGAAACCATATCTTGTTCCGCTATACCGCACTGAAAATACCTGTCAGGAAACGAATCTTTAAATGGGATTAATCCGGAATCTAATATCAAATCTGCATCCATTGCTACAATATTAGGGTTTTTATCGGCTTGAGCAATCAAAGCATCTGAATATGATTTCATTAACGATATTTTCTTATTATTTGAAACTTGTAAAGGGGGTAAAGGAGCCTTTTGAAAATTCAAATCAGGTGCCCCTAATTTGTTCAATAATATATTTTGTGCCTCTATTAACTCATTACTTGCATCAGTGTACTCTTGATCACTAGGAGCTCCGCTGTGATACATATATCTACATTTATCTCCGATGACAGTATGTTCCATAAATGAAACTCCACTACCTTTTATAGTATTGGCAATAATAACTGTTGGTAATCCGTTTGATATATTAGTAGAGTTTTCTAAAGAATCTGATATAGAACTAAAATCATTTCCGTCACATTGAAAAACATTCCACCCAAAAGCTTCAAATTTTGATTTTAAATCTCCTAGGTCACTCGTTTTTGATACTCGATAATCTGACTGTACTTTATTATGATCAACAAAAACTGTAATCTCTGACATTTTGTTATTTGAAGCCGACTGAAGAGATTCCCAAATTTGACCTTCTTGCAATTCTCCATCGCCTGTTAAAACAAATATTTTTTGTTTTTTACCTTTAAGTCTATTAGCAATAACCATGCCTTTAGCTTTGGAAATACCCATCCCAAGAGAGCCGCTATTAGTATGCATAAAAGGTATTTTAATATCAGGATGGCCAGGCAAGCCATCGATCTTTCTAAGCTTATGAATTAAATCAAAGCTTAGTAACCCCAACGAAATCAACACTGAATATAAAGCAGGAACATCGTGACCTTTTGAAGAAAAATAAATACTAGATTCAGACTTTTTTAACTCATTTAAATATAACCAAGATACAATATCAATACTGCTGAAACTAGTTCCTATATGGCCAGAACCAGCTTTTTTGATCATATACAAAGTATTGATACGAGCAACATTAGCAAATAATTTTGCTACCACTATTGGGTCATCAGAAATACTCAATATTCTTTTAACTTCTAAAGTATTCACAAATTTTAATTCATTGTTTTCCATCTAATTACCTATTATCAATTTTTACTATAAGGTTTTACATCTATACTAGGTAATGTGGCCTGACCTTCTTCTAACATAGCATTTACAATTTTCCAATCGTATTCTCCATTAATGTCCAATCCTTCGTCATCAGCTGTGAAAAATGGTACAACTGTATTGCCTGCTATGGTTTTAGTATCAGTAACGACTTTGGTCCATGCAATTTCCAAACTTGCATTCTGAACATAAATCTCAGGTAATGTTTGATATTGACTACTATGCCATGGTTGATCTTTTGGGCCAAAAGGTATTAAAGGATGCATTATTTCTCCTCTAACAACCCACATTTTAGCTGGGTGCTCGTTACATTTTTCAACGGCCCTTAATGAATCAATTCCTTCATGTGATAAAAATTTATTCCATGCTCTCAAAATAGTTTCTGGTTTCCTAAAAGGGCTAGTTGGTCTCAATATACTAAAACAATCAAATTCAAATCCCATATTGTTTTTTAACTCGTCAATAGCATGTTTGACAAATTCTATATCCGGAGAATGGGCTCCAGATATAGAGTCCGGCCTTAAAAACGGAACTTCAGCCCCATAGTGCCTTGATATTTCTGAATATTCAGTCGAATCTGTACTAACTATGACTTTAGAAAATATACCACTATCTAAAGCTGCCGCAATCGTATACGCAATTAATGGATGTCCCGACAAATATCTGATGTTTTTATCAGGAACCCTAAGAGAGCCGCTTCTGGCAGGTATTAATGCAACAATGTTAGGGGTATCAACATTAATTACCATGCAGAAAACCCACCATCAATAACAAGATTTGATCCTGTCATATATGAAGAAGCTTCAGACATCAAAAAAATAACAGCACCATTGTATTCATCTTCATTGGCCATCCTTGCTAAAGGAATCTTGGCTGTATAATTCTTAACAAAGCGATCATCTTGTCCATTAAAAACACCGCCTAATGTTAAAGTATTAACCCTAATTCCATCTTTTGCCCAGTAAGTTGAAAGATATCGCGTCATATTTAACAAAGCCGACTTAGAAACTGAATAAGCAACAGGCTTATAAAAAGGATCTCCGTCATCGGATCTATATTCATAAATCCTTTGATCTGGAGATAAAATGCCATAAGTGGAACATATATTTAAAATAGACCCTTTAGAGTTTTTAGACATTTGGTTACCAAAAACTTGAGATGCTAAAAATACCCCTTTAACATTTACATCCATGATTTTTTCAAAAGATTCCACAGGATATTCCTCAAATGGCCCATTCTCACTACTATCAGAATTAGGAGGAGAATCTAAGGCTGCATTATTAATCAATCCGTAAGGAGAACCCCAAACTTTAAGAATTTGTTGCAAAGCATTTTCCAGAGATTCTTTATCTGTTACATCAGCAGATACAAATATAAGATTTTCATCATTGATATATTTCAATTTACTACTATTGATATTAGTATTGTAATCAAGTATCGCAATCTTAGCCCCTTTAGCGTGTAAAGAAATGGCATATTGCATTCCCAGTTGGCCCAATCCACCAGTAATAACAATGATACGGTCTTTAAGATCAAAAATATCGCTAGTTTCACTTTTAATCATATCTATTAGCCCTTATTAACATTTTCAAACAAATCACAAATCTCCCTAACTGCTCCAGCTCCTCCATTATTAGAAGTTTTATATAAAGCATGATTCAAAATATCAGGATGAGCATCGTTAACTGTTATAGGTAGCCCTACAAAATTCATACACTTTAAATCATTGATATCATTACCAACAAAAGCAACTTGGTCTTTAGTGATTTTTAATTTCTCTATAACCTTTACTAATGCTGACTTTTTATCATTAACATTATTAATAGCTTCAATGTTAAGTTTTTCAGCGCGCTTCAGAACTACTTGGTTAACCTCAGAAGATATTATTCTTATATGAATATCCATCTCTTTTAATTTATTTAAACCAATTCCATCACCACGGTAGCAAGCTACAGCTTCAGTCCCATCCTGGAAGACAAACACTTTGTTATCAGTAAATACCCCATCAAAATCAAAGGCAATTAAGCGTATTTTTTTTATGAGATTTTTAGTTTTTTTATCAACGTTAGTAAATGATTTCATTGCTATGTTAAATAATCAAACGATATATTTTCATCCTTTATAACATCTTTAGTGATTTTTTTACCTATAACATTATCGATTTCATATGGAGGAATTCCATCATTAGGTATTTTGACAGACAAGTCGTTTTCTTGAAGTACGTGACCATTAGGTAAGTCTCTTGAGGCAACAAGTTTTTTGCCCAATTTGTACATCGTTTTCTTTTCACTATCAAAAGGTTTCTTCACACCATCACCAAAAGCAATATTTGCCCTGTGCAGATCTCTAACTAATTTATTCAACCCGGACTCTTCTAGTGAAAAAGGTTGGTCTGTTCCTCTCCAAGATCTGTTAATTGTAAAGTGCTTCTCAATAACACGTGCACCCAAAACATATCCTACTAATGCCATTGCTATTCCATTTTGATGATCGGATAATCCAATAACTATATCGGGAAATCTTTCTTTATAAGTTTGTATTACTTTCAAGTTCATTTCATTTGGTTCAACTGGATAACTCGAAGTGCATTGAAGTAAACAAAGATTTTGATTAATAGGCATAATTGCATCGTAAGCTCTTTCCACATCAGACATAGTTGCAGCACCTGTGCTTACAAACATCGGTTTACCAAAGCTTGCAATATATTTTAATAATGGGGTATTTGTAATGTCCGCAGAAGCTGTCTTATATGCTGGCATATCTAGGTCTCTTAAAAAATCTGCACTTGGAATATCAAATGGAGTTGCAAACATAGTTATTCCTATTTCGTTTGCATATTTTTGTAATTCTTGATATTCCTCTTTGCCAAACTCTACCGCTTCTCTATGTTCTCCGTAAGTATCTCCAAAGCTATTATCATTAACGTAAGCCATGTCATACATTTTTTGGGTAAATAAAGAAGTGTTATCTCTTTTTTGCATTTTCACCGCATCCACCCCAGAACGTTTTGCTGCCAAAAACATTTGTTTAGCATTTTCCAATGAACCCATATGATTAGCTCCTATTTCAGCTATAACATAGCAGGGTTCATTATCTGATATTTTGTGGCCTTCTACCAACAATTCTTTTGCCATTACCTACATAAACTCCTTATACAATTCATTAAAAAAATTCTCAGATATAAACAACATGAGTATCACTGTCAATATCACGAGTATGAGTGAAATTTCTAGTAGCATTCCGTGTATCAACAATTAATTTTGAATACCTCATTATTTCAGATAAATCATACTCAGAATGATCTGTAAGAATTATTACAGCATCTTGGGCTTGCAGTAATTTAGGGGTTATATCTTCAGATTCAAAAACATCATCTTCCAAATCTAAATTAGGGACATAAGGATCACTATACTTTAATGACATACATTTATCTTTTAATAACAACATTACATCCAATGCAGGAGACTCTCTTATATCAGAAACGTTGGGTTTATACGTAACTCCTAACACCAAAATATTCGAATTATAAATATCTTTTGAAGAACTAGACAATGCACTTTTAATTTTATCCACTACAAAATTAGGCATGCTTGAATTTATATCCTCTGCAAGACGAATAAACCTAGCATCATAATTTAAATTTTTCATTTTCCAAGACAAATACCGAGGGTCTACAGGAATACAATGTCCCCCAATTCCTGGCCCTGGATAAAATGGCATAAAGCCAAAAGGCTTAGTCTTAGCAGCATCTATTACTTCCCAAACATCTATATCCAGTAATTCACTCATTATTGCTATTTCATTAACCAGTGCTATATTAGTTGCCCTAAAAGTATTTTCTAATAGCTTTACCATTTCAGCAGTTGTAGTATCTGAAACATTAACGACTTCACTAACAAAACGAGAGTATAAAAAAGAGGCTATCTCACAACATTGGGGAGTTATTCCCCCAACAACTTTAGGGGTATTCGATATAGTCCAATCTGTTCTTCCAGGGTCGACTCTTTCAGGTGAAAAAGCTATAAATATTTGATCTCCCACTTCCATTTGGCAATCGTCATTATTTTGAAATTTGGGCAATAGCAATTCTTTAGTTGCTCCTGGATATATAGTACTTTCCAAAATAATTAGCATTCCTTCATGGACATACTCAACCACATCATTTAAAGCAGCTTCTATAAAACTAACATCTGGATTACCGTTTTTACTAAGTGGAGTAGGGACACATATGATAACTACATCTGTCTCATTTAACACATCAACTTCATGTGTATATTTAATAGTTCCTTTACCTTCTCCCGAAATTGATTTGGCTACAATTTCATCTGAAATATCATCAATATATGACTTACCTTGATTTAGTTTTTTGATTTTATCTTTATCAACATCAAGGCCAAATACATTCATACCTGAATTGCAACATTCAAGTGCCAATGGCAAGCCAACATAACCTAGCCCTAATATTGTTACAACTGCAACATCTGTATTGATTTTTTCTTTTAATTCTTCTAAATATGACAACTATGTAATAACCTCGATTTTTAAACTAAAGCTCCGCCATTTCGAATTGATCGAATAAAACTTGTCTGTAAGAACTACAATGTGGAGCAACGGCTACGACAACAATGCATATTCTTTTGTAATTAACCTATCATTTAGTTAGATATGATTTTTAATAATTCTTCCGTTACCACGACTTCTGCGAGCTCTATTTTTATTTATGTTATTTACACTTGGATTCGAAATAGATAACCTTGAAACATGAACAGAAGCTTTTACCATTCTACCCATAAATTGCATTATTACTTGAACAAAAGAATCTGGCGATTTAACATCTTCTAAAACTTCTCCAAATGAATCCATTGTTGAATTTTGAATTTTCACCAAATCACCCGCAACATACCTATCCCACAGTCCTCCAGTCTGATCTAAATCAAAAATAGTCTTTTTTATTTTTTTAATAGACAATTCTGTTAAAGAGGGAATCTCATCATCAAAAGTAACCCAACCTAATACACCATTAATATTAGTAATATCGCTCCATCTTTTGTCATTTTTAGACATGTATACGAACGAATAACCCGGAAACAATGATTTCTTCTTAAGGTTTGTTTCATTATTTGGAACATTCACCATTGGAACAAATGCTTCATATCCTAATTTCGACAGCATGTCAGAAATTTTTTCGTCCCAACCTGTTTTTATTTTTAATACATACCATTGAGTAGGGGTTTCTGCATAATTCATGGTTTAATATCGATTTCCTCTCCAGAACTATCCTGAGAAGAAGTTTTAGACATAGCCAAATTGGCGTGATACTCAGATGACCTCACGACAAATAAGGAATTCATATCATTAAGTCTTGCAGAAATCACAATATCAAAATTTGTAGGCTTTAGCTCGTCTTCTTTCTTAACAGTTAAATTAAACATCTTGTTACCAATGAATTTATCATCAAAAAATGTTATTTTCGTCACCCCAAGGTCACCTAAAGCTAAATAAACTATTTCCGATAATTCAGATTTTCCAACTATAGCAACCCGAGAGCTCCTTCCTATTTCAACGAAATCTAATTCTGCCCTTAAAAGCAATTTGATTCTACGGTAATGATCAATAGTCCTATCTACATATTGCCTCGTTAAGTGCAACTTTCTGGTAAATCCTTCTGGAGTTAATGTATACACCCAACGACGCCAACCAACTTTAGTAGCTCTGACATATCCTTTTTTAATCAAATTTTTAGTTAATAAGTTAGCCACACCTAAAGCTATGCCCAATCTATCCGCCATTTTCCTTTGGGTTATTTGAGGTGTTTCTTCTAATTCTTCTAAGAGCCTCAGCTCTTTAAAATCAGTACCTTCTGATGGACTTTTATTCTGAGAAGTTTCCATTTTCTACTCTTAATTTCCATATAAATATATGAATAATATTCTTAATATAATATAAGTTCGATTTACGAACACATATATTGTTCATGAATTGAACAATTAAGTCAAGTAGATAATAGATTATTCCATTTATCAATTTTTGATGTATTCTATTCGTGTAAAATCAATTAACGTCTATCTGCTAGGGAAACTACATAAATGACAACAAAAACTAGAAATTTAGATGACCCTCAAGCTGCTATAGGGGCATTTATTTTTTGCATAAGGTGCGTTTTATTAATTGTACTTTTCATGCCTTTAATAGTATCTACCTCTACTTTTTTTCCATTTGTGGTAGGAAAAGCAATTTTTTACAGAATATTTATTGAAATAGCATTTCTTATGTGGATACCTCTAATAATATTATCTCCTAAATTGAGGAATTTTAAATCTCCTATAGTAATAGCTGTGTCTATATACATGTTAATAGCTTTAGTAGCCTCATTTACAGGAGTTAGCTCGAATGTAAGCATTTGGTCAACTTACGAAAGAATGCAAGGCTTATTTGACTTGCTGCACTGGTTTGCGTATTTCATAATGATCGGTTCAGTTTTTACAAATTCATCACAATGGAAAATATTTCTATCCGTAAATTTATTAGTTTCAGCTTTAGTGTGTTTTATAGGATTGTCACAATATTTAGGATTCCATGGCTTGATAAGTAATTTTGCAGAAGATAATCCTAGCGAAAGAATACAATCCAGCCTAGGAAACGCTGCGTATGTAGGAGCTTACTGTGTTGCAAACATATTCATAGCTGCAGCATTAATTAGCAAATCAGTATCTGCGTTTTTTCCAAACACAAGTATCAGCTCTAAAGATCACATCTCTAAAAGGAATAAATCAAAATCAGGAACAACTTTCAAATTCAAAAATACAAAATTAGAATTTATATTTATTTCATTTTGGACAATCTGTCTGACAGCTAACATAGTTACACTATTATTAAGTGGTACAAGGGGAGCTTGGTTAGGTTTTGGGGTGGCATTTTTGTTTACGACGGTCTTATATGCAGTAGTAGGAAAAATAAAATATCTGAAAAGAACTTGTATAGCTTTTACAATATTTTTCATTTTGTTTTTAGCAATATTCATATCTTTTAGAGATACTGATTTTGGTAGAGATATAGGGGATAGCAATGTGATTGCTGGAAGGCTCATAGAATTTAATTTTAATGATTCTTCAGTTATGAGCCGATGGCACACTTGGAGAGCAGGAATAAAAGCATCCATGGATAAGCCTATACTAGGATGGGGTACAGACAATTTTGTAATAGCATGGGGACGGTATTTCGATGCCTCTGATACGGTCAAAGAAAAATTTGACCAAGCGCACAACAAACTTATTGAAGAACTTACTACAAAAGGCTTAATAGGATTAATAGCATATTCTTCAATATGGGTAGTATTAGCTTACTCTATAGTAAAAAACTATAAAAATTCAAAATCAACCGGCACTCAAAGTTATTTATTATTAATATCTGCTGCACTAGTTGGATATTTTACCCAAAACCTATTTTTATTTGACACTTCAGTTACATACTCTCAATTTATTGTTTTAATTGCTTTAATTTCAACTATGAACCAAAATTTTTGGAGTAATACAAAAGAAAATTATACTGAATATATAGGTTCGCCAAATATTAAACTCAATTTTCAAACTACTTCCTTACACTTGTCTCGTAAATTAGCAGTTTATACTGCATCAATTATATTGATTCCTATAATCATATATTCAATATACTCATTCTCTATAAAGACTTATACTGCCGCTCAACACACTGTTTACCTAACCGCTGGCAACTATCCTTCTTGGGAGCAAAAAGTTTCTGTTTACAATTCAGCTATAAACGATGCCCCAGGTTTAGCTAATTACCCAAGAACATTAATGATTGAAGGCATTGCTGAAGATTGGTATGAGTTTACCCCTGAAATAAAATTAGATGCATACAATATTGTAGAAAAAGCAGCTATTGATGGATTGGACCAAGAACCAGAAGGTTGGCGATTAACTTACATGTTGGCTAGATTTTACCAAATTGCATCTGCAGATAATCCAAGCTTAATGGATAAAGCCGACTACTATGTAGCCAGAATAGAAGAATTAGCTCCAGGAACTATCGAAGCTAAAATAGCCCGTGAGGTGAATAACAGAGCACACGAATTTCATCAATCCCAAACAATTGAATGATAATGTTACCTCTCCTTTGTCTGCCATTTTGCTTTTAATGTGTATAGAACCGATATCATCAGAAGTTTAATATCTAAAAATATACTCATATTCTCTATATATTCCATATCATAATTAAATTTATCTTTGGGGGCAGTTGCATATCTTCCGTACACTTGAGCAGGACCAGTTAAGCCAGGCTTAACTTTCAATCTTTCTATATATAGCGGAAAATCTAATAGTATTTCTTCCATTATCTCAGGTCTTTCAGGCCGTGGCCCAACTAAGCTTAAATCACCTTTCCATAAATTTATAACTTGTGGCAGCTCATCTAAAGCTCTATCTCTCAGAAATTTACCTACTTTTGTTATCCTATCATCATTTTCTCTTGCCCATACTGCCCCAGTTTTATTCTCTGCATTAGGAACCATAGAACGAAATTTATATAATGAAAATTCTTTTCCATCTTTTCCTAATCTAGTTTGTATGTAAAAAATTGGACCTCTATCTTCAATCCATATAGCAATAGGAATGATAATCCATAAAATTAACCATGCAGGTAGTAAAATCAAATGAAAAATTATCAATATGAAAAAATCAAATATACTTTTGTAAAAATATCTGGACATATTATTATTTAATAAATATCTATTTTATTAGCCCAATCATAATTATATTTATACCAATCAACAGTTCTAGAAATACCAACCTCAATTGAAATATTTGGCTTCCATGACAATAAATCTTTGGCAGTACTAATATTTGCCCATGTACTAGGAACATCTGCAGGATCTCTATCCACTACTTTAATAGTTGCAGATTTACCCGTATCTTTTTCAATTAATTCAATAATTTTCTTGATTCGTACAGGATTATCTCCCCCTAAATTTATTATGTTATGGCCTTCTATATTTGCAGCTTTACACACCCCGTCAGCTATATCGTCTACGTAGGTAAAATCTCTTTCTCCTCCATCCCCATACAATAAAATTTCAAACCCATCAGATATTCCTTTAATGAATCTAAAAATAGACATATCTGGCCTTCCTGCAGGACCATACACAGTGAAAAATCGTAAGATTTGTATATTTATACCATACAAATGATGATATGCATGAGCTAAAGTTTCTGCTGATTTTTTGGATGCAGCATATGGTGACAAAACTTTACTAGATTCTGAATTTTCATCATATGGCTGAATAAGGCTTGAGCCATACACGCTAGAGGTAGACGCAATGACTATATTCTCAATATTATGGGTTTTAACTGCTTCTAAAACATTTAGTGTTCCAAGCACATTACTTTCAATATATACATGCGGGGTTTCTACTGATTGCCTAACACCAGCTCGTCCAGCCAAGTGAAGAATTGCATCTGCATTTTTAAAAGAATCTGTCCAACCTTGACTAGAAGTAGAAATATCATTGTGTATAAAATTAAAATTAGAATAATCTTGTAATTTTTCTAATCGCCAATTTTTTATCCTAATATCATAAGCATCATTTAAATTATCAATACCTATAACTTCATGCCCGGATTCAAGTAATTTAGTAGATACTACACTAGCTATAAATCCCGCAGCTCCAGTTACTATATATTTATTCATTATTAGAACTCCGCGCTACCATACAAGAACCCCATCCAAATATATCCATTTTTAATGAACCCAAAAAGGCAATTAATATTATCAATGAATCTACTGGAAATCTAAACCTCGGAGATCCCCAAAATGGTATTACCATAAAACATGCATACAATATTACTAAAAGAATTGGTAATGTAACACGTATTGGCAGATTAAAAATCCCAAAAATAAAGAATATAAACACAGGTATCGAAATTAACCCCATTACAGAATCGTTAATCGTCCATGATACATCATACGGATCTGGTCTAAAGTGCCAAAAGTTTTTAATCCTATTAAAAACTGGTTCGGGTAGGGATGTAATATTATTTTTTATCGCCTCTACAGCTATCTCTCTCTTTAATAAGTCGTATTCGTACGCATTTATTTGATCTGAATTGATTAGTTCAGGTATTTTCAGTATATCTTTCGTATATTTTCCGGACTTAACATCAGAATTATCCAACATCCCATTTGAAACTAATAATAGGTGTCCGCCTTGAGTGCTATGGGGAATAAATTTATCATACAAAATCATGTTGTGGATAACCCACGGAGTTAAAATCATTGAAAAACTTAATACTCCAAAAATAAACATCTTTCCATTATTTTTTATAAAACTAATTTGTCTTTTAAATAAATATAAATATCCTAACCCAAACATTAAAATAGCTATAGGTAAAAATATGTATAGGCTGCGAGTTAGTGCTAACAATCCAAAAAATAACGCACACATAAATACATTTAAATAAGACTTATCTTCAATAATTTTATACATATATATCGCAATAAGTATTACCATAAATGCTGAAACCGTCTCTGTTAAAATCCACGTCGAATACCAAATACTAGGAGGGTAAAATGCCCATAACAAAGAACAAAAAAATGCGATATTGTATTTGCTAATAAATAAACTTGCTAAAATAAATACAAAAGAAGCACTCAGAGAAGATATCAGTACCATCAAAAATCTAGCATATGCAGGCTCTTCGCCAAAAATCAAATAAACAGGAGCAATAATTACGCCTAGAAGAGGAGGTCTTTCTGAGCTTCCTAAAAAATCTCCTGATATTATTTCAACAGCTCTTGTGTGATAAGCACCTTCATCACCGTCCAATTCTCTAGAAAACCCATCAAATATTACTAAAAAAATAACCCGGACAATCAAAGCAATAGCAAATATCAAAAAAAAGTAAAATTTTGGGTTTTTGTATACTGATTCAAATTTGGCTAACATATTTGAATGATAATGTATTTACATAAAAATCACACTGTTTTTAAAAGCACATAGTGGTAAAATGCAAAAGGTTTTTCACATAAATCTCTGTACGGCCCTCTCAGGGCAAAATAGTCACAATTTCAGTTTACTTTCAATTTGAATTTCAAATTCCTTGTAGGATTCTGCCGGCAGGTCACAACTAAAATTTGAACATACATAACTGACAGTATTTTCTGGATTTGGATCGCGTCCCTGTAGTAACAAAATTTCATCCAATTCTTTTGACAATTCGGGGTTTTGTTCCTGAATCCACCCTAATAACGTTCTGTCTGGAATATATTTATTTCCTATGAAATGGAGAAACGGGAGAGCCAAAGAAAGGGTAGGGGAGGTAATTAAAACCTCCAAACTTTTCAGCAAATTTGAATACTCAACTGACAATTGATTAGAAAACGAAAGCGGAGCACCCCTCACGTAATCTGTCATTTTTTCATTAATTAATATATGCATATTGTTATATTTAGATATATTAAATATAAATCCTAATTTCTTTAGGCACTTGTTAGCTTCAGATGTGCCGCTAGGAGTTGCGTTATCAAATGGGTTTATTGGTCTGTAAATAAGCTCTGATTCGTGCCTAGATGTGTCATAAAACCTCTTTTCAGGCTCGTGCCAGAATAAATCAATCATTTCGTCTGCTATAGTTTTTGCCTTTTCAAGCCAAAATAAATCTAAAGTTACTTCATGGAGTGATATACACGTGTTTACAAAGTACGAATAATCCTCAAGATACCCTGGACCGGAAACTACATTATTGTTAATTGACCTAATTAAGCCATTATTAGATTCATAGATACTTAGCCACATTTTTGTGTTTTGTATAGCTATATTTTTATATTTTTCATCACCTGTTACGAGGTATGCTTCACATAAAGACTGAACCATTAATGAATTCCAAGACAATATTGATTTTGTATCTTTAAATGGCCTAACCCTTGGCTCTCTAGTATTAAATATTTTACTTCTTAGTGTTTTAAGTTCGTTATTATCTTGATTCTGAGCGATCCAAAATTGATTCATGGTATCTATTGAGTTCATATGAAGTATGGAGCGGCTTTCAAAGTTAGGTGTTTCATTTATTGTAAAGATTTCACTTATTAGATGAATCTCATCATCATTTAAAAATGTCTTTAATTCATCTGCTGTCCAAGTATAAAACAAACCTTCTTCTCCATTTGAATCAGCATCTTCTGCTGAATAAAATAGTCCTTTATCGCTAATCATATCTCTACAAACATAGTCGATAACTTCTAACCCTACTGTTTTATATACTTCATCATTAGTTACTTGATATAGATTCAATAGTAATTTTGCCATTAATGCATTATCGTAAAGCATTTTTTCAAAATGAGGAGTAAGCCATTCTCTATCCACAGTATACCTATGGAATCCGCCTCCAATATGATCGAATATTCCGCCTATCAACATTTTATCCACAGAATCTTTTATTATATCCAATATGCATGAATCAGACGTAACCGAGTAATATTTCAACAAGAAATCCAATGTCATTGAATTTGGAAATTTCATGGTTTCTCCAAATCCACCAAAATCTTTGTCATATCTTTCTTTTAAATTATTAATAATTTCTTGAGCGTCATTTTCATTGAAACTATCAGACTGGCCTTCAAAGGATATAAATCGTTTCATATTTCCCAAAAGAGAATCAGCCGATTTTAATAAATCTTCTTTACGATTTAAATATGCATCAGATATTGCCTGCAAAATTTGCGGAAACCCTGGGTGACCATATCTCGGTTGGGGAGGGAAGTAGGTGCCTCCAAAAAATGGTTTTGCGTCAGGAGTTAAGAAAACTGTCAAAGGCCAGCCACCTTGGCCTGTCATCGTCTGTACAGCAGACATATAAATATCATCTATATCTGGACGTTCCTCTCTATCCACTTTTATATTTATAAACTTGCTATTCATTACGCCGGCTATTTCAACATCTTCAAAGGACTCATGTTGCATAACATGACACCAATGACATGCAGAATAACCTATGCTGAGTAAAACCGGAAGATCTTTTTCTTTTGCAAGCCTAAATGCTTCCTCAGACCACGGAAACCAATCAACTGGATTATCTGAATGCTGCAATAAATAGGGGCTCGATTCTAAATGAAGTTTATTAGGCATACTATTGTATAAAAACACCTTTAAATTATTTAACTGGTACGCCTGGAGGGATTCGAACCCACGACCTATTGCTTAGAAGGCAACCGCTCTATCCAACTGAGCTACAGGCGCACACATATATAAATTCTCTCTAATTAATCCCTTTTGGTCAATCCCAACCACAAAACAGCCTAATTTGATTAATTGCATTAAGCACCTTTGCCTTAATTTGAATTTTGAAAAGCCCAGAAAACAATTAGAAATGGTTGAAAACCCATTGACACTATGTTGTTGTATTAATTAACATCTAAAGACATAAATACTTTATGGAGAAAATGATGGCTAGAAAAACTAAAAAAATGCTTGCTGTAGAGGAGAGGTTCCGTCAACCTCTTGAGGATATGTTACCTGAAATGGTAACAGAGCAAGGATTAACCGGAACCGCTGACTATCTAGGCGTTAGCAAAGCAACTTTAGGGTATTGGTTGCTTAAATTCCGTATAGATGTTCGCCGAGTAGCATTAGCTCCCGGTGATACATTAGAAGTGAACAGAATTAAATAAATTTCCACAACTTATAATTAAAAAAAGATGACCCTCAAGAAATTAATTTTCTGAGAGTCATCTTTTTTTAGCATTCCTAGCATCTCTTAATCTTTCTTTATCTTTAATAGATCTTCTTTTGTCATAACGTTTTTTACCTCGACCAATTCCTAGTTCAATTTTGGCATAATGCCCAGAGATATATATCTTCAAAGGGACAACTGTATGTCCTTTTTGCAGAGCTACTCTAGCCAAATCCCTTAACTCTTTTTTATGTAATAAGAGTTTGCGAGGCCTAGTCGGCTCATGGTTATTTCTTGTTGCCTCAGCATAAGGGGCTATATGGCAATTATGCAGCCATAAGCCTCCATCTTTATTGGGGTGAGCAAACGCTCCAGCTAGATTGACCCTGTTAGCCCTAATCGACTTAATTTCAGAAGACAGTAAAACTAACCCTGCTTCAAAACGTTCCAAAATTTCATAGTCAAAAGTTGCCCTTCTGTTAACTGTTATAACTTTATTTGAAGAAGACATACTCTAGATTTCCCACTAATCACTTAGCTGTTCGTACAAAATTTCCTTTGCTTTATTTAATTGATTTGTTTCAGCTTCAGTGAGGTCAGTAGAAGTGACGATGTGATCCGGCTCCAAGCCATTACCTTCTATTAGCCTCATGTTGGGAGTATACCACCGGCCAATTGACATATATATCCCTCCACCATTACTAAGTTCTCTAAAAACATTAACTGTTCCTTTACCAAAAGTCTTCACTCCAACAGTTTCAGCCCTTCCTAAATCCTGAAAAGCACCCATAAGAATTTCACTTCCGCTAGCACTAAAATTATCTACAAGAACTACTATAGGAATATCTATAGCCTTTTCTAGACCCTTCATAGGACCTTTAGACTCCCAAACTCTTTCGTCACCCTGCCTGGACTCAATTAAAACAACTTCTTCATCTAGAAACACATCAGCAATATTGAATACTACGTTTAAAAATCCTCCTGGGTTACTGCGCAGATCTAAAACAAGTGCTTTGGCACCTGAATCCATCTCTTTCTTTAGAATATCAATAAACTGCTGGTCTGTATCTGCTTTGAATTCAGTGATTCTTATATGAGCTATTTCATCACCTTCCTCACTCCTGAGCAATACACTAGGAAGTGCAATAGCCTCTCTTACTACGGTGATATCAACCAAGGCAGAACTTCCTATATGCCTAACTGTCAAAAGTACTGAAGTTCCCTTTGGGCCCCTAATTTGAGATATAGCATCTAGAAGAGATACCCCGTCAAGTGAATTTCCATCAACTGCAACAATTATGTCACCAGCTTTTATGCCAGCACTCTCAGCCGGGCCTCCTTCAATCGGACTAATAATTTGAATCGCCCCATCTTCTCTAGTCCTGACATGAGCACCTATACCTTCAAATTCACCTGTCAAATCCTCCATTTCGATATCAAGAACTTTTGGTTCAATATAATTTGTGTACGGGTCGTCAATTGCTTCAAGTAGTCCTTTAATAGCAAATTCTTCAAACTCTGAACTATCAAACAAATCTTTATCCACATGCTCATCATTTAAAAATGCCCAAGCTTCCCAAACAGAAATAAGCTCATCAGGAGTCCCTTTAGAGCTACCTAAAGATTCATCTTGCGGGGTCGGAGTAACAGAATAAGGAGCAGAAGTAACTCCCGAATCTGAAATAGGGGAAACAGATGTCTCAGATTTAGCAGAATCAAAGAGAGAGCAAGCTGAAGAAAAAAGAATAAATACAACAGACACACAGACAACCAAACTAAACTTATTAATAAAAATCATAGCAATCCTTTACCTTAAATTAAGAATACCCCATATATTAATCATACAATTTATTGACTGTTTTAAGTAAAAATGCAAAAATCATATTTATTTCAGGTTATTTCAGCGTTATTTCAGGAGTTATTTCAGAAATGGTTGATTCTCGTAGAAGAAGATTGGTTAGGAAGTACCCCGCGTACACTCTTATAGATTCGTTAACGATTCCAGATATAATCTTTTCTGAAAACGCAGGTTTGCCTATTGATAGGGATCTGTTGGCTTCCAGCTTGGGTACAACCGTTAACAGTAGCTCTTTCACGACTAAATTAGCATCTTCTGAAGAGTACGGGCTAACAAAAGGTCGATATAAAGATAACGAAATTTCAATAACTGAATTAGGTATATCCTGTGTGGCATATCAAAATGAGCAAGAAAAGCAAGATGCTTTAAGGATAGCTTCACTGACCCCTGATATATTCGAGAAATTAAATGCTCTTTTAGCTGGAAAAGAGTTGCCTGAAGAAAAATACTTTGCATCTCTATTAATAAGAACCTATAAAATACACCCTGAGCAAACAAGAGAACTGATATATATTTATAAATCCAACATTGAATTAGTTGGGATAGAATCCGCAGAAGTAAGTATTCCTATAAATAAAATATCAACAAAAGAAGAGCAAAATACTAATCCTGAACCTGACCAAGGTTTCTTGTATTCTATATCTCCAAAAGATCCTCAGAAAAATCTTTCTATGCTTATTATGTCAAGTGAATCAATGGAAAAAGATTCCAGGGAACTAAATAAAATTTTAACGAGTATCGGATTGCAAACAAATCTTTTTATATATAAAAAAGAAAGATCCAAAGAGATATTTAATTTAAATGACACAAAAGGACCATTTGTAATTAGTACAGTTCTAGAAGGAACCGGAAATAGGAATGATAATTTCTTATTAGGATTGGCTCAGGGATTAAGCGGAAATAAAATAATACCTATAGTCGAACATGTAGATTACAATGAAGAGATAAAAAAATATACTGATGCAGATTCAGTAATATCAATTAATGATGATTTAAGTAGTGTCGCAATAAAACTTTTAGAGGCACTAAATAAATATAATTTGAGTAATATTCAATTAATAATCAAATAATATTCTATTACTAACTTTACATAATAATTATAGTGCGCAATCATATCCTAAATATCAAACTACCATTTTTTTAATTAATTTTTTCCCCTATTGTTCTTAATACCTCTTTTTTCCCAAATCCTGTAAGCCCTGAACAAAAAACAGGATTATCTATAGATACTAAAAAATCAAAAAGCGAGCTGTCATCTGAAGCAATATAATCTTCTGGCAATTTATCGGATTTATTTAAAAGAGTTATCATCGGTTTGTTTAAAAGTCCTATTTCACCCAAAATATCTTTGACTGACTTAACTTGTTGCTCTCTCATAAAATGAGATGAGTCTACAACATTTAATATCAGGTCAGCTTCTTTAGCTTCTTCTAAAGTCGCCCTAAACGCAGCAATAAGAGTTGTTGGTAATTTTTGTATAAATCCTACAGTATCGGTAATAAGTACATTTTCACCATTAAGTAATCTTAATTTTCGTGTAACCGGATCAAGGGTAGAAAACATTCTGTCTTCAGACAGCACTGAGGATGAAGTTAATTGATTTAACATTGTGCTCTTACCTGCATTAGTATATCCAACTAACGCAACTACAGAAATATTAGAGGACTTTCTACGTACCCTATAGCGTTCTCTATGCCGCCTTACTTTTTCTATTTCTTTTTTTAACTTTTGAATCCTACCTCTTGCTAGTCTCCTATCAGTCTCTATTTGCGACTCTCCTGGCCCTCTTGTTCCTATGCCTCCGCCAAGCCTTTCTAAGTGAGTCCATTGCCCAGCCAATCTAGGAAACAAATACTCATGCTGAGCTAATTCGACCTGTAACCGACCTTCTTTAGTTTGTGCATTTGAGGCAAATATATCTAAAATTAAAGCTGTCCTATCGATTACTTTAATTCCATCCAAAAAATTTTCTAATTCAAGTTGTTGATTGGGGTGAAGTTCATCGTCACAAATAACTGTAGTTGCATTGGTATCACTCAATCTTTTTTTTAATTCTGAGAGTTTGCCTTTACCTAAATATGCATTTTGGTGTTTTTTTACCTTTTGAATTAGAGTCCCGACTACTTCTGCTCCTGCCCCTATTGCAAGTTCTTTTAATTCCAAAACTGAATCATTAATATCCCAGATTTTCCGATCATTATAATTTTGAACACCAATTAAAAAAGCTTTTTCTGTATCTTTTTCAACATTTATTGTTTTTCTTGTGATTTTATAACTCCATATAAATAGTAATATTTATTTTTATTCAGATATTTTTAAACTTTGGAGTCTTTTTATACCTTCATCTAAATCATCATCTCCAATTGTTAAAGACAACCTAATGTAGCCTTCTCCACTAGGGCCATATCCATTACCTGCTGTTACAACTACATTAGTCTGTTCTAAAATTAATTCTGCGAATTCAGCTGATTTATAACCAGATGGGATTTTCGCCCAAACATAAAGGCTTGCTTTTGGTGGATCTACATCCAATCCAATCTTTTTAAGGGCTGCAACAACCTTGTCCCTTCGTGATTGGTATATGTTGTTCCTATCTCTAATTTCTTGATCTGTACTTTTGAGCGCCTCAATACCCATATACTGAACGGCATTAGGTATACCTGAATCTAGATTAGATTTAACGACCATAAGGGCATCAATCATATCTTTGTTTCCAGCAGCTACCCCTACTCTCCATCCAGTCATGTTGTAACTTTTTGACAAAGAATGAAATTCAATCCCAACATCCATAGCCCCAGGTATTTGTAAAAAACTTATCGGTTTATATCCATCATAAGCAACTTCTGTATAACAAGCGTCATGTAGAATAGATATATTATGCTGCTTCGCAAATGCAATTACTTCTTTAAAGTACTCTTCATTAACTACAGCCCCTGTCGGATTATTTGGGTAATTCAACCACATAACTTTAGCTTTTTTCAGAATACCTTCAGGTATAGAACCCAAGTCTGGTAGCCATCCGTTTTCTTCTTTAAGTGGCATCCAATGGCATTCTCCTCCTGCAAACCAAGTGCCCACTGAATACACTGGATAACCAGGATCTGGAATTAGAGCAATATCCCCTGGATTTATAAAGCAAAGTGCAGCATGACCAATACCTTCTTTAGCACCGATTAGAGGCAATATTTCATTATCTGAATCTAAATCTACGTTAAATCTTTTCTTGTACCAATCTGAAACCGCTGACCTAAATTCCGGTAACCCGTCTGTTTCTGGATATCTGTGATTAACTGAATCTAAAGAAGTTAACCTTAACTCCTCTATTACAGTAGCAGGCGTCGGTATATCTGGGTCACCTATTCCAAATGAAATAACATTAATGCCCTGAGCCTTTTTAGCAGCTATCTTTCGACTTATCTCCACAAATAGATAAGGAGGTACCGTATCTAATCTTTTAGCAAATTCCATGTCAATCTCTCTTTATGTATATATTTATATATGTATATTTATTTAGCTTCTGTCCATTCTCCGTGAAATGAAGTTTCGACAGGTCCTCTCATCATAACTGATGACCCAGATCCGTTCCATTGGAGATTTAATGTGCCTCCTGGCATATCTAAATTAATTTTAGTTCCCGTAAACCCTGACAAATGGGCCACAACCGCAATTGCGCATGCTCCTGTTCCGCAAGCCATAGTTAAGCCTGAGCCTCTTTCCCAAACTCTTGCTTTGACGTGATCTGGACTCAATATATTAGCTATTTCAAAATTCACACTTTCTGGAAAAATAGGTAATGCTTGTACCATGGGTCCGATTTTTTCAAGGTTGAAATTATCTACTGATTCATCTAGAAATAACACTGCATGAGGGTTACCCATAGACACAAAGGCAAGTTCCATAGAGATTCCATCAACTTTAATTGCATATTGTAAAATTGGATTTATATCTGAAGATACTTTTACTGGAATTAAATCTGGGTCAAAAATTGGCTTACCCATATCTACAATGGCTTCAGTCATTTTATCGTCTAAAAATATCGGCTCAACGGTTAAAGTACCTGAATTTGTTTCAACACTCTTAGTAACTAAATCTTTTGGAATTAATTCTTGTTCCATAGCAAAACTAACTAGACATCTAATTCCGTTACCACACATTTCTCCTTCAGATCCATCGGCATTAAACATCTGCATCCGCAAATCAGCATTATCTGAAGGCATCGCAACTATTAATCCATCAGAACCAATACCCTTGTGCCTGTCACTAATCTTCTTAGAAATTTCGGGCCAGTCATAATCATCGTACACATAACCATTTACGTATACGTAGTCATTTCCTGCACCGTGCATCTTAGTGAATTTCATTAGATTTGCCTTGAGTTTAATTTT
>JBJLGX010000006.1:0-23816 GCA_045564655.1 Dehalococcoidia bacterium
TTCAGAAGATATATTTCCAACAGGTTTACCTGAAGGTATATTCTCAACAGGTTTACCTGAAGGTATATTCTCAACAGGTTTACCTGAAGGTGTATTCCCAACAGGTTTACCTGAAGGTGTCTTCTCAGTATTAATTCCAATAGGTTTAGAAGTCCCTTCACTGGAATCATTAACAGCCAAATCTTGAATTTCAGGTACTGACATATTGGCTGACAAAACAGTAACTATCTCTGCAACACCTACTTCTAATGGAAATATTGGAGTTATAGAATGCTGTCTTTGTGAATCAGACAATATCTTAGCAATCTCAATCAAATCAGTCATTTCTAATTTAGAAGCTATTAATTTTAATGACTCCCATACACTTTCACCTAAATCTTTTTCAGATATAGCCTCAGATTTAACCAAAATCAATGATCGAGAAAGAGATATCATGTTTGCTAATATTTGATCAGCTTCTTTACCATCTTGATAAAAATCCTTCACTAAAGTTAAAGCGCCTTTTAAATCTAATTCGATAATGCTATTAAAAATTTGTATGGCAACATAGTCGTCATCAATGTTAAAAAATTCTCGCAGATTATCCAGCGAAATTTCTGATCCAAATGAAACAATTGCTTGTTCTAAAAAGTTTTCAGCATCTCTTAAACTACCTGTAGATTTGCGCGCTATTAAATCCAATGCATCTGATGGAATATTTATTGACTCTGACTCAGATAACAACTTTAATTTACTTGAAATGGATTCTATATCTATCCGTTTAAAATCAAATCTCTGACATCTTGAAACAATAGTTGCCGGAAGTTTTTGAACATCTGTTGTAGCTAATATCAAAACAGCGTGAGGTGGAGGCTCTTCGAGAGTTTTCAACAAAGCATTAAAAGCTTCTTGAGTAAGCATATGTACTTCATCAATTATATAAACTTTTTTCTTAGCACTTGTAGGGCTGTAATGAATTTTTTCAGATAATTCTCTTATATCTGCAATACGCCTATTGCTTGCGCCGTCAATCTCTATTAAATCTAAAGATCTCCCTAGATTTATATCCTCACATTGAGAACAAGTATCATTTGTTTCTCCTTCATTTAGAGATTCACAATTTATTAATTTAGCTAATATCCGTGCTGTACTTGTTTTACCCGTACCTCTAGGTCCACAAAAAAGATAAGCGTGCGAAATACGTTCTGATTTGACTGCATTGCGAAGTGTTTTTGAAATATGATCTTGACCAACTAAATCATTTAAAGTTCCAGGTCGCCACTTTCTGTAGAGTACTTCAGACAATATCTGACACCTCATTTATTGCTTCTAATTCTAATTTTTCCATAATTTTCCTTTCTTCAGGTAGAATATGATCGTAGCCTAACAGATGTAGGAAACCATGAGCAACTAGCTTAATTAATTCTGATTCTAATGTATATTCAGATTGACGTATAGCTTGGGGAATCGATATAGCAACTTCAGCGAGTTGAAACATAGCATCTTTAGGCAATATGAATTCTTCAGAGTAATCAAATTGGTTATTATCTCCATAATATTGACCATGATACTCACTAGAGAATGACAGAACATCCGTAACTTCATCTAAGCCACGATATCGACTATTAAGATCTTTTATAGTTTTATCGTCCGTGAGCAAGATATTAGCATTGAATTCAGAAATTGAGTTTCGATGTAGAACAACTTGCGAAATATTCTTTAAATCTTGGTGAATATTAATTGGAACATCAACATCACAAATTATTTCAATGTTGATTTTATCTGACACAAGTATCCAACTATTTATTCACAAGAACCTTCTGTCTTTACGATTGATCCATACTGATTAGTCCGAACCGAATAGTTGTTTTCATCATATTTGAATTCAACTTCAAATCCTTTTACACCCTCATCTTCTTCTTTAGCTCCAGCAACACAACCAAGAGTTCTATCTGGCCAAGTTTTTGAAGATATGGATATGAATTCTAATTCAGGTTGATCTATATTTAATTCTGATGCTAAGGTCCAAGCAGCAGAAACTTCTGAACATTTTGCTCCTGTTGAATCTGATGTTTGAATTGGAGATTCATCTGAATCAGTAATATCTGTAGCCGTTTCAACTCCTGATCGCACTTGTTCAAATAGCCCGCCGAATCCTTCCAGAGGTAGTACAACTGTAGTGTCTTCATTTAATATTTCTTTAAATGATTCTAATGACCTCTGAAATGTATAGAATTCTGGATCTTTATTTATAGCTTGTGCAAATATCGCAGTTGCTTCAGCTTCACCACAACCTGACAAAATACTACTGTCCCTGGTTGCTGAAGCTATAATAATTGTAGCTTTCCTATCTGCATCTGAGCGAACCTGAGCATCTATCTCTGCTCCTTCAGCTCTCTCTCTATTAGCAATTCTCTCACGTTCCGCTCTCATACGACTGTACACACTCTCTGCAATCTCATCCGGATAATCAACTCTTTTCACTCGAACATCGTCAATAGTAAGACCAAATTCACTTAATTTAGGCTTAACTGCTACAAGTACGTTATCCATCATTTGATCTCTTTGAGTTGTAATAATATCAACTTGGTCTCG
The DNA here is from genome assembly GCA_045564655.1 of Dehalococcoidia bacterium. Taxonomy (GTDB): domain Bacteria; phylum Chloroflexota; class Dehalococcoidia; order Lucifugimonadales; family UBA826; genus UBA826. The sequence goes on from JBJLGX010000006.1 coordinate 2,575, forward strand.
ACTTGCGATTTCAGTCCGCAACTCAGAAGATAAGATCGCAACAGCCCTATCAATTGCAGTCTGTTCATCTCCTAATCTCTCTCGGAAAATTCTAGGGTCTACAATTCGACCACGTGCATAAACATCAATAATTAATCTCTTTTTGTCTTTAGTCAATAAGGAATCTGGAGGAGCATCAAATATTAATAATCTTTTTTCATATTGAGTCACTGTATCGATAAATGGCATTTTAATATAAGGCCCTGGGGAATCAATTTCAGATTCAATATTTCCAAATCTAGTGACAATTGCAACTTTAGTCTCATCTACCACAAATATAAATTGAGGAATTAAAATAGCTAATAAAATTATCACTCCAATGGTAATTAAAGTCAGTCTACGCATAACATTATTCTCCCATTGTCTCTTCATTAGGTATTGGAATTATATTTCGAGAATCAGGATTAACTAAAATCACATCATCAGGATTACCTAAAATTTTGCTTATCCCTGGTAAAATATCTTCCATCGCTTCAAGATATAATCTTTTTCGAGTAACATCTTTTGCTTTTTCATACTCTTGCTGAATTGCTAAAAAGCTTTCAGATTCACCAGTTGCGAGTGATATACTCTTTTGTCTAGTACCTTCCGCTTCTTGAAGCATCCTTGATGCCTGCCCTCGAGCTTTTGGAAGAATATCTTCTTTGTAAGCTTCTGCAAGGTTAACAATACGTTCTTTATCCTCTCTAGCCCTCACAACATCATCAAAAGCATCCTTAACCTGTTCTGGAGCAAAAACATTTAACAATTTAACTTCTCGAACTCTTATACCTGACTCATATTTATCAAGAATGTCTTGAAGTTTCTTTTTAGTTGTCATTTGAACATCTTCTTTTTTATCTGTTAGAACATCGTCTATTGGCCCACTACCGACGACCTGCCTTAAAGAAGATTCAATAGCATCTTTCAATGTTGATCCTTCTGGAGAAACAACTTTGTATAAATAATTTTTTAAATTTTTAATATCATATTGAACAAGTAACTGGACATCCACGATATTAGTATCACCTGTGATCATTATAGATTCACTAAGTACCGGAGTGTCACCTCTTATGCCAATCTCAATAGTTCGAACTTCATCAATTCGAATAACATCACGTGATCCTATAGGAGAAGGCCACCACCACTGAAGTCCAGTACCTTTAGTAGAAGAATACTGTCCAAGAAGTTTTAAAGCGGCTTGTTCGCCAGGTTGGACCGTAAAAATACCTGTCGCCAACCACAAAATCAGTAAAACTATAACCCCACCAAGTAAAAATGTAGGGCCTCTGCCCTTGCCCTTGCCCTTGCCCTTGCCCTTGCCATTGCCATCACCATCACCATCGCCATCACTGCCTAAAAATCCAAACATAGATTTCAGTCGAGCTATTAGTTTATCAATATTAATTTCTGGTTCTTCTTGTCTATACATTAACCATCCGATTTATTAAGGATTCATATGTTAGATAATTTTATCATAGTGCAAGGGAAATAGGACAAATTCATTTAAAAAGATTCAAAAACCTATCTTCATAAAATTTGTATATTCCCCATTTATCCAATTCAATCTTAAGAGTATCTGGATTAGCACCTTTTGCAACAGATTTAAACATTTCTTCAATCTGTTCTAATACAATTTTAGGGATTCCTCCAACTTTTTTTTGTGGATCCAGTAACCCTTTATCTCTCATTTCACGAGCGTTATATTCTAAAGAAGATCCTGTAAATTCATAAATAAACTTCATCAAAGACACATCCCAGAACTCATCGATTCCAACTATCACAACTGACAAATCATTTTTTTGTGTATTTAAATCATTGGAAATACGATGTGCTACTTCTTCTGTCATACCACTCACTATTTCTAGATTAATCGATTCATTTCTATATTCATACATGATAGCTGGACTATTAGGTCCATATACACGCGATATATTTCTCATATAATCATATGCTTCTTCGCTAAAACCATCTAAATGCAATGCATATGTAGGGGTAATTAATTTCGGTTTGCTTGCTATCACTTTACCTTTTCTAACAACTGATTCTAAATCTTTCTTTGAAGAATCTATTGCAGTATATATAGGCTCAGTAACTATATAGTAATCAATGGTAGTTATTCCAAAGGTAGCTAAATTTTGTTTAGGGAATCTAGCTATAAAAGTTTGTTCAATTGCTTTAGAAATATTTTCGAATTTACTCATGCTTTTCACCAATGTATTTATGAGTATTAGTCATTTTGTAAGGCATCGAATTAGGTCTAGATTTCAATATATTAATAAAAAAAAGAAAGAAAAACGCAGTCATATCATTTGAATTAGAAGACCCTAAAGCAGAACAACTTCTAGAATCGCTATTATTATTTATTTGCTGATTATCAGTTTGAGAATTTAGTATAGAGACAGATTCAGTAGACTCTACAATATTTGAGCCTGGCTGAGGAGTTAATGAAAAAACTTTAATGTCAGGACGAGGGACAGGAGTTGGTAAAGAAATATCTCCTTCATCTAATTGATATAATGTAGCTCCTATATATTCCCTCCACTCATTTTCCATATCTTCCTTTGATTTACCGTAGATGGCTTGAAAAGCATCATCAACATTACGTCCTGATTTCATAGTTGCTAGAACAGATTTCATACTTTCAGTTCCATATATATTAATAAGATATTCAATCATTGATTTAGATTGACCATAATAGAGAATTATATCTTCTGGATTACCGGGCATTGTTGGCATTGAAGTGATCGGTAATAGAGTATCCGTACTAATTGCATATCTGAGGGCTGAGTCGAAAGAAAAGGCAGGATACATATTTCCATATTCCGCTAACCCTTCATCAAGCCAAGAAGGTATATTTCTAAAAACACTGTCACCTGCACGATGTACTAATATGTGAGTAACTTCATGAGCTGCTGTTCCTAAATACGAATCTCCAGCTCCTAATATCATTAAAGTACCAAAATCAATAAATGCTTGTCCTTCTGTAATCAATTCTCTTCTTATAGTTTCACTACCTGGAGGTAATGCAGGAAGCATTTCACTAACATTATTGTATACGGTGACACGTATTGGTTCTTCTTCTAAATCTCCTACAACAGGAGCCATAAAATCTGAAGTTTTAATTATTGTCTCTAATATTTCATTAGCTCTATTTTTAACAGGTCCATGGTAAGAAACAGATAACAAGCCTTTTGATATCTCATACCACTCAAATCGTGCATCTGAAAAAATCATTTGATTTTGATCTGAATTTATTTTGTTTCCATCAGATGTCCTAATCTCAAAACTATAAAATACAAGTGTGCCAGGAGGTACATATTTACTAGCAGTATTCGTATTCCAAAATAATTCTGACTTAACTGATTCTGACATATCAAAATCAAAGTATTCATAAACTCCAGATTTTTGTTGCCCAAATTTCATTCTCAGGGCAATTTGTTCAATTGGGACATCTGATTCCGCTTCTATTGAGAAACGAATTCCAGACGGAAATTCACTTATAGCATTCTGAGATATGATTTGAACTTTAGCATCAGAAAATACCACAGAACTACTAAACAAAATTAATACACATATCAACAAAAAAATCATAGATATTCGATTTAAAATTAAAGTCACTTTTTATTATTAACCTTCATCATTCAATGCTTTTGACGTATGAATTATTCTCTGAACAACCGTTACAAGCCCCAACACTGTCATTGAAGCCATAACTAGTATAATAATAAGTGAGAACCAATGAGAAATCAGAATCCCCAGTGCTACAGCAATAACCCTTTCGGGTCGAGTCATGATTCCTATATTACATTGAATCCCTAACCCTTCAGAACGAGCTCGTAAATAACTAACCATTACTGAAGCCACAAAAGTCGTAAATGCTAATAAGACTCCTGCATCACAATTAGTTATAGCCAAAAAGTCAGACTCCAAATTAATTATAGATCCATCATTACATCGGCTAAATAAATAATAAGCAGATAGTCCTAAAAGCACTGAAGCTTCTTGTATACGATCTATTACAGAATCCAATAAAGCTCCAAATTTGGTAACTTTACCTCTATGTCTAGCTAATCCTCCATCTATTAAATCTAAGGCCCCACCAAGTAAAATAAGTATAGAACCTAGTATGAATTGTCCTTGAGATACAAATACAGCAGCAATTAGAGTTATAGTCAATCCTAAAAAAGTTACTCCATTTGGAGAAAACCCTAATTTGTCAAAAAGCAAAACTAAAGGCTTTTCATAGTACCTTAGTAACAAAAGTCTTATAGATTTTCGATTCATCAATAACTCCCGGAAATCCTATTTTTTATTTCAGAGACATGCTGATAATAATCTATCACTTTTCCACAAACAATATCCCAAGAATATCTTTCAACTTTAGAATAGCCAGCATCAGCTATTTTCTTACGTAATTTAGGATCATAAATTAATTCAGATAAAGCTTGAATAAGATCATTAACATTTTTAGGATCAACAAGAAGAGATTCTTTACGATCAGACACTACTTGCATAAATCCATCTATATTAGTAGCAACAATTGGAACCTTAGATGCCATTGATTCTAGTAATACAATCCCAAAACTTTCCTGACCTGTTGCTGGAGCACAAAAAATATCTGCTGAATGATAATAACGAATTTTATCTTCTTCAGTAACTTCTCCTGCTAAAATTACATCCTCAACAGAAGAATCAGACAACACTTTCAAAGATTCAGAATCGACTTTCCCTCCACCAACAATAATTAATCTTATATTTGAATTCATCTTTTTTAAATTTACATAAGCAGAAATAAGATATTTCAGACCTTTTCGTTTCTCTAATCTACTCAAAAAAAGAATATTGACTTTACCATCTATATATTCTGAAAAAGGCTCTGCCGTTCGAAATTTATCAACTTCCACAGCATTGGGAATAATAGTGTACTCAGCTGGCATAAATTTATGTATAAAATCTTTAGCTGGATTGGACACAGCTATCCTGCCATCTAGAAAATTAGAATATTTATTTAAAAGTTTATGTGAAAAAAATTTATATATATTACTACCTTCATATGAATGATAAGTAGCTATTTTAATTGGAGAATTCTTAACATTACTTACTAAAGCACTTAATGTTATGGCCCCAGCAAACGGTTCATGCATGTGTATAACATCAAATTTACCTTCTTCTAAAATCTTTTCAACTCTAGACCGTAACCAAAATGACAGAGAAACCCTCGCAACTGATCCACCTGATGGTATGGAAATTGGTTTACCCATAGGTATAAAATTATTGCTATCGAAATCTTTTGATGTCGATGCAGGAGCAATAATTTTAGATGTCACCCCTTTTTCAGTTAAATATTTACTCAGATTACTAACATGGTTATTAACACCACTTGGTTTAGAGTAATCATAGGGTGAAACAATGGCAACTTTCATAAAACTCTTTAATAATTTATGTAAAGTAAACGGTTATATTTATCCTTGTGCCGTTTCCTCTCCAGCAATGAAGTCTTCAAGTAATTCTCGTGCCTCATCATCAGTATATTGAACTGGGGGTGATTTCATAAAATATGATGAAGGAGCAACTACTGGACCACCTAATCCTCTATCTTTCGCAATCTTTGCACATCTAATAGCATCAATTACAACCCCTGCAGAATTAGGGCTATCCCAAACTTCCATTTTTAATTCTATATTTAAAGGAACATCTCCAAAGCTCTTACCTTCCATCCTGATATAGCACCATTTTCTATCTGTTAACCAAGGTACATAGTCACTAGGACCAACATGCACATCTCTATCAGGTATAAATTCATCTAATTGTGAGGTAACTGATTGAGTTTTAGAGATTTTTTTAGAATCTAGTCTATCTCTATCTAACATGTTCATAAAGTCGGTGTTGCCACCAAAATTTAATTGATATGTTCTAAGCATTTCAACCCCACGATCCATAAATAATCGTGTCAATACCCGATGAGTTATTGTTGCGCCAACTTGAGATTTTATATCGTCCCCAATAATAGGAGCCCCTGCTTCTCTAAAACGATTTTGCCAATAATCGTTTTCGCCACTAGCAATAAATACAGGAATACAATTAATAAATCCACAACCTGCTTGAAGTACTTGTTCAGCATACCACTTAGAAGCTTCTTCTGAACCTACAGGTAAGTAATTTATAACCACATCGACTTCTCTATCTTTTAAAATTTTTGCAACATCATCTGTGCCACCAGGAGCTTTATTAATAATTTCTGAAGTATAGCGACCAATACCATCGTGAGTCATACCTCTTTGAACTATTACACCAGACTCAGGAACGTCTTGAAATTTTATAGTATTGTTGGGGGCAGAAAATATTGCTTCCGACAAATCTTTTCCAACTTTATTTTCATCAACATCAAAAGCCGCAACAACTTTTATGTCTCCAATACCATATTCTCCCAACACAGGATGCATAAGCCCTGGAATAGTTTCGTCTGCACCCGCATCAGAATATTTCTCAACACCTTGCATTAAAGATGACGCACAATTACCAACACCAATTATAGCTACTTTTATATCAGTCAAAGTATTTTTACTCCTAACTATATCAATATAAATCGTTATTATTTATACAATATAAACAACCAAATATATCAATTAAAATTTATCGCCTAGATATAATACCAGTGAACGACCAAAATATTAATAGCTATTGTGCATATTTTGTATAGTCTATCCGGAACCTGGTCCTCTTCCCATAGAATATGGCTGCCATCTCTTTAATCCAGAATCAGCCAAAACTGAAGGGTTTACACATGTCCTCGGCCATCTACCTGTCAAGACTAAAGATATTTCTTGGCCTACTCTACGCCTAGTTTCAGGAGCCATTCTTTTCGATGCAGATGCAATATGTGGGGTTAATATTACATTTTCCATATGCAGTAATGGGTTTTCAGGATCCGGTGGTTCTTGTTCGAGAACATCCAAAGCAGCCCCAGCAATCCAACCTTCTTCTAAAGCTTTTATCAAGGCTTTTTCATCAACTGTAGGGCCTCTTCCATTATTTACAAATAAAGCCGTTTTCTTCATGGATTTAAATTCGTTTTCTGACATCAGATGATGAACTTCTTGAGTAGATGGAGCATGCATAGAAACAAAATCTGAACGATTGAGAAGTTCTTCAAGTGTACTGATAGGTTCAACTCCATAGTCGGTCATCGTAAGTTCTTCAATATATGGATCAAATGCAATCATATTAACCCCAAATGCTTTTGCCCTTACTGCAGTCGCTTTAGCTACATGACCAAAAGATATAAAGCCTAGTGTTTGTCCCCACATTCTAGGAAATTCTGATATAAAAGGTCTACCCTCTGCCCAGCGATTGTTTATAACCATCTCATGGGTAACATTCAATCTCCTAAATGAGGCCAGCAATAACATCATAGTATGATCAGCTACTTCCTCTATAAAAGTATCAGGGACATTAGTTACCGGTATACCTTTATTTGTCGCTGCATTTACATCAACTTTGTCTGCTCCTACACTTCCAAGGGCTATAACTTTACAGTTATCCAAAGAATTTATAATATTCTCCGTTAAAATCCTGCCCCTACCGATGATAGCGTCTGCATCTTTTGCCACAGCAATGAATTCTTCTTCTGATTTTGCATCTACTTCAACTATTTCTGCATCTATAGGATCTAATGCAATTCTTTCTAGCAAGTATTCCGAATCAGCAAGATCAAATGTTACTTCTGCAGGTTTTTGAGAAACTACTTTATATTTGGACATATACAACTCTCATTTATTTTAAGTACTAAGGTTATTATGAGTGCCGTATCATATAACAGGATCATATTTATTGTCCATTAAAATAAGACTATTGGATTAACCGGAGAGCCTGTAGAATTAGATAACCTAAGAGGGTTTATATTTATAAAAAACTCCCAACGTTGAAATTTCTCACAAGCTTCAGAAAGATCTTCTAGATTAGCATTGTCCAATATCCAAAGTCCCATTGCTACGATACCAATTTGATGAATGGGCATATTCACTTCTGAATAAAGTGGCGGCAGGACATCATTTCCTGTATCACTTCCAAGCATAGATATTTTTCTCTCATGAAATAATGGCAAACAAGCAGGATGGCATGCTGCTGACCCTTCAACAGATGGATTAACCGGCCCTTCATCAAGACGTCTTTTGTATTGGCCTGTTCTTATTAACAGTACATCTCCTTCTTGAATTTTAAATCCAAATTTTTCCTCAGCTTTGATAATATCTTCAGGTAGTACTCCTTCACCTCTTTCTACCCAAGGAATATTTCTAATCTTTGGAACATCAATTAAAATTCCTCTAGAAACAATTCCTGCAGATGCTAGATCTACAGATTCAGTAGTGGCTCCTAGGCTGGTTGAAATTAAATATGCAGGTTGATTGTTATACATTTTTCCATTCCAAAAAAAATGTGCAAGGCTATCAATATGGGTAATTGAATGGCCATGAAAAATCATACCTATATAATCCATTGCTACTTGAGACGGCTTAGCCGAAATTTTAGAATCAGTAAATGGATATTCTGAACTTAGACCGTCTCCACTTTCAATCATATAGTGAACAGGAGGATTGGGTGTATCAGGTGCATATTCAAATTCTATTGGCCTTGAACAAGAAACACTATGGCCATTTTTCAGTAAAGAAGCCGCATTTAACCTTACAGAATCATTAATATAATTGAGAGTCCCCATTTGATCATCATCGCCCCATTTACCCCAATTAGACAAATCATTAAAATAGTTTAGCAATTCTTTTTGAGTAGGCAGTTTATTCATATTCAATATCCTCTAATTAGTAATATCATATAAATCATTTATGTGATACAAATACTAATAATATATTCTCTAGTCAACAAAGAAAAATCATGAATTCTATATCCACTTCAACAAAGAAAATATTTTCCTCATTACAATACAAAGACTTCAGAGCATTTTGGATAGCAAACTTAAGTGCTAATGCCGCTGCATGGGCATTAATACTTGGAAGAGCTTTATTAGTCTACCAAATGAGTGATTCATCAGAAAATCAAAACCTTTATGTTGGGCTAGTGACATTTTTAGCAATGATTCCAAGAGTATTGATGCCGCCAATTAGTGGATATTTGGCAGATAGATTCGAAAGGCGCAAAGTGGTTGGTGGGATGTTTGCGCTAAATTTACTCCACAATTTAGTGTTTGTTCTACTAATATTTACCGATAACATAACTATGTGGCAAGTAATGGCGTTGTCTTTTATAAATGGCTCAGCTCGAGCAGCCCAAATGCCTGTATCGCAAGCTCTTATTCCCAACCTTATTCCAAAAGAAAAACTTCTAAATGGTGTAGCTCTACATCAGGCAGCAATTCATGGTTCTAGATTAATAGGGCCATTAGCAATTCTTCCTTTATTATATTTCGTCAATCTAGAATGGGCATTTTTATTATGTTCTGGCTTTTATTTAATAAGCCTATATCAAACACTTCAAGTTAAATCTCAAGCAACAGGAACTATTGATAGCAGCAAAAATTTTATCCAAAATTTCTTAGAAGGCATACCGTATGTATATAAGCATCCTCAATTGAGGGTTATAACTTTAATGGCATTCTTCCATTGTGGTTTTACTATGTCTTTTGAATCTATGTTAACAGTTATTTCTGATGACAGATTTAGCGCCCTGGGAGATAGTGGAGTAACAATAATTATGATGGCTACAGGGGCAGGTGCTCTAGTAAGTGCTCTTTCTCTTTCAGTGATAACAAATGAAAAAACTAAAGGAAATATGTTACTAAACTTATCTTTAATCAGTGGCTTGTCTCCTATATTTTTAGCTCTTTCTTCCAATATATACCTAGCAACAACTGCTGCAATAATAATCGGTTTATCTCAATCCGGATTTATGACTTTAACTCATACAATGATTCAAAGTGTTACAGATGATGGAGTCAGAGGAAGGGTCGGCGCTGTTTATTCAGTTCATATTGGTGGAATAATGGCTCTAATGAATTTAGTCAATGGTAGGATGTCAGATATCTCTATTCCTGACATCAACATATTTGGGCAGATAATATCTTTATTAGCCGCTGACTATATGCTTATACTAGGGGGCATATTGTTTATAGTATTAGTTTTCGCTAGCTGGTTTATTAAAACTTTCAGAAATATTTATCAATACGGAATGCCTATCACAAACTAACATATGACTTCATTTAATAACATAAAAGAACTAACTAAATCACAGAGGAAAGTCATCCGGGCATGGTGCATGTATGATTGGGCAAATTCAGGTTTTGCTACAAGCGGAATTGCTGCTATATATCCAATATATTTTGTTTATTTATTCAAAGAAGCATTAGGTGAAAAAGCTGTATTTTGGGGAATGACATTCACTGGTAGCTCAGTTTGGAGTTTGTCAGCAGTGGTTGCAGCCAGTATTGTAGCTATAAGCAGTCCTATATTAGGTATCATTGCAGATCGAGTACCCATAAAAAAAACTTTATTATGGATTTATACAATTGCAGGATGTATATTTACAATATTAGCCTTCTTTTCAGCATATACTGCTACTCCTTGGGCTTGGTTAATAGGTACATTCATATTAGCTAACATTGGGTTTGCCGGGAGTTTAGTTTTTTATAATGCATTTCTTCCACATATAGCTCCTCGTGAATTAGCTGATGACGTAAGTTCACGAGGATATGCATATGGCTATATTGGTGGAGGTTTACTGTTACTTATACATTTAGCAATCAACGTTGTAACTTCAGGTACAGCAATTGAAGATACTGTAACTAGATTATTATTATCATCTATTGGATTGTGGTGGTTCTTATGGGCACTTTGGACATTCAGAGGAATACCTGAACCAGAAATAGAAAACCCTATTTCTGGGCTAAACATATTATCAGCATCAAAGCTTGCAAAAAAAGAATTAAAAACAACTTTTGCGGAATTAAAAAATTTCAAAGTGATAGTACTTTATTTAGCAGCTTATTTATTATTTAATGACGGAATTCAAAGTATTCTAGGAATCGCAGGTGCCTTTGCAGCTGACACCTTAGGGCTAGCCCTAACATTTAACATGGCAACCATACTAATAATCCAATTTGTAGCAGCAGGTGGAGCTATACTTTTTAGCAAAATTGCTCGCATAACAAGTACAAAAAAATCTCTTACTATCTCACTAATAGGTTGGGTTTTTATAGTTATTCTAGGAGTAAGTGTTGCTCCACTTGTTCCTTCATCTCATTCTGAACACGACTATCAAATTTCATATAATAGTCGGACTGCTTCATATACTATCAATAAATCCCCTGAGTTATCTGATTCAAAAACTGAGCTTTTATGGGGAGATGAAGTTGCAGATCTACTCAATCAAGAATATTTGAACCCTAGTGAACTCGAGAATTTTGTAACTATTATGTCTGAAAGTGATAATTCTAAATTTAGCGCTTCAATTAAAATGGCTGAAGGAAATGAAAGAAGTATTGTTGGGCCAATACACCCTTCTTCACTAGAAAATGGTCCTTTAGATTGGTGGCCATCATTAATACGCAAATTCTTATGGGAACCATTAAATATCGCAGCTGGATATCAATGGTTGATCTTAGGCGTCAACGTAGGATTGGTTATGGGTGGTAGCCAAGCATTAGCCCGTAGTTTATTCTCACAAATATCACCAGAAACACGAAGTGGTGAATTCTTTTCATTTTTTGGATTTATGAGTCGGGCATCTTCCGTGTTAGGACCAATAATTTATGTGTTAGTCACCGGGATGCTAGACACTAGAAGTGCTGTTTTTGCTATTTTATTATTGATAGTAGCAGGTACAGCTATTTTACAATTAGTAGATGTAAAAAAAGGAATATTAATAGCTCAAGAGGAAGACTCGAAAAAAAGACTCGAAAAAAATTAATCTTCAGTTAGTATCATTTCAAGTGCTTTAGACGGCCAGTCAACTGTTATTCCATCAACTCCCATTTCTAATGACTTAGATACCTGTATTAAAGATTCGAATCCCCAAGCTCCAACAAAAAGACCTTCTCTATGAACTTGATCAACTATATCTTGATCCAAATTTTCAACATAAGGAAAAAATCCATTTATATTATTTAAAAGACAAAAATCGATATTTTCCTTCAAAGGTTCAATCATTAAAAACCCATGATTTATCTCTGGGTTCAAGGCTACTGATCTTAATAATTGACTTGGGAGAAATGAAATAATAGAAACTCTTTGTAATTCAAGTGTATTGGTTCTGGGATGAGTCTCTTGAATCCACGCGTATTTTATCAACAAGGAACGCAGGGTATTAATCAATTCATTTGAATCTGATTTAAGTTCAATGAACAGATGTGCCTTATTCTGATATCTAATAAGTATAGATTCTAATGTAGGAATTTTCTGTTCAGAATATTTTTTATCAAACCAACTTCCAGCATCCAACATATTGATTTCATGAGAATTTAAATTTTTTATAAATCCTGTCCCATCTGTAGTACGGTCAACCGTATCATCATGGATCACATATAAAACACCATCTTTAGAGAGATGTATATCTAATTCTAAGTAAGAAAATCCGGATTCCAAAGCATAATCAAAACTCGCAATTGTGTTTTCAGGTCTCTCAGAAGAAAACCCTCTATGTGAAATTATTTCCATAAGTTTCTACTTAAATAATCCTTAAAGCTATGCTAGAGTATCTATTCGATGTGCCAACGTAGCTCAGTGGTAGAGCAAACGCTTCGTAAGTGTTAGGTCGGCGGTTCGAATCCGCCCGTTGGCTCCATTATTCAGAAATTTTCACCAAAGTCTTTCCGAAATTTTCACCATTCAACATCCCTATAAATGCTGCTGGGGAATTTTCTAATCCTACAGTAATATCTTCTTTATATTTTACTTTACCTTCTTTAATCCAATTTGAAACTCTTATTAAAGCTTCTGGATGTCGATTAAGGAATTGTCCCTGGAGAAAGCCTTGGACTTTAGCTTGGGATACAATTAGTTGCCATAAGTTTCTAGGGGTAAGCTCTGGTTTTTCTAAATTATATTGGGATATCTGTCCACATATGGCTACACGGGCACCTATATTTAATTGTTTAAACACAGCATCAGTCAAAACCCCTCCAACATTATCAAAATAAACATCAATACCATTGGGGCAATGGTCTAAAAGAGCTTGGTCTAAATTTTCAGTTTTATAATTAATACCAGAATCAAATCCCAGTTCATCAACTACATAATCAATCTTTTTGTCAGATCCTGCAGTCCCAACTACATGGCATCCCATGATCTTAGCAATTTGGCCTACAATTTGACCTACGGCACCTGAAGCAGCTGAAACTACAACCGTATCACCCGCAACAGGCTCACAGACATCTAAAAATCCAAAATATGCTGTAAAAGCCGGCATACCGAGAACTCCGACACTTGTTTGTATAGGGCCTAATGAAGGATCAATTTTTCTAAGATCTGATCCTTGCATGTCTGTACCATCAGAGACAGCATAAGATTGCCACCCTAATCTTCCTTCAATAATATCTCCTATCTTAAATCGTGGAGTTCTTGTTTCAACCACTTCTCCCACTATTGCACCAATAATCACTTCTCCTATCTGTATTGGCTCAGCATATCCTTTAGCCTCATCTAGTCGTGCACGCATATATGGATCTAATGATAACCAAGAGGCTTTAATTAATATTTCACCTTCACCAGGCTCTGAAATTGGAACTTCTTCGACATTAAAGTCTGATACTTTAGGAAAGCCTACAGGTCGAGATGCTAAGGTAACTCGTACATTTTTTCCAGATTGCATATTAAAATTCTCCAGTAAGATTCTACTTTTATAGTAATCGTAAAAGTGATATAAATTAGTTCTACAGTAAATATACTATAAAAAGTAGGATAAAATGACAAAACCTGGATCCAAAGCGCCTAATTTCAAAATACCTTCACATGATGGAGAACCCATTGAATTAAAAGATTTTATAGGAAAGAAAAATGTAATATTATCATTTCATATATTTTCATTTACTGGTGGCTGAACCCACCAAGTTTCTTCATTTCGAATACATAATGAAAGTTTTGAAGAAATGGACACCCAAGTCTTGGGTATAAGTTGTGATGCTAGGCCAACTCAAGTAGCATTTGCCTCATCTTTAGGTTCAATACCGTATCCAATATTAGCTGATTTCCACCCACATGGTGAAGTCTCAAAAGCTTATGGAGTATTTGATGATGTTAGGGGAACTCCTAAAAGAGCAATTGTAATAATTGATAAAAATGGGATTATCCAATTCAGTAAAACATATGACAAGGTACCTGATTTAGATCCTCAAGATATTTTAGATGAGGTTAAAAAGCTTTAAACCCCGTAAAAATCTTGTGTTTTAATCTGATGCGCTATATGTGATTTACTTATAGGCGAGACATGTAAATTATCCAATACAAATTCTCGTTCAGGAAAGATGTTGGAAGAATCAAATGTACCAACATCTTTTTCTTGAATTGAGACAAAAAAACCACCCAAAGATTCAGTATCTACTAAAGAATTAATTAATCTGATTTCTCTAACAGACAAATTCTGAAATTCAAGAACATCACGGAATCCCATATCTTCCATCCATTTAGATTGTGACATAAGAATAACTGGTTCAAATCCATGCCTTAATCCAGAATCAATAACTGCCGTAAAATTAACTTGACTGGTAATATCTTGGTTTCCAATATTATCAAATAAATTCAGCCCATCAACATGCTTAAAATAAGTTTGAATATGCTTATCTGATCTATTTAGGGAATAAAAATCTTTTTCTAAATATCCGTAATCAAAAGTTAAAAAGAAACCCTTATCCAACGTCTTATTCAATGCTTCAAAATACGGATCTAGGTTTGGATTTATAACTCCTCGATACCCTTCAGGTAAATCAAATTTACTTATATATTCAACTATGGAAGATGGCAATGGATTGGATGAAATGATTTCAATTAATTCGTTCTGAGCAGAGATGCTAACAAGAATTTCATGAGGTATACCTGAATTTATTTCAAATCTTTTAACAGGAAAGGCATCAAACAATTCATTAGAAATTATGATTCCTGTACCACCAATAGATGGTGGCATATCAGATTGAATAAATTCGACATTCTCAACACTAACATTTGGAGCTATTCGATCAACTGCAATATATTGTAATGAGTCTTGAATTTGATTTTTAGATGCTGATAATGAATTTATTATATCCTTCGCTAATATGCCTTCACCACATCCGAGTTCCACAATTTTGAAAGGACTAGGTTTCCCTAAGTATTCCCACAAATGATTTATCTGAGAGGATAAAAAAGAAGCAAATATTGGATGTAAGGTGGGACTAGTATAATAATCCCCTATAGCACCTACTTTACTTTTATTTGAATAGTATCCTTCATCCGAATAAAGGGCTAACTCCATAAATGTATCAAACGAAATAGGTCCTTGTTTATCTATCAAATCTATCACAAGACGATATGGATCAATATTCATTACACAATACACTATGTTTTAAAGAATCATTTTTCCTTATTAGAAGTTGCAGCAGAAGAAGGTTTTGTCCAATTTGATCCAGCTAATGAATTAGGGAATTCTTCTGTATCTCCACAAAGTTTACATAATCCTGAACTGAAAGGCCCATTTGGTTGAGCCAAAACCCAGTGATGAACACAATTTTCGTCGTTTATTCTCTTATTCAATGAAACCCCTATTTGACAACTTTATCTGTCTTCAATCTTAATAAATTTCCGATCTAGTTCCCCAACATATTTAAGCCTAGGTCGAAGTAGAATGTTATTTTCAAACTGTTCAACAACTTGAGCTGTCCATCCAGGAACTCTGCCAATTGCAAATATTGATATAAATAAATCTTCAGGAATATTTAACAAGAAATACATTGCTCCTGAAAAGAAATCAACATTCTGATTTATACCACGTCTAGAATATGGTTTCATAACTTCAACAACTTTCTGAAGAATAGAGTACCATTTTGGCTCCCCTTTTCTTTCTCCTAGTTCTTTAAGGTCATCTTGCAAGTGTAGAGAGCGAGGGTCAACGGCTTTGTATACACGATGCCCAAACCCCATTATTCTTCCGCCTCCTGACAAAGTATCTTTTACATATTTCTCAGCATTATCCACATCTCCTATATCTTGAGACATTGTCATTACAGATTCGGCTGCTCCACCATGAGAAGGTCCTTTTAAGACAGCGACACCTGTTGTGACAGCACAATGCAAATCAGCTTGAGTAGAAGCCGCCACTCTAGCACCAAATGAAGATGCATTTAATCCGTGTTCTGCATGCAACACAAAATCTTTATCAATTAAAGCAACATCTCTAGGATCTGGTTTTTCGCCAAAAAGCATATATAAAAAGTTGGCAGCTAAAGACAGTTCTGGATCAGGAGTAATAGGATCTAATCCGTCTCGTATACGGGCATGTGTAGTTACTATTGTCGGAGCCTGGGCTGTTAACCTAGTACCTTTTCTAAGCGTTGCTTCCACAGAATTATCATCAACATCATCATCAAATGCTGACAATGCCGAAATAGCTGTTCTTAATACATCCATAGGATGAGCATCTTTTATTGTTTTAATTATGTCAACAATAGGCTCAGGAATATCCATATTAGAGCGTAATTCAGTGGTAAATATATCTAATTCATTCTGAGTAGGTAATTCACCTTTCATAATTAGATATATAACTTCTTCAAATGCACAGTTAACAGCTAAGTCGTCGATATTATATCCACGATAATACAGCTTTCCCTCTTTTCCGTTAATAAAGCTAGAGGTAGTTCTATCTATATAAACTTCACGCAAACCTCGATATAGTTTTACGTCATCATCTTCACTCATTAACTACCTCCAAGAAATAAATTAAAAGACACTGCTTTTACAAGCAATATTCAAAACCTTAAACTAATAGGGCCAACACATTCTAGCAACGTACATAATTTAGAGTCAAGAAATCATCATTTTTAGCAGTTCAACAGCTGTTAGCTGTTAGCTAGTATCGTAACATCACTATTAGCTGTTACTTCTAAAAACCCACCATTAATCATGATTTCCTCATCTTTTCCGTCTTTCCGAATAAGAACATTCCCAGAATTTAATACTGTTAATAACGGGGCATGCCTAGGTAATATTCCTAATAGTCCCTCAATGCCAGGCGCAACCAACAGATCAATATCATCTGAGTAGACTGATTTTTCAGTTGTAACTATATCTAAATGCAATTTGCTATTATCCTAGTTTGTTAAAATTACTAAACAGAAGCCATTTCTTGAGCTTTTGCAAGGGCTTCATCTATTGTTCCAACCATATAAAACGCTTGCTCTGGAACATCGTCATGGACTCCATCCAGGATTTGTTTAAACCCTTCTACTGTATCTTTCACTGATACGTACTTACCAGGTGTTCCAGTGAATTGCTCTGCAACGTTAAATGGTTGAGTCAAAAATCTTTGAATCTTTCTTGCCCTAGAAACAGTAGCTTTATCATCGTCAGAGAGTTCTTCAATACCTAAAATCGCGATGATATCTTGTAATCCTTGATATCTCTGCAAAACTTGTGTAACAGCTATTGCAACATCGTAATGTTCTTGCCCCACAACCGACGGTTCTAATATATTTGAAAATGATGTTAAAGGATCTACTGCTGGATATAAACCTTGAGAAGCCAAGTTTCTCTCCAAAGTCATAACTGCATCTAAGTGACCAAAAGTAGTTACGATTCCTGGGTCAGTATAGTCATCTGCAGGAACGTATATAGCTTGCACAGATGTAATAGAACCTGTCTTCGATGAAGTTATTCGTTCTTCTAAAGCTCCCATTTCGGTACCTAATGTAGGTTGATAGCCTACCGCGGAAGGCATTCTGCCTAATAATCCAGATACCTCCATTCCAGCCAAAATATATCTATAAATATTGTCTACGAATAATAAAACGTCTTGCCCTCTTTCTTCTTTAAAATATTCAGCCATAGTTAGACCTGTTTGGGCAACTCTTGCTCTTATTCCTGGAGGTTCATTCATTTGTCCAAAAACTAATACAGTCTGAGGTAATACTCCTGCTTCTTCCATTTCACGCCAAAGATCATTACCTTCCCTAGAGCGTTCTCCTACACCTGCAAACACTGATACTCCTTGGTGTTCAGTAGCAATGTTGTTAATCAATTCCTGAATAACAACTGTCTTGCCTACACCTGCACCACCAAATGCGCCGATTTTACCTCCCTTGTTAAAAGGAGTAATCAAATCTAAAACTTTTATTCCTGTCTCTAAAACTTCAATTTCTGTAGCTTGTTCTTCAAAAGATGGGGGCTCTCTATGTATAGGTCTCGTTTCAGGAGAATCAATCTCTCCTAGACCATCTAACGTTTCACCTAATGTATTAAACAATCTACCTAATGTAGGGTCTCCGACTGGTACAGAAATTGCAGCTCCTGTATCTACAGCATCTATCCCTCTTTTTAATCCTTCTGTGGGGCCAAGAGCTAAACATCGAACCCAGTTATTTCCAATATGCTGCTCTACTTCCAAAACAAGCTTATCATTTCCAATTTCGGTTTCTAGAGCATTAAAAATAGCAGGCATTTCATCTGGTTGAAATTCAACGTCAACTACTGTTCCAATTACTTGTATTATTTTTCCGGTTCCCATATATACTCCTGAACGTGATTCAGTATTTTTATTAAAAGTGGATCAAGCTTCTATTGCCGAGACTCCTCCAACAATATCCAAAAGCTCTCCAGTTATAGTTTCTTGTCTTAATTTATTCATCACTAAAGTTAAATCGCCTACCATTTCATTAGCATTATCTGTAGCTTGGTTCATAGCAACCATTCGAGCTGACTGTTCACTTGCGTTAGCTTCTAATATCGCATGATGAACTAACGTTTGTATATATCGCGGTAAAAGTTCATTCAATACTTGATTTGGATTAGGCTCATAAATGTATTCTAATTTCTTATCATTTAACTCATCAACAGCAACGGGAATCAATTGGTTTAAAGTAGGCTTTTGCAGTGTAGTATTAATAAAATTCGCATAACAAATATGAACAGAATCTACTTCTCCAGATGAAAATTTATCAATTAATAAATCTGCTATAGGGAGGGTATTTGAAGAATTTGGAGAATCACCAATTCCTATAAACTCTCCTATCAACTCTAAATCCATCCTTTTTGCAAAAGTTATCCCTTTTTTCCCAACCCCAACAACTTTCACAGGAACAGTCTGTTGAGCTAAAAACGAAGAGGCCGACTTTAAAATATTTGCGATTAATCCACCTGTAAGACCTCTATCTGGAGTAATAATTACCAAACAAGCAGATTTATTTTCTCGATTTTCAATCAAAGGCTGATTAGAATCATCATCTGATATTTGCGATACCACATTTGAAACCATCTGAGACATACTATTTGAATAATCTCTGCCCATAGTAGCCGCATCTTGAGATCTCCTCAATTTTGAAGCAGCAATCATAGACATAGCTTTCGTTATTTTTGCTGTACTTTCGACGCTTCTTATTCGTCTTGCTATTTGCCTAACACTAGCCATTTAATTAAACCAATCCACTTTTCTTAAAGTCTTCAATAGCAGAGGTCAATTTCTCTCTCGAAGAATCTGTTAAGTCAGCATCATCTGCAATTTGTTTTAACAAATCTTTATTATTAGAAGTCATAAACCCGTGAAATGCTTGCTCCCAAGACATAACATTAGATACATCAACATCATCTACATACCCTTCATTTAAAGCAAACAAAATACAAACCTGTTGTTCCATTGGTATAGGTGCATTTTGGCCTTGTTTCAATATTTCAACAGACCTTTCTCCTCGACCTAATTGTCTTTTAGTAGCTTCATCAAGGTCGTCGGTACCAAACTGAGCAAATGTTACTAATTCTCGATACTGTGATAAAGCAAGCCGTAAAGTTCCTGCAACAGATTTCATGGCTTTAGTTTGGGCTGCACTACCTACCCTAGAAACAGAAACCCCTGCATTAACTGCAGGTCGAATTCCTGCATTAAATAATTCAGGTTCTAGATAAATTTGTCCATCAGTAATCGATATAACGTTAGTAGGAACATATGCCGAAACATCTCCTGCTTGAGTTTCTATCACAGGCAATGCTGTAACTGAACCTCCACCATGATCATCATCTAATCTAGCCGCCCTCTCTAACAATCTACTATGAAGATAGAATACGTCTCCTGGGTATGCTTCACGGCCAGGAGGTCTCTTAAGTAACAGAGACATTTGTCTATATGCCCAAGCATGTTTTGACAAATCATCATATGCTATAAGAACATCTTTACCTTGAAGCATAAAATGTTCTGCCATAGCACATCCGGTATATGGAGCTAAATACTGCATTGGAGCTGCATCTGAAGCATTAGCAGCAACCACAATAGTATGTTCCATTGCACCAAACTGTTCTAATATTCCAACAGTTTGTGCCACTTTTCCAACCTTCTGTCCAATAGCTACATATATACAAATTAAATCGCCACCTTTTTGGTTAATAATTGAATCTACACATATTGCTGTCTTCCCTGTAGTTCTGTCACCAATTATCAATTCTCTTTGTCCTCTACCGACAGGAATCATTGCATCAATTGCTTTTATTCCAGTTTGGACAGGAGTATTAACTCCTTTTCTAATTGCAACGTTAGGTGCGACAATTTCAACTTCTCTCATCTCCGAAGTATCTACAGAACCTTTGCCGTCAATTGGATTTCCAATGCCATCTAATACTCTGCCAAGTAGCTGTTCCCCTACAGGAACTTGCATAACCTGCCCTGTACCTCTAACTTCAGATCCTTCTTTAATTCCACTCGGATCCCCTAAGATAACAACACCAACACTATCTTCTTCTAAGTTAAGAGCGATCCCAGCAACTCCTCCACCGAACTCAACAAGTTCGTTATAAGCTACTCCGGACAGCCCGTGGACACGTGCTATTCCATCTCCAACTTCAACAACCGTACCTACATCTACCATACCTAAGTCGGTTCCAAAGCCTTCGATCTGTTTTTTAATAACCGATGCTATGTCCTGTCCTTTGACGGCCATATCACCCTCCAATTTAACAACACGACCAAATTAGTCGTACTTACTTTTTATAAATAACCAAATAAATTTTAAGTGCCTTTAACAAGGCCTCCTTTCATATTTTCTAGACGAG
>JBJLGX010000007.1:0-21434 GCA_045564655.1 Dehalococcoidia bacterium
GAGTGTTGTTATTAATTTTAAATAATATCCATTCATTATTTTTACACTCATACAAAGAAGACAAAGGTGTCTTTCCCCTTAAACCAGGTCCACCAATATCATTTTCTGGAGCTTTATTTTTATAGTTTGTAGCATAGGGCCCTGTTAAAAAAGTAGAAGTTACAGCAAGAGAAGCTCCAATATGTTTTCCCTTATTTGTCTTGTTTCTTTCTAATAGAGCAAGCATTACACCATAAGCAGCAGCTAATCCTGTCCCATAGTCGTTCAAAGTATAAGTAGCTGCTCTAGGCCCACTTTCATTAGAACCGTTTCTCATTTGAATTCCAGTAACAGCCTGAGCATTTTGTTCAAATCCGGGCCTAAATTGCCAAGGACCTTTATGCCCATAACAATTAATGGACGCATATATCAATTTTGGGTTTATTTTCTTAATTTGCTCATAACCTATTCCTAACCTGTCGGTAGTACCTTTTCTAAAACCTTCTAATATAACATCGGCTGTTTTAGCGAGTTCCAAAAAAGTTTCTTTCCCTCCCGGGCTTTTTAAATTTAAGGAAACACTTTTTTTACCTCTACTTACATCTATCCATTGGTATAGCTGAGGTTTTCTACTTTCTGGGTCTATTTTAATAACTTCAGCTCCATATTGAGCTAAAGTTCTTCCACAGGTAGGTCCGGCTAGAACTATTGTTAAGTCTAAAACCTTTATTCCTTTTAAAGGAGCATTAGTCATTTTAATACCTTATAAATCTTGGATTAATTTTCCGGGTTGTTTCATTTTTCCAAAATAAGAATCGTTAATATTAATAATTGCCTCAGAAAGATTAGCTTGTTCTTCATCTATCCATTCATCAATAGTTCTAGAAATACTACCAGGAACACCTATGTCTCCTAATTTGTCTTCCCATTCTTTAGCTGTTTTTTCTTTCCAAAGTGATGCAAATTTTTCTTTATACATATTTAAAGAAAGGTCGTCTTTTAAAAGAGTTTCTAAATCGTTTAATTCTTCTAGCCACTCGGGCTTACCTATAGATTTTAGAAAAGGTTCTAAAAACCTAGGGTGAGACATGTTTATATTTATCCATTTATCATCTTTACACTGATAAGCTCTTCCTATAACAGGATGAGCAACTTGCCTTCCTTCGCTTCTTTTAGAATGTCTAATTAAGTTACCTCCCATTCCTTGATACATGGCATCATGTAATGAAACAGAAATTTGTTGACCTAATCCGGTCATGTTTTTTTGAAGTAGTGCCCCTACAACGGCAGAAGAAGCGGTCATAGCGGCAAAATTACTAGAATAATAAAGGCTATGAAAAGAAGGGCCTTCACCTGGAACAGGAAGCTTACCGGCAGGGTTTAAAGAATATATTCCTGATGATGCAGCTCCTATTTCTTCTTCAGGAGGAAGATAATCTAAAGTATGTCCTGGAGGAAAACAAGGAAGAGAAACAACAACGCTTTCGCCTTTTAGGGAGTCGTATGTTAGAGAATATTTATCTATTTCTTCAGGATCTAAACATATAATAATAATGTCTGCTGTTGTGCATAAATTTAGAATATTTTGAAGTGATGTTGAGTCATTAAAAATGTTGGCATTTAGAATGTTTTTACCTCTATTCCAAACAGAAAACTCTACACTTTCCTGTTTAGGATTAATATTAGGAAAAAGTATTTTTGTTACTTCTGCTTTTTCATCTGCAAGCATCATGCCTAAAATAGACCCTGCAGGGTATCTGCTTATTTCTAGTACTTTATAGCCTTCTAAAAAACCCATCTATTATCCTAAATATATTGATCTATACCAACAGTAGCTGATGAAGGCCCAGAAGGAAAAACTAAAGTTTTTGCCCTATCAGCACCAATAACAACTATATCAATATTGTCAGGACTGTGCAGTAAGGGTACCTCTTTTTCTAATTTTTCTGATTCTGACAAATCTTTCAAATAATGCCATTTTTCGTCTACTCTCGCATCCTCTAAAGGAATATATTGTGTCATTTTTCCTACACTATGATTGGCGTGTGAATATATAAAATCACGAACATCTTTTTTAGAAAAACCTTCTTTTCCAACAGGCATTGCGACGTCTGGAGGCATAAATATTAGTCTTTCATGCCCGCCAGCTCTATTATTACCGACACCCATAATTCCAAAGGTTATTCCATATGCTATGGTTTTTAGAAGCCCTTCTGCAGAAGTATTACCTTGATCCTGAACATCTAATTCTCCATCTGTGATAAATATGGAAACAGCATTTTCTTCTTTAGAAAAGCCTCTGTCTTCAGCATATGAATTCCAAGGACTCATTTTTTCATTTTCTGCAACACAATGAACGAATTTACGAGTTGTACCAATAGTATCCATGTCCATTTTGTTTGGATACCACATACCAATATTTTTAAGACATAAATAAAAAGCTCTTCCTACAATAACGTTTATTTCGTTTTCCTTACCCGGACCCAATGCAGATCCAGAATTTAAACCTATTTTCTTTGCTATTGGTCCATTTACTACTAGTAAAGGAGCATGAGGGCTTGTTGACATCAATAATGATTTTCCACCATGTGGTCCCATTTCTGATAAACATTTAACAGCAGCTATTATGACTGGCATGTGTTCTGGTTTGGCGCCTGCAAGAGCTGCGTTAATTGCTATTTTTTTAACAGTTGCCACTCCAAAACCAGGAGGCATATCACAAACGATATCAGAGCTTTTTAAACTTGTTCCCTTTAGAAGATTTTGAACAACTTCTTTCGTCGGAGGATATACAGGTAACGCATCTGACCAATCCTCATCTGTAAAATACTTATTCATTTTCAAAACAGATTCATATTTATCTTCACCTTCAAAAAACAGAAAATCATTTTGGTGCTGGTCATTTTCATACAAACTTTCATCAGATGTTAATGTAGATATTAAATCGGGCATAACTTCTTCAGTTTGTGAGATGCACAACTCATCAGCAAGATTTCTATATATACGAGGCACTATTACGAATTGTAAATCTGGCATACCAAAAGCTCTGCTGCTAGCAATGGCATCATCTTTAAATCTACCAGAAACAATAGGAACAGCAGGTTTCCCCATTTTTTCTACTTCAATCATGTCATGGCACATCCATGACGCGCATGTACCTCAGTCCGCTGTAGCCCCTATGACAACATCACATTCTTTAGCTGCTTTTTTCAGTATTTCAGGTGGATTAGGATAGTTTCCGCCTGTATAAAATTTAGTTTTAACGCCTGTAAAACGTTCCTTTATTATTTCGCCTGCTCTGTTAAGTGCTAAATCTCCTCCGTGTGTTCCGCTCCAAACAAGACCAATTGTTAAATTATTTAATGATTTTGGACGAGGATTTGTTTTGAGAACATTTAAAAGGCCGCGTTGCTGTGCTACAGGATTGTGAACTTCTAGTAAATGCATGTTTTTATTATCTCCTTATGAAATGAAACCATTACATTTCTTTTAGGATTATACAAAAAATAGAAAGTATAATGATAAAAAAAGAAATGTTTATAAAGTGAAAAGAGTATTAAGTATGGATAAAGATCAATTAACCTATGCCCCAATAGAAAAAAAAGAATCAGAAGAACTTTGGGAAATAATTTATCAATCACTACATAGGCACGCACAGCCTGGGTGGAACGAACATATAGGCTATGAAAGATTTAGAGCTGTTAAAAGGAAAGAAAAAATTCTCGGAGGAATGGGAATTATAGATATGGGCCAATGGTTTGGTGGAAAAATTGTAAGAACTGGAGCAGTAACCTCGGTGGGAGTGGCACCTGAAGGAAGAGGCTTAGGAGTTGCTTCCGTTCTTGTTAAAGAATCACTTTCTGAGATGTATGAATCTGGAATACCTGTATCAACCTTGTTGCCTTCTAGCACAAGAGTTTATCGTTCTTTTGGCTATGAGAGGTCTGGTGCAAAAATCACTTATGAAGCCAAAGTACAAGATATGAAAGTTGGGAAAAACAAACTAGACATCATAGAAATAACTCCTAGTGACAGAGAAGAAACTTATCTTTTGTACAACCAAAGAGCAAAACTAAATAACGGCAACCTAGATAGGGGTTCTGTGTTGTGGGATCTGATTTTAGAATCTAAAGGTAGAAAGATATTTCATTATATTGTAAAAAACGAAAACGAAATTGTCGGATATGTAAATTTTCAACAAGCTAGATCAGCAAATCACATACGTGTAAGAGACATGGTTGCTTTAAATTCAGAAGCAGTAAAAAAACTACTAAATTTTTTTTACGACCACAGGACAGTCATTGATACAATTTCTTGGAATGGACCAGCAAATGACCCCATTCAATTACTTATGGAAGAGCAAAAAGTTGAAGTAGCAGATACTAGAGACTGGATGTTAAGAATAGTGGATATTAAAAAAGCTCTTGAAAGCAGAGGTTATGTGAAAGATATTCAGTTGTCTTTAACTTTAAACTACGAAGATTCTATTTTGCCTCAAAATTCAGGAGCATGGGATATAAATATTTATGATGGAAAATGTGAAGTTAATAAATCGAACTTAAACGGAATTACTTTAGGGCCTCGTGGATTGGCTCCCTTATATACAAGTTACCTTAATGCCTATGATATTAAAAACATAGGATTACTTGAAGGTAGCGATAAAGATTTGTCAAAAGCATCCATTATTTTTAGCGGGCCTAAACCATGGTTTAGTGATCAATTTTAAATATAAATAAACTAAAATATGAAAAAACAGATTTTAATTGCGACTAGAAATCAAGGCAAGATCAAAGAAATTAGAGAATTTTTAAACGAAGAGTTTGAAATTTTAGGGTTAGATGATTTTGAAATTAAACATGAAGTTGAAGAAACAGGTACAACTTTTAAGGAAAATGCCATTAAAAAAGCTAAAGAATACGGAGAAATATCCAATATAATGACAATATCGGATGATTCAGGGCTCGTGGTCGATATTTTAGATGGAGAACCGGGAGTGTATTCTGCTAGATACGGAGGTGAGGAGCTGACAGATGAAGAAAGAACTAATTTACTTTTAAATAACTTGAAAGATTTCAAACAAAAAGAATTAACTGCCCGTTTCTGTTGTGTTATAGCTATATGGGCACCAAATAAGAAAATAAAAACATTTTGTGGCACAATTGAAGGTCAAATTAGTACAATTGCTAGGGGAAATAATGGTTTTGGATATGATCCTATTTTTTATTATCCCCCCAAAGGAAAAAATTTAGCAGAAATAACAATGCAAGAAAAACAGGAAGTAAGCCATCGGGGTAAAGCAGTTTATAAAGCTATTAAATATATTAAAGAAATAAATGAATAAAAATGCAAACAGTAGATAAATTTCAAAGACCATTAAGAGATCTAAGAATATCTGTAACAGACAGATGTAATTTCAGATGTGCATATTGCATGCCAGCCGAAATATTTGGAGAAAGATATGAGTTTTTGCCTAGAGAAGAACTTTTAACATTTGAAGAAATTTATAGAGTTGCCAACATTTCGGCACAATTGGGAGTAAAAAAAATTAGAATTACTGGTGGAGAGCCACTAGTAAGACAAAATGTTCCTGAATTAATAAAAATGTTGTCGTCTATAAAAGAAATTGAAGACATTGCTATGACAACAAATGCATATCTTTTAAAGAAATTTGCTAAAGAATTAAAACAATCTGGACTAAACAGAATAACAGTTAGTTTAGATTCAATAGACGATGAAATATTTCAAAAAATGAACGGAAGAGGATTTAAAACTAAAAAAGTTATTGATGGAATAAAAGAAGCCCAAAAAGTTGGGTTTAATGATATTAAAATAAACTCTGTTGTTCAGAAAAATGTAAATGATAAAACCCTCTTAAATTTAGTTGAATGGTGCAGAGAAGAAAATCTTATTCCTAGATTTATTGAATATATGGATGTTGGAACCCTAAATAATTGGAAACTTGATGAAGTTGTTTCTGCCTCTGAAATAATTGAAATAATAAGTAGTAAATATCCAGTAAGCCCTATAGATCCTTCATATAGAGGAGAAGTAGCGAAAAGATATGGTTATAAAGACGGGAAAGGTGAATTTGGAATAATATCTTCTGTTACCCAGCCTTTCTGTGGAGACTGTACTAGAATGAGACTGTCTCCAGAAGGACAAATGGTAACCTGCCTGTTTGCTTCTTCTGGAATTGAATTAAGAGAATCTTTAAGAAAAAAAATGTCAGATGAAGAAATAAAACAAATAATTAAAAACACATGGAATGTTAGAAAAGACAGATATTCAGAAGAAAGAAATCCTTCTTTGTCATCTCGACCTAAAGTAGAGATGTACCACATAGGGGGTTGATGTGATTGAAATATATACAGATGGAGCATGTTTAAATAATCCTGGTCCAGGTGGTTGGGGTGTAATTATTTTAGAAAAAGATAAAAAAACTGTATTTGGTGGAAGTGAGAAGACAACAACTAATAACAGAATGGAAATAACAGCTGTTATTGAAGGCCTAAAACAAATTTCTAAAAAAACACCTGTTAAAATATTTTCTGATTCTACATATGTTATCAATACAATGACTAAAAACTGGAAAAGGAATAAAAATAAAGATCTATGGGATATTTTGGATGATCAGGTATTAAATAGAAAAATTGAATGGAAATGGGTAAAAGGACATTCTGGAGATAAATTTAATGAAGAAGCAGATAGCATTGCTTATGGAGAAGCCGTTAAGATACAGAAAAAGTAAAACTAAAAGAGAAAATAATAATGGCAAAAGACAAAAAAATAACTCACCTAAATGAAAAAGGTGAAGCAAATATGGTAGACATAACTTCGAAGGAAATGTCTCATAGAATTGCAGTGGCACGGGCATCTATTCAAATGAAAAAAGAAACATTAAATTTATTAAAAGAAGAAGCAATTAAAAAGGGAGATGTTTTATCTGTAGCTAGAGTCGCAGGAATAATGGCTTCTAAACAAACCCCAAATCTTATTCCTCTTTGTCACCCATTATCAATAACTAAAGCAGAAATTGAATTTGAAGTTAATGAAGAAAAAAATATTTTAGAAATTAATGCTACTATCGAAACTTACGGAAAGACAGGTGTTGAAATGGAAGCCTTAACAGCTGCTTCTGTATCTTCTCTTACTGTTTATGACATGTGTAAAGCAGTGGACAAGGGAATGACAGTAACAATTGGACTAGTCAGTAAAAAAGGTGGAAAATCAGGAGATATTTTTTTTAACTAATAAAAGAGAATATCTGTTAATATTATAGTCTATATAAAAAGTCGGGCTTCAGAGAGTAGCCTGTAGAATTAGAATTAGGAAGAAGTTCGTGAATATTTATTGTGGAAATATAGCTTATGATACCGGTGAAGATGATCTTAGAGATCTTTTTGCCCAATATGGTGAAGTGGCAAGCGTTAGGGTTATAAAAGATAGGGATACAGGAAGATCTAAAGGGTTTGGATTTGTTGACATGGATAATGACGATGAAGCCAAAGAAGCTATAGAAGCTCTTAACGAAAAAGATTTTATGGGAAGATCCCTAAGAATCAATGAAGCTAGGCCTCGAGAAGAAAGATAAATCTTATCGTAAGGTAATTTTTTAGATTATACTTATTCATCATTAAATGAATAGTGAGTGAGTGCAATGTCTTTAGAAAAAAATAGAGAATTAAAAACTATAGGAAATGATCCTCTGGTTGCTGAAACTCCATTGTCTGGTTTAACCACATGGTTAACACCAAATGAGTTGTTTTACATAAGAGGACATTTTCCGTTTGAAAACATATCAGATAATAACTGGAGCATAGACATAACAGGAAATGCGAACAGTCCTTATCGTATTACGATAGATGAACTAATGGATCTTCCAAAGAAAACTTTGCCTGTAACAATGGAATGTGCAGGAAATAATCGAAAAGATTTAGACCCTACGGTTTCTGGGAATCAATTTGACACAGGTGCTGTAAGTAATGCTATTTGGGCAGGAGCTTCTTTAAAAACTGTTCTTGATAAAGCTGAAATAATTTCTACAACAAAAGAAATTTTATTTGAAGGAGCAGATAAAGGAGAACCAGAACCGGGGAAAGAAACAATTTCTTATCTTCGTAGCTTGCCTTTAAAAGATGTTCTTGATAATGAAGATATTTTAATCGCTTATGAAATGAATGGAGAACCAATTCCTATTGAACACGGAGCTCCATTAAGGTTGATTGTTCCAAATTGGTACGGTATGGCGTCTGTTAAATGGCTAAATAAGATTACAGCTTTAACAGAATCTTTTGAAGGATATTTCCAAACCTATAAATATGTTATGAAAGGATTGGAATCAGAAGAAGAAAGACCGGTCAGAGAAATGAAAGTAAAGTCTGCTTTTTCTGTCGAAAACCAAAGGAATGCAATTTCTTCAGGAATAGTTTCTATTTCAGGGTTTGCATGGTCTGGAGAGGGAAATATTGATAAAGTTGAAGTTTCGGTTGACGAAGGAAAAACTTGGTTAACAGCTAAAGTCCAAGAACCAATAAGTGAATATTCTTGGCAACAATGGAACATAGAATGGATTCCTTCTGGAATAGGAACATATAAGTTGTTAAGTAGGGCAATGGATACTAAAGGGAATCAACAACCCATGGAACCAAATTGGAACTCTATGGGATATGAAATCAATGATGTTACGTCTCGCACCCTTAACCTTGAAATTTACTAAACCATGTCGGTTAAAAAATTAAATCGCACAGATCTTTTACTTGCCTTTAAAGAAGGAAAAACTTTTGAAGATTTGGATTTATCAGAATTAGATCTTTCTAGAACAAATCTAACCAATATTGTTTTCAATAAATCATCATTAAAAAAAACAGATTTCACAAGAGCTAATTTAACAGGCTCTAAATTGAATCAAACAGATTTAAGAGAAGCTATATTTTTCCGAGCTAATTTATTTGAAGCAGATTTAAAAAAAGCAGATTTAAGAAATGCTAATTTAGAAAGTGCTAATCTTAGTGGAGCTGCAGATAATTCTTCTCAAAATACACCTAGAGTATTTGGTGCAGATTTAAGTGGTGCAGATCTAAGGAATGCAAATTTAAAGAATGCTATTTTAGTTAGAGTTAAATTTGATTATGCTGATCTTAGAGGTGCGGACCTAAGAGGGTCAAATATGACGAGGGTTTCTTTACAAGGAACAAAATATGATGTTGATGCTTTTGATAATGTTATAAATGTGTAAAAAACACGAGTGATTTATCAGGAATAAAAAATGATATTTTCAAAAGAATTAGATAAGAATCCAGCTCTTATTATTCTTGGTATTGGAAACCCTGGTCAAGAATATTCATTAACAAGACATAATGTTGGTATTTGGGCGATAAATCAATTAATAAAAGACACTGAAATTAATCTGAGCAAAAAAAAAGATAAAATTCATTATGGAGAAGGATTTCTTTCTGATAAATTAATAGTTTTGTCAAAATCTCGAGTTTTTGTTAATCAAAGTGGATTAGCTATTAAGTATCTAATGTCTAAATACAAAACAGATCCTGCTAATTACTTGATTGTTTATGATGATATTCATTTACCAGTAGGTAAAATAAGAATTAGAAAACAAGGAAGTGCGGGGGGCCATAATGGAATACGTTCCATAATAGATGCCTTTGGAACGCAAAATTTTCCTCGCATCAGAATAGGTATTGGTCAACCTAATAATTCGGAAGATCAAATTAATTATGTTCTTGGACAGCCAACAGACTCTGAAAAGAAAGAGGTAAAGGTTTCTTTAAAAAACTTACAGACAGCTGTTTCTGTGATCCTTTCAGAGGGTATAGATAAAGCTATGAACTCGTTTAATTAATATAAAATATTTAAATTTGGTTAGTCTGATATAATTTTTTAAGTGTTACGTTAGTTAGTTTTTAGGTTTTTAGGATATATAATCATGGCAGGAAGCGATTTTTCATATCAAAAATTTTCAAATAATGAATTTTACGGTAATTTAAATGCACGATTAATAGATATGGCTGACTTAGCTTCAGACAAGAAAATTGTTGATTTAGCGTGTGGTACCGGCGGAGTAACAAGATTAATTTTAGAAAGAATTAATCAAACTAAAGATACGGTTGTAATCGCTTTAGACCATTCCTCCACAGCATTAAAAACAGCTATGGAAGACTTAAAAGATATTTCAAATAATGCGGTTAAATATGTTCAATTAGGTGTGGAAAACGTTTCTGATGCCGTAAAAGATTCTGTCGATGCGATTGTTTTTTGTAACGCTATTCATTATGTGCCGGATAAAGACGCAGTTGTTGCTGATATTTGTAAAACTCTCAAACCTGGCGGAAAATTTATTTTCAATACATCCTTCTATGATGGTGGACAACATAAAGACTCTTCAGCTTTTTATTCAAAATGGATGTTTAAAGCAATGAAAATATTACGCAGAAAATATGGACTAAGTCCAGTAAAATCTCAGAAAGTTCAATCAAGGCAACAGCTCACCCCTAAAGACTATGAAGATTTATTGAACAGAAATGGTTTGGAGGTTTTAAAGCAAGAAGTAGACACTGTGCCTGTGCCTGTTGAGGGATGGTTAGACATAAGCACTTTTTCTGATTTTATTGAAGGAACTATGCCGGGAGTTCCTATGGATAAAGCAAGTTTATCTCTACAAGAAGCAGTTAAAGAAACATATTCCGAATTAGGTGTTCTTCATGTTCCTAGAAATTGGTTAGACATAGTTGCGGTCAAAAAATAATGGTTACTGAAAATAAATTCCCAGATAATTTCGGTAGATACGGAGATTACGGCGGTAGATTTGTACCTGAAACATTAATGCCTGCCATACACCAACTTGAAAAAGAATACCTACTTTCACAATCAGATGAAAATTTTCAGATGGAACTCAGGGAACTTTTAAATACTTTTGTTGGCAGGCCTACGGAATTATATTTTGCTGAAAATTTAACAAAAAAATTTTCAGGAGCTAAAATTTATCTAAAACGAGAAGATTTAGCCCATACTGGAGCTCATAAAATAAATAATGCACTTGGTCAAGGGTTGCTTGCAAAAAGAATGGGTAAGAATCGAATTATTGCAGAAACAGGAGCCGGGCAACATGGAGTTGCAACAGCAACCGTTTGTGCAAAATTAGGACTAGAATGCATTGTTTATATGGGTGAAGAAGATATAAAAAGACAAGCTTTAAATGTTTTTCGTATGAAGCTTTTAGGTGCAGAAGTTAGGCCTGTTAATTCTGGAAGTAAGACTTTAAAAGACGCTATTAATGAAGCTATCAGAGACTGGGTTACAAATGTTGAAACAACTCATTATTTAATTGGTAGTGTTGTTGGTCCTCACCCATATCCTATGATAGTTAGAGATTATCAAAAAATAATAGGTGAAGAATCAAAGCAACAGATTATTAATGAAACTGGCAAATTACCAGATTATGTTGTTGCATGTGTTGGGGGAGGAAGTAATGCCATGGGAATTTTTTATGATTTCATAAATGACGATCAAGTTAAATTGATTGGAGTTGAAGCTGGAGGCGATGGGGTAGAGACAGGCAAGCATTCCTCTACAATTACGGCTGGTTCGATAGGTGTTTTGCATGGAAGTATGTCTTATTTAATTCAAGATGAAAATGGACAAGTTATTGAAACCCACAGTATTTCTGCAGGATTAGATTACCCTGGTGTTGGACCTGAACATAGTTGGTTAAACGATTCTGGAAGGGCTGAATATGTTAGTGTTAATGATGATGAAGCCCTTGAAGGCTTTAAACTTTTGTGCGAAACCGAAGGGATTATTCCTGCGTTAGAACCGGCTCATGCAATATATTATTTATCAAAATTAGCGCCACGGCTGGATAAAGATAAAGTTATTATTCTTGGCCTTTCTGGTCGAGGTGATAAAGATATGGAGACGGTTGCAGGCGCATTAGATGTTGGTTTGTAGTTTTAAACAGTATGCTTTAATTTTAATTGTTCTGTTATTAATTTCTTTTCCTTATCTCGCAGAAGCTAATGGTTCTGTTCGGACATATAAGAAACAAATAACAGAAATATATGAGATTGGGTTAGGAACGGTTCCAGAAACTCCAACACGTGGCGTTATTCATTTTGCTGCATATGTTAAAAATCTTGATAACAATACTAGTTATGACGACGCAACAGTTTATATAAAAGTGTATGAGTTAAATTCAGACAATCCACAAGTTGGACCTTTAAAAATGTTAAATACTGTTATGGATCCAACTTATTATGAAGCCGATTTTCCAATAGAAACAAAAGGAATTTGGCAAATAGAATTAGATGTCAGTACTTCAGATGGAGAAGCTAAGGGCTTTTATGAAATAGAAGTTCACGATGCGAATCCCATAATCCCTATTTTAACGTTATTATTTTTGATAGCATTACTTGTTATTTTGGGGATTTCTGTTAGGACTTGGATAAAACAATCTAGAGAAAAAAGGATAAATATTTGAAATTAAAAAAAAGTTACATCTTAATTTTTGTGGCAATAATTTTTTCAATAATCTCATGTAGTGACGCAACTCAAGAAATTATTAAAAAAGAAATTATTGTAAATGTTAAGGGTGGGAACGTTGTAAATGATCAGGAAAAAATAAGAGTTAATAATGGAGATCAAGTAAAACTTGTTTTTAATTCTGATGAATCTTTAAAAATACACCTTCATGGTTATGATATACAAAAAGACCTAATAGCTAATGAGGAATCTGCTTTAGAGTTCCGTGCTGATGCAACAGGGCGTTTTAAAATAACTGTTCATGAAGAAGAACACTCTTCCCATAGTGACCATGCGGCACTTTTCGAATCAGCTACTTTAGAGAAAGGAGATAAATTCTCTTATCAAATTCCTAAGGATATGAAAGATAAAACCATTCCGTATCATAATCATATGAGTCATAAAAACTATGCTGAAATTATAGTTTCTTCCGATCAGGGATTGGATGGAGTTGCTACGGTGAAAATCATAAATCATAACGGGGAATCATATGATCCTAATCCGATTATAGTAAAACCGGGAACATTAATTGAATGGGAAATTTTTTCTGATGAAAAAGTTAGAATAACTAGTGGGATTCCTCCAACGATGGGGCACGAAGGCCACGAAGGCCACGAAGGGCATGAAGGGCATGAAGGGCACGAAGAGCGGTTACTGTTAATTTTAGAAGTTTATCCATAATGAATTTTTTATGACAGGAATCAAGTTAAAAGCAATCGCTATATTTTCAGTATTAATATTTACTGCGTTAAATGCAACAGTTGTTTTTGCTCATGGGTTTGGAGAAAGATATGATCTCCCCATTCCTCTGAGTTACTTTGTTTTTGGCGCTTCAGCTATGGTTGCCTTATCTTTTGTAGTGATTGGGTGGTTTGTAAGACAAGGGAATACAAATAATGATTACCGCCAATTAGATATATGGAATAAAGAACTGGTTAGGATACTTTTAAAATGTGCTAAATTTTCCTTAGGTATCTGTTCTGTTTTTCTGCTTACTTTAACTATTTTGACAGGGTTTTTGGGAACAGAGAATGCCTTAGATAATTTCTCTCCAACTTTTGTGTGGATAATATGGTGGGTAGGGTTTGGATATGTAGTAGCTATATTTGGTAATTTATGGGCTATAGTAAATCCTTGGAGTGTGGGGTTTAAATATTTTGAAAATATTTTCAAACAAGATTTAAAGCCTATTCGCTCCTGGCCAAAGAATATAGATGCTTGGCCCGCGCTTATAGCTTTTTTTATATTTGCGTGGTTTGAAAATGTTTATTTTGGAAGTTCCACACCGAGCATATTGTCAATTTCGTTAATTATATATTCTGTATATTCCATAGTAGGAATGTATATTTTTGGTAGACATACATGGTTACGAAATGCTGACCCGTTTTTTGTTTTCTTTTCTCTTTTTTCTCGATTTTCTATGACGGAAATTAGAGTTAAAACACCTACAGGCGAAAAACCTGTTTGCAATACATGTACAGCTAATTGCCTCAATATTTCTTTAACAGATTGTGTTGATTGCTATGAATGCTGGGAATATGCGCCTGATAGACTTAGAAAATTTTCGCTTAGACCCTTTGCGTCAGGGCTTGCCCGAGGCGAAAAAGTTACATGGGCGCTGGTTGCTTTTCACATTACAGCATTAGCGACAGTAACTTTTGATGGATTTGCAGAAACTTCTACCTGGATATCTATTCAAAATGCCTTGTGGCCGATTTTTGAATATCTCCCATTTTCTACTTTTTCAACGATAAAAACAGTGGGGCTTATTTTTTTCCCTATACTATTTTTTGGTATGTATGTTTTGGTTTGCTCTAACATTGCTAAGCTATCAAAAAATAAAATTTCTAAAGAAGAGGCTATTAAAACATTTGTGTTTTCTCTTGTTCCTATTGCTCTAGCATATAATCTGTCACACTACATATCCTTTTTGCTTATCACGGGTCAACAAATTATTCCATTAGTATCTGACCCTTTTGGGTGTTCCAGTGTAGACACACCCAGTTTTAGGAATATAGTTTGTTTCTACGATTGGGATTTGTTAAATACAAGGCAATATACTCCTAACATATCTATAATTAATGCAAAATTTGCATGGGTATTTTCTGTAATAGCATTAGTTGGAGGTCATATATTTTCTGTTTTCATTGCACACCTGATTTCTATACGTAAACTATCAAATCACAAATTAGCAGTAAAAACACAATATCCAATGCTTTTTTTAATGGTTTTTTACACTGGGATAAGTCTTTGGATAATTGCACAGCCTATTATTGATTAATGTTTTGAATAATTAGTCTGATTGATTCATCAGTCCCTTCAAACTTCTAACACTTACATGGTCTTCAAATTCTCTTTCAAATTTACTCCCTTTTATTTGGGATGTTATTCAAAATGGAGTGAACTTTTGTTGACCCTTTATTCTAACGAGACGTATAATCAATCCATTGGCGATGTTTTGAGTCGATGATTTATTTGTTTGTGACTATGGAGTTGTAGCATTAAGTTTAAAGATCAGCTACCTCATCAAATTATACAAAATAGTCCATCTACTGTGGATGGCATTTGCACATCTACAAATTACGATGATAATGATATTCCACATGAAGCCTGTGGGGTGGTAGGGATATATGCTCCTAAAGAAGAGGTTGCTAGAGATGTGTTTTTTGGACTCTACGCATTGCAACATAGGGGTCAAGAAAGCGCAGGTATTGCAACTAGTGATGGCTCTCAGATGTATGTACACACAGAAATGGGACTTGTTGGTCAAGGGTTTCAAGAATATGATTTGTCTAGGCTGCCGGGGCACATTTCAATAGGTCACACTAGATACTCAACAACAGGGTCTAGTAATATAGAAAATGCGCAACCTATTATTTCAAAAGGGATTAATGTTGAAATAGCATTAGGACATAATGGTAATTTAATTAACGCTGTGGATCTTAAAAAAGAATTGCTTGATTGGAATGTTCCCTTCTCTTCTTCAGCTGATTCTGAAATTATTGCTCATATGATTTCAAATGCTCCAGCTAATAATTGGTCTGATAGGGCTGCATATACAATGAGAAAGCTACAAGGTGCTTACTCACTCGTAATGATGACTAAAAACGAACTAATTGGAATGAGAGACCCATTAGGCGTTAGGCCATTGTGTATAGGTAAATTAAATGAAGGATGGATTTTAGCTTCAGAGTCTTGTGCCCTGGATCATATAGGTGCAGATTTAGTTAGAGAAATAAATCCTGGTGAAGCAGTATTAATTGATCAAAATGGCCCGAAAACGATTTATCAAAAAAAGAGAACCGGAAAAATAGGGCAATGCATATTTGAACAGATATATTTTTCAAGACCTGATAGCATTTTGAGAGAGAAGCTTGTATACAGTACTAGAATGGCAATGGGAGCAGAGCTTTCCAAAGAGTTTCCTGTTGATGCTGATGTGGTGATTGGGGTTCCCGATTCGGCGACAGCAGCGGCCGTTGGATACTCTCAGGAGTCAGGTATTCCTTATTCAGAAGGATTGGTAAAAAACAGGTATGTAGGAAGAACTTTTATTCTACCTGACCAAAGATTACGGGAATTAGGCGTCAGGAGAAAGTTAAATTATCTACCTCAAATTTTGGAAGGTAAAAGAGTTATTGTTGTTGACGACAGTATTGTAAGAGGGACAACTACCCCCCATGTAGTTAAATTATTGAAAAAAGGAGGAGCTAAAGAAGTTCATTTAAGAATATGTGCACCTCCAATTATCTCTCCATGCCATTTTGGAGTTGATATGGCAAAAAAAGACGAACTTATTGCAGCCAATATGACAACAGATGAAATTAGAGATTATGTTGGAGCTGACTCTTTGGGATATTTAAGTACTAATGGGTTGTTAAAATCAGTGAGTGGAGAAAGAGAAGATTTTTGTATGGGTTGTTTTACAGGAACCTACCCTATTCCAGTTCAAATGGAAATGGACAAATTGGTATTAGAGTCTTAATTGATGAAAAATAATCCGAACAATAAAACAGCAACATATAAGGATGCTGGTGTTAATTTAGAAGAATCCCAGCTTGTTAAAGATAATATTAAAAATTTAGCTAACAAAACATATAATTCTTCTGTATTAGGGGGAGTTGGAGGTTTTGGTGCTATGTTTAAATTGAAAGATTATGATAATCCGATTTTGGTGTCTAGCACTGATCCTGTTGGAACAAAATTAATGGTTGCAAAATTAGCGAATGATTTTTCAAATATAGGTATTGATCTTGTAAATGCATGTGTTAACGATATTATAGTCCTTGGGGCTGATCCTTTATTTTTTCTTGATTATATTGCAACATCTAATATCGATAATAAGATAGTTCAAACTATCGTTGAGGGGATAGCAAACACATGTCGTGAAATTAATTGTGCGCTTATTGGGGGAGAAACATCTGAAATGCCTGGAGTTTTTAAAAAAGGAAACTTTGACATATCAGGATTTATTGTTGGGGCGGTAGAAGAAGAATTAATGTTGACGCCAAATACCACTGTTTCTCAAGGGGATGTTCTTATTGCGCTTCCTTCTGACGGATTACACACTAACGGGTATTCTTTGGTAAGACATGTCTATGGTCTAGACGATAATCCAAAACCTTTATTTGACCATGTAGATGAACTTGGAGAGACTTTTGGAGAAGCATTGCTTAGGCCCCATTTGTCATATCATAAAAATATTTTATCTGTGACTCAATTAATTAAAGGAGTAGCCCATGTAACCGGCGGAGGTATTTATGAGAATTTGCCTCGAGTATTACCTAAGCGTATGTCTGCAATAATAGATGCTTCTTTATGGGAAACACCTCCTTTATTTGATTTAATCCAAACTAAAGGGGATATAAATATCAATGAGATGTATAGGGTATATAACATGGGAATTGGAATGATATTAATTTCTGATAAGGATAATGTTTCAGAAATTCTGAATATTCTTGATGAATCTTTTATTATTGGGGAAGTAGTACCTAAAGACGAACAGCATTTAATTAAAATAATAAACGAATAGGTTTCTGGAGAACAAAATGAAAGCTATTTTGAGTGTCTATGATAAGACAGGCATAGAAGAATTAGCGAAAGTTTTATCTGATAATGGGGTTGACCTTATAAGTACAGGTGGTACTTATAAGAAAATAACTGAAAGTGACCTTAAAAACGTTAAAGTGTCGCAAGTTTCTGATATAACGAAATCACCAGAAATTTTAGATGGAAGAGTTAAAACTCTACACCCTAAAATTCATGGTGGCATATTAGCAAGAAAAGACCTGCCTTCACATCGAGAAGAAGTAAAAAAACATGATATAGATTTTATAGATATTGTTGTTGTTAATCTTTATCCATTTTTAGAAACAATTTCTAAACCTAACGTTACGCTAGAAGAAGCTTTAGAGAATATTGATATTGGTG
This sequence comes from Dehalococcoidia bacterium, assembly GCA_045564655.1. Classification (GTDB taxonomy): domain Bacteria; phylum Chloroflexota; class Dehalococcoidia; order Lucifugimonadales; family UBA826; genus UBA826. The sequence continues at coordinate 17,941 of JBJLGX010000007.1, forward strand.
GACCTACAATGATTAGGGCGGCTGCAAAAAACTATAAAGATGTTTTGATAGTGGTTGATCCTTCTGATTATGATTGGATAAAGAAAAAAATTGTAGACAAAATTAAATTTACGAAAAACGAAAGAAAAAATTTAGCGAGAAAGGCTTTCTCGCATGTAGCTTTTTATGATTCTGCTATTGCAAGTTGGTTGAGTGATACATCGTTACTTGATATAGAGGAATTTACAGCGGGGTTTAAAAAATTAGACACATTAAGATATGGCGAAAATCCACACCAAGAAGCAGGGATATATACTGACACTTTAGGTGACGGAGGTATAGCACGTGTTAATCAATTACACGGAATGCCAATGTCTTATACAAATTATCTAGATGCTGACGGTGCCTGGGTAGCGGTAACCGATTTTACAGACCCGGCTTGCGTTATTGTTAAACATACCAATCCATGTGGAATCAGTATAAATGAAGATCAAATTACTGCATACAAAAATGCTTTTAGTGGTGATTCTGTATCAGCATATGGCGGTATTGTTGCATTTAATAGAGAAGTAAGTAAAGAAACAGCAGAAGCTATGAAAGGGGTTTTGTTTGATATAATTATTGCTCCAAATTTTGAAGATGAAGCTCTTAATATTTTTAAAAAAAGAAAAAGAACCAGAATTCTTCAAGCTAATATTTCTTCTGGAGATATGGCTGAGATATCAATAAAGTCAATATCTGGTGGGGCATTAATCCAAACGAAGGATAAAATTATTGAAAAATATTCCGACTGGAAAGTCGTAACAAATAGAGAGCCCACTGAAAAAGAATGGAAAGATTTATATTTTTCTTGGCAGTGTTGTAAGCATATAAAATCTAATACGATTGTTTTAGCAAAAGATAATACATTAGTTGGAATGGGCGCAGGCCAACCTAATAGAGTAGTCAGTGTACATTTAGCATTGCGTATTGCAGGAGACAAATCAAAAGAATCAGCATTAGCATCTGATGCCTTTATGCCATTTGCAGATAATATTGAGATGGCGGCTAAAGGGGGAGTCACCGCTGTGGTTCAGCCTGGAGGATCAATAAGAGATCAAGATGTTATTAATGAGGCTAATAAATTTAATATAGCTATGGTCTTTACGGGAATCCGACACTTTAATCATTAATAATAGACCTAAATTATGACTTACAAAAGTAGCGTTGACATAGTATTACCCGTTCTTAACGAGCAAGAAGCTTTGGTTGTTAGTATTTCTCGACTCCTAAAATTTTGTTCGGAAGAAATGAATTCTTATAATTGGAATATTATTATTGCTGATAATGGATCTACAGATGAGACCTACAATATAGCAAAGCAAATAGAGTCGGATTCAAAAAATATACATGTTATTAAGTTATCCAAAAAAGGCAGAGGAAGGGCCCTTAAAAAAGCTTGGGGAAATAGCGGTGCAGCGATAAAAGTGTATATGGATATTGATTTATCAACGGATCTGAAATATTTGCCCATTATTTGTGATCATGTGTATTCCCGAAAATATGATATAGCAATAGGTTCTAGGTTGATTAAAGGTTCGAAAGTTGTGAGTAGGACCTTGAAAAGAGAAGTTATATCTCGAGGATACAGCTTAGTGTTTAGATCCCTGTTTTGGGTTCCGTTTAAAGATGCCCAATGTGGCTTTAAGGCAATTTCTTTAGAAATAGGGGAAACTTTATTGCCTTTAATAGATGATAATGGATGGTTTTTTGATACAGAATTATTAATATTAGCTAATAAATTAGGCTATAAAATAAAGGAAGTTCCTGTTTACTGGGTTGATGATCCTAACAGTAGCGTTAATGTTATTAGCACTGCATGGAATGATATTAAAGGCTTAGTGAGGTTAAAGTTTGGAGGAATAGATAAGGCTAAAAAGCAAATAAAATTGAATTAACTATAAGTATTCGATTTACATGACTTTGCATATATGGATATTATAAAGATAAATAATAAAAAAATAGGTATTAAATAAAGTTATGGAATCTGAACACTTTAAATCGGGATTAAATAAAGCAAAACTAGGACTTCACGTAGAAGCAATAGAAGAATTCGAAAAAGCTGCATGGGAAGACCCTGATAATTTTGAAATTCAGTACAATTTAGGGACAGCGTTTTTAACTTTGGGTGGATTTGATCAAGCAATAATTAGTTTTTCTAACGCTTTAAAAATCAAACCTGAAAACCCGGATGCTTTAGGTAATAGATCTGTTGCATATTTAGCTATAGGTAACGAGAAAAAATCTGAGGAAGATAAAATTGCAGCAATTGAAATGGGAGCTCCCCCAGAAGGCCTAAATACTATTTTAGAATTTGTAAGAGAAAAAAGAAAACAGGTCAATGCATTTAAACAAAATTGAATTAGAGTACATATATTAAATTTTAACTTCTTTGTATATACTAGATATTAATTAGCTAAATCCTATTTTACCTATCTTAATCGTAATAAGAGAAATATTATGAGCACAAAAAGAGGAACTAACTCTACACAATTTGATATCCGGCCTTCTGTTATAAAAGGAGACCCCGCAGATGCGTATCTTCATTGGACTAAAGAAGTTTTAAGACTTGAGTCTTTAAACCCTAAAGTTTTGATGGAATTTTCTGTCGCAAATGATGGGGTTTTATGTGGGATTGAAGAAGCTGTAAGTTTGTTAACAAATGTTTTACCTAAAATTGACCAAGATTCTGCGGCCAATGTAGATTCTATTTCAGAAGATGTACAAGTATGGGCTTTATCTGAAGGAGACGAGGTAGTAGCCGGAGAGCCTGTCTTGAGAGTAATTGCAAGATATTCCTCTTTTGGTTTATATGAAACTAGTTTATGTGGGATGATTTCATCTGCAACAGGTTGGGCTACAGCTGCTTATGAATGTGTTGTTGCTGCTCGAGAAAATACGGTTATTTCATACGCTGCAAGATATGTGCACCCTAATACAGCGCATATTATTGACTATGCTTCTGTTGTTGGCGGTTGTTCATCTGCATCTACAATGATAGGGTCAAAGCAAATTGCAAGAAACCCTATAGGAAATATGCCACACTCTTTGCCACTTATTTTTGGAGATACAGTTTTAGCAGTTCAAGCATTTGATAAGCATATACCCATTGATGTACAAAGAATCGCTTTAGTTGATACATTTAAAGACGAGCCAGAAGAAGCATTAAATGTTGCCCAAGCTTTAAGAGAACGCCTTAGAGGTGTAAGGCTAGATACTCCTGCAGAAAGAGGGGGAGTAACCCCAACGCTGGTTCGAGAAGTTAGACAGCGCTTAGATGAAATGAACTTTTTACATGTTGAAATTTATATTAGTGGAGGACTTACTCCAGATAAAATAAAGAATTTTGAAGAAGCTAATTCGCCAGTTAATGGATATTTTGTTGGCGATTATATTTCGAGTGCTAAACCTAATAACGTAACAGCTAACATTAGAGAAATCGACAATAAACCAATAGCTAAACGAGGAAGGCTTCC
>JBJLGX010000008.1:0-113606 GCA_045564655.1 Dehalococcoidia bacterium
CAGGCGTCGTTCCACAAATATCTGTTATGCTTGGGCCAGCCGCAGGCGGTGCGACCTATTCCCCTGCCCTAACAGACTTTATTTTTATGGTTAAAGGAATTGGGCAGATGTACATTACGGGTCCTGATGTCATTAAAGCAGTTACGGGAGAATCTGTTAGCCATGAAGATTTAGGTGGCGTTGATGCTCATAGCAAAAAAAGTGGGGTCGCTCATTTTGCAGAAAATTCTGAAGAAGAGTGTATCCAGAAAGTAAGAGATCTTTTAAGTTACTTACCCCAAAACAATATGGAATTACCTGTAGCGCAAACCTCTCAAGATATAGCTGAAAGAGATATTCCTTCTCTGAACACTATAATTCCTGATAGCCCAAATATGCCCTATGACATGAAAGAAATAATATCATCAGTTGTTGATAACAAAAATTTCTTAGAAATACATGAAAATTTTGCAGGAAACATATTAGTAGGTTTTTCAAGAATTGCAGGAAATACTGTTGGAATTGTTGCTCAGCAACCAAATGTACTTGCGGGTGTATTAGATATAGATGCTTCTGTTAAAGCTGCCAGATTTATTAGGTTTTGCGATGCTTTTAATATTCCTGTAGTGACTTTCGTAGACGTTCCTGGATTTATGCCTGGTACCACACAAGAATATGGCGGAATTATCCGCCATGGAGCAAAGTTGATATTTGCCTATGCTGAAGCAACTGTTCCTAAAATAAGTGTCTTAATCCGAAAAGCGTATGGTGGCTCTTATATTGTGATGAGTAGTAAAAATTTACATGGTGACATTAACTATTCTTGGCCTACAGGAGAAATAGCTGTAATGGGTGCTGAAGGGGCCGTCAATATTATTCATAGATCGGAATTAAATGAATCTGAAAATCCAGATGAACTTAGATCTGAATTAATAGCTGATTATGAAACTAATCTTATGAATCCTTATGTAGCTGCTAGCAGGGGTATGATTGATGATGTTATAGAACCATCAGATACAAGAAATAAGATTATTAAAGCATTAGATATGCTAAAAAATAAGAGGGAAATAGCACCACCAAAAAAACATGGCAGTATTCCACTATGAAAGAGGTTCAACCATCTGAAATTGAAGCCGCGGCAATATCAGCGGCACTAAATCAATACTTTGACGAAAAACTGAGTCATCCTATAACTACGCATGGCATGAACCAATCATATAATACTAATAAACACTTAACTCCTTGGCAGATTAATGTTTTAAATAATACAGATCTTCCTAATGAGCGTAATATTTTAGGATGGTCAGGAAAGCTTAATAAGAATAAGGAGTAACTGTAAAATGAATTCAACCCCACTATTATTAAGTGATACCACTTTCAGAGATGGACACCAAAGTTTATTAGCTACAAGACTTAGATTTGAAGACATGGAACCTTTAGCTACTAAAATGGATCAAATAGGGTTCTATTCAATGGAAGTGTGGGGTGGAGCAACATTTGATGCAACTACAAGATTTTTAAATGAAGACCCTTGGGAGCGATTAAGGAAATTTAAAAACTTGATACCTAACACCCCGCTATCCATGCTTTTAAGAGGTCAAGCACTTGTTGGTTATAGAATATATGCTGATGACGTAGTAGATGAATTCGTCAAAAGATCTGCACTAAACGGTATAGATATATTCAGAGTCTTTGATGCTGTAAATGATATATCAAACCTAAGTCGTGCATCTAAAGCAGTTAAAAATTCTAAAAAACATCTCCAAATAACTCTTTGCTACTCAACAACAGATAACAATGGACTAAATGGACCCATATACAATCTTGAATACTATCTAGATAAAGCTAAGGAATTTGAGCAATTAGGAGCTGACAGCCTATGCATAAAAGACATGGCCGGATTACTAAACCCTTATGATGCTTTTGAATTAGTAGATAGCCTAAAAAGTAAGCTAAATATACCAATACAATTACACACTCATTATTCAAGCGGGCTCGCATCTATGACTGCATTAAAGGCGATAGACGCAGGTCTAGATATTTTAGATACTTGCTTATCTCCACTTGCATTAAGAACATCGCAGCCAGCTGCTGAAACAATGATATCAGCAGTCAACAATAGCCCGCGAAGTACCCAAATGAATATAGATCCCTTAATTGGTATAAGTGATCAACTAGAAACTATTTTGAAAAAATATCAACCCCTCATGAAAAACACAAAATCTTCTGTTATAGATCCCAAAGTGTTGAGTCACCAAATCCCTGGTGGCATGGCTAGTAATTTAGTATCACAATTGGCCGAATCAGACTCACTTGATAAATTGGATGAGGTATTAAAAGAAATCCCAAAAACCAGAAAGGATTTAGGCTACCCTCCTCTTGTTACCCCAATGAGTCAGATGATTGGATCACAATCAGTAAGTAATATTTTATTTGGTAGATATAAAATGATATCTCAACAGGTTAAAGATTATATGCAAGGGAAATACGGAGCAGCCCCCAGTGATATCAATTGGGATCTAATAATGAAAGACCAAAATAAAACAAATATAATCTCAAAGGAATCAGTAATTAAAGGCAGGCCTGCCGATCAACTAAAGCCAGAATTACCAAAGGCATCTTCAAATATAGAATACATTAGCAATAACAATATTGAAGATGTATTAATATATGCGCTATACCCTACAACAGGTGAAAAATTCCTAAGAATTAAATATGGCTTAGATATTATTGATACCAGTAACATGACTACAGAACCTGTCACAGAATCGACCGAACCAAAACCCAAACCACCACTTAAAAGTGATTTAACTAAGTCATTCAATGTATTTGTAAATGATATCTACTTTAAAGTAGATATTGATCCTGAAACGAAATCTATTTTATCTATCAATAAAGAGGATACAGCTACTAATGTTCCTATTGTCAACTCCAATGAGATAGATGCTGAATTAATAGATAAAATGGGCGAAGTAAAGGCTCCACTACCTGGTATATTAATAAATTACTCAGTAAATATAGGTGATAAAATTCAGAAAGGTACTGCTATAGCAGTATTAGAAGCAATGAAAATGGAGAACCAATTACCTGCTCCTATAACAGGAACAGTAACAGAATTGAAATTTGATTCCGGTGACACTGTTGCTAAAGGAGAGGTCATAGCTATAATTTCTCCTGAAGAAAACGAACAAATATAACAATAATAAACAAGGAAAATAAATGCGTAATAAAGTTACTATAGTAGGGGCCGGAAATGTTGGAGCAACTACCGCTCAAAGAATTTTTGATAAAGGGCTATCAGATGTCGTACTAGTAGATATCGTAGATGGGCTTCCCCAAGGTAAGGCATTAGACATGCTTGAATCTGGTCCTGTCATTAGTTCGGATGCCCAAATTACCGGAACTAATTCTTATGAATTAACAGCTAACTCGGATGTTGTAGTCGTAACATCTGGATTAGCTAGAAAACCAGGAATGAGCAGGGATGATTTACTGATCACCAATATGAACATAATCACAGATGTTGTTAGTAAAACATCTGAATTGTCTCCTGACAGCATTCACATCATTGTTACAAATCCTTTAGATGCCATGGCACAACAATCACTAAAAACAAGTGGTTTCCCTGCAGAACGTGTTGTTGGAATGGCAGGTATATTAGACACTGCTAGGTACAGAACATTTTTATCTCAAGAATTAAACGTATCAGTTAATTCTGTGTCAGCATATGTTCTTGGGGGACACGGAGACACAATGGTCCCAGTAATAGGTAGCACAAGCGTTGCAGGAACGCCTATAGACAAACTAATCCCAGCCAAAAGACTAGAAGAAATAGTAAATAGAGCAAGAAATGGTGGCGCAGAAATAGTAAATTATTTAAAAACAGGTAGTGCATACTATGCTCCTTCAGCATCAATTGCCCAGATGATTGAGGCTGTACTTTTTGATACTAAAGAAATTTTACCTTGTACCAGCTTACCTAAAAGGTGAATATGGAATTAAAGATCTTTATGTCGGCGTCCCTGTCAAACTAGGCGCAGCTGGAGTTGAAGAAATAATAGAACTCTATATCTAACACAACATGAATTAGCCGCATTACAAAAATCTGCAGATTCAGTTCAGGAATTAGTCGATATAATGGAAGCTAATCAGTAAAAATCCGGAGAAGTTATATGGTCAAAATAGCTGATATAAAATCACGTGAAATAATAGATTCACGAGGGAACCCAACTGTTGAATCATCTTTGATTTTGACCGATGGTACTTCCGGAACAGCAGCTGTCCCTTCAGGAGCAAGCACAGGACGCCATGAAGCAGTTGAACTAAGAGATGGAACTGATAGATATAATGGAAAAGGAGTATTGAAATCTATTGGAAATATTAATGACTTAATACTCCCTTCTGTAAAAGGAATAGAATTAAAAGATCAAGAACATTTAGATCAAATTTTAATAGATCTTGATAGTTCAGGTAATAAATCTGTGATCGGGGCAAACTCTACCTTAGCCGTGTCTTTAGCATTCTCAAAAGCATTATCGAAAAGTAACTCGATGTCTTTATTTAGGCATCTCAACTCAGATAATAAATATGTCCTTCCTGTGCCAATGATGAATATATTAAATGGCGGGAAACATGCGGAAGGATCAACAGATATCCAAGAATTCATGATTGTACCAGTAAAATTTACTACATTTTCTGAAGCATTACGTGCAGGGTGTGAAGTTTATCAAACTCTTATGTCAATTATAAATAAAAAAGGCATGGACACAGCTGTGGGCGACGAAGGTGGATTTGCACCAAAATTAAATTCAAATAAATCTGCTATCGAACTAATATTGGAATCTATTGAATTATCAGGATATATTCCAGGAGAGCATTTTTTATTAGCATTAGATTGTGCTGCATCAGAATTATTTGATGGTGAAAAAATATAACCTTAAAATAGATCAAAAAGAATTGAATGGTACAGAAATGGTAAACCTATATACTGATTGGGTTAAATCGTACCCGATCATTAGTATTGAAGATGGTCTAGATGAAGACTCGTGGGATGATTGGAATTTATTAACTAACACCATTGGATCTAAGATTCAAATCGTTGGAGATGATTTGTTAACAACCAACCCTACAAGAATTCAAAAAGCAATAACAGATAATTGCGCTAATGCATTACTTGTTAAACCTAACCAAATTGGAACTTTATCTGAGACAATTGAAGCTACTACTCTAGCGAAGAACAATAGCTGGGGCACTATCATGAGTCATCGTTCTGGAGAAACTGAAGATACTTTTATAGCGGATCTATCAGTAGGTCTTGGAACTGGTCAAATAAAATGTGGAGCTCCTGCTAGAGGAGAGAGGACTGCTAAGTACAATAGATTACTAAGAATAGAGGAGGAGCTTGCCACAAGTTCTTCTTATGCAGGTTTATATGTATATGAAAGCTATATTTGATATTATCTGTCCAACAATCAATTGAAGTGTTACAAAAATGACTGAACAAAAAGCGCGAATAGGTATAAATGGATTTGGAAGAATTGGTCGCCTAGTATTAAGAGCAATTCTAAGTGACCAATATCCTAATCTAGATGTTGTTGTAATTAATAGTAGATCCTCTGACCCTGAAATCGTCAAGCATATGTTTATGTATGACAGTACTTATGGAGTTTTCAATCAAAAAATTGACATTACTGATGATGGCTTAAAAATAGATGATTCTTGTTTATCTTTAATATCTTACCCAACTCCAGACCTGATTCCTTGGGAAAAATATGGTGTGGATATTGTATTAGAATGTACAGGGAAATTTACTGATCATAAAAATAATAATGCTCACATATCAAATGGGGCTCAAAAAGTAATAATATCAGCTCCCGGAAAGCAAGAAGATATAACAATTGTTATGGGAGTGAATGAAAATGACTACGACCCAGTTAAACATAACATAATATCTAATGCCTCATGTACCACTAATTGTTTAGCCCCTTTAGTAAAAGTAATAAATGATTCTTTTGGGATATCTGAAGGAATGATGACAACAATACATGCTTATACAAATGACCAGCAAATATTAGATAAGAGCCATAAAGATTTAAGACGAGCAAGAGCAGCTGCCACTAATATCATTCCTACATCAACTGGAGCAGCAAAATCTATTGGAAAGGTTATCCCATCATTAGAAGGAAAAATACACGGTATGGCTTTCAGGGTCCCTACCCCTACAGTTTCTGTAACAGATTTTGTAGCAAACATACAATCGAATGCAGATTCTACTGACATCAACAATGCATATAAAGAAGCCTCAATATCTCATATGAAAAACATATTGGATATTTCTATGGAGCCTTTAGTAAGTTCAGATTACAAACAGAATCCTTACAGTTGTGTAATTGATGGGTTATCAACCATGTCACTGGGGAAAAACATGATAAAAGTAGTTGGATGGTACGATAACGAATGGGGATATGCATTGAGAACAGCTGATTTAGCAGAATACGTATACACTCAAAAATAAAGTTTTTATATTGCATTTGAAGAGTTAAACCCGTACGTCGTATAATTATATATATACTTTCGTAACTTCTTAATTATTTTATTTGGAGGACCTCTCATATGGCTACTGAAACAAAACCCGATACTGCTACTTGGACAGTTAAAACAGGTTTAGCACAAATGCTTAAAGGTGGCGTTATTATGGATGTAGTAACACCAGAACAGGCAAAAATCGCAGAAGATGCTGGAGCTTGCTCAGTTATGGCATTAGAAAGAGTGCCATCTGACATCCGAAAAGATGGAGGCGTAGCTAGAATGTCAGATCCCAGTATGATAGCTGGAATTTTAGACGCTGTTACTATTCCGGTGATGGCAAAAGCTCGAATAGGTCATTTTGTTGAGGCTCAGATCTTAGAATCTATGGGAGTAGATTATATTGACGAATCTGAAGTTCTTACTCCAGCGGATGAAAATAATCACATAAATAAGCATGATTTTAAAGTTCCATTCGTGTGCGGATGCCGTGATTTAGGCGAAGCCTTGAGACGTATAGGCGAAGGCGCAGCTATGATAAGAACTAAAGGTGAAGCAGGAACAGGAAATGTTGTGGAAGCTGTCCGACATGCTAGAAATGTGTTAGGCGAAGTAAAGAGAATTCAGACAATGGATTCTACTGAACTAATGGCATTGGCAAGAGATCTGAAAGCACCATATGAACTAATAAAAAACATCCATGACACAGGAAAACTTCCTGTTGTAAACTTCTCTGCTGGAGGAATAGCATCACCTGCAGACGCTGCGTTGATGATGCAAATAGGTGTTGAAGGTGTATTTGTAGGTTCTGGAATATTTAAATCGGAAAACCCTTCTGAAATGGCAAAAGCAATAGTAAAAGCTACAACACACTATAATGACCCTGAAATGTTAGTAGAAATATCTAAAGGGTTAGGCTCTTCAATGCCTGGACTAGATATAAGATCAATGGACGAGGTTGATAAGCTTGCAAATCGAGGTTGGTAAATTTGCCTAAAATAGGTGTTTTAGCAATACAAGGTGACTATCAAGAACATAAAAATATGCTTGAAAAAGTCGGGGCTTGTACCGTAGAGGTTCGACTACCTCACGAGTTAAAAGACTTAGAAGGTTTAATTATTCCGGGTGGTGAGAGTACTACTATAATTCAGTTAATTGATATCTATGAAATGAGAAATCCAATTATTGAAAAAGTACATTCTGGAATGGCAATTTGGGGAACATGTGCCGGAATGATATCAATTGCTAAAAATCTCACAGACAAAAGACCTGAACCGTTACAATTGATGGATATTGAAGTTTCTAGGAATGCTTTTGGGCGACAAGTTGATAGTTTTGAAAAATACTTAGATATTAGAAATATTGATGGCCCTCCGTTAAAAGGTATATTTATCAGAGCTCCAATTGTGACGAAGGTAGGAAATGGAGTTGAAGTTTTATCAGAGATAGAACCACGCAAACCTGTGATGGTATTACAAGATAAGATGTTAGCAACATCATTCCATCCAGAATTAACAAATGACACAAGAATACATAAATTCTTTAAAAATTTATCTTCTATTAAGTAATTGTAGTATGGTCTGTATGAAATCAAGTACAATAGTTTGTAAATATGATAGTTGACAACATAGACGCTGACTTGTCAGCATTAATTGAAGTAATACCCAAACCAATACAAGAGAAATTGTTAGCAACTGAAAATGTTAACGATTTGCTAGAAGTTGTATTGGACCTTGGAAGATCCCCTGAAGCTAGATTTCTAAACAAAACTGAATTATTAGACGTTAAAGAAGTAAGTTCCGAAGACATTGATTTTTCATTATCTAAGGTTGGCATATTTGGTGCCGACAATAGAGCTGGACTTGAAAGAACCCTTCATAGAATATCTGCTATGAGAAATAGAAGTGGGAAAATTGTCGGGTTAACATTTAGAGTTGGCCGAGCCGTACTCGGAACCATTAAAATAATAGAAGACTTAATATATTCTGGAAAAAGTATTCTTTTATTAGGTCGCCCTGGAATAGGCAAAACCACAATGTTAAGAGAAATTGCCCGGGTTTTATCTGATGATGCTGGCAAAAGAGTTATAGTCGTCGATACATCTAATGAAATAGCGGGAGATGGAGATATACCCCACCCGGCTATAGGCAGATCTAGAAGAATGCAAGTACCTTCTCCCACAGAGCAACATAATGTAATGATTGAAGCTGTTGAGAATCATATGCCCGAAGTAATTATAATAGATGAGATAGGTACCGAGCTCGAAGCTAATGCAGCAAGAACAATAGCCGAACGTGGAGTTCAATTAGTAGCAACAGCACATGGAAACGAACTCGAAAACTTAATGCTAAACCCCACGTTATCAGATCTTGTAGGAGGTATACAAACTGTTACACTAGGTGACCTCGAAGCTAGACGTCGAAAGTCCCAAAAAACTGTTCTTGAACGCAACGCCCCACCAACTTTCGATATTGTAGTTGAAATACAAGGAAGAGATACTGTAACAATACATGCTGATGTAGCCACAACAATTGATAAAATGCTAAGGAAACAATCTATCCCATCTGAAATAAGAAGCATATCTGCGGAAGGAGACATAGAAAAGCAAATTTCGAGCCCTGCTAATCATACTAATAATGATGATTACGACAGCCCTTCTAATGAACATAAAATCACCCAACCTCTCTCAGTTACCAGAGTGCTTCCATATGGAGTTAATCGTGGAAGAATTGAACAAATTATTAATGCAATGAATGCTCCAATATCCCTTGTATCAGATATGAATATGGCAGACATTGTTGTAACAACAAAAAACTACCACAGAAGAGGAACCCGGGCACTTCAAAATGCAGAGGAAATGCGCAAACCTGTATTTGTTTTAAGAAGAAATACGGTTAACCAAATAGAACAATTTGTAAAAACAGTTATACGTGGTAATGAAAGTAAATCTTTATCATCTGCAGAAAGATCTCTTGCTATATTAGAAGCTGAAAAAGCAATATACAGAATCACTAATGGAGAAAAAGAAGTAAAACTTAAAGCTCAAAATTCACACATTCGGAGATTACAACACGAACTAGCAACAGAACACGGATTAGAATCTTCAAGTATTGGAAGAGAACCTACGAGACGAGTAGTTTTATATGCGAACTGATATAAAACCTAAATTCATAGTATTTGAGGGCATCGATGGAAGTGGAAAATCCACTCAAGCCAAACTTTTGGCAAATAGACTCTTGAAAACTAAGGTGTCCCATATTTTAAAAAAAGAACCTGGAGATACAATAATTGGTGAAAAGATCAGAAAATTGTTATCTGACGACTCAGATATGTCTCCTTTAACCGAATTGTTTTTGTTTTCAGCTGCTAGAAAAGAATTAGTTGATAAAGAAATAATACCTGCACTTGAAAACGAGACTTTAGTAATTCTAGATCGATATATATATTCAACTATTGCATACCAAGGTTATGGCCGAAATATAGATTTTGGATATATCCATCACTTAAATAAGATTGCAACCAGCGATTTAAAACCTGACATAGTATTTTTACTTGATATAAATCCCGAAGTATCGTCTTCTAGAATAGACTCAAAAAATTTAGATCGGATTGAATCAGAATCAATAGAGTTTTATGCTCAAGTCAGAAATGGTTATTTAGAAATAGCTAACGCTAACCCTAACACTTGGATGATTGTAGATGCTTCAAAGCAACCTGAACAAATACATAATCAGATTTGGGACAGAATATCTTAAATTAATCTATATTTAACAATATACGAGGATTATCTGAAACTAATTTCTTAGCAGATTCCTGTCCAATAAGTTTTTTAGCAGTTTCAAATCCCTTAATTAAATCTTGTTCTCTTTGACCAAAGGCCATATGTGTATCAGATGCAATAATGTGACAAAATCCGTCCTTTAATATTTCATGTGAAAAAGTTCTAGCTTCCTTTCCGAACTTGCCATACAGACTACTCGATGTAAGTTGCATTAACATTCCCCTACCCACCAATTCTTTAAGATAATCATAATCATTTTTAAATATCTCCATTCTTTCTGGATGAGCTATGACAGGAATCAACCCCATTTCCTTAACTTCCTCTAAAACATCATCTATGGGCACGTCTTTACCTTCCCATGGCATTTCCAATAGAATGTGCGGGCCACCATTCATAGATAATGCATACCCTGTACGTATATCTTCAGGCAAAGTTATATCAATATGGTTTTCCATTCCCAATTTTATTTCTGTTAAATATCCTCTTTCTACAGAAATATCATTTATTTGGGTAACTAATTTTCTTATATGCGCAACAGAATGAAATTCTGTTACGTCTTTTCTATGAGGTGTAGCTAAAACAAACTCAATGTTCTGGTCTGATGAAATTCTTACTATTTCTAAAGATTCATTAATGTCATCAGGGCCATCGTCCACAGATGGCAATAAATGGTTGTGTAAATCATAAATTTTCATAATTAATCAATAAGTATTCGTTTACATTTTATTTTTACTAAATTATAGTCTGATTAGAGATTATAGTTTTTAGGAATTTTTAGCATTATGCAATCTAATATATCAATATCATCTTTTAAATGGGAAGACACAAATGATGTAATTGAATTTCTAAATAAAGTAGGTAACTTAAAAAACACCGAAAAAGAAATATCAAAAGAATTCTTTACTCTATACCATAAACTTCCAGGGTCAAACCCATTGGCAGATTCTTTTTTAGCTAAAAGAAATGATAATAAAATAATAGGTTTTATGCATCTAATTTATGAAGAGAAAATTAGTCGCATAGTGGCGATTACTAATATATCAAATACATCTCAAGCATATGAAATATTCACAAAATTTATGGATATAGCTCAAGATTTTGCTACATCTAACAAAGCTACCGTGCTCCACACACAAATCAAATCAGATTCTACGATTCTAGATTATATAAATAAAGACTGGATTCAGGTTAAAGAATATTGGGATTTAAAATGTGATCGTGAAAAAGGTTTATCAAAGCTTAAAAAATTCAATTCCCCTAGACCGTTTTCTTCAATTTCTGATAATTACATATCTGAACCCTTAGATCTCAATACAGGAATCAAGGATCTTACTAGTATACAAAACATATCATTTGAAAATCATTGGGGGTTTTGCCCCAATACTGAAGAGGAAATTAAGGGTCGTATTGAAATAACAAACCCTAATCAAGAAGGAGTCCTCTTAATTAAGGATCAAGATAACATAGCTGGTTATAACTGGACAATATTCGTTAACAGAAACGGACATTCCGGAGGATGGATTAGTATGACCGGAGTGTCACCGAAATATAGAGGATTAGGACTAGGAAGATCAATTGTAATGACAGGTATGCAATATTTATTTGACAAAGGCGCAGATTACGTTGAATTAGAAGTTGATTCATCCAACTTACCAGCTGTAAATCTTTATAAAAGTCTAGGATTTACAAAACGATCAGAAACAGTATGGCTTGAAAAAACCAAATTCTAAATTATCCAGCTTCCATCATGTGAAATTGCGTTAATAATCCTTCATAGTATTCTGTTAGGTATAGTGCAGTTTTTTTCCAATCCATAATTTGGGCTTTATTAAGTGCCGCATTACCCATATTTTCTCTTAGGTCTTTATTAGACAATAAGATCTCTAACTTATCTATAAATGGATCAGGGCACCTCATAGGAATAAGATATCCTGTTTTAGCATCATCAATGAAAGAAGGAATCCCTCCAACACGAGATGCAACCACAGGAGTCCCGCATGCCATTGATTCCAATGCAACTAATCCAAAACTTTCATAATGAGAAGGGAATACAAATACATCAGCTGCAGAATAATAATAACGTAACTCTTCTTGAGTTACTGATCCAATAAATTTAACTTTATTCAATATCCCTAATTCATATGCATAAGTCTTTAATCTTTTTAACTCAGCATCATCCCCATCTAAACTACCACCCACAATGATAAGTTGGCAATCTTGATTAGTACTAATAACATTAAATGAATCTATTAATATATCTAATCCTTTTATTGGCTCTATCCTACCTGCATATAAAAGAGTAGTTTTATCTGCGATGTTTATTTTTTTTCTTGAATCCTTTTTATTTTCAGGATAAAAAATATCTGTATTAACTCCTCCAGCAATAACTTTAATTTTCGTTAAAGGTATTTTATACAACCTGTGAATATCAAGCTTTTCCACTTCAGTTAAAACTAATATCCCCATAGCAGACTTCATGATTCTAAGTTCAGATTTAGATCTAAGGGCCCCTTCTTCTTCACCTGTTCTAGCTCGTATTTTCGTTTTAGCAAGAGTATGAAATGTAACCGTATGAGGAGAGTTCCAAATATTACTTAATTTCTCTGCTACCAATCCTGAAAGCCAGTAATGACTATGAATATAGTCATAATTGCCATCGATAGATTTAGTGTAATCTAAAACTCCTTCAACAAAATCATCGATATACTCATGTAAGTTATGTTTTTTTTCAGAAATTACCCCCGCAGGTATATGGATAACTCTAGCATTTTCAGATAATGAAACAATTTGAGGGTCTGTAATATCGTGACGCCGAGTAAACACATCCACGTTATTCCCTAAATTAGATAGCTCTTTCGCCATATTAAGGACATAAACATTCATACCCCCTGTATCTTTTTCTCCTAATCTCGCGACAGGACAGCCATGATAACTAATAATAGCAATATTCACTAACTAATATTCCTTTGGATTATGATTTAAACCAAACAATTATACCAAATCGAGCTGATTTTATATTAGCGCTTAATAGTTAGGTCAAAAACGGCATAATCAGATGCTCCCAAATGATATTTATACCTCTCCACTCCTTTCAAAAAATTAAATTCAGATCTCCCTTTCTCAATAGCAGTTTTAATTGAAAAAGCTTTGTTGATTAAACTTACACTTAAACTTGAAAACTCAGGGTTATACCCACTGTTATAAAGTAAGTATTTATTGTCATAATCAAAACAAATACATGCTGCAACTTTCTTTTTATCTATCTCCATAAAAAAAAGTTTAAATTGCTTCTTTAGTGTTAATTGTTTTGCTATATCTATAAAAAATAACTTATTTTCAGGTTTTAAAAATGTTTCTTTATCTTCCATACTAGAAGACATTAACAAAAAGAATTCGTCCATTATTTGGTCTACATTTTCATCTGAAATATCTGCCTCATATTGAACATACTCTACAGTAGAATCTAAGCGTCTTATCTTTCTTCGTAATTCATGTCTATATTTTTTAGGTAAATTTGATATGTATGTTTCCCAATCAGTATCTAATTTAGAAAAAGGCGTTTTTTCACTTTCAATTAATTCCACTTCAAACCCTATATCATTAGCTAATTTAGGGAGATATTTAATTGTAGGAGAGGTTTCTGGAATAGAGTTTAATTTAATTACATCCCAATTTAAGTTAATCAAATGTTCCCACCCTAATTCAAAAAACCTTTCTTCCCGTCCAAAAACAATTGGAAAATCCATATAATCGTATAAGTTAGGGTCTCCAATAAATGTCATTTCATTCTTATCTATCAGCATAGGAAGTATGCCTAATATTTCATCATTTTCTTTAATAGTTACAATTTCAACCGGTTTCTCAGAAACAAATCGCTTGTACCAAATTGATTGCCAATCAGGAGTTATAAAAATTGTATTTATGGTACTTTCATCTAACACATGGTTCCATGCATCAATTACTTCCTGTGTTAAAGAACTTAAAAAATCACTCATACTTTATTATCCAAATTATTATCAGATTCGGAATATATTGCTATCCTTAATTTATTTACTCCCTCAGAATCTCCTCTTTCTGAAAATGTAGTTAACAAGGCTCCTGGTTTTTCTACTCCCCTAAGTGTCATACACATGTGTTCTGCAGATATAACAACAAGCACTGCCAAAGCATCCAAAGAAGTGTTAATGGTATCTGCAATTTGGGTAGTCAATCTTTCTTGAATTTGGAGCCTTTTGGCAAGAATATCTACAACTCTAGCAAGCTTACTAACCCCAACTACTTTCCCTTGAGGAATATAGCCTATGTGCACCTTACCGATAAAAGGTAACAAATGATGTTCACATATAGAAAAAAATGAAATATTAGTTAATAATACCGGATCATAATGATTTTCAGAAAATCCTATATTTAAATTTTCTTTAGGATCTTTACCAAATCCTGAAAACAATTCTGAGTATAATTCAGATACTCTCTTAGGAGTATCTAGTAATCCTTCTCTATTAACATCTTCTCCGATAGATTCTAAAATGCTCTTGATCGCAGATTGGATAACTTGTTCCATTTCTTTATTATCATTTGATTTCATGTCAGACTTAAGGCTCTTTCAACATCAGAAATATCTGCTGAATATTCTTGCATTGAAACTGGTTCTATTGTGCTAGCTATATCAGGGTCCTTAAGACCATTACCAGTTAGTACACAGACTATCGATTTACCTGAAAAATCTTCTCCAGAATCAACTTGTTTTAACAATCCAGCCAAAGATGCAGCCGAAGCAGGTTCACAAAATATACCTTCCATAGAAGCTAATTTTTTATACGCTAACAATATATCGGCATCGGACACACTATCAATAATACCTTTAGATTCATCTCGAGCTTTAATAGCTTTTTGCCAACTCGCAGGGTTACCTATACGTATAGCTGATGCTACAGTTTGTGGATTTTCAACAATTTTATTATTAACAATTGGAGCCGAACCTTCTGCCTGAAATCCATTCAGTACAGGCAAAGTAAGTTTTTCATTTCTCCCTTTTGCTTCTAAAAACCCTTTCCAATATGCTGTAATGTTCCCAGCGTTGCCAACTGGTATAAATAAATGGTCTGGAGAACAGCCAATATCATCAATTATCTCAAATGAAGCAGTTTTTTGACCTTCTATTCTGTTAGGGTTAATAGAATTTACCAGCTCTATCGGGTGTTTTTCACAAAGTTCTCTAACTATACTCAGTGCTTGATCAAAATTACCATCAATCATCGCAATATGTGCTCCGTATGCCACAGCCTGAGCTAATTTCCCCTTAGCTATTTTTCCTTTAGGGACAATTATTGTAGTTCTTAAATTGTAATGTGCCCCATATGCCGCAGCTGACGCACTAGTATTTCCAGTAGAAGCACACGCTATATTGGTAACACCTTTTTCCATAGCTTTTGCAACAGCAACAACCATTCCCCTATCTTTAAATGATCCTGTAGGGTTACATCCTTCCAACTTAAAAAATAGTCTGTCACATCCAACTTCATCAATTATTCTATTTGAGGCAAGCAATGGGGTATCCCCTTCTCCAAGTGAAATAAGAGGGGTTTTTTTAGTAACAGGTAAAAAATCTTTATATCTTTCTAAAACTCCAGAATTCATATTAATAGAAATACCTAAACATTATTGTCTCAATAATTTAACTCAGTAATGAACGTACTGCAAGAACAAATCGTTTTAACAATTTTTGAGAATATTGCAGAGCAAAGGTAATATGTATATATATAATATTGTTTTTAGGCAATTATTAGCCAAAGGATTCAGATTTATGGATTTAAATTTAATAGATCCCGAAATACATAGTGCTATTTCAAATGAAAAAAAGCGTCAATTAGAAAACATAAATTTAATAGCTTCCGAAAACTATGCGAGTTCAGCTGTAATGGAAGCCCAAGGTAGTGTTTTTACAAATAAATATGCTGAAGGGTATCCAGGAAAACGTTACTACGGAGGTTGCGAATTTGTTGATGTAGTAGAAGATTTGGCTATTACCCGTGCGAAAAATTTATTTAATTGCGAATACGCTAATGTTCAACCTCACAGTGGAGCTCAAGCTAATATGGCAGCATATTTTTCTTGTTTAACCCCCGGTGACGTCGTTTTAGGAATGCAACTAGATCACGGAGGACATCTAACCCATGGAAGTAAAGTGAACTTTTCTTCTAAGCTATATACATTTATTGGGTATGGAGTAGAACGTGATACTGAAACTATCGATTTCACTCAAATTGAGGATTTAGCAAAAAAGCATGCACCAAAACTGATCATTGCTGGAGCATCAGCATATACTCGCATTATAGACTTCAAAAAATTTAGAGAAATATGTGATTCCGTTGGAGCAAAATTAATGGTCGATATGGCACACATATCAGGACTAGTCGCTACAGGAGCTCATCCATCTCCTGTTAATTATGCTGACATCGTAACAACTACAACTCATAAAACTTTACGTGGACCAAGAGGTGGAATGATATTAGCAAAATCAGAATTAGGCAAAAAACTTAACAGCGCCGTTTTCCCAAATATGCAAGGTGGTCCGATGGAACATACTATTGCTGCAAAAGCAGTGGCTTTCCAAGAAGCTTCAACAAAAGAATTTGCTGATTATCAATCTCAAATAATAAAAAATGCAAAAAAATTGTCTGAAATATTACAAAAAGGTGGATTGCGAATAGTATCTGGAGGAACAGATAATCATATGGTGTTGGTTGATTTAACAAATTTAGATCTAACAGGTAAATCAATAGAGGAATCTCTTAGCAGAGCAAATATAGTAGTAAATAGAAACGCTATTCCCTACGATAAAAGACCCCCTAGGGAAACAAGTGGAATTCGATTAGGAACAGCAGCAATTACTACTCGCGGGATGAAAGAAGATGCTGTATCTGAAATAGGTTCATATATATTAGAAATAATTAATAATTCACAAAATAATATTCAAGAATCCAATACAAAAAAGAAAGTTTTAGATCTATTGAAGTCTTACCCTATCCCAAATTAATTATTGTTCTGATCCTGATCCTGTCCAAGCTTTAGAAACACCAGCCGCTGTAGGTTCAACGTGGACGTTAATGACTGCAGGTTTACCACTATCAAATGCTCTTTGCAATGCCGGTTTTATTTCATTAGGGTCTACCACTTTTTCTCCATATCCATGTAAAGATTTTGCCATCTCATCAAATTCGGTAAATCCAAGTTCCCGACCAGGCCTACTCCAGTTAGGATCTCTGGCAAACCATCCTTCATTATTACTAACAACCGTCACTACTGGAAGATTATGTCTTACGGCTGTATCGATTTCCATTGCATTCATTCCCATAGAACCATCACCATGTAGAACTAAAACCTGTTTGTCCGGTTTTGCAATTTTTGCTCCTAATCCGTAAGGTAACCCTACGCCCATGGTTCCAGTAACTCCAGAATTTAATCTGTGACCTGGATGATATGTTGGCATGGACTGCCTAGCAAAATGCAATATTTCGTTTCCATCTACTACCAAAATTGCATCTCTATCTAAAAACTCTGATATTTCTTTACAAAGCCTTAATGGGTGTATTGGCACTTGGTCTGAATTCAAAATGCTATGATTCTTTTCTTGACGGTCTTTTTCCTTAAATTTAAGTGTCTCAACCCAATCTGCACTAAAGGTATTATTTGGAGATTCAATCCTATTGTTAGCTTCATCAACAAGTTGAGTAACAACCGTCTTAGCATCACCAACAATTCCTAATTCTAAACTTTTATTATGTCCCAGTTCAGATTCATCTAAATCAATTTGAATAATTTTTGCAGAAGGATTAAACCTATCTCCATAACTCATCATCCAATTCAGTCTTGACCCTACAACAAGTACAGCATCAGCTTCTCGCATCGCCGTTGATCTAGCCGCAGGAAAAGAAAATGAATTATCTTCAGGTATCAAGCCTCTAGACATAGGTGATGTGTAAAAAGGAATTTGCAATGCATTAACTAGTTCTTCTAGGGCATCTGATGCTCCTGAAAAAAATGCACCCCCTCCAGCAAAAATAATTGGTTTTTTCGCGCTTAATAAAATATCTAAAACTTTATTTATTACATGGTTTTCAGCAGCTGGTCTAGAAGTTGTTAGAGTTTTTGAATAAGGAGGAATAGATTCGACATCAACTTTTTCATCTAAAACATCAACCCCACAATCGATATATACTGGACCAGGTTTACCTGACACAGATTTTCTATACGCCATACTAACTATCTCTGGGAATCTTGATGCTTGAGTTGGTCTGTGGGAAAACTTACACAGTGGATCCATTATTCCCATCTGGTCAACTTCTTGAAAAGTATCTTTCCCTCTTTCGTGTACTGCACTAGCCCCACCCAACACAATCATTGGGGCACAATCAACAGATGCGGCGTAAACCCCTGTTAAAAGATTTAAAGTACCCGGACCTGATGAAGCAGTCACTACTCCCGGCTTACCAGTAACTCTTGTATATGCATGAGCTGCAAAGGCTGCCGCTTGTTCATGTCTAAAGTCTACAGTTCTAATTCCTAATTCTTGGCACCCAGAAATAATATCAAAACTAGGACCACCAGTTAGATAAAAAAGTGTATCTACACCATGTTCCTTTAGTGTCTTAGCTATTAAATGGCTCCCTGTTACTAATGTCATTTAAACCCTCTCACAAATCATAATCACTGAGATTTAACTTATTATATTATGGAATCCTTTATCTTAACTAATGCTTTTTCTGCTGCTTTCATTTCAGATATCAACTTACTAGCACCTTGCCCTACAGCACTCTCTTCTCCATCAATGGTAACTTTGGAAATAAAAGAAGTAGATTCCCCTTCTCCAACTTGAGAAATCACATTATATTCAGGTAACTGCCCAAATCTAGACTGAACGATTTCTTGAAGTTTTGTTTTAGGATCCTTTAAGCTTCCTTTAGTTGCTTTATCAATGTCGTCTCTTAAAATATTTGAAATTACATTGCAAGTTGTATCAAAGCCTTTATCAATAAATATTGCTCCTAATAAAGCTTCTAAAGCAGATGACAAGATTGAAGTTTTAGCCCTACCTTCATTTTTATCTTCACCTCTACCTAATAACAAATATTCCCCTAAGCCAAATCTTTTAGCTGATTCAGCTAAGGTATTACCATTAACAATTTTAGATCTTAATATTGTTAAATCACCTTCTTCAATATCCTGATATTTATTAAATATCAGACTTGATACAGCAGCATCTAAAACAGCATCTCCAAGAAATTCTAATCTTTCATTATCGCTATGTACTTCTAGATTTTCTGACGCATATGAAGAATGCGTTAGTGCCGTAACTAATAGCGACATATTATTAAATTGAATATCTAAAAAATCTTGTAATTCCGATATGTTTTTAATTGCCATGTATCTACTTATAGTGCTCCTTTTGGCCAAGGAGGTTGAGGGCGCTTTATTTCTCCAAAATATGAACGTTCTGAAAAAAGTCCTACGAAATGTTCGAAGGATTCCAAAGACTCTTCCTTAGGAGGTATGAATGTTTTAAGGTATATAGACTGACCATTATTAAAAAGAAACGTTGGAGTTCCAAAAGCGCCATGCGTTCCTGAGGCATCTTCATGGTCTTTAGCAATAATATTCACTAAATCAGAGTCTAAAATATCTTCTTTAAATCTATCAACATCTAGATTACATTCAGTTGCTACTTCAATAAATATATCATTGTCGTTTAAGGGAACTCTTTGTTCATGACGCTTTTTAAGCAAATTCAAAAAAAACTTATCAAAAGCTTCTTTGCCTTGTCTTTTTGCGGCTTCTCCTGCTATTGAAGCCATTAATGATTTTGTCTTAGTTAAATCGTCGACTTCCCAAACTTTCCAGTTATCATCACCCTTATAGTTGATTTGCTCTAACGAAAAATTTCTCCAATTTAATTTTAATTCGTCGCCTATTAGTTCCTTAACTTCATCCAGCCAAACTGCTGCATTATAAACAAACGGTCAAGAAAAATCGTAAAAAACGTCACATTGTAATTTAGTCACTATAATCCTCCTGCATAAAATTTGATCAGACAAGAATATCTCATATATGGTATAACGTGTAACAATTATTTAACAATGTAATAGAATATGTAGCCCAAAATAGCAATATGATTGTATATAGAAGAAATAAATCTGATGATCTGATGAAATTTAATAGATCATCTAAATTTTAGGAGCGTAAAATGGCGAAAGAGTCAGCAGAAATATTAAAATTAATGAAAGATAACAATTGCGATATCCTTGACCTGAAATTCACTGATTTACCTGGTACTTGGCAGCATTTCTCTGTACCCATTGGTCAAGTTGATGATTCCCTTATCCAAAAAGGGGTAGGTTTTGATGGGTCCAGTATAAGAGGATTTCAATCAATTGATCAATCAGATATGCTAATAGTCCCTGACGCTTCAACAGCAAGGATAGATCCCTTTTATACAGGACAAGTGACTTGTATAGCTGATATCAAGGATCCAATAACAGGTGAGAATTATAGCCGTGACCCTAGAAATATTGCTAAAAAAGCTGAGGCATACCTTGCATCCACAGGAATAGGAGATACTTCATATTGGGGACCTGAAGTTGAATTCTTCATATTTGACTCAGTTCAATTTGATTATGGGTCTAACTTTGGATTCCATAAGGTTGATTCTAACGAAGGTATCTGGAATTCAGGTGAGCCATATATGTTAGATGGGGTTACTTTAAACCAAGGTTACAAACCTAGACACAAAGAAGGTTACTTCCCTGCATCTCCGACCGATTCCTTCCAAGATCTAAGAAGTGAGATGGTGAGATCTTTAGTTAATGACTTTGGACTCACAATAGAAGCACAGCATCACGAGGTCGCTTCTGGAGGACAAGCTGAAATAGATATGAAGTTTGACACATTACTGACAACGGCAGATGCGGTTATGTCTTATAAATATGCTGTACGAAATGTTGCTAAACAGTATGGCAAAACAGTCACTTTCATGCCTAAACCTTTATTTGACGACAATGGAACTGGTATGCATACGCATCAATCAATATGGAAAGATGGCATTCCTCTTTTCGCTGGAGATGAATATGCAGGCTTGTCAAAATTAGCTCTAAACTATATTGGGGGAATTATCAAGCATGGAAAAGCCTTAATGGCTTTAGCTGCTCCTACTACTAATTCTTATAAAAGATTAACGCCTGGGTTTGAAGCTCCTACAATTTTAGCTTTGTCCGCTAGAAATAGGTCTGCAGCATGTAGAATCCCAATGTATTTCCCAGACCCAAAAGCTAAGAGATTAGAATTTAGGTCTGCAGACCCGACATGCAACCCATATCTTACTTTTTCCGCTATGTTAATGGCAGGATTAGATGGGATAGAAAATGAATATGATCCAGGAGAGCCACTAGAACAAGACCTTTTTGAGTTGTCTGCAGCAGAAACTGCAGCATTCCCACAAGTTCCTAGTAGTCTTGAAGAAGCTCTACAGGCTTTAGAAGAGGATCACGAATTTTTACTAAAAGGCGATGTTTTTACAAAGGATGTTATTGAAAACTGGATTAGCTACAAAACTGAAAATGATGTAGACCCAGTAAGATTACGTCCCCACCCATATGAGTTCTATCTGTCATTTGATGCCTAAATTCGATTTGATAGGAATTACATTATGTATGGTCTTCACATTTAAATGTGAAGACCATACTGTTTTAAGGATATAACTACCTATGTCTTCGATAATCAGAAATAATGATGCAATAGAATATGCAATAAGAGAAGCTCATGACAATGATGTTAAATTCATAAGGTTATGGTTTACAGACATTTTAGGAACTATAAAAGGGTTTGCCATAACAATTGACGAATTAGAAAACGCGTTAAATCGTGGTATGGGATTTGATGGTTCCGCTATCGAAGGATATGCTCGTAATGATGAAAGAGATTTATATGCACTTCCTGATCCTACAACATTCAGCATACTTCCTTGGAGGCCCAAAACCAACGCTGTTGCCAGGATGTTTTGTGACATTATAACCCCTGAAGACAAATATTTTGACGGGGATCCTAGAGAAGTACTAAGGAAAAATTTAAAAAAAGCTACCGATAAAGGATTTACTTATTATGTATCGCCTGAGCTAGAATATTTTTATTTTAAAAACCCACAAAGTACACAACTACTAGATTCAAGCGGGTATTTTGACCAAGAAAATTCAGACTTAGGAACTGATCTAAGAAGAGAGACTGTTCTCACTTTAGAAGAACTAGGAATTCCTGTTGCATCGAGTCATCATGAAGCAGCACCTAGCCAACACGAGATCGACCTTAGACATACTGATGCTCTTACAATGGCAGATACTGTAATGACCTATAAAACCGTAGTCAAAGAAATAGCAATGAAACATGGCTATTTTGCATCATTCATGCCAAAGCCAGTATCAGACATTAATGGTAGCGGTATGCATACAAACATATCGCTTTTCAAAGGAGATGAAAATATATTTTTCAGCTCGTCTGAAAATCATAATATTTCTGAAACAGCACGACAATTTTGTGCCGGACTACTACATCATGCTAGAGAAATAACTTTAGTTACTAACCAATGGGTTAATTCTTATAAAAGGCTTGTTCCTAGCTATGAAGCTCCTACATACATAACTTGGGCAGAAGTTAACAGATCTGATCTTATAAGAATTCCATCCTATAAAGAAGGACGTGAATTATCGCGACGAGTAGAATACAGAGCACCTGACCCAGCTTGCAATCCATACTTAGCATTTAGCGTAATATTAGCAGCTGGATTGGAAGGAATAAATAAAAAATATACTTTACCAACTTCATTTGAAAAAAATGTACATGCCATGACATCTATTGATAGAGAAAATGAAGGGATTGAGTCTTTACCTCAAAATATGTGGGAGGCTATTCAAATAACTGAAAAAAGTTCCTTAGTCAAAAATTCTTTAGGTGAACAAGTATTCAATAGTTTCATAAAGAATAAAAAGATTGAGTGGGAAGCATACAGTTCCCAAGTGTCTCAGTATGAATTAGACCGTTACCTCACAATGTTATAAAATCCTATAGAATTTTGTTTTGTAATTAAGATAATCATTTTACTCTACTAGATCGTTATATATTGTATGATGTAAAATCGTTATTTATACCTAAACTTTTATGATGAAAAATAAACAACATAAATTACCAAAATTAGTCAAACAAGGACTCTATGATCCATCATTTGAACATGATGCATGTGGAGTAGCTATGATTGCGAACATAAAAGGCGTCAAAAATCATTCGATTGTGCAGAAAGGACTTGAAGCGCTAGAACATTTAGGTCATAGAGGTGCAGCAGGAGCAGACCCTAAGACAGGAGATGGGGCCGGAATAATGACACAGATCCCTGATGCTATATTTCGCAATGAATTAAAAGAGGATTTGCCTCCATTAGATAAATATGCAGTGGGAATGGTATTTTTACCGTCCCAAAATCCTGATAAAGATAATTGTATAAAATTAATTGAAGAATCTATATTAGATGAAAATATGCAATTATTTAAATGGCGCGAGGTACCCGTTGACCCTAATTCGATAGGTACCACTGCTAAAGATTGCATGCCTTATATTACACAATTCTTTGTTACACCTAAGTCAGGCCTTACAGAAGATGAATTTGAATTTTCGCTTTTTACCCTTAGACGAGTTATAGAGAAAAAAATCAACCTCGCCAATATAAGCGAAGATGATTTCTATATATGTTCTTTGTCCAAAAACACTATCGTTTATAAGGGTTTATTAATGACTGATCAGGTACGGAAATTTTACCTTGATCTTCAGGATGATTCATTTGTTTCATCTCTAGCATTAGTACATTCAAGATTCAGCACTAACACTTTAGGAAGCTGGCGATTAGCCCATCCGTATCGATATGTTATTCACAATGGTGAAATCAATACCCATAGAGGTAATGTGAACTGGATGTCAGCAAGGGAAAAAATATTTAACACAAAAAATACCAATAAAGATGTTTCTAAACTAATCCCAATAATAAAAGAAGGGCAAAGTGATACTGCATCATTAGATAATGCATTAGAACTGCTATTAGCAACTGGAAGAAGTATTGAACATTCTATGATGATGCTGATTCCAGAAGCATGGGGAGACCATATCCCTATGAGTGAAGAAAAAAAATCATTTTATGAATATCATTCAAGTATGATGGAACCTTGGGATGGTCCAGCACTAGTTATAGGTACAGATGGAAAAAAAGTTTGTGCTGTTTTAGATCGTAACGGACTAAGGCCTTGTAGATATTTAGTTACATCAGATGATTTATTGGTGATGGGATCAGAAACTGGAATTATTGATGTAGACGACAGTAAAATAATCTATAAAGAACGAATATATCCTGGTCGAATGTTTCTATTAGATACAGAAAAAGGGGAAATTATAAACGACACAGAATTAAAAGAGGGCCTATCTAATAGGAAATCCTATTCTAAGTGGTTAAAAGATAATAGAGTTTTTATGGAAGATCTTCCAAATCCTAAAAATATCGTAGAAAAAGATCCAGAGACTTTAATAAATAGACAAAATGCATTTGGTTATACACTTGAAGACATACGAATGCTTTTGGAGCCTATGGCACTAAATTCATATGAACCTACTGGGTCAATGGGAAACGATACCCCTCTAGCATTTCTTTCTGATCATAATCCTTCTTTATTCAACTACTTCAAGCAATTATTTGCCCAAGTGAGTAATCCTCCTTTAGATTCAATAAGAGAAGAACTGGTTACTTCTATTACAGCTACATTAGGAGAAGAAAAGAACATTTTTGAAGAAACTCCCGAACATTGTAGACAATTAACATTAAAAAATCCTGTAATCTCAAATAGCAATTTACAAAAATTAAAAGAATGTTCTTTAGATGGATTAAAGCCTACTACAATTACTACTCTATTAAACGTTGCGAATCATGAATCACTTAAGTCAGCAATAGCTCGCATATGTGACGAAGCAACTAAAGCAATAAATTCAGGATCTTCTATTCTTATATTGTCTGATCGAGGGGTTAATGAATCATATGCTCCGATACCAATCCTTTTAGCAACTTCTGCAATACATCATCATTTAATCAGATCAGGTCAAAGAACCAAAGTTGGGATTGCAGTAGAAACAGGAGAAGCCCGAGAAGTATCTCACTGCGCATTACTAGTAGGATTTGGTGCAGGAGCAATAAATCCTTACTTATCATTAGAAACTATAGAAGATCAAGTAACATCCAATACTATAAATACAGTTTTACCTGTTGAAGAGTTACTTGATAATTACATAAAAGCTTGTAATAAGGGTATATTAAAAACTATGTCTAAAATGGGTATTTCTAGTATCCAAAGTTATAGAGGAGCTCAAATATTTGAAGCCATTGGCCTGAATGATGAATTTATCAGTAAATATTTTACAGGTACTTCCTCTAGAATTGGTGGAATTGGTATAGAAGAAATACAAAAAGAGACACTAAATAGACATGCTAAAGGATTTGCAGAAAGTTCCATCCCTGGAAATTTAAAAATATCTCCAGGAGGAGACTATCAATGGCGCAGGGATGGGGAATTCCATATGTGGAACCCGAAAACCATATCTTCTCTACAACATGCAGTTAAATCAAATAGTTGGGAGACATATGAAGAATTTGCAAAACACGTTGACTCTGAAACCAAAAAGCTAAGTACTATAAGAGGATTATTAGACTTCAAAGAAGTTCCTTCTATTTCCATAGATGAAGTAGAGCCAGCATCAGAAATAGTGAAACGTTTCGCAACTGGTGCTATCTCACTAGGATCAATTAGCAGAGAGGCTCATGAAACCATGGCAATTGCCATGAATAGAATTAACGCTCGTAGCAACACTGGAGAAGGAGGTGAAGATTCTGCACGATACACCCATGATTCTAATGGAGATTCTCGAAATAGTGCTGTTAAACAAGTAGCATCAGGCAGATTTGGTGTAACTATTGAATATTTGAGCAACGCTAAAGATATTCAAATCAAAATGGCTCAAGGAGCCAAACCTGGCGAAGGAGGCCAATTACCAGGACATAAAGTAGACACATACATAGGAAAGGTACGTAATTCTACGCCAGGAGTAGAATTGATATCGCCTCCACCACATCATGATATCTACTCTATTGAAGACTTGGCTCAATTGATTCACGATTTAAAAAATGCTAATCCTGAAGCCCGTATACATGTAAAATTAGTAGCTGAATCTGGCGTTGGGACTATTGCTGCCGGTGTATCAAAAGGCCATGGAGACGTTGTATTAATAAGTGGTCATAGCGGAGGAACAGGAGCATCACCTGAATCATCAATAAAACATGCTGGACTACCTTGGGAACTCGGCGTTGCTGAAACTCAGCAAGTTCTAGTAATGAATGATTTGAGAGGAAGAATAGTAGTCCAAACAGATGGGCAATTGAAAACTGGTCGAGATGTAGCAATAGCTTGTTTACTAGGAGCAGAAGAATTTGGTCTTGCAACGGGCCCTTTAATATCTATGGGCTGCATAATGCTTCGAAAATGTCATTTAAATACTTGCTCAGTAGGAATAGCAACTCAAGATCCTGAATTAAGAAAAAAATTCACCGGTACACCTGAAGATGTTATAAATTACTTCTTTTTTATAGCAGAACATTTACGGGAAATAATGGCAACTCTAGGATTAAAAACTATAAATGATATGGTGGGAAGAGCAGATTTGTTAGATTCTAGAGCAGCTGTTGATCATTGGAAAACGAAGGGATTAGATTTAAGTAATCTTTTACATGTCCCAAATGTCCCAAAAGAAGTTGCTAAACATTGTATAACAACCCAAGACCACAATCTTGAGAATGCAATTGATTATGAACTAATTAAACAGTCTCACTCTGCAATTAAAAATGGTGAAAAAATAACTATTAATAAATCGATAACAAATGCTAATCGAACTGTAGGAACCATACTAAGTCATGAAATTGCTAAAATGCATGGATTAAAAGGCTTACCCAATGAAACAATAAAATTGAATTTTAATGGCGCTGGCGGCCAAAGCTTTGGGGCTTTCCTAAGCTCAGGGATTACAATAAATCTTGAAGGGGACGCAAATGATTATTTCTGTAAAGGTTTATCTGGAGGAAAAGTAATTATAGCTCCTCCACAAGAATCAAATTTTATTCCTGAAAAAAATATAATAATAGGCAATGTAGCATTATACGGTGCAACAGGTGGCCAAGTATTCATTAATGGAATAGCCGGAGAAAGGTTCGCAGTTAGAAATAGTGGTGCCGAAGCAGTAGTAGAAGGGGTAGGAGATCACGGGTGTGAATATATGACGAGAGGCACAGTTGTTGTTTTAGGTCCAACTGGTAGAAATTTTGCTGCAGGGATGAGTGGTGGACAAGCATATGTTCTAGATGAATCAGGAGATTTCTCATCTCTATGTAATAAAGGGTTAGTAAGCTTAGAAGCTATTGAGTCCGACGAAGACATTCAAAGGTTATACAGATTAATTAATGATCACAAAAATTTAACTAATAGCTCCAATGCAAAAAAGATAATTAATAATTGGGGCAGATACATACCAAAATTTGTAAAAATAATGCCTAACGATTATAAAAAGATATTAGAACAAATAAAAGAAAAAAAGACTGAAGGAATTCAATAGATGGGCAAAGTAACTGGATTTAAAGAATACAATAGACAGAATCCGCCTAAATTGCCCGTCGACGTTAGAATTGGGAATTATGAAGAATTCTATGAAGAATGGGATGAAGCCATAGTCCAAAAGCAAGGCAGTCGATGCATGAATTGTTCTGTTCCATTTTGTATGGGTGGCTGTCCTTTAGGCAATATAATTCCAGATTTCAATGATCTTGTATACAGAGGACTCTGGGAAGAAGCTTTAGAAGAATTACACTCAACAAATAATTTCCCTGATTTCACAGGTAGGATATGCCCTGCACCATGCGAGGCTTCATGCGTTTTAAACATAAACGAAGACCCTGTCACAATCGAAAATATTGAACGTGCAATATCAGATCGCGGTTGGAAAGAAAATTGGATAAAGCCGCAACCACCAAAATTTAGAACAGGTAAAAAAATTGCAATAGTTGGATCTGGCCCAGCAGGCCTAGCAGCAGCTCAACAATTAAACAGAGCCGGCCATACCGTTACAGTTTACGAAAAATCTGACCGGATAGGAGGTCTTTTAAGATTAGGAATCCCAGATTTTAAGTTAGGGAAAGACGTTGTCCAAAGACGTGTTGAACAAATGGAAAAAGAAGGCATAACATTCTTAGTAAATTCTTATATAGGCAAAACAATTCCTATTGAATCTATCACTACAGAATCAGATGCCGTATTACTAACAGGTGGATCCACGATACCAAGAAATCTGGACATAGAAGGTCGTGATTTAGACGGAGTCCATTATGCAATGGATTTCTTGACTCAACAAAATAAATTAAATAGTGGAGATTCTTTAAATGGAATTAAACGTATTGATGCCAAAGATAAGAATGTCATAATTCTTGGTGGTGGAGATACGGGTTCAGATTGCCTTGGAACATCAATTAGACAGGGAGCTAAATCTATTTACCAACTTGAACTTCTTCCTGAACCTCCTAAAAATAGACGCGACAATGATATGTGGCCAAATTGGCCTATGACACTAAGAACTTCTTCTTCCCACGAAGAAGGTGGTGAAAGAGATTACAACGTATTAACAAAAAAATTTTCCGGCATCAATGGAAGCTTAAAAAAACTACATGGAATACGATTGGAATGGGGTAAACCTGATGAATCCGGAAGGCCTAAAATGATTGAAGTCAAAGGTAGTGAATTTGAATTAGATGCTGATTTAGTCTTGTTAGCAATGGGATTCTTACACCCTGAACAAAATGGAATGTTAAAAGACTTATCTTTAGAACTAGATCCAAGAGGAAATGTAAAAACAGATATTAATAAAATGACCAATATTTCAGGTATATTTGCAGCCGGTGATATGGCCCGAGGGCAGTCTTTAGTTGTATGGGCGCTTGCTGAAGGTAGGGAAGCTGCAAGGGGTGTAGATCAATTTCTTATGGGCAAAACAAATTTACCAAAATCAGCCAGCACTTACTGATATTTTAAATAAAATCAATCTATTACTTTAAAAGTATGAATATGTTAATCTCATACTCATTTAGACATTTCTATTAAATAAGTAAGTCGCATCTCGGAGGAATAATGTCAAATACATTTAAAGCGTTAGTAGCAAATATGGAATCTGAAGAATTTCATATTTCCCTAGAAGATAGAGTTTTAGATGATTTACCTGATGGAAATACTGTAATAGAGACTAAATATTCATCTCTTAACTATAAAGATGGTATGGCAATAGACGGCAATAAAGGAAAAATATTACGTAAATTACCTATGTCCCCCGGAATTGATGCTGCAGGAATAATAAAATCATCAACAGATAATTCATTCAGTCCTGGGGACGAAGTAATAATTACAGGATGGGGATTTGGAGAAACACATTCTGGCGGATATTCACAAGTAATTCGAGTAAATAGTGAGTGGTTAGTAAAAAAACCAAAAGAACTTTCTTTAAAACATTCAATGAGTATTGGAACTGCAGGGTTAACTGCAATGCTTTGTGTTATGGATTTAGAAAATGCTGGAATTGATCCTGCAAAGGGTGATGTATTAGTAACAGGAGCTTCAGGTGGTGTCGG
This sequence comes from Dehalococcoidia bacterium, assembly GCA_045564655.1. Taxonomy (GTDB): domain Bacteria; phylum Chloroflexota; class Dehalococcoidia; order Lucifugimonadales; family UBA826; genus UBA826. The sequence goes on from JBJLGX010000008.1 coordinate 30,072, forward strand.
AAATATTGCCATAATGCTTCTTAGTAAATTAGGTTACTCAGTAACAGCTGTAACTGGTAGACCTGAATTAGCATCTTATTTAAAAGATATAGGAGCATCAAATATAATTAGCCGTGAAGAAATATTAGAAATGAAACGGCCTTTAAATTCAATAAAATGGGCTGGAGCAGTTGACTCTACTGGAGGGGAAATATTATCAAATCTTATTTCTGCTGTAGATTTTGAGGGACCTGTAGCCTGTTGCGGAAATGCAGCAGGAATTAAATTATCTACGACAGTAATACCTTTAATAATACGTGGAATAAAACTACTTGGAATAAATTCGGTTAAATGCCCAATCGAAAAACGTGTTGTGGCATGGAACAGATTAAGTGACCTAATAAGTAATGATAAATTTGAAGAAATAACCCACGAAATAACCTTAAATAATATTCATGAAGCTGCTAAAAACATCTTAAATGGTCAGGTCAGAGGCAGAACAGTTATAAATATAAATACAAATTCGTATCAGGAAGTATTTAAAGGATATTAATGTGCCGATAATTGATTCCCACACGCACATTCTGCCTAAAGATGTTAAAAATAATATCCATAAGTATTTAAATATAGACTCCACTTTTAATACTCTGTTTAGTAATGCACAAAATATATGTACAGCAGAAGAATTAATTGACTCAATGGGTGTATTAAAGATTGATACTTCCATTATTTTGGGAATGGGTTGGAATGATAATAAATTTAATGAATACGTTAACGACTACCTTATAGAATCAAGTAAAAAGTACCCTGAAAAACTTATCCCTATAACTGGAATTATCCCTGATGGGCATAATTCAACAGTATATGAGGCTGAAAGATGTATCAATTTAGGATCAAAAGGATTTGGAGAAATCCATGCAGATTCTCAAAATATAGATATATCAGATAAAAAAAAGTTTGCCTCTTATGCCGAAATATTACAATTAAATAATCTCCCCTTAATACTTCATAGTTCAGAACCTGTCGGACATAAATATCCTGGAAAAGGCTCCAGTACTCCAAATAAAATCGAACAGTTTGTATATAATTTCCCTGAATTGAAAATCATACTTGCTCACTGGGGTGGAGGAATGTTTTTATACGAATTAATGCCAGAGATATCTAGTTCATTTAAAAATGTTTATTATGATTCTGCCACTTCTCCATTTTTATATAACCAGAAAATATTTCAAATAGCTATCGAAACTGTCACTTCGAACAAAATATTGTTTGGGAGTGATTTCCCAGTAATTTCTCAAAGTCGTCCTTTAAATGAATTACATAATGTGATTATCAAAGATAAAGATATAGAAAACATACTTTATCAAAATGCTAAATCGTTATTTTTGACTACATAATAATAGACTTTTCTGATCTACTATTGATAGAATTTGTATGTGCGAATTTTAAGGAATGAGAACAGGAGGAGGAAGAATGTCAGAAAATGCGTTCCCCGATTGCCAAGAATGTGATTCAGGTAAACTATTACCCCTTTCAGATTTTGGAAGCCAAGGTGCCCCTATTCAATACAAAGCTTGGGTTTGTAACAAGCCAACTTGTGGGTACAATATAAAAATAAGAAATGGTGACGTTTATCTTAATGAACCAATAGCAAGTGGGGCATCTCACTCTCCAAGAATTAGGTAGAAAAAGCAATTAATTTTAATTGTTCCATTGCTTTAAAAAAATAGAAATTTGCAAATGGGTAGTTCTTTACTAAATAAGTTCTCTGTAACAATAATTATAATAAGTATTGTTATATTTTTGATCACTATTTCATATTTAATTTATGGTTTGTATTCACAAGATCGTTTGTCCAATTTAAATGCTTCTCAAAATATCTCAATTATAGATGGCTATTCTGCAGACATGTATGTTAATGCAATGCATCCCAAAGATTGGAATTCCCCCACATGGGGAGTCAAAGACGACATTTCAAACATAGATCTGATCAAAACATTACCTGACTCATACAATATATCAAATAAAGACCTTACTGGACCTGCGATACAAATTACAATTCCAACCATAAATGTGATTTCTGAAATCAAACAATTAAATGTTATAACTAAAGATGGTATTTCTAACTATGAAACACCCAAAAATATGGTTGGTCGTATTTCATCTAATATAGAACGAATGGATAGTGTTTCAGGTTGGTATTTCGGACATTTCGATAGTCCTATACAAAGAGAAGGTAACGTATTCAATAATCTTCCGAAAATCGCAACCCACATTAAAAACGGAGATCCTGTTCTTATATATATTAAAAGTCCCGAATCTGAGTATGTATATAAAGCTGTCAGTTCAGAGGTTATGCATGAATCAAATTTAAAATTGTATGATGCCGGCATTGAACATATAGTATTAGTGACTTGCGCAAATAAACCTTTTTACGACCATCGTCAGCTAGTAAAAGCCAAACTTATAGATATTAATTAATACCTGCAGAGACGTGCAAAGTATCTCTCATAACTTTAAGGAATTTATCAGTCGGGTTTGAAAGGTTTTTACCTGGCAAAGTAACAACACCGGCTTGATGGACAGGTAAAAAGTTAGCTAAACTTACTATTCCTAAATCTGTTAAATCGGATTTTTCAATAGCAAGTTTAGGGCCTACAGAAATCCCCATACCCAAAGCGACATATTTCTTAATCATATCCAAACTATCTAATTCCATTATAACTTCATATTTACGGCCTAATTTTTGTAATTGATTTTCTAGTATTTCTCTAGTCCGTGAAGGAGAAGCCATTAATATCAAAGGATAATTTGATATTGTTTCAAGGGACTCAATTGGTTTACTTAATAATTCATGACCTTTAGGGGCTATCAACACTCTTTCGTAAAGGAATAATCCTTCAAAATTCAAATCTTCCGCTCTATCAGTATGCTGTATGATCCCCGCATCAATTTCCCCTGATTTCACCATATTTATAATATTAACTGTTGATGAAGACTTTATTTTCAAGAAAACATTTGGGTAAAGATTATTAAATACTCTAACTACCCTAAGGAGTGTATGTGGAATAATATCAGGAGTAGCAGCAATAGTCACAGGGCCCCTTTCTTCAGCCTCAGAAGTTCTAATGGCAAGCATCTCAATACCATCTAAAAGAGGTTCTACTAACTCTAATATAGTTTTACCCCAAAGTGTCAATTTTATAGGCCTAGTGACTCGATCGAACAAAACCATCGACAGCTCATTTTCCAATTTTTTTATATGGGTAGTAACCGTAGGCTGCCCAAGCCCTAATTCGTCAGCCGCCTTTGACACACTATTATAACGAGCAGCCATCACAAAACTTTTCAACTCTCTGAGTTCCAATTTAATCCTCCAGCATTATTACACAATATAATAATAATACCAGCCAGTATCTGTATAGTCTATACTGTATACTTATCGCAGAAACTGATACATAATTTATAGAAATTATATTTATAATCAAAATCCGGGTTGTACCATTAATATTTTTAACTCTTTAAATAAAACACGGCAATCATCTGTTGGGCAATTAAAAAGAATGCTTAATAAATCAAGCATTTCTTCCGAAACTTGGGATGATATTGAAGGTGTTTTGCTTATGGCAGACGTAGGTATGAATGATACTTCTGCAATTCTAAACAAACTAAAACTACAATCTAAAAATGTATCGCAAAATAGTGAGCTCGTATTCTTATTAAGAAATATTATCAAAACTTCGATATCAGAAGACCTTATAAATTGGTCGATTAATAATCAAAGCTCTCCACTCGTAATACTGATGGTAGGAGTAAACGGTGCAGGAAAAACAACAACAATCGGGAAACTTGCACACTGGTATCAATCCCAAAATCATTCAGTAATACTTGGAGCAGGTGATACTTATCGAGCAGCCGCTAAAGAACAATTGAAGGTATGGGGAGACAAATTAAATATAGATGTTATATCTCATAATCAGGGCAGTGATCCCGGAGCCGTAGCATTTGACACAATATCTGCTGCAAAAAACAGAAATAAAAATGTTGCAATAATTGATACCGCAGGAAGACTACAAAACAAATCAAACCTCATGCAAGAATTAGATAAAATACATCGCATTACCCGGAGGGAAGCGGGAGAAGACAATGTGCGTGTAATTCTTACTATAGATGCTACTACAGGACAAAACGGGTTATCTCAAGCTAAAGAGTTCACTAATTCCGTACCTTGTGACTCTGTTTTTTTATCAAAGTTAGACGGTTCAGCTAAAGGTGGAATTGTATTACCTATATCATCAGAATTAAAAATACCTATATCTTTCATCGGAACTGGCGAAAAAGAATCTGACATAGAAATATTTAATGCCGAAGAATATGCTAATGCTTTAATTGACGCAGAGGACATCTAAATAACTATAATAGACAGATGCAACAGATAATATTATGGCTAGTTTCCATTGAAGTTATAGGGTTTACGTCTTTTATCCTTACATTTAAAAGCTTTCAGCTATTAAATGATAGAGGGTTTGCAATAAGCAAAATATTTGGCATATCAGTCTTAAGCATATTTTCCTGGTTTATAAGTATTACAAATATAATTCCTCGCAATACATTAACTCTATATTTAATACTCATAACATTGATGATTCCCGCAATAATAATTTTTTACTTCGAAAAACATCAATTTAAAAAATATATTACTGAAAATTGGAAAATTATCTCTTGGCTTCAAGTGATATACTTTTCATTCTTCTGTTTCTTTATCTTAATAAGGTATTACGACCCTCTAATAAATCATACTGAACAACCTATGGATTTGGCTTTTTTGGCTGCATCTACAAATACAAGTTCAGGTATACCACTAGACCCTTGGCTAAAAGGGGAAACAATAAATTATTACTATTTTGGATATTGGATTTTCAGTGACATCACAAAACTATCATTCTTAAATCCCGAGATATCTTATAATCTCGCACTAGCAACAATCCCTGCCTTATTAGGTATTTCAATTGCCGGTTTAGCCAATAATATATTTACAAGAACAAACCCGAATTTCCTCATAGGAACTCTTGCTGCATTATTTTCATGTTTTCTATCAAATACTTACGCAATATTTGCATGGTTAAGTGAAAATATAATTAGCTCCAAAACATTTTGGAATTATATATGTATTGAAGGGTTACAAAAATCAGAATTTTCAGAATCCTTAGTTTGGTATCCAACACAGTTTTGGTGGTGGTTCAATAGCACTAGAATTATAAATTTTTTCGGACCTAATTGTGATACCAGCGGCTCGGATTATACAATAACAGAGACTCCCTTCTTTAGCTATTTACTCGGAGATTTACACCCCCATATGATGGTGGCTCCATTTATAATATCGTTTATAACAATTTGCTTATTATTAAATAAAATAAATATTTCAAAATTAACCCCTAACTCAATTTACATAGTTCTTGCTAGTATCTTATTACTAAGCATATGTAATTTTATTAATATGTGGACTGCACCAATTTTGATATCTATTTTATTCATGATATTTATCATTAAAAAATTAAGTGACCCTACCCAATATTTGGGTAGATTATTAATATTTCCAATCATTATTGCTATAACAAGTTTTTTAATAATAATTCCCTATGTACTTAATCTAGGAAATTCTATAACTGGAATATATGCATCTCACTCACATACAAGCATCAAGCATGCTTTAATAATATGGATTCCTTTATGGATTCCTATCATTCCGTATGTACTAAAAGATTTTATAACTTCAAAATTAACAATTAACATAAGGTCTACAATTATTATTTCAATAATTGTTACGATAGCACCGTGGATTATTAAAATGCTATTACCTTTTAATGATGCTCCCAGTGGACCTAGTTTGATTGAATTTACACTGCCAATAAGTATTATGGTATTCATAAGTGTGTTCTCAGCTACAAACCATGCAATGAAAAATGGATTAGATGAAAATTCAACAATCATGTATTTAATAAGTTTAGGTTTCTTATTAATATTAATACCAGAATTATTTTACTTGGGGGACATATTTGGAAACAGAATGAATACCGTATTTAAATTTTATTACCCAGCATGGATTCTATTTTCATTAGGAGCAGCTTATAGTCTTAAAAAAATATTTGAGATATTTAAAAGAAATGATCTAAAAATACGAATACTGAGTGCAACATGGTTAATATTAGCAATAACAGGAATATGTTCAGGCTTATATTTTGTTCCATCAGCTATAAAATCTAAATTAGAGTATTCCGAATACAGATCCTTAAATGGTTTAGTTCACTTAAAAGAGAACAATCCTGACATTTATAAAGCGATCAACTTTATAAGAAATGAATCGGAGGTTGAAGAAGGAATATTAGAAGCGACGGGTGAATGGGATGAAAGTGGTATTTTTTCCAGAACTACAGGCATCCAAAATATAATCAATTGGCCTGGCCACCAAATTCAATGGCGAGGTAATCTTGAAGAGCTAAGCATCCGAAATAAAGATGTTGAGATTATATATACATCTATCGACAATCAAACAGTGGAAGAAAAACTAAATCTATATTCGATTAAATATGCAGTCATTGGCCCAAATGAGATTTTAAAATATGGAGATCAAATCGGACTAACCTTTGATAACATCGGAGACTTAGTATTCAAAAATCAAACCATTGAAATCTATAAGTTTAGGAATCCGTAAACTTTAAAATGAACAAATATAATTCGCACAAAATAGTAGAATGGGGATATTACATATTCATTCTATCTATAGCGCTATTCCTAAGAACAGTTGAGTTATCGAATAGGGCCATGCATCACGATGAAAGTATGCATGCATATTATTCTTGGCAATTACACGAAGGGTTTGGATTAGTACATAACCCCATGCTACACGGACCTTTGCAAATGGAATTAACTGCCATAATATTTACACTGGTCGGAGACAGTGACTTCACAGCCCGTATTTTATATGCCATTTTCGGAACCATACTAGTCGGACTTCCATTCTTATTCAGAAGTAGATTGGGTACTTGGGGAGCAATATTTACGTCATTATTTCTGTGTTTCTCTCCTTCAATGGTATATTTCAGTCGATTTGCTCGAAATGACATAATTATTGCCGTTTTTACATTCGGATTAATTATAGCAATTTGGAAATTCTTCCAAACCCAAAAACCTCGATACTTACTACTAATAAGTTTTCTTTTAGCACTTTCATTTGGGACAAAAGAAAGTGCATTTTTAATAACGGCAATTATTCTGTCATATTGCTTATTGGAATTTTGCAGCAACATAGCTAATCAAACTTTTGCATTAATTAAATCCAATGCCAATATAACTGTCCTGAAATTATGTTCCACATTTACATATATATTAAAAAGAGAAGCCATACGGGGAACCAAATATACAAAAGCCCCTGCATATATATCCGTTTTTATAATTGTTTCAACTCTAACTTTACCTCAATGGGCAGCATTTTCTGGAATCCTACAAAATACATTCTTGTTAAAATGGAGTGGCATAATTTTATTGTCTGAAACCGGCATGGTAGGAATGCCTTCAGGTACTGGAAATTTGATAGCACTTTTATTAACTATCACTTTGGGATTAGCATCCATATTTATTGGTTATAGATGGCATTGGAAAATATGGTGGCAATGCGCTCTTATATTTTATGTAACTTGGGTATTGATTTACACAACGGGTTTGTCGAATTTCATTTCTGGAATCAAAACTGGTGTTTGGCAGAGTCTAGGATATTGGATAGTGCAACAAGGTGAAGGCAGGGGAGGGCAACCAGAATACTATTACTTGATACTAACAAGTATCTATGAATACTTCCCATTTGTAATTTCCATCGCTGGGATAATTTACTATCTTAAAAAACCAAATAAATTTGCTAAATTTTTAATATATTGGGTTTTAGTAACATTTATTATTTATACAGTAGCCAGTGAAAAAATGCCTTGGCTACTAGTGAATATTGTTCTCCCAATGATTGTCTTCTCTGGATACTTTATTGGCATAGTATTTGAGAAAATAATCAAACATAAAGTTCTTAATAAAATGACCGTTGTTTTTACTGTCTGTGCGATTGTATTATTTTGCCTGTCTGTAAGGACATCTTTAATTGCATCATTTGTTAATTCTGACATTCCAAAAGAGATGTTAGTTTACACTCAAACATCACCAGACTTAAAAGAATCTATCTCAATTATAAAAGAAATAGACGGGCAATCCGATTCTAGAAAACCGAATATATACATTGATAGCACATCTGGTTACACTTGGCCGTGGGCATGGTATTTAAGAAATAGAAAAGATGTAACCTATGGAAGCTACCCAAACAGCATGAATATAAAAACACCTGAAATCCTAATAATCCATCCCGAAAACTACAATCCACCTGAAGTAATAGCAAACCCAAACTCAGTCACTCTTCAGAAAATACCCCATAGATGGTGGTTTCCAGAAGAGACTTATCGTGAATTAAGTATTCCTAATTTAATCCAAAAAAATACTAACTTTCAAAGCCTGCAAAGCACACTTGAATATTGGCTTAATAGGTCTAATATTGGACATAGAATTGGAAGTGAAGATTTTTATATAGTTTACCTTGAAGGATTCAAACCAATAAACCTAATAGCTGATGAAGTCAGGAATGAATAAAATGAAAATAGCCATTATAGGGGCTGGGATTACAGGATTAGCAACTGCTTACTATTTATCTAAAGAATCAAAATATGACATAACTATTTATGAATCTTCTAGTTTCATGGGAGGACATGCATCAACATTTGAAATTGAAGGGACCCCTATAGAACGTGCTTACCATCATTGGTTTAGAAATGACTATGAGATATTAGAGTTATGTGAAGAAATTGGATTGTCTGAGCAAATAGGATGGTTTCCTTCAAAAGTTGGCACACTATTCAATGGTGAAATATATAATTTCAATTCGCCCATAGATTTGCTTCAGTACAAACCCTTGTCTTTTTTCGACAGATTCCGTTTGGGGATTTCAACATTAAAAATACAACATACAAAATCCTGGAAATCTGTTGAGAATACCACTGCTGACAAATGGCTAAAGAAAAATGCAGGAACTGCCGCATATAAAGCTTTTTGGGAACCTATGTTGAGAGGCAAATTTGGAGATGAACATTATAAACAAATAGGAATGTCTTGGATTTGGGGAAAAATACACACTCGTTTAGCGTCTCGGAAAGGAATTTTAACCAAAGAAAAATTAGGGTACCCGTTGGGAAGTTTTAAAATTTTATTTGACAAATTATATGAAGAAAATAAGCGACGTGGAGTTAAAGTTTGCTTGTCACATTCAGTAACAAAAATAATTACTGATAAGAATCAAGTAAAAGCTTTAAAAATTGAAGGCACAGAAACTCCAGAAAAATTTGATATAGTTGTATGCACATTACCTTCAGATATTTTTAGAACTCTTACCCCTGAATTAAGTAACACGTACATAGATAAACTCAAATCTGCTGACTACATGTCTGCAATATTAACCATACTTGTAACAAAAAAACCCCTAAGTGACATTTATTGGCTAAACATAGCTGATCGCGAAATACCATTTTTAGGTGTTATTGAACATACCAATTTGGTACCTTCTTACAATTATTCAAATAATCATATAATTTACCTAACTAATTATGTCACAAAATCTGACCCATTATATAAAATGTCCGATGAAGATTTGCTAAATGAATATATTCCACATCTTAAAAAAATAAACCCAAATTTCGATCCTTCATGGATAAAAAACTATTACTACCATAAAATAGATAATGCTCAACCTATCATAAAACCAAATTATTCAAAAATAATTCCTTCTCATAAAACAAGCATAGAAAATCTATATTTAGCAAACACTACTCAAATATATCCTGAAGATAGAGGCACAAATTATAGTGTCCGAATGGCAATTGATATCGCAAATCTAATTAACAATTGATATCGCAAATCTGATGAAAAAAAGCTATAATTCTTAGATAGCTAAATGAATTGTCGATATGTATTCACTATGCTATGATTTCTTCGTATTTGTAATAAGCGTATTTGAGGTCTTCGTTGGCTACTGAAAACAAAAAAATTCTGGATGATATAGAAGAAGCAATCAAATCTCAAAAGAGACCAACTGTTACTGTACTGTCTTCACTTTTAGCGATTCAAGACCATATAGGTTATATACCTGACGAAGCTATATCAGCAGTTGCAACCACATTAAACACATCAAAAAATGCCGTCTTCAATGTAGCTTCTTTTTATCCAAATTTTAGATTTACTCCACCTAACACTAATTCAGTAGAGGTTTGCTGGGGACCTACTTGTCATTTATTAGGAGCTTCTACTTTATTAAACGATATATTAAGCAAATTAGATATCGAGGAAGAAGGAGATACTCAAGATGGAAAAATATCATTCAGATTCAATACTTGCCTAGGAGCCTGCTCTCAAGGACCTGTAATAAGTGTTAACCATGAATTATTTGGAAATATGACATCAAATGAAGCAACCAACCTAATAGACAATTTACCCGATACTAGAAAACCCCATTGACAGTGAGTAGGACTTAATATTATGACATCTACTAATTATCAAGAATTACAAAGTAAATCTACCGAACATTGGGAAAACTTAACCAATGGGCCTGTCCCACTAATTAGAATAGGAAGCGCTATGTGTGGTCATGCATCTGGAGCTTTCAGAATATCCGATAAAATCAAAAAGTTAATAAAAGACAAATCCCTAAATGTTAACCTGAATCACGTTGGTTGCTTAGGGTTATGTTATGCAGAACCTATAGTAGAAGTTAAAAAGGAAGGGAGACCTAGAGTTTTCTTCAGAAATGTATCTACTGAAGACGTTGATGAAATAATAAATTCATATATTATTGGAGATGTTATTCCAGATATTGGAATATTAGGAATTCTGGGTGAAGAAGACCCGAATATATCAGCGCCATTGCTAGATTCAATACCAGGTATAGCTCTACAAAATAGAATTGCACTACGTAATGCTGGCCATATTGACCCATCAGATGTACTCCAATATATAGCCAACGATGGTTATTCAGGTTTACACAAAGCCCTGACATCAATGGACCCTTCAGATGTAATAGATGAAGTAAAAAAATCAGGTCTTCGAGGTCGTGGCGGGGCAGCCTTTTCTACTGGTCTAAAATGGAGTTTTATGGTCAATTCACCTGGACCAGTAAAATATATCCTGTGCAATTGTGAGGAAGGAGATCCTGGTGCATATAATGATAAAGGCATATTAGAAAGTGACCCTTATACTTTAATCGAAGGTTTAACGATAGCCGGATATGCTACTGGTGCATCAAACGGGATAGTTTTTATCAGACATGGGCATGATGGCCCAATTGATAGAACTGAAGAGGCAATATCACAGGCTTATAAATATGGTCTTTTAGGTAAAAATATACTAGGCACTGAATTCAGCTTTGACATAGAGGTTTCATTAACCGGCGAATCATATGTGGCAGGAGAAGAAACTGCTCTTATGGAAGCTGTAGAAGGAAAAAGATCCATGCCACGATATAGACCTCCTTTTCCTGCAGCATATGGAGTCTGGGGTAAACCAAGTACCATAAATAATGTAAAATCTCTTTCTTATGCACCTGAAATAATTTCAAAGGGTTCCGGTTGGTTTTCTGATATCGGTGTTGAAAAAAGTACAGGAACCGCGATTGTATGTTTAAGTGGAGAAATCAACAACCCTGGTCTTTATGAAGTGCCTATGGGCATGACACTAGGCCAAGTGATAGATGATATAGGTGGCGGAATATCAAAAAACAGGACTTTGAAACTCCTACAAACAGGAGGACCCTTAGGAGGCGTATTGGGGCCAGACAGTAAAGATATTCATATCGATTTTGATGAAATGAGAGCAGCTGGAGCCATATTTGGATCAGGCGGTATTATCGTAGGAAGTGAGGCCGTTTGCGCAGTAGATCTTACTCGAGTTTTAGTGGCATTCTGTCAATTTGAATCATGTGGAAAGTGTTTCCCTTGTAGATTAGGTATGGAACACTTATTAGAAGTAGTTGAGAGAATAGCAAACTTTAAAAGTGAACCAGGCGATATTGAACTTATGAGTAGTGTCGGAAAAACAATGGAAGCCGGATCTCTTTGTGGCCATGGTCAATTAGGATTTGGGCCCATAAGATCTGCAATGACACACTTTAAAGATGATTTTGAAGCTCATATAAATAATAAATCTTGCCCCACAGGGAGTTGTTTAAACCCCAAAATTACTCCGAAGAGTACCCGTCCTTATGCTACAGATTATGTACCTGAATTAGTCAAGGAGACTTAAATGTCTGACAAAATCAATTTATCCATAGATGGAATGGAAATACAAGCTGAACCAGGCAGCATGATTATTCAAGCTGCAATGGATAATGGAATGTACATCCCATATCTATGTTACTACCCAGGCATGAAACCTTATGGAGCATGCCGTATGTGTGTAGTCAAAGCAGAAACCCCTACTCCTGATGGCTCTTACAGATCCCTACCAGGTAACCCTGCGTCTTGTACAACACCTGTATCTGAAGGTATGCGTGTTGAGACTAATACTGAAGGATTAGTAGATTTGAGAAAAGGAGTTATGGATCTTTTGATATCAGAACACCCTCACGGATGTCTGAATTGTCACAGAATAGATTTATGCGGACCAACTGATGTTTGCCTTAGACACGTCACTGTAAAAGATCGGTGTGTAACCTGTCCTAAAAATGAACGATGTGAACTAAAAGACACTGTTCGATACATGGAAATGGAATTAACAACATCACTGACTTACAACAACAGACATTTACCGCTAGAAGTAAAAGATCCATATATTGATATGGATATGAATTTATGCATAGTCTGTGCACGCTGTGTTCGAGCATGTGATGAAATTAGAAATGATCAAGCAATTACATTAATGGATCACTCTGGCAGAAGTATCATAGGTACAGCCAACGGAACATCTCTTCTGGAATCTGGATGTGAATTTTGTGGAGCGTGTGTAGATGTATGTCCAACTGGAGCATTAGTTGAAAAAGATAACAAATGGGACAAAGCAGTAAAAACAGTCACAACAACTTGCCCTCACTGCCCTGGAGGATGTCAGTTAGACATAAATGTAAATAAAAGAAATAAAATAATAAGATCCATACCTGTACTAGAAGCCTCTGCAAATCGTGGGCAAACATGTTTTAAAGGTAAATTTGGAATCGAATCACCAAATGAGAAAAAACGATTACAGAAACCTTTAATTCGTAAAAATGGAACTCTCGAAGAATCTAATTGGCCTGAAGCTTTAGATTATGTAGCAAAAACATTGTCAAAATACCAAGGTACTGAATATGCATTGATTACATCTCATGAAAACACTAATGAAGAGCAATATGTTGCTCAAAAATTTGCCCGAGAGATAATGAAATCATCAAACTTAGATGTGAATTCTAATAATAAACCAGGCCTTGTAGATGCTATATCAGAAAGTATTGGTATTCAAGGAGCAACTAGCCGAACATGGGAACTACTAAATTCTGATTGTATATTAGTAGTTGGATCAAATATGACTGAAGAACAAAATATTTCATCAATACCTATAAAACAGGCTGTGGCTAAAGGCGCAAAATTAATTGTTATAGACCAAAGAGAAACTGAATTGACAAGATATGCAGATGTTTGGCTTAGACCAAATATAGATTCAGAAACATTCTTGATAGGTGGTTTTATACGAACAATAATGGATGAATCACTAGAAGACCACAACTTTATAATTGACTCTTGCACAGGATTTACTAAGTTCAGAAAAGCAATATGGGATTTTGACATACTTAAAATATCTGAAATTTGTGGAATCTCCGAAGCAAAAATCCGTGAAACAGGACGTATATTTGCTAATGCGAATTCATCGTCAATATTATATGGTTTGGAAACTACTTCACGTAGCAAACAAAAGGATTGTTCTCACGCACTTATTAATTTATCTCTATTAACAGGTAATGTAGGAGGAAATTCTGGAGGACTTTACCCTCTTTTTGTTGGTACAAATGAACAAGGGGCAAAAGATATGGGAGTTTCGCCTGTACATAACCCTGGTTACAAATCTGTAAAAAAACGTGGCTTAGGGATACCTGAAATCATAAATGAGATCAATTCAAATAATGTCAAAGTTGTACATATTATCGGCGATTCGATAGATATGAATAGTCGCCGCACTACTGAAGATATATCTTCCATATTAAGTAAGCAGATTTTGTCATTAATCACTCTGTATATGAAAATGATATCAGCCAAAATTCAGATGTTGTATTCCCTTCATTACACTATACTGAAAAATCAGGAACATACACAAACTTAGAACGCAGAATACATAAAGTACAACCCGTTAACATTTCTGAATCAGAAGCAGATGATGATTGGAGAATATTATCTCAATTAGCAAAAAGACTAAACTCTAATGACTTCGACTTTGTAGACTCTAATTCTATATTATGCGAAATAGTTACAGCTGTACCTCAATATGAAAATATTATCCCTGAATCTATTGATATTAAAGGTTTTATATGGGAACCGATTAATAATATTGGAAAATATAAATTCACAGATACTGAATTAGAAATTGAGAATTCAAACATAGATGATGATTATCCTTTAATATTTGCACCAGGAAGAATATTACTTGACTTGAACAGAGATGCTGAAGTCATAACAGAAAAAAACTCAAATACTATAACAAGACCAACAATAATTGAAGTAAGTACCGAAGATGCTAAAATGTCTAAAATAACTGAAGGAGAGTCTATTAAATTGATTGGTGATAATTTCGAATTATCTGGAAAAGCTCACATTAATGGACTGCAAAAAGGTCTTGTGTCATCTACATCATTATTTGGTAGTTTGGTTGAAAAAGTAGTTGCTAGTGATGACCCTAACAAGATTAGTAATATAGACAGGCTACCTATACGAAAAGTTAAAATTGTACGAGAATAATACAAATTCGAATTAAATATATTGAAAATTCACAATTAGCACAGAGGTAAATATGACAACAAGAAAAATACCAAAAAAACCACCTCTAGCTGAGATAAGAATTGTAGATCGGCAAGACAAAACAGATGACTTAGCCATTATTTGGTTAGAAAAGCCCGAAGGGTATCAATTTAAACCAGGTCAATACTGTACTATAGGACATGATGGAATAGAGAGAGCATATTCTATTGCATCTGCCCCACATGAAGAATATATAGAACTTTTTGTGGAGTTAGTCCCTCTAAACGAAGGAGGAGTATTAACCCCCATACTATGGGAACTCAACAAAGGAGATAAAGTTACTATAAGACCTAGGGCAAAAGGTATATTCACATTTAAGGAAGAAAAATCTCATCAATTATTAGTATCTACAGTAACAGGAATTGTTCCATATGTAAGTTTCATAAGAAACTATATTGAAACAAACAACTCAGGACATAAGTTCTATGTACTTGCTGGAGCAAGTTATTACGATGAATTTATATATGACAAAGAATTTATAGAATTTTCTGAATCTCATCCTGGACTTGTCAATTTTATACCTAGTATTAGTAGACCAAATGAAGAAAAAAATTCTGGTTGGCATGGGGATAAAGGTAGAGTAAACAATATAATAGAAGATAAGATAAAAGAATTAGATTTACCCTCTGACGATACTATGGTGTATGCTTGTGGACACCCTGGAATGATAGAAGATGTAAAAGAAAGAGTAACTCCTTTAGGATTTGATTTCTTAGAAGAACGTTTTTGGAAAGATGATTAATAAAATTATATTAATTTAATCTTAAATCATTATTGTCATATAAATTGGTACAAGAATGACAACACCTGCAAGAAAACAGTATTTAGATATTAAATCACAGTATTCAGATGAAATACTTTTGTTTAGAATGGGTGATTTCTATGAAACTTTTGATAAAGATGCAGAAATCATATCAAGAGAATTAGATATCGCATTAACAGCACGTAATATGGGTAAAGAAAACCCAATACCTCTTGCAGGAATTCCATATCACTCATTAGAAAAATATTTATCTACGCTAATTAAAAAAGGTCACAAAGTCGCTATTTGTGAACAAACAAGTGACCCCTCCGAGTCAACAGGAATAGTTGATAGAGAAGTAGTTAGAGTAGTAACTCCTGGAACTATTACAGAAGATAGTTTGTTAGACATAAAAGCAAACAATTATCTTGTTTCATTAATAATTAAAGGCGACTTTGCAGGAATAGCTTTTATAGACATTACCACTACAGAATTCATGACAACTCAAATCCCTCTAGATAAAGTGTATTCAGAAATAAGTCGCTTATATCCAAAAGAACTAATCGTGTCCTCCAAAATAAACTATCCCGGAATTGAGTCTTTAGATACTTATATATCTTCTATTGAAGATAATTCATTTGATCTTAATATAGCTAATGAATTATTAACATCTCATTTCGGGGTTAAGTCATTAGAATCATTCGGATGTAATGATCTTCCTTTGGCTATTCAAGCTGCGGGAGCGATATTGGAGTACGTAAGAACTCATCAGAAAGACACTCTTGCAGGAATAAAGACTCTTAGGGCATACTCCACTAATGAATTTATGATCATCGATCATCAAACACGTAGAAACTTAGAATTATTTGCTGGTGGAAAATGGAACCAAACATCTGGATCTCTTTTCTCAGTTTTAGACAAAACAACAACTGCTATGGGAAGTCGATTACTACGAAAATGGATTTCGCAACCTCTCATTGACGTGATTGATATTAAAAAAAGGCAAAGCATAATTGAAATATTATTGAAAAACCATTCAGAAACTGAAAAAATCCGCAATATTCTCAAAAACATATCGGATCTAGAAAGATTGTCAACCAAATTAATAAGAGGAAATGCATCGCCAAGAGACTTGCTAGGTATATCTAAGAGTTTAAAGAATTATACGGAAATACAAAGCTTATTATCTGAAATAATAATTGATCATGATACCAAGTGGATAGAATCACAATTTAAAGACCCAAAAGAAATATGTCATTTAATAGACTCTTCAATATCTGATCAAGCACCTTTGTATCCTGGAGATGGCAATACAATCAAACCTGGATTTTTACCAGATCTAGATGAAATCAGAAAGGATTCTAAAACAGCAAAAAATTATATGGCATCGATGGAATCATCTGAAAAAAATCGCACTGGAATAAAATCATTAAAAATAGGTCACAACAAAGTATTCGGATACTATATTGAAATCAGTAAATCTAATTTGGATTTAGTACCTCCTGAATATATTCGTAAACAGACGCTAGTTGGAGGAGAAAGATTTATAACTCCTGAGATGAAGGAACATGAAGTAAAAATACTAAATGCCCAAGACCAAATAAACAAAGTAGAAATTAGAATTTACAATCAAATATGCTCTCAAATATTGGATCATCTAGACACCATATTCCAGATATCTAGTGTTACAGCATTAATTGACGTATTTTGCTCATTATACTCAGTCGCCAAATCAAAAGAATATGTTAAACCAGATATGATAGACGGCAGTGAAATACTGATAGAAGAAGGTAGACACCCCGTTGTAGAAAATGTACTAGGCTCAGAGAAATTCATTGCAAATGACATTACTGTAAACAATGAAAACCATCAGATATTGCTAATAACCGGCCCTAATATGTCAGGTAAATCTACGTACCTAAAACAAGTAGGATTAATAACATTAATGGCACAAATAGGAAGTTATGTACCGGCAAAAAAAGCTCAAATTGGAGTAGTCGACAGAATATTCACTCGAGTCGGATTACAAGATGACTTAACAGTAGGTCAATCAACTTTCATGGTTGAAATGATTGAAAGTGCATATATATTAAATCAAGCGACAAAAAACTCATTGATCATACTCGATGAAATAGGAAGAGGAACAAGCACATATGATGGATTAGCAATTGCAAAATCTATTGCTGAATATATTCACAACCATCCTTCTTTAGGATGCAAAACTTTATTTGCCACACATTACCATGAGATGACACAACTTGAAGAGCAATTACCTCGAGTAACAAATTTGCACATCTCAGTATCTGAAGATAACGACAAAGTAGTTTTCTTAAGAAAAGTGGTTCCAGGAGGGGCAAACAAAAGTTATGGGGTTCATGTAGCTAAATTAGCTGGATTACCAAACCCAGTCATAAATAGAGCTTGGGAATTATTAAATGAACTAGAAAAATATAACCGTACTAACTCGAATAGCTCGATTGAATCAGGGATACAATTAGGATTATTAAATGAATCTAATCAGGTATTAGACGAAATTAAAAATATTGACATCGCTTCATTAACACCATTAGAAGCTATAATAAAACTATACGAATTCCAAAAGTTTATCAATTCAGGTTCTTAATCATCTTTTGCTGAGCAGCTTCAAGCATTACATCAAAATTAGGGTCAAGTCCTGTCCATAATTTAAAGGCATGTGCTCCTTGATGTATAAGCATTGACAACCCATTTGAAGTTTTAGCACCTGACTTTGCAGCTATTTTCATCAGAGGTGTCTCCAAGGGATTATAAACCATGTCATAAACAAAAGAATCTTCTGATATATCAAAAGATTCTAAAAAGGATCCTGTCGAACCGTTCCCTAACATCCCAAAAGAAGTGCAATTAACTATCAGAAATGCTTCCTTAGAAATATTAGTTACAGCTTTATCATATATGCTAATCGCATCAATATTATCTTCCTTAAATTCATTTGCTATTTTTATAGCTCTCATTTCGGTTCTATTCGCAATTGTTATCTTCGAAAATTTTTTAAGTATTAATGTTCTTAAAGCAGCTCTTGCTACTCCCCCTGCCCCTAAAATTAACGCTGATTTACCTTTTGTATCTAAATCAATAAATTCATCTAGTGCATTAGAAAAACCAGAAATATCCGTATTATATCCAACTAGCGTACCTGCGGTATTAACTACTGTATTGACGGCGCCGACAGACAAAGCATCCATGTGTATATCATCTAAATAATCAATAATTATTTCTTTATACGGTATAGTCACGTTCATCCCCAATACAGAATGAAATTTAAAATCCTGAACAAAATTTGGTATTTGTTCTAACTTTAAAGGCCAAGATTCATAAACAATATTAATATCTAAATCATCAAAAGCTGCCTGCTGAAATATTGGTGACAATGAATGCTCTAATGGATATCCTATAATCCCTACTTTTTTTACCACTATCTCCCCTTGTATAAAAACAGTTTATTGACCTGATTATAAACACCTTGATAGGATTGCTAAATTACAATTCACAAAATGACCACGAATTTATTATATATGGATTTACCTTATTCTATAACAGATATAGCTTCACAAATATCACAGTGCACATCATGCGAACTACATAAAACACGAACTTTAACTGTTCCTGGGCACGGTGACCCAAAATCTAAAATAATGATCATTGGGGAGGCTCCAGGTCGTAATGAAGACCAAACTGGAATGCCATTTATTGGTAAGGCGGGCCATATCCTAGATATCTTATTGGAATCTATTGAACTAGATAGAAAAAAGATATTTATTACTAATATGGTTAAATGCCGTCCACCGCAAAATAGAGACCCTAAACCTACTGAAATCACTCACTGCAGTGGGTTTTTAGATCATCAAATACATATGATTAACCCTTTAGTAATTATTACTCTGGGACGTTTTTCTCTAAACAGATTCTTACCTAATGCCACTATTAAAAATGCCCGCGGAACAATTCATAAATGGAACCAATACACCATTTTCCCTATATATCATCCTGCAGCCGCACTCTATAATCCTAAATTACTACCAAGAATGAAATCTGATTTTGAAAAAATATCTCTGCTAATTAATAAGTTAAACGGTCATAGCGAATCAATAAAATAGCATTATTTTAAATAATAAATCTCTAAAAGTGACCTTAACTACCCTAGAAGAAATATGTAAAAATGTTCTACATTGGATTATTGAATATTAAATATTCTTATTGAAAAGGGTAAAAATGATAAAACTTAATCCGAATAGCGGAAAGGAAACAAAATTCCGAATCCCCGCATTTAGTGTAACGTTATCTCAAATCTTAATAACCTTTTTAATAGTCGGATTAACTGCTTTAGGTTTATTAATATATGTTAATACTGAATACTTAATAAATGTTATTAATTCCACTTTAACCATAGCACTAAATTTGATTGAACATATCCTTATGTGGTTGGGAATCGGGGTTGTCTTAATAATTATATGGATATCATTAATCGTTGGTTTCATAAAATCAAATGTGATTAGATCTATTCTTAAATCATACAAAAAAGAAACTGTTGGGTTAATGGGGATAACTTTTTTAGTTTGGGGACTTGGGGGCATATTATTAACTGGTCAAGGGTTCCCAGGTTGGTCGTCAACTTCTCACGATGTCCCTATAGGTGGAATTATCGGCCAAACAATTTCCGGGTATGATTACGGAACAATACAAGTTATCTTCCGATTATCTGGGATATTGATAATTTCGTCTATTATTGCACGACCAACTGTAGTCTCTATACTATCATCTGCTGGAATAACTGGATTGAAATCAATCTATACAACCTTCATAAAAACATTAAAATCAATCAATAATATATATTCATTAAAACCTTCTCCTAAAGCAATACCGGAGTCGTCCGTCATTGAAGATGATCAAATTGCACCTGACACTTATAATTTGGAAATCTCTGATCAAACCATTGAAACTGATCACCCTTTAGATGAAAAGGACAGTGAAACAAACGACTCTCCTGGAATTTTTATTCAAAACCCAAATTCTTTAGAGGTTGATTCAGATAATATAGAGGTCGAAAGACCTAAACCTGATTCCCCTACTGACTTTATAAATATACGACCCGTTGTTATTGAAGAAGAAGGCACTTTATTTAACGAATTTTGGGGAAAGGAGACCACCAAAAGTAATCCATCTGAATCACATGATTTAAACTCTCAAAAAAAATATCCCCAAAAGTCCTTTGATTGGAAAACTCCTACATTAGAAATTTTAGAAAATTCAGATGAAATCACAATTACAGTAGAGGAAATTGAAGAAACATCAAATATTATAAAAAGAACATTCGCAGAATATCGGATTGAAATTGAAGTAGCCCAAGTAAGACCAGGTCCGACAGTAACAATGTATGGTATCGAACCTGGATGGATAAGAAAAACAAAAAGAGTCCAAATTAAAAATTCAGATGGAACCAAAAAACTAGATACTGATGGAAAACCAATTGTAGAGCAACAAGAAGATAAGACAAGAGTTAGTGTAGACAATATACTAAGAAGAGAAAAAGATTTATCACTAGCTCTTAAAACCCCGAGTTTAAGAATAGAGACTCCCGTAATGGGCGAATCTCTTTTAGGAATAGAAGTTCCAAACCCTACGCCAAGTTTAGTTTCACTAAGAAAAGTCATGCAAAGTGACACTTTTGAAAATCTGAAATCCAATTCTGTATTGCCAGTAGCTTTAGGGCGAGGCTCGGATGGTGACGAGGTAGTTTTTGACCTTGCTAAAATGCCTCACCTTTTAATTGCTGGAGCGACAGGAAGTGGTAAAAGTGTATGTATGAACGCTATTATTTCTTGTTTAATTATGAAACATTCTCCTGCAGAATTACAAATGTTATTAGTAGACCCAAAAAGAGTTGAATTAACACCTTACAATGGTATACCGCACCTTATAACCCCTGTAGTAGTCGAAACAGACAAAGTTGTTAACTTACTAAAAGGATTAATACAGGAAATGATGGATCGATATAGAATAATGGAAGAAATTGGTGTACGAAACATAGAAACATATAATAAAAAATCATCAGATACGATGCCGTATATCGTAGTTGCCATAGATGAATTAGCAGACTTAATGATGACAGCTGCATTTGATGTTGAACAGTCTATTTGCCGATTGGCTCAACTTGGAAGAGCAACTGGAATACATTTAATCATTGCAACTCAAAGACCTTCAGTTGATGTTATAACAGGTCTGATAAAAGCGAATTTCCCAAGTAGGATTAGCTTTGCTGTAACATCACAAGTTGACTCTCGAACAATTTTAGACACAGTTGGAGCAGATAAATTGCTTGGTAAAGGAGATATGCTATATCAGCCAATAGACATGGGAAGACCTACTAGGGTTCAGAGTGTGTATATATCAGATAGTGAAATATCAAAAATTGTTGATTATTGGCAAACCGTATCATGGGGTCACAAAACATCGATAGACCTCAATTTCATTCCTGAATCATCAGATCAAATAACAGAAAATACTTTTTCAAGTAATGACAAGGATTCGTTACTTGAAAAAGCAATAGAATTAACTCAAAGACAAAACAAAGTATCAACTTCACTACTTCAGAGAAGATTAAGAATAGGATACCCTAGGGCAGCAAGACTAATGGATGACTTAGAAGATATGGGTATTGTAGGGCCAAGTGACGGATCGAAGTCCCGTGATGTTATAATCCAATAAAATCAGTTTAAGTATACTTATTTGGATCCTGACATGATTAATAACATTTCAAATTTATTCCAGATTATATATAAAAATGCTCGGCCTGAAGAAATAGCTACGGAAGAACCAAACACATATAAAAACTGTTTTATGTGTGATTTTGAGTTATTAGAATCTACTCAATTTACTAAAAACAGGGTCTGTCCTAAATGTAACTTCCATTACACAATGAGTGCTAAACAAAGAATTGAATCACTAATAGATATCAATTCTTTTAAAGAAACAAACAAATCTTTAACTTCTGTTGACCCATTAACTTTTGTATCTAATTCATCTTATAAGGATTCAATTATAAAAGATCAAAAGCGTACCGGGTTAGCGGAAGCAATAATGACAGGTCATTGCACTATATCAGGATTTGAATGCAACTTAATAGCTCTTGATTTTGGATTTATGGGTGGGTCTATGGGATCTGTAGTAGGTGAAAAAATATCTTTGACTTTTGAAGATTCAGCTCAAAAAAAAATCCCCGTTATATGCATAGTTACCAGTGGCGGATCCAGAATTCAGGAAGGAACTCTTTCACTAATGCAAATGGCAAAAGTCACAACAGCCTCTAATAAATTAACTAACAGTGGAGTTCCTCATATTACTGTATTAGCAAATCCGACAACAGGACAATCATATGCAAGCTTCGCAAATCTAGCAGATATAATATTAGCTGAACCACAAGCTATATTAGGCTATAACCCTATAGAAACAATGTCTGAAGCCAACACAGATAAAAACATGAATATTCCCCACACATCTGAATCACATCTCAAACACGGAATGATCGATGCAATAGTTCACAGAAAAGATCTAAAAGACGTTTTATCTGCCTTATTAGAATTATTTGGTAAAGAGTTCAAAATAAACAAAATAAGTAAGTCGAAGTTAATCGAATCCCATCAAACATATACCCCAGCATGGAAATCTGTAGAATTATCTAGACACCCTAAAAGACCTAAATCTTCAGACTTAATGTCAAGAATGCTAGATAATTTTATTGAATTACATGGTGATCGCAGTTTCAGTGACGATCCGACGATAATATCTGGTATAGGTCAGTTAAACGGGCAAACAATTGCCATAATAGGTCAAGAAAGAATAAGTGAAACAAGAATAATGCCTGAAGGTTTCCGTAAGGCACAAAGAACTTTATTATTAGCAAAAAAATTTAAACTCCCTGTAATTACATTAATTGATACTCCAGGAGTCAATCTATCGTTTGAGTCAGAACATAGAGGAATAGGTAATTCTATCGCCAAGACAATGTCATTAATGTCAGATATAGATGTCCCAACGATATCGATAATAATAGGGGAAGGGGGGAGTGCTGCTGCTTTATCTTTGGGGATTTCAGATAAATCTTTAATGCTCAAAAATGCAATATATTCTCCAATATCTCCCGAAGAAGCTTCTGAATTATTATATAAAGATAAAGATAAAAAAGAAAAAGTTGCAGACGATCTTAAACTAACTTCTTTAGACTGTAAAAATTTAGGAATCATAGATTCTATAATTAATGAACCTGATGAAGGCGCGCACAAGAATCATTATGAAACAGTACGCATGATAAAAAGAAGTATTGTACATGAATTATCATATCTTCAAGGCAAGTCAATCAGATCAATAAAAAAATCTAGATACAAAAAATTTAGAGACATCGGGCAATATACAACAAATTTAAAGGCATCTATTAATAGAGAGGCTACTAACTTAAAAGATACGGTAACCGATAAAATGAAACAAATATTAGATTCTTAGTAAATCTCAGATAACTCCACCATGAATAGATCTTTTATTCTCAAAATGAGAGATTTCATCCTCTAATTCCAATGTTAACCCTATGTCATCCAAGCCATTTAGCATGCAGTGTTTCCTAAAGGGTTCCACATCAAAACTTGATACTATATCTTCTTCAGAATCCCATATCCTTTGTTCTTTCAGATCTATAGTCATCTGATAATCAGGATCTTTTTCTGACCGTTTAATTATTTCAGAAACTATTGATTCCGGTAAAACAATAGGAAGAATCCCATTTTGAAAACAATTCGAATAAAAAATATCTGCAAAACTAGGAGCGACAATACACTTAAATCCAAAATCTTGTAACGCCCAGGGGGCATGTTCTCTAGATGAACCAGAACCAAAATTCCTACCACTTACTAATACAGATGCATCTTTATATCCATCTTTATTTAAAACAAATTCTTCATTATCAGATCCATCTTCATTATATCTCCAATCATTAAAAAGAAATTTACCGAACCCAGTCCGTTCAACTCTTTTTAAAAATTGCTTTGGTATGATTTGGTCTGTATCAACATTAACTCTATTAAGTGGGGCAATATTTCCAGTAAAAACTTCAAATGGGTTCATTTAATTTGATCTCCAGTTTCTAATATCTACAAACTTCCCCGAAATAGCAGCAGCAGCGGCCATCTCAGGACTTAACAAATGAGTTCTACCACCTTTACCTTGTCTACCTTCAAAATTCCTGTTCGAGGTTGACGCACACCTTTCTCCTGGCTTCAAAATATCCGGATTCATACCAAGACACATAGAGCATCCAGCTTCTCTCCAATCAAATCCAGCCTCTATAAATATTTTATCAATCCCTTCTTCTTCTGCTTGCCTTTTGACAGCGTTAGACCCAGGAACAACCATCGCATAAACTTTATCGTCTACTTTATGACCTTCAACAACTGAAGCAGCGGATCTTAAATCATCAATCCGTGAATTAGTACATGATCCAATAAAAACTCTATCAATAGGAATTCCCACAATATCAATGTCCGGAGCTAAGTCCATATATTCTAATGCTCGCGTCACTTCTTCTTGATCTCTAGGGTCATCATAATCTTTAGGGTTCGGAATTTTTCCTGTTATAGGAACTACCATACCCGGATTAGTTCCCCAAGTAACATGTGGCTCAAGTTCTTCAGCATTTAACTCAATTACTTTATCAAATACAGCATCAGGGTCAGTAGCTAGGGATTTCCATGTTTCTGTAGCTTGTTCAAAATCATGTCCCGATGGAACATGTTCTCTACCTTTCATATATTCGAATGTAGTATCGTCAGGTGCGATCATTCCAGCCCTAGCACCCGCTTCAATACTCATATTACATATCGTCATCCTCCCTTCCATAGATAACGATCTGATAGCTTCTCCAGTATATTCAACAACATATCCTGTAGCCCCAGCAGTTCCAATCTTACCAATAATTCCTAAGACAATATCTTTAGCTGTAACTCCATCAGACAATTTACCATTAACTCTTATTTCCATTGTTTTAGGTTTAAATTGTCGTAATGTTTGAGTTGCTAAAACATGCTCTACCTCAGATGTGCCTATGCCCATAGCAAAAGCTCCAAAAGCTCCATGTGTTGACGTATGACTATCACCACACACTATTGTTTTGCCTGGTTGGGTATGCCCTTGTTCTGGTCCAATAACATGTACTATACCTTGTAATGCACTAAATCTATCATGCAATGTTATTCCA
Source organism: Dehalococcoidia bacterium (assembly GCA_045564655.1). Taxonomy (GTDB): domain Bacteria; phylum Chloroflexota; class Dehalococcoidia; order Lucifugimonadales; family UBA826; genus UBA826. Next base: position 56,185 of record JBJLGX010000008.1, read on the forward strand.
AAATCAGCACAGTTTTTTTCTAGTGTATCCAATTGTTGTTTTGCAATAGGATCAGTAATGGGCAGATCTAATGACCAGGTAGGAGTATTATGATCAACAACAGCAAGAGTAAGATCCTTTCTTCTCACCTTTCGACTAGTTAATCTCAATCCTTCAAATGCTTGAGGAGAAGTCACTTCATGAATGAGATGTAAATCTATATAAAGAACCGATGGCTTTCCATCTTCTTCTTTTACAATATGTGCATCCCATATTTTTTCAAACATAGTTTTAGGTTTCATATGCTAAAACTCCAAAAAATTAATTTCCAATAACTGCCATAGCTCTATTTAAAGCATTCATATATGCTTTAGCACTAGCTACTATAATATCCGTATCACTTCCTCTTCCCACAAAAGTATCTCCTTCACTCTCTATCCTTATAGTAACATCCCCTAATGAATCAATACCTTCTGTCACGGCATCAACTCTATACTCAGTTAATGTGTTAGCAACACCAACAACTCTATTAATAGCCTGGTATACCGCATCAATCGGACCAGTTCCCGTAGCTGCATCAATAAATATTTCATCTTCAGAATTGGAAACTTTGACTGTTGCCGTAGGCACCTCATGATCTCCCGTAGAAACTTGAACATGCTCAAGTTTGTAAATCACAGGTATGTCAGCTATTCTTCTTCTAGAAGACATTAAAGATTCTAAATCCTGATCCGTAATTTCTCTTTTCCTATCTGCTAATTCTTTAAAAGATTCAAATATATCGTTAAGTTCATCTTTATCAATTGAATACCCCAATTCGCTAAGACGAGCTTTTAAACCTGCCCTACCGCTAAGCTTACCCAAAACTAACGAATTACTAGGCCATCCCACGGATTTAGGATCAATAATTTCATATGTAGTCGTATCTTTGATGACCCCATCTTGATGAATTCCAGATGCATGCCTAAAAGCATTAGCACCAACTATAGCTTTATTAGGTTGGACAGGGAATCCTGTTATATCACTAACTAATCTACTAGTCCTGTATATCTGAGTAGTATCCACTCCTATTGAAATATTGAAAAAATCATCCCTTGTATCTATAGCCATAATTATTTCTTCTAAAGATGCGTTACCTGCCCTTTCACCAAGACCGTTAATACATCCTTCAACTTGTCTTACTCCAGCTTTAACTGCAGCTAAACTATTCGCAACAGATAATCCCAAGTCATTATGACAATGTACACTTATAGTAGCTTTATCTATATTCGGAACGTTTACCTTTATATCTTCAATTCTTTGGGCAAATTCTGAAGGAATAGCATAGCCGACAGTATCAGCTATATTCACTGTAGTTGCTCCAGCAGCTATTACTGCTTCTAACATCTGAAATAAATATTCAGGATCAGTTCTTGTGGCATCCATAGGTGAAAATTCAACATCATTACAATAACTTTTAGCCCTTTCCACAGATGCAACTGCTGTATCTAAAACTTCTTCTGGATTTTTCCTTAATAGATTCATGATGTGGTTATCAGAACTAGATATAAAAACATGTATCCTAGGATTTTTAGCATTTTTCACACCTTCCCAGGCTGCATCTACATCAGGTATATAACATCTAGCTAATGAAGCTACAATAGGTTTCTTCATTTCAGCAGATATAGCTCTCACTGCTTCTAAATCCCCAGGAGAACTAGCCGCAAATCCCGCTTCTATTACGTCAACACCTAATCTTTCTAGTTGACGAGCTATTTCTAGTTTTTCGTTAGTTGTTAAACCTATACCTGCAGATTGTTCTCCATCTCTGAGCGTTGTATCAAATATAATAACTTTTTCTTGTGTCATATTAGACTCCTATAAGAGTTTTAAAATACCCAGTTAATTAATCCGAATCTGTAAGAAATGTCATCATGCCTCTTAATTCTTTTCCTACTTTTTCAATTGGATGATCTGCATTGTCTTTTCTCAAACGATTAAACGAAGGACGACCTTCATCATTTTCACTAATCCATTCTCTTGCAAAAGTACCATCTTGAATCTGAGATAAAATCTCTTTCATGTTTTCTTTTACAGAGTCATCGACGACAGCTGGTCCTCTAGTGTAATCCCCGTACTCTGCAGTATCACTGACAGAATATCTCATATATTCCATTCCACCTTGATAAAATAAGTCCACAATCAATTTCAACTCATGCATGCATTCAAAATAAGCTGATTCTGGTTGATATCCTGCCTCAACTAAAGTTTCAAATCCCGCTTTCACCAGTGCTGCGACTCCACCGCATAAAACTGCTTGTTCTCCAAACAGATCAGTCTCAGTCTCTTCTTTAAAAGTGGTCTCTAAAACACCGGCTCTAGTACAGCCAACTCCTCTTGCATAAGCTAAAGCAGTTGCATGAGCATTACCTGATGCATCTTGATGAACAGCCAACAATCCAGGCACACCTGAATTTTTCGTATAAACTTCTCTCATTCGATGCCCAGGAGCTTTTGGCGCAATCATAGTTACATCAACATTATCTGGAGGAGTAATCGCTTCATAATGAATATTAAATCCATGGGCAAACATTAAAGTCTTACCTGGTAATAAATATGGCAGAATAGATTCTTCATAAACTTTAGCTTGGATATGGTCTGGGATCAACACCATAATAATATCTGATTTTTCGGCAACTTCTGAAACAGTCCCAACATCAAGACCATCTTCTTTAGCTTTATCCCAACTTTTACTACCTTCATATAATCCAACAGAAACTTGCATTCCAGATTCTTGCAAATTTAATGCATGAGCGTGGCCTTGGCTTCCGTATCCAATAACACCTATATGCTTGTTTTCAATAAGGTCCATATCAGCATCTGATTCATAATACATTTTTGCAGGCATTAAACGATTCTCCTAATTTCTAATTGTTCAAATTATTATTTAAATATTTTTGTTCAGTATTCATGGCAATAACTCCGGTTCTCATAATTTCTTCTACTTCAAATTTTTTTATTGATAAAACAAATGAATTAATTGCATCCTCATTACCTGTAATTTCTATAATTATAGATTCTTGATTTCGATCTAATATTTTGGCTCCAGCTTTATCAACAAGATGTGCAATCTCATTACTTACAGAATCATCATAACTAATTTTTATTAAAACAAGTTCTCGAGAAATAGAGTTATCATTTGAGATATTCTCAACCTCAATAACTTCTACAAGTTTATCAAGATTAGTAGTTACAAGATGCAATATCGAATAGTCACATTCAACCACAAAAGTCATACGAGACATACCAGAAATTTCACTGTGCCCTACAGCTAGACTAGAAATATTATAATTCCTTCGCCTAAACATACTAACAATCCTATTCAGAACCCCTGGCTTATCTTCAACCAGCGCAGTTATTGTATGTCTTTTAAAAATTTCTTCAGTCATCAAGACACATTCCCTGTGATTGATTCTTCAATCATTTCATTCACTGACATACCAGAAGGAATCATAGGGTAAACATTTTCTTCTTTTTCTGTAACGAAATCTACTAATACAGGCCCTTGGTAAGCATTTGCTTCCTCGATAGCACTTTTAATTTCATCTTTAGAAGTAACCCTAATAGCTTTAATCCCATATGATTCAGCAAGTAAAACAAAGTCAGGATTACCAGAATATTCTGTTGCTACATACTCGCCTTTAAAAACAACTTCTTGCCATTGCCTAACCATCCCCAAGAATCCATTATTTAAAATAGCAAACTTAACAGGTAATTTATTTTCTACAATAGTGGCTAATTCGGAAAGCGTCATTTGAAACCCCCCATCTCCAGCTATGGACCAAACTAAAGCATCTGGTTTAGCAACTTGAGCGCCTAAAGCTGCTGGGACTTCATAACCCATAGTCCCAGATCCCCCCGAAGACAAAAACGTGTTAGGTTTTTTAAATCTATAATGCTGCGCTGCCCACATCTGATGCTGACCTACTCCTGTAACTATAATCGCCTCACCTTTCGTTATATCAGACAATGTTTTGACTACTTCTCTACCAAGTAATTTAGAGGATTTAGGAATCGTAAGCGAAGGATGATCCTCTCGTAATTTATCTATTCTTGACAACCATTCAGTATGATTATTATCTTCTATCAAATCATTCAAAACAGAGAGTACCTGCTTAACATCTCCAACAATAGGTACGTCTACAGTAATATTTTTATTTATTTCTGAAGGATCTATCTCCACATGTATCTTTTTTGCTTTGGCAGCAAACTGTTTAACGTCTCCTGTAATACGATCATCAAATCTCATACCAAGAGCTATGATCAAGTCGGATTCATCTATTGCTAAACTTGAATGAGCTAATCCATGCATTCCAGGCCACCCTGTCCATAAAATATGGTCTTCAGGGAAACAACTGATTCCCAAAAGGGTAGTTATAACGGGAATCTGGGCTTTCTCTGCCAGATCCATGAGTTCTTTATAGGCTCCTGATATAGATATCCCATGTCCCGCTAAAATAACAGGCTTTTTGGAGGCGTTAATTAAGTTTGAAGCTTCATTAATTAAAGATGAAACTTCAAATACCGGTTCTTCAGAATATCCTGGCAAATCAATTTCTTCATTTTCTTTATATTCACATTCTTCCAAAAAAGCATTTCTAGTTATGTCTACTAGTACAGGCCCTGGGCGTCCTGTTGTTGCAATATGAAAAGCTTCTTTGATTACTCGAGATATTTCTGTAGCGTCCATTACAAGAAAATTATGTTTTGTTATTGGTAATGTAATACCAGTTATATCTACTTCTTGAAACGCGTCTGAACCTAAGACTTTATCAGATACTTGACCTGTAATAACAACCATTGGAACAGAATCCATTTGAGCAGTTGCTATTCCTGTTACTAGATTAGTCGCCCCGGGACCAGAAGTGGCAAATGCAACCCCTGCTTTACCGGTAACCCGAGCATAAGCATCTGCAGCATGAGAAGCTCCTTGTTCATGACGAGTTAGTATATGCCTTAATTCTGGAAATTCCGGAAGTGCTTGATATAGAGGTAATATAGCACCACCAGGAATACCAAAAATTGTATTACAGCCTTCTCTTATAAGGCTCTTACAAACTATTTGTCTTCCTTCCATTTTCATTTTTAATACCTCTGTTTACTTAAATTTAATCCGTAAAATAAAAAAATCTCGCCCAACTCATGGGACGAGATAACAGATTCCCGTGGTACCACCCACGTTGTAAATATTATGTAATTACATAATATTTACCACTTAAGTAAGTTATAACGTAACCAACGCCCATCCCATAATCATATTAATTAAGGTTTATCCCACGATATGTTTTGTGGCATTTAATAGAATCACTTCAATCGTGTCTATGTTCCACATAACTTAACCTCTAATCTTTCAAGGAGGGTACTCACGGGCGAGTTCACCAGAGACTCAATACCTGATTCACAGCTAATTTCAGGCTCTCTCTAATTGTGTTCTATTCTGATTACTACTCCCGGTCACAGTATCCTATATGTTATTTATAAGGAGATAATTCTATCAGTCATAACTAGTAAGCGTCAACGGGAATACCTATCGAACCCACAAATAAAGCCGTGTGATAGTATCTTAAAAATAAATAATGTAAATTATGTTGATATATTAATCTTGTTAGGGAAGCTCGCCTATGCTATCGTGGGTTTAGTCGAGTATTACAAAAGTGGGATAAGTATGCAAAGTCATGATGTTCTAATTATAGGTGCAGGATTAGCTGGTATGCGCGCCGCATTAACAGCAACCGAACAAGGCGTAGATGTCGCTGTAGTTTCAAAAGTGCATCCAGTTCGCAGTCATTCAAATGCTGCTCAAGGCGGAATCAACGCAGCATTAACAGATAGGGGTGATGATTGGAGAGATCACGCATACGACACAATAAAAGGAAGTGATTATTTAGCCGATCAAGATGCAGTTGAAGTAATGTGCCAAGAAGCTGGATCTGAGGTCATATCCATGGAACACATGGGGGCAATATTTAATAGGGATGAAGAAGGTAAATTAGGGACTAGAAGTTTTGGGGGACAAAGAGAAGCCCGAACATTCTTTGTAGCCGATTTCACAGGACAAGCACTTCTTCATGTTTTATATGAACAAATAGTTAAAGCCGGTGTACGAATTTATGAAGAATGGTTCGTAGTTTCATTAATAACTGAAGAAGGTAAATGTTGTGGGGCTGTATTGATGGAAATAAGTTCTGGCCATATTGAAGTAGTCAGAGCAAAAACAGTGATACTTGCTGCTGGTGGATTAGGAAGAGTATTTGAACCTAGCACTAACGCTTTAATTTGTACTGGAGATGGAATGGGCTTAGCTTATAGAATAGGTGCGCCTCTAATGGATATGGAAATGGTCCAGTACCATCCTACAACCTTAAAAGGAAGTGGAGCCTTACTAAGTGAAGCTGCTAGAGGAGAAGGAGCATATTTACTTAATTCTGAGGGAGACCGATTTATGCTTAAATACGCTCCTGAATTTAAAGAATTAGCTTCAAGGGATGTAGTTTCTAGATGTGAACAGACTGAGATAAATGAAGGAAGAGGCATCGATGGATGTGTGTTATTAGATGTTACTCACTTAGGAGAGAAATTAATCCATGAAAGGTTAGGGCAAATAAGAGAACTCGGAATAGACTTTGCAAACGTAGATATGATTAAAGAGCCTGTACCGGTAAGACCAGGTATGCACTATATAATGGGAGGAGTAAAAGCCGATGTTGATGGATTGACTCCTGTCCCAGGATTATATGCAGCAGGAGAAGTCGCTTGTGTTAGCGTACATGGAGGAAATAGGTTAGGAGCAAACTCATTACTAGATACATTAGTATTTGGGAGAAGATCGGGGCTACATGCAGCTGAGGCATCAAAAACGACAACTCATGCTAATTTAAATGATTCGTATGCTGATGAGATTAAAAGTCATTTAGAATCATTATTAAGTAACCCTAAGAATGAAACATTTGGACAACTCAGGACAGACCTTGGCGAGACTATGAATAAAAATCTTGCAGTATACCGAAATGAATCTGGCATGAAAGAAGCAATAACCAAAATTGCTGAAATACGAGAAAGATACAAAAAAGTACACGTACATGATAAGACAAAAACTTTCAACACAAACCTCATGTTTACTATAGAAATGGGATTCATGATAGATTGTGCCGAAACCATTGCAGTAAGTGCTCTAGAAAGGCCTGAAAGCCGGGGAGCCCATACCAGAGAAGATATGCCTGACAGAGATGACGAGAATTGGTTAAAGCATATTTTGGTAACAAAGGACAACGAATCTCACAAAATAACATATAAAGATATTGTAATAACAGATTGGGAACCGCAAATAAGACAATATTAAACCCAACTATTGAGCGTACGTTAGGAGCCTACATGGAAGTTAAATTCAGTATTAGAAGGTACAACCCAGAATCAACAAATGCTGTTTCTCATTTTCAAGAATACCAACTAGATATGACAAATGCGTCAACAGTTTTAGATGGTCTAATTGAAATACGAGAAGAGGTAGACGGAACTCTAAGCTTAAGGTGCTCATGTAGAAGTGCTATCTGCGGATCTTGTGCAATGAGAATTAATGGGCAGGCTGGGTTAGCTTGTAACACAAAAATAATCGACGTATTACCAAAAGATGGATCTCCTATAATAATTGAACCAGCTGGAAACCTACCTTTAATAAAAGACCTAATAGTTGATTTTGAACCATTCTGGGAAAAAGTTAGAGCAGTTGACCCTTGGTTAAAACCTGAAGGTGAAGAACCTGAAGGTGAATACTTGGCACCTAACGAAGATATGCTTCATCTAGCAGGTGTCATGTCATGCATAATGTGTGGATCTTGTGTATCTGACTGTACTGTCTTAGAAGTGGATGAAAACTTCCTAGGCCCAGCAGCTCTTGCTAAAGCATATAGATTTGTAGGTGATCCCAGAGATGATGCTGACAATAGTAGGCTGAAAATGTTAAATGACAGTAATGGCATATGGGATTGTACAAGATGTATGCAATGTGTTGAGGTATGCCCTAAGGGAGTTGACCCAATGGGTCGAATTATGGCTCTAAGAGATAAGGCTATGGAAGCAGGTCAAAAGTCTACTAATGGCTCTCGGCACGCAAATGCTTTTTCTGATTCTGTAAAACATACTGGATGGTTAGATGAATTAAAATTACCACTGAAAAGTTTTGGGATACTAAATATAAAAGCAATGATAGGATTAATTCCGCTAGGAATTAGGGCTCAAATAAATGGAAAAAGACCTCCTATATTCCATAAAAGTATTCCTGGTGCAAAAAATGTTCGTAAAATATTTGATAAAGTTGAGAGTGGAAAATGAAATATGCTTTTTATCCTGGCTGTGTCTCAAGAGGTGCATGTCCTGAATTATATACCGCAACACTAGCAGTCTGTGAAATATTGGGTATTGAGCTCGATGAAGCTTCACTAGAAGGAGCATCTTGTACAGGCGCAGGAGTGTTGCAAGAAAAAAACGAACGACTTGGAGACACTTTAAACGCTAGAACATTTGCAATGGCTGAGAAATCAGGATTACCTCTGATGACTATATGTAGTACGTGCCAAGGAGTTATGGCTCAAGCAAATGAAAGACTTACTGCTGATGCAGATTATTTAGAGTCAATTAATGAAGATTTAAGAGAAGAGGGATTGGAATACAAAGGAACTATAGAACCAAAACATTTACTATGGGTCATAGCAGAAGACTTGGGGATCGATTTCTTAAAATCTAAGATTGTTCGAACGTTAGATGGGATGAAGTTAGCTCCTTTCTACGGTTGCTATATTGTGAGACCGTCTAAAGCATTAGGATTAGATGTTAATCCTAATAGAAAACAGGCATTGGAAGAGGTTATTGAAGCAGTCGGAGGAGAAGTTGCAGATTTCCCTGGTAAAACATTATGTTGCGGATTCCCTATACTAACAATAAATCCTGAAAATTCATTAAAAATGGTCTCAAATCATACTTTAGATGCAAAACAAGCCGGTGCCGATGCGATGGTTACACCTTGTCCTTTATGTCATCTGAATTTAGATGGATATCAACCTAAAGCATCCGCCTCAATAAAACAAGATATTGATTTGCCAATAATTCACCTGCCTCAATTAATTGGATTAGCGCTTGGTATAAAGCCAGAAGACATGAGACTAAACAAACATATTGTCTCAACTAAAAAACTACTGTCTGAATTAGCTGTATCGCCATAGCATAATAAATATTATTTTAACCACTACTATTGCTCAAATAAGAGTTTACATAATTAAGTTAGTTGGAATTATAAAATTAGTTTGATAACCAATTCACATAGATCATCTAAAAAAAATTTAAATCGACATATTATTTTACCAATAATATGTTTAGTACTCGGATTTTTCCAAGTGTCTTTGGGAGGTCTAGTAAGAGTTACAGAATCTGGTTTAGGGTGCCCTTCAACCGGAACGGCAATTTCAGAATGGCCATTATGTGGAGGAGAAATCATCCCATCGTTTGGATATCATGTTTTGATTGAATATTCCCATAGACTTTCAGGGTCAATTTTAGGGATATTCATAATAGTATTATTAATTACAACATTAAGATCAGATTTTTATGATAGATTCACAAAGCAAGTAGCATTTCTAACATTTGTATTGGTCATTGTCGCTGGAATTTTAGGTGGAATAGTTGTACTAACACAGTTAGAGTGGTGGATTAGATTAATACATCTTTCAGTTGCTGAAGCAATTCTAGCTTGCTTAGTTATAATAATATGGAAAGTAGCATACTTATCAAAATCACCTACTAATATAAATGAATCTATAACAAAATCTTGGATAATAAAATTATCATTTTTAGCCGTAATAATATTTTGTGTCCTTATAAGTGGTTCATGGGTAGTTGGAATAGGTGCAACAGCAGTATGTACAACTTGGCCTTTTTGTGGCTGGAAAACCGGGTACCCGTACGATATACATATGCTGCATAGATACCTATCTGGATTTGCATTAATATATCTAACCTATATAGCTCTATCTTTGATTACTAAATACTCAAATGGATTCTTTGTTAAAAAAAGCGTTCACTCTGCTTTAGGATTAATTGGAATACAAATAATATTAGGAGCGCTCATGGTTTGGGGAAATTTTTCTCCAACTTTAAAAGGAATTCATTTAAGTGTTGCAACTTTAGTATGGATATCAACTGTGTTCCTAATTGTAAGTACTATTGGTATGTTTAAAAAAAATCCTAAGAATTAGCCTACATATTTCTTACTAAAACTAATATAATTTGATACGTTGTCAAAAACGCTAATCAAAAAGTAGGCAATTCCATATGATAAAAGGTTACATCGCTCTGACCAAACCTAAAATAATAATATTGCTTTTAATAACTGCAATAGGAGGATTGTTTTTAGCCGCAGAAGGTTTTCCTGATATTTGGATATCGTTAATTGTATTAATAGGAGGATCATTAGGTGCTGGTGGAGCAAATGCAATAAATCATTATCTTGATCGTGATATAGATGAAAAAATGGGCCGAACCAAAGAACGTCCAATAGTATTAGGACAAGTAAACCCTACAGCAGCGCTAATATTCGGAGTGCTATTAAACGTATTAGCATTCGTTGTCTTATGGCAAGGCGCGAATCTAATAAGTGGTTTGTTAACTATCGTTGCTACCTTAATTTACGTATTTGTATACACTTTAGGACTAAAACGAACTACCCCTCAAAATATTGTCATTGGCGGAGCCGCAGGAGCAATACCGCCAATGGTAGGATGGGCAGCAATAACAGGTAATATATTAGATCCAGCTCCATTCCTATTATTCTTAATTATCTTTTTTTGGACACCTCCACATTTCTGGGCTTTATCACTATTAATAAAAGATGATTACGCTAGGGCAGAAATCCCTATGCTTCCAGTTGTAAAAGGTATTAAGAACACAAAAATCCAGATATTCATATACACTTGGATATTATTAGGGCTAGTCGGGATAACTATTTATTATGTCCCATCCCTATCATTCATTTTTGGTATAGTGGGAATAATCGGAACATTGATATTTTCATTAATGTCTTGGCAAATGTTAATTTCTGACGGAATTTCAAAAGCAAAACCAACTTATCTTTTTTCTTTGCTATACTTGGCCCTTGTTTTCTTATCAATAATGATAGACTCCTTAATATAAGGATGTAATATCATAAAATTTAATATCTATTATTAAATATATGGCCATATTTTAACTTGACTCAAAATACATATAAGATATGATTGCATGTGTTGCCATATCGTGTGTTTAATTAGTACTATATCCTTATGAATATGAAGAAAATAACTACTATTTTGTTGACAGGTATTATTTTAACCTTGTCGGCGTGTTACCCAGAAAATTTCAATCAGACTACTTTTCACCCATATGGGCCAGTTGCTGATAAGCAATTGGACATATTTTGGTTGATATTAGCAGGTGGGGTTGTCGTTTTTGTTTTGGTAGAAGTGTTGCTTATATATGCTGCAATAAAATATCGAAGCAAAAAGGATTCACCTCTTCCGAACCAAGTACACGGGAATCATAAACTTGAATTTATCTGGACAGTAATACCAGCTATAGTAGTTTTAATATTCTCAGTATTATCAATTAACACTTTAATGTATGCCGCTGATGTCCCCAAAGACTCCGAAGGCAACCGAGGTGAACACGTGGCTTTACAGGCCATTGGCCATCAATGGTGGTTTGAATTTAGATATCCCAATCCAAATGATGAATCCCAAGAAGTAGTATTGGCTAATGAAGTTTATATCCCTGTCGGAATTCCTGTAAGAATCGAACTGGACAGTGTTGATGTAATCCATAGTTTTTGGGTTCCAAAATTAGCAGGTAAGGTAGATATGGTTCCTAAACCAAAAGATATCAATGGGGATAAGGATCTCAACCATCTGTGGTTTGAAGCAAGTGAAGTTGGTGTATATTTTGGTCAGTGTACTGAATTTTGTGGAGCTTCACATGCAAACATGCGATTCAAAGTTATTGCTGTTAGCCCCACTGATTATGATACATGGCTTTTAAATCAAACCAAGCCAGCAATAGAATGGGATGACCCTCTAGTGCTAGAAGGTGCATCAGTTTTTAAGTCTGCTGGGTGTAGTGGATGTCACTCATTAAAGCCTACAGCTAATACTGGAGCAAAAGGTAGACTGGGACCTAACTTAACTCACTTAGCATCTCGAACATATTTAGCTGCCGGGCTACTTAATAATACTTCAGACGTAGACACGAATATTGTAAATGAGTCTTATTTACAAGAAAATTTAAGAGCTTGGATAGCCGATCCTGCCTCTATAAAACCAGGGAATTTGATGGCATCTCAAGGAGCAGTTTACACCGATCCAGATAGAGCTTTAACTGAGTCCCAAATTTCTGCATTAGTTGCGTATCTTACAACACTTAAATGATAATTTTTAAAATATAATTTGTTCTAGGACGGTATAAAAAAAAATGACTACATTCCCTATACCAATATCTATTCCGAGTATCGCAAGGCCAGTTAACCCAACTGGTATTTGGGGTTGGCTTACTACAATTGATCACAAAAGAATAGGTATTTTATATGGAATTACAGCTTTTATTCTATTCCTGAGTGGCGGAATCGAAGCTACCCTCATGAGACTTCAATTGGCTGGCCCAGAACTAGATATTGTAAGTGCAGAAGTATACAACCAACTATTTACCATGCATGGAACAACTATGATATTTTTGGCTATTATGCCTATGGGTGCAGCTTTTTTTAATTTCATAATACCTTTACAAATAGGGGCTCGGGATGTTGCATTCCCAAGATTAAACGCGTTTAGCTATTGGACATTTTTAGCTGGTGCATTGATGTTAAAGTTAAGTTGGATTGGAGGAGCAACAAATGCAGGATGGTTTGGGTATGCTCCACTAACATCAATTAGTCAAAACCCAGGAACAGGCATAGATTTTTGGATTATAAGTCTCCAAATTTTAGGAATAGCATCACTAGCAGCTGCATTTAATTTTATCGTTACCATAATAAACATGCGTGCACCTGGAATGCACATGATGAGGTTGCCTGTATTTATTTGGATGAGCTTTATAACTGCAATACTATTAGTATTAGCATTTCCTGTTATTACTGTTGCTCTAATAGAGTTAACTTTTGACAGATATTTTGCGTTTAATTTCTTCAATGTATCAAACGGTGGCAGCGTAGTTCTTTGGCAGCATTTATTTTGGGTTTTTGGTCACCCTGAAGTATACATTCTTATTTTACCGGCAATGGGCATAGTTTCTGAAGTACTTCCCGTTTTTTCTAGAAAACCTTTATTCGGATACTCAACTATCGTACTTGCAGGAGCTATCATAGCATTCATGGGTTGGATGGTTTGGAGCCATCACATGTTTACAGTTGGAATGGGTCCTGCGGTAAATGCAATATTTACAATAACAACAATGCTAATAGCAGTCCCAACAGGAATAAAAGTGTTTAACTGGTTAGCTACCATATGGGGAGGTTCCATTAAACTTAATACTCCTATGCTATTTTCATTAGGATTCATAGCAATGTTCCTCATCGGAGGTATCAGTGGTGTAATGCATGCTGTATCAGCTTCTGATGCCCAACAGCAAGACACATATTTCATTCCAGCCCACATACATTATGTATTATTTGGTGGAGCTATTATGGCTTTAATGTCAGGAATATATTATTGGTATCCCAAAATAACAGGGAAAATGTTTGATGAAAAATTAGGCAAGTTCCATTTTTGGACATTAATGATTGGACAAAACTTAACTTTCTTTCCTATGCATTTTGTAGGTTTAGAAGGAATGCCTAGACGAATATATACCTATGCTGAAGGAATGGGATGGGAATTTTGGAACGGTGTTTCAACATTCGGAGTATTTATCATAATATTAAGCTTCTCCGTTTTTATAATAAATTTTGTAAAAAGTTGGAGGTCTGGGGAACCAGCTCCAGCAGATCCATGGGATGGAAGAACATTAGAATGGTCAATCCCTTCGCCGGCTCCTGAATATAACTTCAAGGAAATTCCCCAAGTCAAAGCTTTGGACGATTGGTGGGTTACAAAACAAGAAAATCCCGACATAGAAATTCCAGAGACGTTAGCACATCATGACATACATTTACCGCAACCTTCATATTGGCCTCTAATTACATCAATAGGTATATTTATAGCCGCTTACGGAGTTGTGTTTAACAATGTTATTTTCCCTTATTCGATAGCTGTCATAGGAACGATAATAACTTTCATAGGAGTGTATGCTTGGTCATTCGAACCAGTAAATGATCCTGATGAGCACGCAGTACACTAAGGAAGGTAAATAAATTGGCACAAGCAGAAATACAAGAAAACAACCATTTAGACCATGGAGAGCATGAAGAAACATCAACAGGTCTAAATCACAGAAAAATGCTCATGTGGGCATTCTTAGGTTCAGACTGTATGTTCTTCGGTGCATTAATTGCAACATATTTAGTTTACAAAGGGAAAAGTCTTTCTGGCCCCAGACCAATTGATGTATTTGATATCCCTGTCACATCAGTAAGTACATTTGTTTTATTGATGAGCAGCATGAGCATGGTATTAGCATATGCTGCATTAACAAGAGACAACATGAAGGCTTTTAGGATTTGGATGGTTTCAACCGCTATTATGGGAGCTACTTTTGTAGGATTTCAAGTGTATGAATTTAGCAGTTTTTCTAAGCACCATGTACATATTGAATGTAATGAGTCACATGAAATGACTCTATTTGAGCAAGAAGTTTTTGAAGCTGAATGTAAACCTGGTGTAGAAAAATATGATGGCGAATATGGACTTAAACCTCAAACAAATTTGTTTGGAACAACTTTCTATACATTAACTGGATTTCATGGAGCACACGTAACACTTGGGGTAGTTTGGTTGATATCATTATTATTGCTCTCATTTAAAAAAGGCGTAATAACAAAGGAAAAAAATCTAGATGTTGATTTAGCCGCACTATATTGGCACTTTGTTGATGTAGTTTGGATAGTTATTTTTACAGTTGTATATTTATTTGGAGTATTCCCTTTTTCATAAAAAAATTGGAGCTAACATGACTGACGATCAAGTAAATTCAGAGGTTCACTCAGGACATCCTACATCATTACAATACTTTAAAGTTGCAATGATTTTAGTAGTTATAACTGCTATTGAAGTAGGTATTTTTTACTTGGAATTTCTAGGTTATTGGATAATCCCAATTTTATTCGTTCTTTCAGCAGGAAAATTTGCATTAGTCGCAATGTACTATATGCACCTTAAATTTGACAACAAACTATTTACATTAATGTTTATTTCGGGGTTTATTGTTGCATCAGGTGTGATTTTAGCATTAATGGGACTATTCGGAGCTTTTTAAAAAACCCGTAGTCTTTTTATTTATAATATAAGTATGGGCTAAGCATTTTATGTCTGATATAACATCATCAATATTGACTCACTGGCATGGACATCCAGATGCTATATTAGGCTTATTGCTAATTCAGTCTCTATATTTAATAGGAATTGGGCCACTAAGAATAAAACTAAATCTTTCACAAACCTCTGACCCTAAACAAACGATTATGTTTACATTAGGAATACTCATAATCTTAATTTCATTAACTTCTCCTTTACACATATTAAGCGATCAATATTTGTTTAGTGCACATATGTTTCAGCACATATTAATCACTTTAATCGCTCCCCCCCTATTAATTCTAGGAATACCTCAGTGGTTAATTGATTATTTACTCAAAAATATACTCATATACAAAATTATTAAATTTTTAATTCAGCCAATAATAGCGATCATCGTATTTAATTTGATATTTTCGTTATGGCATATCCCTGAATTATATAAACTATCTGTGTCAAGTCATTACATACATATTGGGGAACATTTAATGTTTATGATTTCAGCATTCATTATGTGGTGGCCAATTTCTAGTACATCAAAATTATTGCCCAAAATTTCTTATCCACTTCAAATGATATATTTATTTGTAATGTCTCTTGCTCAAATAATCGTATTTGGCATAATAACCTTTGCCCCTGAACCAATATATACGCACTATGTTAATGCTCCTAGAATATGGAATATGTCTGCATTATTGGACCAACAAATGGGAGGGATTATCATGAAGGTTGGTAGTGGATTCTTATTTCTGGGTATTCTAATATTCACATTTTTTAAATGGTTTGATAGCGAGTCAAAAGATCAAAAAAAAGGTATACTAGAAGAGTAATATTCCAAACGATAAGGATAGGAGTTATCATGAACAATAAATTATTACTTTCAGCTATCGTACCATTAGCCTCATTACTAATGATAGCTGCATTTGCTGTACCGTTTGGATACTTACTTTACCAGGTCCACCACAATACATCTCTGGGATCCATAGGCGTTATAATAATAGGAATGATTCTATTAATAGCAACTCCTACTGCAGCATTCTTTTTAGAGAGGGCTACTGAAAAGTAGTCAAATTCAATTAAAGATCAGTGTCTCTAAGAATATATCAATTAATACTAGTACTGCTATTACTTGTACAAGTATCTTGTAACATGAATTCGGTACCTGAATATTCAGGTACATTACTAGATAGCCATGATAGCCACAAATTCTCTCTTGTCGATCACTCAAATAGAGTAATAAGTACGAGTAATCATGGATCAAATGTAGCTGTATTAACTTTTATGTTTACCGCGTGTACCGATGTTTGTCCAATAATTACCCATAACATAAAAAAATCTTTATCTAAAATTCCTGAGAATGATACAATTCCAATTATAATAGTCAGTGTCGATCCCGAAAATGATTCAACAGAAAACATGACTCAATTCATAGACAAATGGAACCTATCTTCAAATTGGTCTTTTATTTCTGGAGAGAAATCCGATTTATCTCCCATATGGAACTCATATTTTATAAATCCACAAAAGTATAAGGATTCTAATCAAGGTAGTATAAAGGAGTTAAACGACGCCCTAATAGAGAGACAAACAGTAATTCATTCCTCGCCCGTTTATATATTAGACAAAGATGGAAATGCAATATTAGTTCACACAAATCCTATAAATACAGAAGATTTATACTCAGATATTATTGAAGTGATGAATAACTGATTAAGCTGCTTTAGTTAGGGCAGATTTAGCAATATCAACTATCTCAGAAAATGCTTTAGGGTCATCAACTGCTAACTCAGCTAACATTTTTCTATTTATAGAAACTTCTGCCAAGGAAAGGCCATTAATCAGTTTACTATAAGATAATCCATTAACTCGTGCTGCTGCATTAATCCTTACATTCCATATTCTGCGCATATCGCCTTTTTTCTCACGTCTATGATCAAAGGCATATTGAT
Organism: Dehalococcoidia bacterium; assembly: GCA_045564655.1. Classification (GTDB taxonomy): domain Bacteria; phylum Chloroflexota; class Dehalococcoidia; order Lucifugimonadales; family UBA826; genus UBA826. The sequence continues at coordinate 73,610 of JBJLGX010000008.1, forward strand.
AAGCATGCAACATGGACTCATGTGATCTTCTATATAATCTATGACGAACGCCCTGATGGCCTTTTGTCATAGATAACATCTTCTTATGTCTTCTGCGCCTTACAACGCCGACCTTACTTCTAGTCACTTATATTCTCTCCTGATCAATCAAATTTTCACTTTTTATATGGAAGCAATTTCTTCAATCTAGGTACATCTGATTCACTTACAGGAAACTTACTAGCAAAAGTTCGTTTCACTTTTGTAGGTTTCTTACGTCTTAAATGACTTTTCAAACCTTTCATTCTCAAAAGTTTACCTGTCCCAGTTACCTTAAATCTACTCTTAGCTCCCTTATGGGTCTTAAGTTTTGGCACTTTCTGTTTCCTTGTTAATCCTAGTTTGTTTTTTCAATGTTCGGCTTGGCGAAAGAATCATCGCCAAAAATCTTCCTTCAAAGGTTGGTGCTTGATCTAGCATCGCATCTTCTTGTAAATCTTCAGCAACATTTTTCAGTAAAGCCATCCCTATTTGAGGATGTTGTAATTCTCTACCTCTAAACATAACCGAAACTTTAACTTTTGCCCCTTCAGTTAAGAGTCTCTTTATTAATCTAGTTTTTGATAATCTATCATGCTCCCCTATACGAGGTTTCATTCTTACTTCACGTAATTGATTATTGGTATTAACTTTATTAGCTTTCCTAGCATCTCGTTCTTTTCTAGTCGCTTCGTATCGAAACTTACCATAATTCAACAATCGGCATACCGGAGGAGTTGCACCTGGCGCAACCTCAACTAAATCTAATCCTTTTCCGGAAGCTAATTCTAAAGCTTCAGGCGTTGACATTTCACCAAGCTGAGTACCTTCTTCATCAACTACTAATACGGCACCCGCCGTGATGTTTTCATTAACTTTATAATTCTTAGGTATACTAAAACTCCATTAATTTACATAAATACAAAAAGCCCAGCTCACACTGGACCATATTGAATATAGCATAGTCTCAAACTAGCATCAAGAACTATAGCTAAATTAAATCTTATTATCTATTGAATTTTCAATATGATCCATAACATCATCTAATCCCAAAGCACCTAGGTCATTTTCAGATCTAAGCCTCACCCCTATCGTATTAGAGTCTATTTCTCTATCTCCAATTATGAACATATATGGAATTTTTTGGATTTGAGCATTACGAATTTTTGCATTCATCCTATCTCGGCTATCATCAATTTCAACTCTAATATTATTTTCCTTTAGATGGTCTCGTATTTTATTAGAATATTCGTGATGTCTATCTGCAATTGGAATTATAATGACTTGAGTTGGAGCCAACCAAACCGGAAAAGCTCCTCCATAGTGTTCAATCAACATACCCATAAATCTTTCTAGAGATCCAAATATAGCTCTATGAACCATATAAGGCTTATGTGATTGCCCATCTTCTCCGATATATGTAATCCCAAATCTCTCTGGAAGATTGAAATCAAACTGAACTGTTGTACATTGCCAAGACCTACCAATAGCATCTTCTATATTAATATCAATCTTAGGCCCATAGAATGCGCCTCCTCCGTGATCAGTATCATAAGATAATTTCATGTCATCAAGAGTATCTTTTAACGAGTTTTCAGCAACCTTCCATTGATCTTCAGAACCAACAGATTTATCGGGTTTTGTAGAAAGATTTATTGAAAATTTTGTAAAACCAAATGCACTCAACATATCAAAAGTTAAATCTAAAACACCTTTAACTTCATCCTTTATTTGATCTGGTGTACAAAAAATATGCGCATCATCTTGAGTAAACCCCCTAACCCTCAATGTACCATGTAAGGCTCCCCCTCTTTCATGTCTATAAACAGTACCAAGTTCCCCTACCCTCATAGGTAAATCTCTATAACTTCTCAAAGAGGATCTATAGTACATTATGTGAAAAGGGCAGTTCATAGGTTTTAAATAATAGTCTTGGTCATCATTAACAGAAGGAGCAAACATATCGTCACTATAAAAATCCAAATGCCCGCTTGTCTCCCACAAAACCGATCTACCTATATTTGGAGTATAAACAAGATCGTACCCTCTTTTATAATGCTCTGTACGCCAAAAATCTTCAAAAAGATTCCTGACTCTAGCTCCCTTTGGATGCCATACTATTAAACCAGGTCCAATTTCTTCATGAATAGAATATAAATCTAGTGTCTTTCCTAATGCTCTATGATCCCTTTTACGGGCTTCTTCTATACGTTCTACGTGCTCTTGAAGAGCTTCTTTTGACTCCCATGCTGTACCATAAATCCTTTGCAACATTGGCCTAGATTCATCACCTCTCCAATAAGCTCCTGCAACATTTAACAGTTTAAAAGCTGGAATTTTACCTGTTGATTCAACATGAGGCCCTGCGCATAGATCCTCAAAATCTCCATGCTTATATGTTGTTATAGACTCTCCTTCAGGTATTTCTTTGATTAACTCTGTTTTTAGGGGTTCGTCTTTATTAATTTCTAACATATCTTCTCTAGAATATTCAGAATATTCGAACGGAAGATTTCGAGCTATAACTTTTTTCATCTGCTTTTCAATTTTCTTCAAATCATCATCTGAGAACGGGTTATCTATTAAAAAATCATAATAAAAGCCATCTTCAGTAGGTGGGCCAATAGCCAATTTAACGTTTGGATACATAGTTCTAACTACATCTGCCATTACGTGAGCAGCTGAATGCCTAATTTTATATCTTAAATCAGATAATTTTTCTGTATTCATTACTTATAAAAGCCTTAATCAAATTTTATAAATCCGGAGTAATTAATACATTATCCCCGATAATGGAGTCTATGAACATATCATCAAATCCAAATTCTTTAAGAATTTCTCTAGAATGTTCTCCTAATTTTGGTGTAGGGAACGAATGGCTTGAAGGTAATTCGTCAAATTTTATAAATCCAGTTATATATTTATGCTCCATTAAATCATTTGTAACGTGTGTAGCTATCATATCGTTTTTTTTAGGGTGAGGATCATCAAAATATGAAACTTCATAATTCTCTACAGATTCAGCTGCATGTATACCTATTTGAGAGAGTTTATTCATCCAAAATTCAGTTGTTTGGGATTTAAAAACATTAAAAACTAACGATCCATAATCGGTATGTGAGTAAAATTCATCTTCATCTCTCCTGCTTTCAATAGTATCGTCATACATATTAATAAAGTGATGAAAAGCATCAGTATTCCCTTCCGCAGAAATATATATCCAACCATCTTTTGTCTCATATAAACGATTGTAATCACTAAGACCATATTGATTTATATCAGCAAGACGTCTATCTGAAAAGTTCAAATCTGACAAATTACCTTTCTGGAGTTCCGACAGGTCGCCCTCTAACAAAAGTGTACCTGCATTTAGCAAATTAGTTTGGGATATTTGTCCTTTACCAGTTTTCTCACGATAATATAAAGAAATAGTTACACCCAAACTTGCTATTAGACCGGCGGTATAATCTGTTGGTGCTAATTGCCCTATAAATGATGGTCTTTGAGGAGACCCTCCTTGAGCTGTTTGTAAACCCAACCACGCTTGAGCTAGTGGGTCAAGTCCTGGTCTATGAGAAAACGGGCCAGATTCTCCAAAAGCACTAATATAAGATTCAATGATTCTAGGATTTTCCTTCTTTAATTCTTCGGATGATAACCCTAAACGATCTAAAACTCCTGGTCTCAGGTTAGCAATTAAAGCATCTCCTTTACATATGACTTTCTTAACAACATGACTCCCTCTATCGTCTTTAATATTGATTGAAAGTGATCTCTTATTAGAATTTGATGAATGAAAAAAATGGAGATTCCCAGACCTTGAAAGATCTCCATATGGAGGTTCAATTTTATAAACGTCAGCGCCTAAATCAGCTAAAATCCTACCTGCAGATGGACCAGCAATAACATTAGTAATATCTGATACTTTAATACCTTTCAATGGCATTTCCGTAGAAGTGCTAAATTTAACCGGTTTATAAACTATTCTATTAAACGGAAAAGAGGCCAACAAATCATCTTTTGAAACATAAGTAAGAGGGGAAATAGCATTAGGGGAATCTGAGAAATTTAAAGAACACCCGGGTTGTTTAATAGTCCCCAAAACGGGGTCTTCAGTTTCAACTATCATATTATTGTGTATAAGCTGTTCATTATGTATAGCACTCTTAGAAGTGCCCACAACAGCAAAAGGAATGTCTGCGGCGTCAAATATATCTGACCATTCGACAGATGATTTAGTTTTCATTTTTTCTTTTACTATATTAAATAATTCAAACCTTGATTCTTGATTAACAGGAGAAATCCCGTTTCCAAATCTTTCCTCTACTAAAATGTGAGCGATGTCCATAACAGCAGCAGCAATATCAACAAACCCTTCATGGATACATGCTAGTTGAATCCAATTATCATCTGAACATTCAAAAACACTATAAAATGGGCCTCCACCCACTGGTGAATTATTAGGATATTTTTTCACTTTATCACTTGATACTATGGGAGTATAAAACAGAGCAGCGGCATACAAAGAAGTATGTACTCTGCAACCGTGTTTTGTTTGCTCACGCTTAAATAATGCCGCAGTAATACCTATAGCGCTAAGTAACCCTGCACCAACTTCTACAAATGGATGAACAACATATATAGACCCTTCTCTAAAACCAGGCAATCTATCATAGATACCTGCTCTAGCTTTAACTAGATTAGGGGCCCCTGGACTATCTTTCAAAGGGCCTTTATTACCATATGGAGTAATTGAGCTATGAATGATATGTGGAAACTTTTTAGCTATTTCAGAAATATTTAATCCATGGAAATTCTCTGATGGAGTACAATCATCAATGAGAACGTCTACAGATGACAGTAAAGATTCAATAAAATTCAATTCTTCTGAAATATTTATTTTTAAAAGTTCTTTTCCGCGATTAAAAAAAGAAAATTCTGTCTCGTAAAATTTCTCGTCTTCTGAAATTTTTAGAACATCTTCATTTGAATTGTCTAAAACACGTATTACTCTAGCACCATTATCAGCCAAAAACATTGACGAAACAGCTCCAGATTTACCTCTGGATAGATCAAGTACAATTATGCCTTTAAGAGCAGACATTTATAATATGAATTTCCTTTTTTAGTTAAGTTTTGAAAGTATCACAGGTATCTTAATGGGTCAATCTTATATATGATATTTATCATAAGTATATCGGGGGAAAACATTGGATTCATCTATTAAACTAAAAAATGTTGGATTATATGGAAGTAAAATACTATTGCAGTGGGATGATGGGCACGAAAGCATTTTTAAACCACGTGAAATACGGATCAGTTGCCAGTGTGCACAATGTGTAGAGGAATGGAGCAAAAGGCAATTGTTAGATCCAGCGTCAGTTCCTCATGATTTAATTGCTGAAGACTACCTACTAGTTGGCCATTACGGGGTTCAGTTTTTATGGAGCGACGGCCACCATACAGGAATATTCCCTTTTTCTGTTTTAAGAGAAATGGATGATCGCCGCTTATAATTAAACCGGTTTAAATTTAGGCAGAGCTATTTCTTCAGTTATATCTTCAAATACAACTTCTAGCTGCATACCAATTTTTAAGTTATCTGAACTAGGATTATCTATAACTATGTTAGTGGGCATCTTAGGGCCTTCTTCAAGCTCTACAATTGCAGTAACATAAGGTACATCGTCAGCAAACCCTGGATGAGGGGCTCTCTGAACAATTCCAAAAGTAAACAAAGTAGCCTTGCCTGAAGACTTTATCCAATCTGTATCCCTGGGATTTGAACAATCCAAGTTTCTACAAATATCAGTTGGGTAAAAATAAGCCTCGTCACATCCATTACAATGCCTGAGCCATAATTCGCCTGCTTTAGCTTTATTCCAATAAAAATCTGATTCGCCTTGAGGCATAGGTATAGGTTTTTTATAAGTCATATTTATTAATCCTTTTAATTAATCAACAGCTAATATAGCTGTTCCCGTAGAAGAAAGTTGCCCACCAGTACCATTTACTAAACATAGTTTAGGATCATCTAATTGCCTGTCTCCACATTCTCCTCGTAATTGTCTGACTGCTTCCAAAACTAAAAACATTCCATACATACCTGAATGGGTATACGATAATCCGCCTCCAGACGTATTCATAGCGAAATCTCCTCCAGGGGCAGTTCTTTGATTGGCAACAAAGTCCGGAGCTTCTCCAGGTCCACAAAACCCTAAACTCTCTAAAGTTGCTAAAACTGTGTACGTAAACGAATCATATATCATGGCGAGGTCCATATCATCATGTGTAAGACCTGCTCTTTTCAAAGCTGCAGGCCCAGTATTTCTAGCAACAGAACGAGTTAAGTCAGGCATTTGGCTAATGATGTTATGGTCATGCGACTCAGCAGCACCCAATACCCAAACAGGTTTTTTCTTTGCATCTCTTGCGCGCTCTGCAGAAGTTATAACATAAGCTCCACCAGCATCAGTAACCAAACAGCAGTCAAGCAAATGAAATGGTTCTGAGATCCATCTAGAATTATGATAATCATCAAATGTCATATCATCTTTCATATATGCTTTAGGATTCATCTGAGCCCATTTCCTCGTAGCAACAGCCACTTCAGCCATTCCTTGTCTAGTTTTATCTTCACCATATATATGCATGTATCGACGTGCCGCCATTGCATAATTTACAGGCGGACCAATTAACCCATATGGAATTTCATATTGTGGTCCTGGATCCGCTGGGTCTGGACCTGGACGAGTTCTCCTACTTCTGCCGGCTTCTCCATGGGTAACTAAGGCAACATCACAATACCCAGCATTAATAGCTGCAACAGCATGTGCTATGTGAATAACAAAAGAAGACCCCCCAACAGCGGTAGTATCAGTAAAACTAGGTTCTATACCCAAATACTCAGCAATGTTTAAAGTCCCCATAGCTGTATTTCCAGAACAAAAAAGCCCATTAACATCTTTCAAAGACATCCCAGCATCTGCTAAAGCATTATGTGCTGCTTCCGCGTGATGTTGAAGATTAGATTTACCAGGAACTTTTCCGATTTCATCTGATTCATCTACACCTACAATAGCGGCAGTTTTACGAAGATCTGTCATGAATACCTCCCCAAATAATTATAATCTTGACCAAAAGAACATATGAGAATAAGAAACCATGTTAGGATACAATTTATAAGCTAAACACACAATACTTGGATAAATACTCAATTTCATGCCACAACTACCTTTAAATAAATTCAAACAAATAGTTGCCAAATCTGTTCAAAGTCTTTCAAATGAAATAAAAGAACAGTTAAAAGATATTCAAATAGTCATTGAAGTATATCCTTCTGATGAGCAATTAATTGGTACTGGATTAGAAAATAAATTAAATCTTCTTAGCTTGTATGAAGGTATACCACTGTCAGAAAAATATGGCTATGAAAACATCTTGCCAGACAAGATAACTTTATTCCAAGAATCTTTAGAATCTATCTCTATTATCGAAGATCAGCTAATAAAAGAAATACAAAACTCAATTAGCTCAGAAATATCACACCAGATGAAATTATCTGAAAATTAATCATAATCCTAAATTTTTTTTATCTTGCATTATCTGTTCTAAAGTTCTTGTAGGAGCAAGTGATTCATAAAATTTCTCATCATACGATCTAGTTTTAATTGCTACAGACATAGGAACTGCATGTCCAACAACTAAAGCCTGTTGATTTGAATCTAATCTTGCTAAAACACCTCGAAGTTTCCTACCTCCTGGAACCCCTGACAAAACAGCGTCTACATCTTTCGAACTATCCAGCAAACACGAAATCTTAGTACCAATCTGACTCATAATATCATCATCAATTTGACTAGGTCTTTGGTCTACTACCAATAAGGTTACATGGTACTTACGCATTTCTCTAGCAATATTGCCAAAAATAGTTTCATTTGCAACGGAAGGGTCTAAAAATAGATGCGCTTCTTCAATAGTTATTACAAGATCTCTAGGTTCATAATCAGGCTTAGAATTAGCAATCGCAAATTCTGTATCTCGCTTATATTTATTATAGATGCGCCTAGTTAAAATATTAGCAACTAAAATATATGCTGTCTTATCATTTGCAAATCTCCCAAAATTTAAAACTACATTAAATCCAGAACGTAATTTTTCAATAATCCCGACAGCAAAATCGTATTTTTTATCTTTTTCTTCTATATCAGAATCCACCATAAAATCATACCTAGTAAGTCTAGACAATCCTCTTTTCAAAGAAAGTAAAGTTTGCTGATTAATTACTGTAGAATCTGACAAATCACTTAATTGGTTCGATTTCAATTGATCAAATTTTTTAAACCAATTAGTTCCAAAATGTTGCTTTAATGTGTAGGTGGCGTCTACAGCTAAATCCGTTAGGTTGATAGTATCTTGAAGTAATTTAATATCTTCTGGTTCAATATCTGAATAATTTATTTTTATGATTTCATCTGGAGAATTATTTGTATCCATTGTCTTAGGGTCTAAAGAATAAACTAGGACTTTACTAGAAAACAGTTGTTTAAGTCCTTTAACTTCTGATGTGGCCTCACTAGTTCCTGCCCATCCATAATCATTATGCATATCAAATATTAAATTACTCGACAAATTGCTATCAATAATTCCGCTCAGCAGAATTCGTGAAATAAATGTCTTCCCACTCCCTGTTTTCCCAAATATGCCTGTATTCCTTGAGATCAATTTCTCAATATCGAGGCACAGTAGTACATCATCATTCATATCAACAGGACTACCAACCCAAAAATTCTCTCTAGACTCCTTGCCAAACACAGTATAAATGTCATCTTGAGATGCTTTCTTAACCGTTGCAAAATGACTTGGAATCGTTTTAGCTGGTTCTATACTAGAACCTATTATATGAGGATCCCCTAAAATTAGCATTGGTTCAACTTTAATAATCCCATATACAACAGTTCCCAATAGAGTATCTTTCAAGAATGAATCTTTATCATCTATAAATGATGACTGAAAGTCTGAATCAGAAGATTGTAATTCTATATCAGTAACAACTCCAAAAAAATTCCGTATGTCACTTTCAATCACGACATTAGAACCCACAGTTATCATTTCTACAGAAGTATGGTCAAAAAGCTTAATAGTAACTCCTTCTGATAAAGATCCCCCCACTACCATTCCTATGTATAGATTTAAGTCTTCTTCTTGAGTCATAATTTTAATTTCCTAAGTATAGAATTTAACCTATAGGTATCATGTTTTAGCATAGAGGCTAATTTTCTAGAAGATTCTTTTATAAATCTATTGTCATTAATTTCATCATATGCATATTTTATAAATGACACTACGATATCATCTGATTGCGGTTGATTTGAATTAATAATTGGCTCAAGAAACTCAATATGTTGACTAAATTTAATTATATCCTCATGGCTAGATTTATTAACAAATGAATGTATCTTAGGAGGAGTGGGGGACAAGAAAAGTTTGATCTCTCCCTGATAATGATGCCCTACAATAATGGATTTGAATTCTGTAGTCAGCAATTGATTTAATTGAGGATTCGCACTATAAATTTCTGATTCATCATCTAAATCTTTCCCCCTAGGGATAGGGCGTCTTGTAGGGTCTAATCCTAACGTCTGTGAATAAGAAACAATTCCAAATACAGAATCAGACTGACTAGCTTTGACTATCGTCCCCAAAGGGGGTGCCGAGTAAAGATCGTAACATTGAGTGATAAATTCATTCGTATTACTTTCAATTATTTCACCCAACCGAGTCATTTGATCTCCTAATATATTATAGCCATCGTAATCTTTTTGAACGATCTTTTTGAGAAGTATAAAATGTAATCCCTTTAGATTCCATAGAGGATTCCATCAAATTTAAAAAATATGCTCTATCTTTAGTTGATATAACAGCTTGTTCGTGAGCTTCCATCAGTACAATCGGGTAAGTTGGGCCTTTATTGCACTGATCTAATATTAAAGAATGTATCAAATCAACATTTGCTTTATCTTTTGCAACCCACGCAGGAATTTCTACTCGTGCAATCTCGTCACCGGTATTCACATAAAAAAACATTAGATGGTGTTCACCATAATAAGATTCCACTGAAGGATGTGAACTAGGAAACAATTCCGACCTATCATTTTCTTTTAAAATTCTAGCAAATAATTGACGGTCAAGAATTTCAGAACTCACATCTTCCAAGATTTGAGAGGCTTCTAGAAAATCTGAATCATAAAACCTTAGTGAATTCATAAACTCCTTACTAGCCGGAAGGCTTATATAGCTTGCTAGTAATGCCTGTTTATTCTGGTTTATTTTTTGTATCTTTGATAAAGATTTTAAAAATCTATCATTAAGTAAATTGTCAATCACAAATTGATCAATACCTTTCCTCAAAATATCCAAAAGTAGTAGCGTTCCATCCATTAATCCTATTGTTGGAATATTAGAATTAGAATCTTCCATAATACTAGCTAACTCTTCTAATTCTTTGACGGTTCTAAAAGCTCCAAGTATTGTTCCTTCTATAGGGGTTCCTCTATAAATTTCGTTTGGGTTAGGAATGGTAACTTCAGAATTTCCATAGTACAAGACAGGTCTGCTGGACAATTCTGCAATTGAATTACTGCCGTATTCTATTTTAGCGAACCCTATATTTATCAAAAAGCATTTGATTGGTATATGGCGGTTAACATCAATATGAGATCCATCAACTCCAATTGCAATATAATCATCCGAGTTAGATGTAACAGGTATAGACTTGCCTGGATTTTCAGGAATTTCTAAAAGAGGCCATGGCCACGAATCAGATAACTTAGATTTTTTATCCATAAATTTTTGGCAATCAAATTCTTTTAGCAATTTAACCATATGCTGCAATTGGAATTCTAATGAATCTGATCTATCTTCAGTTTTGGAAACCATTCTAGTAATTTGATTAGCTGTATCATTTAAATCTAAAGACAAACTTACACCTTTAATTTGAAAACTATTATCGAAAAACCCTAATATCCCCTACTCTCTTAGTAATCTGTTGTTGGTCCATATAATCTAATATAGCAATTGCATATTTTCGACTTGTTCCAAATTCGTCTCTTAAAACCGCAACTGTTATTTCACCTTTATCAGACAATATTTGTTGTACTTTTTCAACAATTCCTTGATATACCGAATAAGAAAGTAATATTTTGTCGTCCAACTTAATAACTTTTTCTTGATCAACTAAAAATTCCAAAATTTGATCTCCTATTAATTCATTATTAGAAGTAAAAGGCTCTTTGTTTAATAAATCAAGAAACTCTTTAACCTGTATTGCTTGTTGCTCAGAAAGATTTGGGAAATGATCAGGTAATTTTATAAAAGATGCTCCTTCGACAATAACATCTTTGGTGTTTAATAAGTGTAAAACTTGATTATAGGCGGACGGGGTAGCATTAAGTTGATTACGCAAAAATTGTTTTGGAACACCATTTCTCAGAGGGTAATCAGAATGGTATTTTGATAAAATTTTTTCAACATCATCAGATAATTTATTCCAATTGTTCATAGAAATAAAGTCAGAATTTACTATTTCATTTAAAGTACTCAAAATCAGTTTTTCATCTATTAAAATTTTCAACTCGTTAATGACAGCATCAATTCCAATGGTTGAAATTTCGGATATGTCTTGTACCCCAATAACGAGATCAGATTCATTAATAATGTTAAAAACTATATCCTTTGTAGAATCTGATAATAAAGAGTTCAATCTTTCAACAGTTTGAAAATCTTTTCGTTTATGTCTTTTTGCATTAGCGGCAACAACAATTCCTCCTCCCAAAGTAGTCATATTAGACCTTATAACACAATAATCTCCTTTTAAAATTGGGACTGGGCGAACTGGCTTAATTTGAACCCATGTTGTTTCTCCAGAATCAACCGAATCTGTTTCAAGTAAACGTAGTATTGAAACCACTTCCATGCTGCCAACATGCAAAGTTACATGCATATTATGTCTTAATGGATTTGGAATAGAATCTAAAACACTAAGATATACATCAAAAGCTTCTGATGGCTTAATCCAATCAGGTGTTGTAAGAACTTCTCCTCTGGTTATATCTAAGTGATTAACACCTGATATATTAGCTGCAACTCTAGTTCCAGGATGCGCTGTGTCTTCGGATTTTTTATGTGTTTGTAATCCCCTAATCCTAACCTTTCGACCAGATGGAGATAATTCCATTTCTTCTCCAACATTCAAAGTACCATCAATCAAAGTACCTGTAACAACAGTTCCGAATCCAGATACAGTAAAAGAACGATCAATTGGAAGCCTAGGTTTATATATGTCACGCCTAACGATTGTAGATGACAATAATTCTTCCATTCCGGATAATAATAATTCTATTCCTTCTCCCGATTTTGCAGAAACACAATATATATTTGAAGTTTCAAATACAGTCCCTGAAATTAATTCTTCAACATCCGCTTTTACTAATTCAGCCCATTCGTCATCTACCAAATCTTTTTTTGTAAGTACTACCATTCCTTTCTGAACATTTAAAAGATCAAGAATAGCTAAATGTTCTAGGGTTTGGGGCATAATTGATTCATCCAAAGAAATAATTAACATTGCTAGATCTATAGACCCAATACCTGCCAACATATTATTGACAAATTTTTCATGTCCTGGCACATCAATCAAAGATATTTCAGTTCCATTTGAGAGTTTAAGCCATGCAAATCCAAGATCAATGGTCATCCCTCGATCTTTCTCTTCTTGGAGTCGATCAGGATCCATGCCAGTTAAAGCATTAATTAACGCAGTTTTACCATGGTCTACATGTCCGGCGGTTCCAATAACAAACAAATTCCAATCCTTACATTCAATATAAAAATAGTATAACAAGTATAATTTGCGCGTTATAATACTATTTGATAATTTATCTCTAAATTATTTTTATTTTATTGAGGTATAAATGTTCGATAATGTAGATTCCGGAGTACAAACTGTACTAGAAAACATGCAAACCATTGTTGCGTCAGAAGGAGGTAATTTAGAAGTTCTTTCATCTGACGATACAAGTATAAAAATAAAATATGTTAAAGGGGTCAATGAAGAATGTCCAGAATGTGTTCCTGATCACGAAATGGTCAAGATGATGATTGAGAGCTCTTTATCTATATATGCGCCTCATATAACTTCAATGGAGTTATCTTAGTAAGATTCTAGATATTTTAATCCTGAACCTGTATTTAGTAACAAAACTTCTTCTTCTGGGGATATATGGTCAAGTTCTAAAAACTTCTTTAGCGCAACTGCTGTAGCTGCTCCTTCAGGACATACGAAAATACCTTCTGAAGAAGCTACATTCTTAGTCATTTCTAAGATTTCTTCATCAGAGACAGTAATTGCACCACCTCCACTATCTCGCAAAGCATTTAATATTAGATAATCGCCTACAGCTACAGGAACTCTTATTCCAGACGCTAAGGTTTCAGCATTGACCCAAGGTTCTGCAAATTCAGTACCCTCTTCAAATGCTTTAACAATTGGGGCACATCCTTCTGATTGAACTGTATACATTCGCGGCCTATCTGAACCAATCCACCCAAGTTTTTCCATTTCATCAAAAGCCTTCCACATCCCAACTATACCGGTACCTCCTCCTGTAGGATATATGATCACATCAGGCAATCTCCAATCTAACTGTTCTGCTATTTCATAACCCATTGTTTTTTTCCCTTCAACTCTATAAGGCTCTTTTAAAGTTGATACATCAAATAATCCCAGTTCTGCTGCTTTTTGATTAGATATAACTCCTGCATCATTTATGAGTCCATCTATTAAGGTCAAATTACCCGATGTGATATTTACCTCTTTTATATTTGCTTCAGGGGCATCTTTCGGCATGTATAAGTATGCTTCAATACCAGCTTTAGCGGCGTAGCTAGACATAGCTCCTGCAGCATTACCAGCAGAAGGCATAGTTAACTTACGAATTCCTAATTCATATGCTTTAGAAACAGCTGCAGATAATCCCCTAGCTTTAAAGGAAGCAGTCGGATTTAAACCTTCATCTTTAATAAGCAAATTAGTAACACCTAATTTATCACCTAATTTAGGGGTTTCAAATATAGGAGTAAATCCTTCCCCTAGAGTAATTATATTTTTAGGATCTAATATTGGCATCATTTCAAAATAACGCCACATATTTGGAGGTCTAGTAACTAAATCATCTTTAGTAAAAGATTTCTTTGCTTGATCTGTATCATACCTTGCATACAATACTTTTTCACAATTAGGACATAATTTTTGGGGAGAATCCGCTGAAACAACTGTAGGGCAGTACGTACACTGTAAATCTATTAAAAAACTCTTCATTAACAAAGTATCCTTTATAACTCATCAAAATGGAATGATCCTAAATATATACTGAACATTAAATAGTAGAAATCAAATTTAATCAAATGTAATATAAGTCCTTATACATTAAAACTTGTAAAGGTGAGAGATGGAAAAAAAAGATTTAGTTATCATTGGAGCCGGATCTGCCGGATTATCAGCCGGAATGTTTGGGGCTAGATTAGGTATGGATTCATTAATAATAGAAATGCTTATGCCCGGTGGACTTGTAATTAATTCAGAAAAAATTGAGGACTACCCTGGGATACCCCAAGGAATATCCGGTTCTGAATTAATAGGTCACATGCAAACACAAGCTTTAGATTCTGGTGCTGAAATAATACTTTCAGAAGTTACTAATATTAAAAAAGATATTTCGTCCACAAATTGGTTAGTTGAAACATATGAGAATTCATACAGTACTAAATCTATCATAATTGCGAGTGGATCACGGTTGAAAAAGTTAGGTGTTCCTGGAGAAGAAAAGTTGACAGGTGCGGGAGTATCTTATTGTGCTACGTGTGATGGAGCATTTTTCATTGATCAGAATGTCTCTGTAATTGGAGATGGGGATTCTGCCTTAGAAGAAGCCTTAACATTAACTGAATTTGCAAAAAAAGTTGAATTATACTCAAAAAATCAATATCTGAAAGGACAAAAAATACTCCAAGAGAAAGTTATGTCCAATTCTCAAATTGACATCCATTATGAAAAAGAGATTGTGGAAATTATAGGAGAGACAGAAGTCGAAAAAATACGCCTCATAAATACACAATCACAAGATTATTCTTCAATCGATACAAATGGGGTATTCATATTTACTGGGCTAGACCCAAACACCGAATACCTAAATGGACTAGTAGAATTAGATTGCAATAAAAAAATCATTACAGATATATCCATGAGAACTAAATTACCTGGAATATTAGCAGCTGGAGATATCCGAAAAGACTCTGCTTCCCAACTCATAACGACATCAGGGGACGGAGTTACAGCCGCTATTAGTGCATACGAATATGTAAGCACTAATGAATGGATTCAATAAATGAATTGGATATTAGTCGCCGTAGGAGGGAGCCTGGGAGCTTTATCTAGGTATGGTATTGATAGAGCTATATTAGCTTCAACAGGCCACGCAGGAATAAGTGGTACTTTAATATCAAACACTTTAGGGTCTTTTTTACTAGGGCTGATTGTAGGAATAGGATTAGATAAATTCAATTGGTCAAGTAGTTATATTTTATTTATTACAGTTGGGTTTTGTGGATCGTTTACAACATTTTCTACTCTAACAATGGCTAGTATAAAACTTATGGAAGAAGGGGACTATATCAAAGGGACATTTAACATATTTATCAACCTGTTAGTAGGTATAACAGTTACTTTATTTGGATTATGGTCTGGAAGGAATATGTTCTAGATATTAGTAACATATATACTTAATGCTTTATACTAATAAACCTGTGATTTTGCCCGGTGGTGTAGTGGTATCACAAAGGACTTTGACTCCTTCGACCCAGGTTCGAATCCTGGCCGGGCAGCCATCAATCAATCAAGGATAATACATGAGAGTAATTTTATGCTTAATAAGTATTTTCTTTATCCCCATATCTGTCGGATTATTCAGAGACTCTTCAAAAAAATGGGGATATTCTTAGTAAATATATTGGTTGGATGGACTGGAATAGGTTGGATTATTGCATTAATATGGGAATTTATTTCAGAATCTACCGAAGAAAAAAATCTAAGGCTAAATAGTTATAAAGATTAAATTACAGATTGTAATCTTTGAAATATTCTTTTTTCCAATAGCATCCCGCCTTGAAGCGGAAATTCATCACTTATTGAAACAGATTTTTTAGCAGCTCTAACTAAATGTTGATTCATATTTTTAATATTTTTAGCTAATGTTAAGGATTCAGATTCTAAGTTTTCAATATCCACAACCCTATCAACTAACCCAATAGATAAAGCATCTTTGGAACTTAATACTTTACGAGTTAATATAAAATCTAAAGTATTATTTAACCCAATAAATTTAGGCAAAGTCTGTGTACCTGCTGCCGCTGGCAAAAAACCTAATGATATTTCTGGCATAGAAAAAGAGGCATCTGATGAAGAAATTCTAATATCGCATAATAGAGAAATCTCTACCCCTGAACCGATAACATATCCATGAACAGAAGCAATAATCGGTTTTTCTATTTCCAGAAAAAGTCCCCACAAATCTCTAGATTCTCTAACTGATCGAGCAACTATTTGAGATGGAGCTGTCCCAAATTCCGTAATGTCAGCACCTGAACAAAATCCTTTAGATCCTTCACCACATATAATTGCTACATCAGACTCGTTATCATCTTGGAAAAGTTTAAGCACTTCATACAAGTCATCTCGCATCTGTACACTAAACGCATTTATATACTCTGGCCTATTTAATTTTATGATTGCAATGCCATCATGTGAACTGTAAAGTACCGAATCCATATCGATTATTTATTCCCCTTTAAATTTAGGGACCCTTTTTTCTATAAATGAATTAATCCCTTCAGACCGATCTTTAGTACTGTGCAATATAATATTAAGATCTGATTCAAATAATATTCCCTGCTTTAGCGGCATATTAATTCCATTAACTATAGCTTCTTTAACAAATTTAGTTGCAATAGGGGCAGAATTTTCTGAAATAGATTCTGCAATACTCATGGCTTTATCAATCGCAGAGTTTTCATCAATATAGGAAATCAATCCTATATTTTCAGCCTCGATTGAATCTATTTCTCTAGAAGTGAGAATTAAATCTAAAGCTCTACCTTTGCCAATTAGCCTCGGTAATATCTGAGTAGCTCCTCGAAACGGAATCTCATCATAAATTTGTTGCAAAGAAAATTTAGAATCCATTCTACAGATTCTAATATCACAAGCTGATATCAATTCTAACCCACAAGATTTAGCTTCTAATTCAATAGCAGCAATTACAGGAATTTTTACACTAAGTAGCGTATTAATTAACCCTATACAATCATTTTGATTATTGATATGGCAATACGACACAAAATCTTCTACATCGGATGTAATAACTAATACCTTGGTCAAATCATCAATAAAATCGTTACAAGTTTTTTCCAACTCAAAACAAAATGGTATTTTGCTACTTGACTCTCTTATACTAAATATAAGAACATCATTTTCCTTTTTAACATCAATCATAATTTCTTAATCCTATATAGTGACAATAGAATTTACTCTTCGGATAAATCAGGTATCAAATTATCTTTAACTAAATTTTGCGAGTTTAAATTAGTGAAATATTTAAATATTTCTTTTGCCGCAGCTGCTATCGGCGGACCTAATATTACACCTGAAAGCCCCCCGATTTCGCTACCTATTACTATGGCAACTAAAACTAAAAGTGGATGAATTTTTAAAGTAAAACTCTGTATCCTAGGTGTAATAACACCCCCATGTAAAAGTTGTAAAGCTCCAAACAATATAATTACCCACAATATTTTTTCAGGAGAAGTGGACAAAACAATCACTACTGTAGGGATAAAAGCCAACCAAACACCAATAATTGGTATAAGTTCAAAAATTCCAGCAAATGCTCCTAACAATATAGCGTAATCAATTCCAATAATCATCAATCCAACAGTGATTACAACCCAAACAAATCCTGCTAGGGTAACTTGAGCTCTAACATAAGCTCCAATGACTCTATGCAATATATTTAAAAGTTCTGATATATGCCCTCTCCAAGAATTAGGAAAGAAGTCTACAAATGATGTTTTTAATGATTCTCTATCTTTTAAAAGATAAAAAACAAAAATTGGAGTTACCACTAATCCTATTACAAGTGTTAATGCATGAACAGCTATCGTTGCTGTACGTTCAATAACGCTTTTAAATGAAGATACTAATATATTTCCCCCATCATTTAATACTTTATCAATCTCTAATCGAATTTGTTCCGGTATATTTGATGAATATTCTTGGTTCCAGCTCTCAACATTCGCCCTAGCATTAGTAATAAATGCAGGAAGTTGATTCAACAAGTCTGTCGACTGAGACAAAAGTGGTGGGATTAATAAAACTAAAGACCCCATCACAAAAATAATTAGAATTAAGTAAACAATACTTATAGAAAAAATTATGGCCAAATTAGGATAACGAGATCGAAGAGGTAAGAATTTCTCTATTATTTTAACAAAAGGATGTAAAATATAGGACACAACTATAGCTACAACGAATGGAAATAAAGCTCCTTTAATAAAATATGCGATTGCAATAATTCCCGCAGATATAAAAAATATTAGGGCGATTTTAGATAATTTATCGAGTGTAATATTCATATTATTATCTTGCATAAAACAATCCTACTAATAATTATTCAAAATCGAGAAGAATTAAAATTTAATTAAAATTCTAATGCGGTAATATTACAACTCTCCTTCCGTAACCCGAACCAGAACTTTCAGTATAAACGTCATCTTTTTCAGACAAAGTCATATGTACTACTCTTCTATCTCTTGCGGTCATTGGTTCTAATTCAATAGGTCGTCCTGTTTTTATAACTCGTTGGGCGACTCGTTTAGCTAAATTGGTTAAAGATTGTTGTCGTCTTGTGTCATACCCTTCAACATCTAAAGATAAATTTATCCTTTGATCAGTTTTGTTCATAACTATTAAGCGTACTATTAATTGCAAAGCCCGCAAGGTCTCCCCTCTTCTGCCAATGAGTAATCCTGAATCTTCTCCTTCAAGTTCAAATAAAGGAGCCAATTCTTCATCTAAATTAGCCTGAGTCAAATTACATACTACCTCTACTCCCAACATCGAAATCAAATCATTGATAGTGTCACCTGATATCTCAAGAATATCTGTTTCCCCATCTAATTTTGATATTTTTACTTTAGCTAACTCACTACCAATACCCAAAAGCCCAGGTTTGCCTCTACTAATTATGTCTATTTCTACCTCTACGCGACTTACGTTTAGTTCTCTTAGCCCGATCTCTATCGCGTCTTCTACTGTCTTGCCCGTCATTACTATCGAGTTCATTTACTTTAATCTCCTCACTTGAGATTTCAGTAGACCCAGCTACAGCTACGGAGGCAGTTTCTACTGAATTAATTTTATTATCTTTATTAAATAAATTTATAAGAGGATCCCATCCTGTAATAAATCCTTGTATAAATATTCCTACCACATTTGAAACAACCCAATATAACGCTAATCCACTAGGAAATTGCATTGAAAAAAAACCGAACATTAATGGCATCATCCATAACATCATACGATTGGTAGATGCCTGTTTTTCATCGGCAGCAGGCATAGCAGTCATTTTTTGCATCAAAAACATTGAAGCTCCAACCAAAACAGGTAAGATTGGCAAAGGATCAGGATCTGCTAGATTCAACCACAAAAAAGAGCTGTCTAATGGAATAACTTCATTTACCATAGGTAACCACCCATATAAATGAGAGCCCAGACTAACCAAATTCTCCGGAGTCGTAGGTACTGTCTGAAGAATAGCTTGATAAAGACCAATCCAAATAGGCATTTGCACAAACATAGGCCCTAGACAACCAAGTGGGCTAACACCATTATCTTTATACAATTTCATGGTCTCTTGAGATTGTTTTTGCTTATTCCCTTCATATCTTTGTTGAATTGCTTTAATTTTTGGTTGTAACGCCGACATACCTTTCATTTGTTTGCTTTGTTTAACAGTTAAGGGCATTAACAGTCCACGTATTAAAATAGTAAATAAAACAATCGCCAATCCAAAATTCTTATAAGACAATCCATAAAGAAGGACTAACGAATTTATCATTGGTTCAATGATAACGGCATTCCAAATCTGACTAAATATATCCAAGTTATTTCCTATAATTTAAAAGAATTCATAATTTCAACAGCCCGGAACCCAATCTGAAACATTAGGGTTTTTGCCATCTTTTGCCTTATCGGAGAAATATGGGGAATCCCAATATTCATCCGGGTTTCCATTTGGCTTAATTTTCAATGCTCTAATTGAATGGTCTCTAGCTCCAAAAAATACTATATCGTCAATAACTGATATCGGAGTTTCTATCTTGTCTCCTATATCGCAAGTACCCAATGTTATTCCAGATGATATTTCTGAAACATATAATGTTTCATCTCGAGATCCAAAAACAAGCATATCTTTAACAATCGCAGGAGTTCCAACAATAGGGCTTTCCACATTAGATTCCCATTCTAAAATCCCAGTTTCAACATTAATAGCGTAAATATTCCCCCCTAAAGAAGATGCAAACACTAAGGGGTTATCTAAATCATATCCAACTATTGGGCTAGCCCAATACCAATTATCTGATCCTGAAAACACCCAATTTTCAATACCTGTTTTGGTGTCTAAAGAATAAAATTCTCCATCAAAAGATCCAAACATTAAATTGTTTTCATAAACTACTGGAGATGAGACAATTGCACCTTTAGTGTCAAAATCCCAAATCAATTCTCCAGTTTTCTTATCAATTGCATAAATCGATTGATCTAGAGATGTAATATAAATAAGTTCATCATAAACTATCGGTGTAGACCATACTCCATCAGCAATATCAAAAGAATCCCAAATCGGTTGAAGGGTTACTTTGGATTCTTTTGATATTGAGATATTAAAGGCATAGAGAGTTCCTTTTTCAGAAACAACAAATAGGTTATCTGAATCTATAATAGGACCTCCTATAAATGAAGAATCTAAAGCAACAGAAGCTATTAAGTTCCCATCAGACAAAGAAATAGCATGGACTTTACCGTCATAAGAAGATAAAAATACAATTCCATTATAAATTGCTGGGCTGGCATAAATCGCACGTTTATTTTCATCATCTTCAGAAACTCTAATAAGATGGGGTTCCCAATTTTGTCTCCCTGAATCAACATCTAATGAAATTAACTGCCCATCCATACTTGCAGTAACAAAATCACCATCAGTAATTACTCCTCCCGGCCATCCTTGAGGTTCCGACCTTCCCATACATGAAATAGATGAAACAAGTATAAACGCACTAAATAACATTAGTGTGATGATTTTAAAATTACACTTTATAGAAAATTTAATATTCATACAGTTTTATCCCTAACATCACGGTAAAGGGTCAAACCCCCTAGTTCCGAAAGGATTACATCGTAACAACCTATTTAATGTCAAATAAATTCCCTTAAAAAATCCATATTTCTCTAAAGCTTCTAAAGCATACAAGGAACATGTCGGTTGATGACGACATGATTTGGGCAAATAAGGCGAAATACTAAATTTATAAAACCTTATTAGTAATATTCCCATTGATGTCAACATTTTATTTATATTCATAAATATTTTATATTCCAAATAGTACTAAATGATTTTTGCTCTTGATAATAATTCAGACATCGATTTAGTGATTTCACTATGAGTTTTACTAGCTATTGAAGAACGAGCAATAAAAACTAAGTCGTTTCCTCCCTTTATATTCAAATGTCTAGTTGCTTCTCTCATACGTCTTTTACATTTATTTCTTATCACAGCATTTCCAACTTTCTTTGAAACAACCAATCCAAATCTAGGAGTTGTACTGACTTCTAAGTCAGTATGCCTAACAATAAGAATCAAATCAGAATTTGACCATCTCTTACCGTTTCTACGTATATCTGCAAAATCAGATGATTTCGTCAATCTAAAATTCTTTTGCACTAATAATTTGCCCTTCTATCAGTTATTAAAATACTTAGTACTAAATAGTTAGTACTAAATAGAATACCTGATAGTTATGAATTATAAATTGTTAAAATCAGACAGTAAGTTTATGACGTCCTTTAAACATACGTCTTTTTAAAACTTTCCGACCTGCTATTGAACTCATGCGCGAACGAAAGCCATGAACTCTTGCTCTGCGTCTTTTTCTAGGTTGATAGGTTCTTTTTGGCATCTTTTAGCCTTCTATTAAAATAATTTAAGATGTAAAGTTTACTTTTGAAAATACATTAGTGTCAATTTGATTATAATATGTTTTATTGAATAGAATCACTTTGGGTATTGTATTTATATAGAATAACTATAGCATCTAAAGTTAAAATGTAAATTTGGAGTCCTTATGAAAATAATCCTAAAATCAGATCAATTAATTGACGGTACAGGAGCTAATCCCGTTATAAAAGCAAGTATTCTCATTGAAAATGATCGAATAATGAAAATATCTCCTTCAGATGAATTAACATCTGAAGACATAAAAGATGCTGAAATAATTGATCATGAAAATGGAACAATATTACCTGGTTTTATAGAAATGCATTCACACATCCATTGTAGTGCACAAACAGATGCTTACGAAAGTATAACAACTGAAAGTAATGAGACTTTCATATTAAGAGGTTCAAAAGCTGTTCGGGATGCATTAGTTTCAGGCGTTACAACAATGAGAGATTTAGGTAGTAAAAATGAAGTTATTTTTCCTATTAAAGATGCTATATCAAAAAATATAATACCTGGCCCTAGGCTGTTAGCAGCTGGAACTCCTATAACAACTACTGGAGGTCACTGTAATATGTTTGGAACCGAGGCAGACACATCTGACGATGTAGTAAAAGCAATTCGAAATCAGTTTAAACTTGGAGCCGATCACATAAAAATAATGTCTACGGGGGGAGGATTTACTCCAGGAACAAATGTTAGGGCTCCACAGTATTCCGAAGCAACTTTATCTGATGCAGTACGAGATGCAGATCGGTTAGGTTTGAAAATTTCAGCACACTGCCACGCTACAGCAGGTATAAGAAATTGTGTCAAAGCCGGAATCCACAATTTGATTCACTGTTCTTGGCTACCAGAAGACCCTGACTCTCCTTTTGATTACGATACGGATTTAGTGGATGAAATTGTGGAAAAAGGAATATATGTAGACCCTACTCTAGCTTTACCCCATCTAAACAGGTTGCGGGGGGGACAAAAAAACAAAACTAAAACAATAATGAATCCAGAAAAAAGATTAGAAATACTTAAGGATATGTGGGATAGAGGAGTAAAGTTTGTGACGGGAATGGACTCAGGAATGGCTAATGCTAATTTTGGTGATTTTGCATATATACCAGAGGTCATGGTTGAAGGAATGGGAATAACTCCCATGGAAGCAATAGTTAGCGCTACAAAGACTTCTTCAGAATGTCTAGGGCTAGAAAAAGAAATAGGAACCTTAGAATTAAATAAAATTGCTGATATAGTAATCGTTAATGGAGACCCATTAAAAAATATAAAGGCACTTCATGATGTAGATACAGTTATATCTAAAGGTAATATAATTAAGAAATCAGGGAATTTATTAATATAATTTTATTACGTACTAATTATGATACTCTTGCATTTGTTTTACTAGACAAATAATTATAAATAAGCAAACTAACAGCTGCTATTATTACAGATAACATAATTAATTCTAAAACTTCCATGTTCTTTCCTAACTGAATTTTCCCATATATTGCTAGCGGGACCGTCTGAGTTTTACCTGGAATGTTTCCTGCCACAACAATTGTTGCACCAAATTCACTTAATGCTCTAACAAACCCTAAAAATATTCCTGCTAAAACTCCCTTGTATGACAGCGGTAATGTTATTGTGAAAAAGGTGCGAAACTCTCCCGCGCCTAATAGTTTAGCTGCTTGTTCAACTTTTTCGTCCACTTGGCTCATAGATACCGCAATAGATCTAACCATCAGAGGAAATGAAACCACTGAAGCAGCAATAGATGCCGCTACCCAAGTAAAAATAATATTAAAATTTACAATACCTCCTATGCCGTTTTTAGAGCCTAACGATACCAATAAAAAATATCCGATGACCACAGGAGGTAAAGCTAAAGGTAAGGACACAAATACATCTAGTATAAATTTACCTTTAAAGTTTTTCTTTCCCAATATCCACCCTAATAATAAAGCAAGAGGAAAATTAATAATTGTAGCTAAAGTAGAGATTTTTAAAGTTGTAATTAATATATCAATCATACTTGCTTATTCGTTAAACCCATATGAAATAAGAATATCCTTAAAGTCTGAACTCAAAAGATATTCAATATATTTGTCAGCTAAATCTAATTTATCTGTAGAATTTATAACAACTACTGGATACTTAATTGAATTATAAGATGATTCTGGAATGAGGTCTAAAGATACAACTTTATTAGAACTCTTAGCATCTGTCTCATATAATATAGCTGCATCTACATTTTTAGTTTCCAAATAATTTAATGCTGCTCTAACATTAGGTACAGTTAATACTTTAGGTGCCAGCGACTCTTCTAATCTTAGGTTTTTCAATGCTTGTTTCGTATACATACCAGCAGGAGCATATTCAGGATCTACAATAGCAATTTTATTATAATTTAATAAATATTGAATATCCTTAATATTTACTTCAGACTGTTCGGTTGGAATAGCTACCACTAACTTATTACTTGCAATATCAACTATCCGATCTTCAACTAATAAATTCTTATCCAACAAGTAATTTACAGGAGCCATACCTGAAGAAATAAATAAATCAGCAGGGGCGCCATTAGATATTTGAGAGGCTAGAACCTGAGAACCTGAAAATGAAAATGAAATTTTTATGTTTTCTTTACTTTGAAAAGATTCTTGGGTGTTCAATATAACATCTGAAAAGCTAATAGCTGAAAAAACAACTAACTCTGGAGGATCCTCATTTTGGACTATGTTACAAGACATAATAAACATCAAAAATATAAGCGCCATGCTAATAAAAATTCTATTTATCATAAAATTACAATTAAAGTTTAATCCTATAAATTAACGTTCAATTTAATTATATAAATAAATTTAATTAATCGCACTCCTTTAATACGTGTAAAAGTTGTTTGTAGTATTACTTGGGTGATATAATTACGTATCTTGAGACTTAGCATATATTTAAGAGATAAAGTGGGGCTTTCCCCACTTTATTTTTTATAAGGCAAAATAACAATGAGAGGTGACTAAAAATGAAGAGTGATTTTCTCGTTGCATTAACACAGCTTGCTGCAGAACGTGGATTGCCAAAGGACAAAGTTATGACGGCTATCGAAGCTGCTTTAGTCTCAGCATTTAAAAAAGATAGTGTTACTGAAGGCCGGAATATATCTGTAAGACTAGATCCTGGGTCTGGAGATATTCAAGTTGACATCATAAAAACCGTAGTAAGCGAAGTTGAAGATCCTTTACAAGAAATAAGTTTATCTGATGCAAAGTCAAAATACGGAGATCATTTAAACATAGGTGATAGTGTAGCGACAGAGAACATTCCTAATAGTGCCGGTCGGATAGCAGCTCAAACTGCTAAACAAGTTGTCTTACAACGTTTACGAGAAGCAGAAAGAGAAATTGTACTTTCTGAATATAATGGCCGTGAAGGTGAAATTATAACGGTTACAATACAACGAATAGAACCTACAAAAATAATCGTTGATACCGGAAGAGCAGAAGCAATACTCCCTATAAGTCAACAAGTCCCAAATGAGAGATACAGGCAGGGAACAAAGATAAAAGTTATATTGCAAACAATTGATAAAGACTCAGTTAGGGGTCCTGAACTAATAGTTTCAAGAACAGACGAATTGCTATTGCGTAGATTATTTGAACAAGAAGTACCTGAGATATTTAGTGGCTCTGTAGAAATTGTCAGTGTTGCACGTGAAAGTGGCTCTCGAAGCAAAGTAGCGGTTAGAGCTAGACAAGATAGCGTTGACCCTGTTGGGTCTTGCGTTGGTCTTCGGGGCGTGAGAATACAAAGTATAGTAAATGAACTGCAAGGAGAAAAAATCGATATATTAGAGTGGAATAAGGATCTCAATAAATATATCTCCAATGCATTAAGCCCATCCCAAGTTCACCGTGTTGATGTAAACCAAGAATCAAATACTGCCGTTGCGATTGTTCCTGACAGGCATCTGTCCCTAGCAATAGGAAAAGAAGGACAAAATGCCCGATTGGCTGCCAAATTAGTAGGTTTCAATGTTGACATAAAAAGTGATATGGAAATCGATATAAGTGCAATGCCTGAAGAAGTAGAAACTATTATTGAAGAGGGAGCTTCCCCAGAAGCTGATTCTGAAAATGTAGATACTAGTTCAATAGCAGAATCTCCCTCGACAGTTAATGGAAATGGAGTTACATCTATTGATATAGAAGAGTCTCAAACAACAGATACCCCTAACCCTGAAGAAGTAGTTACATTAGAAACCGATCAAGTGAATGACGATTCTACAGAAGAATCAAAAGATTCTAGTGATGAAGTCCTGACTCCAGAGGAAGAATTACTTCTCATGGAATTAGAAGAAGAAGAATCCAAAGATTCTAGTGATGATATTGGTGCAGAAATCAGTAATGTACCAGAGGATATTTGGTCTGTTCATAGGGCTATGAGTAACACACAAGAAAGTGGAGGAATGATCAGATTTGCTGAAGATATTGACGATCTAAAAGGAGGCATTACTGCTCGTAAGGATCGCAGAGGATCTTCACAAACCAAAAATACCACCGCAAAATCAAAATCAAAATCAAAGAAGACAAAGTCTACTAAAAAGAGACGTTAACATATAATATGTTTAATTCGTTAAGGAATCAGACAAATGCTTTACTAACAAATTAGAACTACAAAGGACATATCACCAAAATATGACAAACGAGCCTTCTGACATAAATCAAGCTTTAGCCCCCCAAGTATTAGATATACCGACGGCTATTTCAGTAAGCGATTTAGCAGACTTAATGGGAGTGAATCCTGTTGAAGTTGTTAAAGGTCTCATGAGAGGGGGATATATGTTCGCTGTGAACGATGTTATAGAACATGACATTGCATCAGTAGTAGTTCAAATTTTTGGGTTTAGTGCTAAAACTCCCGAAGAAGGGAGTAAGTCTTTACAACCCTTAGCTATTGAATTAGAAAATGAAGATCCAAATGAAATGGTAACTCGCCCTCCAATTGTTACTATACTTGGCCATGTAGATCATGGAAAAACTACATTGTTGGACACAATAAGAAAAACCAATGTAGTTGACGGAGAAGCCGGAGGAATTACGCAACATATTGCAGCGTATCAAATAAATCATGAATCTCAAATCATAACTTTCTTAGATACACCAGGCCATGAAGCTTTCACAGCTATGAGAGCAAGAGGAGCGCAGGTAACAGATATTGCTATATTAGTCGTCGCTGCTGATGACGGAATAATGCCTCAAACTCTAGAGGCAATTGATCATGTGAATGCTGCAAATGTCCCTATGATTGTTGCAATAACAAAAATAGATGTCCCCAACGCTAATGTAGATGATGTATATAGACAATTGTCTGAACAAAATATATTGGTTGAAGCATGGGGTGGAGATGTGATAGCTGTTCCATTATCTGGAATAACAGGTGCAGGAATTCCAGAATTACTTGAAAATATCCTACTAATATCTGAAATTTCAGAACTAAAAGCAAATCCAACCGGAACTGCACGGGGCGTGGTTATAGAATCTAAATTAGACAAAAGTAGAGGAGTCATAACTACTGCACTTATTCAAACCGGGACTTTGCATCAAGGTAACATTGTTGTCATTGGAGAAACTTATGGCAAAATCAGGGCAATGTTTGATGATAAAGGGCAAAAAATAACTTCTGCAGGACCTTCAAAACCCATTGAAATTATGGGAGTGAATGATATTCCTATCTCAGGGGCAATTATAGAAACAGTAAAAAGTGACAAAGATGCTAAAAATATCATATCTGACAAATCCGCTAAATCATTGCGTGAAGGAATTACATTACAAGAAGCTCATTCAAGAAACATATCTGGTAAAGTAAGACATGTTGATCTAATAATTAAAACGGATGTTCAAGGAAGTATAGAGGCTGTAAAAACCGTATTAGAAAATCTAAATTCCGATACGTCGAAAGTAAATATTATTAGAATTGCAAGTGGAGGAATTACAGAACGAGATGTTATGCTCGCCGTCGCTTCAAAAGCAGTGATAATTGGATTCAATACTTCTCCAGAAGGTGGGGCAAGAACTTTAGCCAAACAGGAAAGTATTGAAATACGAAACTATACGATCATATACAAATTAGTAGAAGATATAGAAAAAGCTCTTGAAGGCCTCTTAGAAACCGAATATGAAGAAGTATTTATCGGTAGAGCAACTATAAGAGCTATATTTAATGTAGGGCGCCATACGAAAGTGGCAGGCATTTATGTTAATGACGGAAAGGCAACTAGAGACTCATTAGTTCATATAATACGTAGTGGAGAAAAAGTATTTGAAGGGCCACTAACCACTCTTAAACACTTCAAAAATGATGTTAAAGAAGTAACTAATGGATTTGAAGGCGGACTTACAGTTGATGGATTTAATGAATTTGAAGAAAATGACGAATTAGAATTCTATGCTTTAGAAGAAATGAATTAGAAAAACAATATTACTCTCGATGAAATACACAAACTCTCATAGTTCTCAGTCTGGAAATAGAATCGACAGCATTAATTCTCTTCTAAAAAAAGAAATCAGTAGAATAATAATGACACAAGTGAAAGATCCCAGGGTATCAAATTGGTTATCAGTTACTGATGTAAAAACTTCAAAAGATCTACAAAAATCAACAGTCTATATAAGTATTATGGAAGAAAAAGCCTCAACTCAAAAAACTTTACGAGCTTTAAAGTCAGCAAGTAAATTCATAGAAACAATTCTACATAAAGAATTATCTTTAAAAAGAATCCCAAAAATAGATTTCAAACTAGACAATTCACTAGAACAAGCTGAGACAATATCCAAACTAATCGATTCCCATAAATTTTAAATTTCATGAACGGTATATTTAATATAGATAAACCCTATGGAATGACCTCTATGGATGTCATTAGAGAAATACGGACTGCTGCAAATATATCTAAAGTTGGCCATGGAGGAACATTAGATCCTTTGGCATCTGGAGTAATACCCGTAGCTATTGGTAGTTCTACAAGATTATTAGAATATATACTTAATAATAATAAAAAATATCTAGCTGAAATCACATTAGGAACATCTACAAATACTTATGATCGCGAAGGTACTGTCATAAAGCAGTCCCCTACATCGCATATCGCTCAAAAAGACATAGAGGAAGCTATAAAAGTTTTTGAAGGCGATATATTGCAAGTTCCTCCTATGTATAGTGCTATTAAGCACAACGGAAAATCATTATATGACTTTGCACGAAAAGGAATTACGATAGAAAGGCCTCCTAGAACAACAAAGGTTCATTCAATATCTTTAAATTCTTACTTTAATCCAGTAATTGAAATTGAAATAAGCTGTGAAAAAGGATTCTATGTAAGAAGTCTTGCAAATGATATTGGCGAATTACTTGAATGTGGGGCTTATTTAACTAACCTACGTAGAATAGCTTCAGGGGCATTCAAAATAGCTGATTCTATCAAATTACCAATTGTGATAGAAAAAATTACTGCTAGGGAAATTAAAGATATATTGTTGGACCCAACAGACTATTTAAACAATATAGAAAAAGTTTATTTGTCTACACATGAAAGTGACATGATAAAGACAGGTAAAAAAATAGATTTAGATTCAAAATACTCATCCAAAAATATTAAAACTGCTTTAGCTTTCAATTCAAATCAAATTTTCTTAGCAATACTTATTGCTGATTATAAAAATATGAAATGGCAACCTAAAAAAGTATTCCTAAACTGGCTTGAATAGATTTCGATTGACTCAACCCCCAAACTAAAAGTAAAATGTAGTTTTGATTTAATTAATTACATTAGGTGAACCCTAAAATGAATTTTGCAATAATACAAACTGGTGGAAAACAATATAAAGTATCTAATGGCGACACGATTAGAGTTGAATCTATGCCTGGGGACCAAGGGGATATAGTAACGTTAGATGATGTTAGGATGACTTCTGTAGATGGAAACATATCCATAGGAAATCCCAATGTAACTGGTGCGTCAGTTACAGCCGAAGTTGTCGAAAACGGAAAAGATAAAAAAATTGTAGTTTTCAAATATAAAGCAAAAACTAGATATCGCAGAAAAAATGGACACAGACAACAATATACAGACCTCAGAGTAACTGATATATCTTTGTCATAAATAAGAGTAATTAAAGAGGAAATTATATGGCTCACAAAAAAGGTGGCGGAAGTACTAGAAACGGTCGAGACAGTGAATCCAAAAGACTCGGCGTAAAACGCTACGACACACAATTTGTTACTGCAGGATCAATTTTGGTCAGGCAAAGGGGTACTAAAATACACCCTGGAAACAATGTGGGGCTTGGAAGAGACCATACATTATTCTCACTCATAGATGGAACTGTTAAATATGAATTCTTTGCTGGCGGGAAAAAATGTGCCAGTGTTTATGCTGAAT
Organism: Dehalococcoidia bacterium; assembly: GCA_045564655.1. GTDB lineage: Bacteria > Chloroflexota > Dehalococcoidia > Lucifugimonadales > UBA826 > UBA826. The sequence continues at coordinate 104,447 of JBJLGX010000008.1, forward strand.
AATATGAAATCTGATATACACCCAACATACTATAATCAATCACAAGTTATTTGTTCCTGTGGACATACATTTACCACTGGTTCCACGTCTCCTGAACTTAAAATAGAAATATGCTCTAAATGTCATCCTCTATTTACTGGAGAGCAAAGAATAGTAGACACTGAAGGACGTGTCGAGAGGCTCAAGAGAAGATTTAACTTAGAATAACCTTCTATGAGTTAACTTTTTAAACTGATTTTTATGGGATCACGTCAACCTACATATGGAGGACAAGCGGTTATAGAAGGAGTAATGATACGAGGTCAAAACAATACCACTGTATCAGTAAGAAGTCCTTCTGGTAATATAGTCACAAGAACGAAGCCTCTAAATAAGATTTTTACCGGTTTATTAAGAAAAACCCCTATTGTACGAGGAATCATCGCTCTATCTGAGACTCTATACATAGGAATGGATTCATTGTCATATTCAGCTAAAATTGCCGATCCTGATGAATCTCATAGTGACAAAGAAATTAATCAAACCTCTAGTAAACTATCCACTGCAATAACCATAACGTTATCGACTTTGCTCGCTATCGGATTGTTTTTCATACTTCCATTACTAGCAAGTACTCCTTTCGAGTATTTTACAGGTTCAGATTTGATAAGCAATATAGCAGAAGGAATTATAAGATTACTAATATTTATAATATATATAGTTGCCATAGGATTCATGGATGATATAAAACGAGTTTATATGTACCATGGAGCTGAACACATGACTGTTCACGCACAAGAAGAAGGGAAATCGTTAACAGTAGAAAATATATCTAATTACCCAACAGCTCACCCTCGATGCGGGACTGCATTTTTATTAAATGTCATGTTGATATCAATTATTATATTCAGTTTAATACCAAGAGAACCATTCAGTTGGTTAATCCTATCTAGAATAATATTAATTCCACTAATAGCATCGTTAAGTTATGAAACTATCCGAATAAGTAGTATATATGATCAGAATATTTTAATTAAATTCATTATGGCACCTAGTCTGTGGCTTCAAAAATTAACAACAAAACAGCCTGACAATGATCAAATCGAAGTTGCAATTGAAGCTATGACAGCTTCAATTAAATATGATTCTAATGAAGTTTAATTTCTACGATTTTTTAAGACTTTCCATACATCGCTTAAAACTAAATCATTAGACTTTATTAAAACTAGTAGATGATACAAGAGATCTGCAACTTCTTCAGCAAGCTCTTCTTTATTAGATTGGACACCTGCAATGGCCACTTCTCCTGCTTCTTCTACTACTTTCTGAGCGATCCTACCTACTTCCCCATATAACAATTTTGAAGTATAGCTTTTGTCATCATAAGATTCAGATCTTTTTTGTATAACCACAAATAATTCTTCCAAGATTTTTGAATCTAGGGATGTGCTAAATTTAAGATCCGCATTAGAATTGATTTCCGTATAAAAGCAAGAGTTCTTTCCTGTATGACATGCGGAACCTTCAGGCATAACTTTAACTAATATAACATCTCCGTCACAGTCTATTGAGAATGATTTCAATCTCATATAATTCCCAGATGTTTCCCCTTTATGCCAAAGTTCTTCTCTACTACGACTATAAAACCATACATCCCCCGATTCGAATGTCTTTGATATAGCATCTAAATTCATGTAAGCTACCATTAATACTTCATTAGTATCAATATGCTGCACAATCGCCGGAATCAATCCATTAGAATCGAATTTTATTAAACTCATTACACCCTACCTTAATCATATCCTCACAGGTATCCCTTGAGATTTCAAGTAATTCTTTGCATCAGCTATAGTAAATGTACCAAAATGAAAAATACTAGCAGCTAAAACGGCATCTGCTTTGCCTTCATTAATTGCACCTACTAGATGATCTAACGTCCCGGCACCACCACTCGCTATTACAGGCACTGTTACAGTTGTAGAAACAATATCTAATAAAGAAAGGTCATACCCTGACTCCTGACCATCAGAATCCATACTAGTTAATAAAATCTCGCCACATCCTAATTCATTAACTTTTTTGGCCCATTTGACTGCATCTATACCAGTAGATTTCCTTCCACCATGTGTAAACACTTCCCATTTCGAATAAATATCTATTGCTATATCATTATCATATTTATTCGTTGAGATAACATTTGAATCTTCATCGACCTTTCTCGCATCTATAGCAACTACAATACATTGAGAACCAAAAAAGTCTGCTGCCTCTTTAACAAAATCAGGATTCTCTATAGCAGCTGTATTTAGAGAAACTTTATCTGCTCCAGACTCTAACATTTTTCTTATATCTGAAACATTTCGAATACCACCACCTACTGTTAAAGGGATAAAAACTTGGGTAGCTACATTTTTCACTACATCAAGCATTATGTTGCGATCATCAGATGACGCAGTAATATCTAAAAAAACAAGTTCATCAGCTCCTTGCTCATTGTAAAATGCAGCTAATTCCACTGGGTCACCGGCATCTCTTAGATTCAAAAAACTAATGCCTTTGACTACTCTCCCATTATCTACGTCTAAACACGGAATAATTCTTTTAGTTAACATAATCTACGTCACTTCCGAAATATCATCATATAAATACTATCAGATAGATTATATTTAGTATGAAAACGGAATCCTGATTTTTCAACTATATTTTTATACTCATTGAGAGGCATAACATTATCATTTTCAGGATGTTGATCTATCAATGATAACCATCCTCCTGTAGCTATAAATCTATTTGATTCGTTAAATATCGAAGCAAGATTTCTAGCATTTGTAAGAGCAAAAGAAATGATTGCTCCATCGAATGAAGCGTCTTTTAAGTTTAAATTTGATTCATCCTGGATATGTGAAGTTTTTACATTAGTGAGTCTGATTTTTTTTAACTCTTTTCTAATGGATGCCAAATTATTCTTAAAAGTATCTAATGATATAACCCGACCTCGGTAAACTATCTTGCCAAGTTGTACAGATAGGCCTCCTGTTGAAGGAAACATATGGACCACTTCATGGTAAGGGGTTAAAGGTAGTAGAGATATAATTTGATATATATCTAAATTTGAATCCAAAGCAGTATTTACTTGAAGTTTATTCATTAAATCCGTATCACTTTAAACATTGAATAGCTTTTTTAAGATTTAAGTCATCTGTATATATTGCTTTACCAACTACCGCTGACTCAACCCCTATATCTTTAAGTTTTAATAAAGCTTCAATAGTTGAAATGCCTCCAGCAGCTATAATGTTAACTTCAGCAAAATTAACCAGATCAGATATTGAATCATAATTAGGTTCAGTTAAAGTGCCATCTCGATTAATATCTGTGTATAAACATCTTATAACTCCTAATTCCATCATATCGTGAATCAAGTCATTAACTTTCATATCAATGATACGTGTCCATCCATCAAGAGCTACCTGCCCATTTTTAGCGTCTATACTAACAATTAAAGAATCTGGGCCTTTATAATCCAAGATACTTTTAACAAGATCAGGCTTGTCAACAGCAGCTGTACCTAAAATTAATCTATCAACCCCTAATTCAAAATATTCTTTAACAGCAGATAAATTTCTTATACCCCCTCCAACTTGAATTTTTATATTGGCTATATTCGCAATTTGCTCAATAATATTATTGTTGACTAGTTTCCCATCTTTAGCCCCATCTAAATCTACTATATGTATTCTATTAGCCCCTTCTTCTTTCCATTGGATTGCAACATCCAATGGGTTTTCTGAAAAAATTGTTTCCTTTGAATAATCTCCTTTAAACAATCGAACACAATTCCCTCCCCTAATATCAATAGCAGGTATCAAATCCATAATTAATTCCTAAGACCCAATAAATTCAACAAAATTTTTATATAATTTAAGACCAATGTCTCCACTTTTTTCAGGATGAAATTGAACAGCAATAACATTGTCGTAAGCAATTGAGCTACAAAAATTAATTCCGTAATCTGTAGCAGATGATATGATGCTAGCATCATAAGGATCTGCGTAGTAGCTATGTACGAAGTAAAAGTATGATCTGTTAGGGATTCCAAAAAAGACCGGATGATCAATAGTAAACGATACTGAATTCCAGCCCATATGAGGAATTTTCAAGCCTTGATCAAATCTTTTCACTTCTCCTCGAACTATATCAAGACAATCTGTATTTCCTTCTTCCGATTTTTCTAATAATAATTGCAACCCTAAACAGATTCCCAGAAAGGGTTTCCCAGAATAAATAGATTCTTTAACAACTACATCTAAGCCTTTGGATTTGATGTTATCCATAGCAGACACACAAGAACCCTGACCTGGGAAAACAATTGCATCAGATTTATGTATAACATGTGGGTCAGAAGTTACTACAACTCTAGCACCAGAATACTCAAGAGCATTTTCCACGCTTTTAATATTGCCTGCTTGATAATCTAAAACTGATATCAAGGGCTTTGAATTAATCATCCTTTTTTTGACCTGTTATTATTTCTACTGGAAGATGACGGTCTTCAAACCTAGCCATTATAAACAATAAATCTGAAAGCCTATTTACGTAAACCAGTATATTGCGATTTACTAACAATTCTTCTTTATCCAAATCGACTATCCTTCTTTCAGCTGACCTCAATGTTGTCCTTGCCAAATCTAAAGCTGACGAACCGGGAGAAGCTCCTGGCAAAATGAAATTTGGTGGTAACGTTACGGACTTCATTAAATTATCTATATTATTTTCCATATCTGAAATCATATCTAAAGATATTGTTTTATAAGATTTACTCATAACCTCATAATTTTCTTCTAAAGTCGCTAATTCAGCTCCAACTGTAAAAAGTTGATTTTGTAACTCTATTAACAATTCTTTTATAAAATTATCATTTGATAATGATCTCGCTAATCCGAGGCTCGCTACAGTTTTATCAATCTCCCCATAAGCCTCACATCTAATATCATTTTTATAAACTCGGCCACCAAAAAAAAGCCCTGTTGTTCCATCGTCCCCAGTTTTGGTATATATCTTCAAAATACAATCTCCTTAATCTAAAGAAATATTATCCTGTAAGCGGCGCGCCACCACAAAAATCTACATAATCTATTAATTCAGTTACTGTTGGACTATCGCCACATAAAGGGCAATCAGGATTTCGGCGTATTTTAACAGTTCTAAAATCCATACTAAGGGCATCTATTAATAAAAGTTTTCCTGACAAAGATTCCCCTACACCTATAATAAGCTTCACAACTTCAGTTGCTTGTATAGTCCCAACCATACCTGGAAGCATTCCTAAAACCCCTGCCTCAGCACAACTAGGAACTTCACCTGGCGGTGGAGGGGTAGGAAAAAGACACCTATAACAACCTTGTCCAGGAATGTATGTCGTCGCTTGGCCATCAAACAACAATATACTCCCGTCCACAAGAGGCTTCCCTAGTAAATAAGCAGCATCATTAATTAAATATCTAGTTGGGAAGTTATCTGCTCCATTAACAATAATGTCATAATCTCCCATTATTTCAAAAGCATTATCCGAAGTAATAGGTTCTTCGTGTACGTTAACATTGGTATCAGGATTATATGCTTTTAAAGTTTGTATAGCTGATTCAGCTTTTGATTTACCAATATCATCATTGTAGTGCAATATTTGTCTTTGCAAGTTAGTTAAATCAACCTCATCAAAATCTACGATTCCAACAGTTCCAACTCCAGCTAACGTTAAGTAAATAGAAATAGGAGACCCTAATCCACCAGCTCCTACCATTAAAACCTTTGATTCTAACAATTTCCTTTGCCCTATGCTACCTACTTGAGGCATTATGATGTGCCGACTATATCTATTAACTTGATATGGCGTCATTGGTTTCGATTTTGGATTAACAGTCATAAAATACTCCTAAAATAGTCCACTATCAAAATTATAGCATCCACTTATTAAACAATAAAAATATGTGGATGAATTAACTGATAACTTTCAAAAGATGTGATTCAGATACGTGGTATAATAGTCCGAGGTAATACATACCATATTTGTATATTAAATCTTACTGAGAAATGTACTCAGTATTCTCAAAGAGTGATTTTTGACTGATTCAAATATTGCCATCTTGATTGATTATGAGAACGTAGGGGTTGAATCCTTACAGAATCTTACAGAACAACTTTCAGGATTAGGGCGAATAATAGTAAAAAGAGCATATGCAGACTGGTCTTCTCAAAGAAAAGGCCAAGAAAAGCTTATAGAGTTAGGAATAGAGGCGGTTCATAATTACCGAGGAGTAAGATCAGGCAAAAACTCTTGTGATATAAAATTAACCATTGATGCTGTTGAATTATTACATAACACTCCTATCGATACGTTCGTAATTGTTTCTTCAGACAGTGACTTTGTTCCTTTAGTAAACCACTTAAGGGGATCTGGCAAATCAGTAATAGGAGCAGGTCGCAGAGCCGTAACTTCATCCACAATGGTGAAATCATGTGATAGATATATATTTTTAAAACCCCTGGAAGTTAAAAAACGAAATACTAAAAATAATTTCAACTCCCGAACTAATCGAGTATTAGAAAATGGAATATCCTCACAAGAATCATCTGATAATTCAAATTCCATAACAGATTTACTATCAAGAGCAATAGAAGCAACAATCGACGATAATGGAAATGCCCTAGGGACAAAACTTGCTCAGACAATGACTCGGATAGACCCTAGTTTTAATTATAGAGATTTAGGATTCAGTTCATTTAGAGATTTTCTAGAATCTCGAAAAGAAATTTCTGTAACGTTGCATGAAGGTACTGACTTTACAGTTGCAATTAAATCTATAACGAAACCCCGACCTCCAAATGTTAAGCCTAAAATAATATCTCACAATAATGAGAGCGCAGATTCTAATTCAGAAAGTTTACCCATAAATTGGGAGACTCAAGTTGATGAAGCATGGAATGGCCGTGAAAAAGAAACGATAGCAGGTCGTACTGCAGCTAAAGATGCTGCGAACATACTAGGTTTCAAAAGACTGAGTGACTCTCTATTTCCAACTTTGGATAAGTTATTAGATTCAAGTAAACTTCTAAAATCAAATTGGTCTCGCAACAAAAATTCAGTAGAAAAAAAGAAGTGATCGACACTTTCAGGTAAGTAAAATGCTACTTGCAATAGATATAGGTAACACCAATATTACAATTGGTTTATTTAATAAAGAAACTTTAGAAACAACATGGCGCATATCAACATCACGTAACAATACGTCTGACGAATATGGTACAAACATATTAAACATACTTTCTAATAAAGATATTTCTAATAAAGATATTTCAGCAATTGTAATGTGTAGTGTAGTCCCTCCTTTAACAACAACTTTTATAGATCTCTTTAAAGATTACTTCCATATTTCTCCTTTAATTATTGGTTCTGGTACTAAAACAGGTATCAAAATAATGTATGACAGTCCTAGAGACGTGGGTGCAGACAGAATAGTTGATGCTGCAGCTGTGCTCCATTTATACAAAGGTCCGGCGATAATAGTTGACCTAGGCACTGCAACCGTATTTGATGCAATAAGCTCAAGCGGAGAATATCTAGGTGGCGCAATATCACCTGGTATAGGCGTGTCAGCTGAATCTTTATATAAAGCTACTTCACAACTAAAAAGAGTTGAATTAATTGCTCCAAAAACTGCTATAGGAAAAACTACAACCCATGCAATACAATCAGGGCTAATACTAGGTTACTCCGAATTAATCAAAGGAATGATAAAAAGATTTAAAGAAGAGCTCGGTAATAATGCAAAAATTATAGCAACGGGGGGATTAGCAGATATAATATCTCAAGAAGTAAATTTATTTGACATAGTAGATCATGATTTAACACTCAAAGGATTACAAATCCTATATAAATTAAATTCTACCCAGGAATGAAAATGAAAGGGCCATTAACAAATAAAAGAATTGTATTAGGCGTTACAGGAAGTATAGCTTGCTACAAAGCGTTAGAACTGGCAAGTAAACTTGTTCAGAATGGGGCGCTAGTTGATACAATCATGACAAAATCTTCACAAGAATTTTTAACGCCTTTAGCATTTAAATCAATCACTCACAGAGATGTCGTAACTAATATGTATGATATTAATTCCGAGTTTGCTATTAATCATGTAGGGTTAGCGGAATCAGCAGACATTATTGTGATAGCTCCTGCAACAGCGAATACCATTGCCAAAATATCAAATGGGATGTCAGATGATTCTCTTACTACTACAGTATTGGCTGCAAAATGCCCAATAGTAGTAGCTCCAGCTATGGATGGCAACATGTTTGATAATCCTGCAACTCAAAATAATATAGCCATGTTGATATCCCGAGGAATATTTATATCAGGACCAGAATACGGAAGATTAGCTTCCGGATTAATTGGTAACGGCCGAATGACATCTCCTGAAATTTTAGTCGATATTATAACTATGAATCTAGGCTCCACAGGAGATTTATCAGGGAAAAAAATATTGGTTAGTGCAGGTGGAACGACAGAGCCTATAGACCCCGTAAGATTTATAACCAATAAATCGTCAGGTAAAATGGGATATGCGATCGCTGCAGCCGCAAGGGATAGAGGAGCGACTGTCACATTAGTATCAGCTTCTAATATGTTGGAAAATCCAATAGGTATCCAAACCAAAAAAGTACAAACATCTTCAGAAATGTATGATGTTATTTCTAAAGAAATAACTGAAATGGACGCTATTATAATGGCTGCTGCAGTATCAGATTGGACACCTGAAAAGTACTCCAATAGCAAATCTAAAAAAAATGGGGTTGCTAATTGGTCTATAGATTTAATAAAGACAATCGACATTATTGCTAACATATCAAAAACCAACTTAATTAAAATAGGATTTGCTGCTGAAAGTGATAATTTAATCGAAAATGGGAAAAGTAAAATCCAATCAAAATCTTTAGACCTTATAGTTGCGAATGACATATTAGACAAAAATAATGGTTTTGAATCAGATACTAATAAAGTGTCTATTATTCATCCTAATGGAGATGTAGAAGTCGTACCTACAATGCCAAAGTATGAAGTAGCGAACGAAATATTAGACAGAATGATTCCATTGTTTAATAAAAAATAAATATTATTATGATAGTT
>JBJLGX010000009.1:0-20595 GCA_045564655.1 Dehalococcoidia bacterium
GGACAGATATTATAAAAAAGGATTCATGGAATAACAAAAATCCAATATTAGCTTGGCTATTTTGGATCCAATTAATATCAATATTGGCATTTCCTATAGGATTCTTAGTATTTAATAAATTCAAAGATAAAGGTTATCTTTTATCAAAACCTTTAGGAATATTAGTATCTTGTTATGTTACTTGGATACTAACCAGCACAGGCATATCTACCTTTAGCACAATGTCTGTATATATTGGAATAATCACACTTCTTTTTATATCGGCAATTATATTAATACATAAGAAAAAAGAAATAATAGGTTTCTTGAAATCTACCTGGAAATCAATCGCGTTATATGAATTATTATTTCTGATCGCATTCTTGGGATTTATATTAATTCGTGCTGCAAACCCTGATCTATGGCATCCATTCAGAGGCGGAGAGAAACCAATGGATGTTGCATATTTAAATGCCGTAGTTAAATCTACATTTATGCCACCATATGACCCTTGGTTTTCAGGAGCTTCACTTAATTACTATTATTGGGGTTATTTCATAGTAGGGTCATTAATCCATTTAACTAGAATTTCTACAGAAATTGCATATAACTTAGCCATCCCAACATTTTTCGCTTTAACAGTAGGTTCATTGTTTTCTATTGGATATAATCTTACAGATAAAATCAATGCCAACTATTCTTATAAAAAGATTTACCCATATTTATTAGGAATAACAACTGTAATATTTGTATGTATTATTGGTAATTTAGACGGGTTATATCAATTAATTAATCCATTGGTTAAACTTGAAAGTATTGGAGATTTTGATTTTTGGCGATCTAGTCGCATGATGCCCCCAGACCCACCCGGATTTGAAATAACAGAATTCCCATTTTTCACTTTTCTATTTGCAGATTTACATGCACATCTAATGAGTATCCCATTCGTTATTCTAGTGGCGGCTATCGGATTAACTATAATCAAATCATCTGCATTACAATCCTATATCGCAATAGAAAAAATAATTGTACTACTGCTAATAGGTATAACTATTGGAGCCATAAGTGCTATCAACACATGGGATATACCAGTAACAATATCAATAACTTTAGGGTCTATATTTGTTGGATATTATTTGAGATATAAAACCTTAAATAAAAGTTTTTTCATTAACGGTATACTCACTTCATGTATTGTAATTGGAATATCTATAATTACATTTATCCCTTATCATACAAATACCATTACATTTTTCAACTGGATTGAACCTACTACAAATGTAACAACACTCACTCAAATACTATCTATTAATGGATTCTTTTTGTTTTTAATTGCAACTGGAACAATTGCTACATTACATAATAAATTCCAAGTAAATAAAAAAGAAATACTGGTTGTAGTAATAACTTCATTGATTCTCTCGGGGGCAATTGCTGCATTAAATAGTTACAGTGGAGCAATATTATTATCAAGCACACTCGGAATATTAATTATATTTTCATCAATTAAATGTATTCAAAATAAAGATCATCTTACAACTTCACTAGTGTATATATACTTGATCACACTAATCGGGCTAGGGATTATATTTTCTATTGATATATGGCGTATCGAAGGAGATATCGAAAGAATGAATAGTGTATTTAAATTTTATCTCCAATCATGGATCTTGCTTGGGATATCTGCTTCTTATTTCACATATCAAATCATCATATCAATTCCAAAAATGAACATAACTTCCAAGTATATTGTTATCACCATGATGACATTTTTATTAATTTCATCATCAATTTATCCATTTTTAGGAACAAAAGACAGAATTGATGACAGATTCAATATAGAAATTCCTCTTACTTTAGATGGACAGGCATATACAAAAAATACAGTTTATTTTGATGAATTAGGTGAAATATCTCTTGAGAGTGATATTGAAGCAATCAAATGGATCCGGGAAAATATAGATGGGTCACCAGTCATATTAGAAGGGCTAACTCCTTCTTATAGGTGGGGAGGACGAGTATCCATTAATACAGGTTTACCAGCACCAATAGGGTGGGCATGGCATCAAGAACAGCAAAGATGGGGCGCAAAAGATTATGTGCAGGAACGTCGTAATGACGTCGATAAAATATACACTCATCCTGATGAAGCGTCCCAGCTATTGAACAAATATCAAATAGAGTATATATATATTGGTGACTTAGAAAGAATATATTACCCAGAATCAAGTATCTCTAAGATAGAAAATGGATTGTCAGGAAAACTTACTAAAATATTTACGTCTGACAAAGTTTCTATCTTAAAAGTAAACAAATAAAATATAAAACCAAAGCTTAATAAGTTAGAATACATCAATGCCTTACGACATTTTAAATAAATATACTGTATTAGATCTTTCAAATAGACTCGCTGGCTCATTTTGTGCAAAATTATTAAGTCAGTATGGCTGTAGAGTTATCAAAGTTGAACCTCCAGAAGGTGATCCTGAAAGAAGCCAAAATACTCCTATGTTTTTACATTTAAATACCGGAAAGGAAAGCTTAAGTCTTGATTTAAAAAAGCCTAATGGGAAAGAAATACTTAAAAAACTAGTAAATTCGGCTGATATATTAATAGAAACTTTTAAACCAGATTATATGAAATCAATAGGTCTATCATATGATGATTTATGTGAAATCAACCCATCTCTCATAATGACATCTATAACTCCTTTCGGGCAATCCGGCCCAAATAAAGACTTTGACTATACAGAATTAACAATATTTTCCATGTCGGGAGGTATGCATAGAGAAGGATTACCTGAAAATCATCCAATTCGATATGCAGCTGAAGCATCTCAACACTATGCAGGTAATACAGCTGCAGCAGCAATAACATCAGCATTATTTAAAAAAATAACTAGAAAGCAGGGAGATTGGATTGATATATCAATCCAAGAATGTTTTGCTGGTCATCCGCACCAAATAGCTTTGAGGGCACCGTTTATATATTCAGGAGTAAGTGACGAGAGAATGAATCCCAGATTCATGCTGAACAATGGAAGCGAACCTTACGCAGTAGGTACTTTCAAATGTAAAGATGGATTCGTCAGTTTTTTACCACTAGGCGCCAGAATGTGGCCGCTTGTTGCTAAATTAATGGAACAAGAAGACCTTGTTACTGACTCTAGGTTTGATACACCTCAAAAAAGATTCGACAACAGGCATGAACTCGAATCGTTATTTCAAAAATGGTTAAATACAAAAACAAAAGAGGAAATATTTAAAATAACTCAAAATGTTGGACTCCCGGGAGCTCCAGTATTAGAAATAAAAGAAGTGTTCGAAAATGAACAATTTAAATACCGTGAATTTTTTACAACTTTAGAAGACGATGATTACGGAAAACTAAAATACCCCGGTGACCCATTTAGGTTCGTAGGCAAAGAATTTCAAAATCTAACCAATTCACCTAAATTAGGTGCACATACAAGAGAAATATTATCAACTGAGCTTTCTATCTCAGAATCAGATATTGAAAAGTTAAAAGATTCAAACACAATATGACTACATCAAATTTACCTCTCACAGGAATAAGAGTTTTAGAATTATCGGAGATATGGGCAGGCCCTTATTGTGGCTGCCTACTAGGAGATATGGGCGCCGAAGTAATTAAAGTTGAATCTATACAAAGAATTGCTCGCGGACCATTAAATCCTCCTGAGGGAGCTGCACAATATCCAGACGCACATCCTAGTGATGAACCTTGGAATAGATTTGCTATATTCAATGCAACAAACAGAAACAAAAAAGGCCTAACTTTAGATCTTAAAACAGCCAACGGCCGTGAGGCATTCAAAAAATTGGCTGCTGTGAGCGATATTATATTATGTAATTACGCACGTTCTGTTATGGAAAATTTCCAGTTATCTTATGAAGAAATCCATGAAATAAATCCTGCCATTATATATATGCTGATGCCAGGATATGGGTCAACAGGTCCTTACAAAGATTACAGAAGTATGGGCATGGCTGTTGATGCAGTGTCAGGACACACCTTTCAAAGAGGTTACCCCGAACTGGAACAAAGCTCTAATTCAGTGGTCCATCATCCTGATGCGGTTGCAGCAATTAATGGAACTTTTGCATTAACAACAGCCCTTATACAACGTGAAAACACAGGTAAAGGACAGCTAATTGATCTTTCTCAAGCAGAATCATTTATGACTCATATGGGAAACATGTATTTAGAAGAACAAATAAATGAGTCTGGCATAAAAAGAAAAGGGAATAGAAATACTGAGTATGCACCTCAAGGAGTATATAAATGTTTAGGAGACGACAAATGGATCTCAATGAGTATACTCACAGATCAACAATGGAATCTTCTAGCAGAATTAATAGACCCAAATTTAGTGAACAATGAAAAGTACGATAATAAAACAAAAAGATTAGACAATCATGATGAATTAGACATCATAATAGCTAACTGGACGTCAAAACTAGATAATTATGATGTCATGAATCAATTACAAGCTATTGGAATACCGGCAGGTGCTGTACTAAATTGTGGCCCTGACACATACGATGATCCACATTTAAATGCAAGAGAATTTTTTCAAATCATAGAAGATCCTAATACAGGCATATACCCTCTGTCCGGTCCAGTTATTAGATTCCAAAATAGCTCTGACGAAATAATACATAATCCTGCACCTTCATTAGGAGAACACAACGAATACATATTAAAAGATATTCTTGGGTACTCAGATATAGAGATTAAGGAAATGGAAGAATTAGAAATTATAGGTACAACCCCCTTATTGGGATCTGACATGGGAGGATCCCGAAGACTCGAATCTGAAAAATAATGCCTAGTAACCCTAATAAGCTTTTTATTCCTTGGGAATCTCCCATTACTGAAGATGATGTGATACATGAATCATTGAATATAAGTGATATTCATATAGATGGAGATGACGTCTATTGGATCGAAAAAAGAGATGATGAAGATGGGCGTAATGTAATAATCAAAAAAGATAACAACGGAAATGTCACAGATGTGATACCTAATAAATTTAATGCAAAAACCAATGTGCATGAATATGGAGGAGGATCATTTTCAGTTTCCAACGGAATAGTAATATTTTCAAATTATCCTGATAACAGATTATACAAAGTCTCTGAGGCTGATCCTTTACCGACCCCTATCACAAAAGATGACCCGAATTTAAGATATGCAAATATCGCATTTGATAACTTTCACAATAGAATCATAACTGTTCATGAAAACCACACAAATCCTAACAATATTATTAATAGTCTAGTATCAATAAATCTCGAAGCCCCTAATAATATGATTACCATAAAATCAGGAGCCGACTTTTATTCATCTCCATCAATAAATCCTGACAGTACAAAATTAGCGTGGATAGAATGGAACCATCCAAACATGCCCTGGGATAGTACAAGTCTTCACGTAGGAAATATATCTGATGATGGAAGTTTACTAAACCATAAACAAATATCAGGATTCCAAAATGAATCAGTCTCAAATCCTATTTGGTCACCTGACGGTATACTCCACTACATATCAGATTCTTCTGGTTGGTGGAATATATTTTGTTTAAAAGGTACTCAAGAAATTAACTTGACACCAATAAAAGCTGAATTTACTCAACCTCAATGGCAATTAGGAATAAATTTTTATGATTTTATATCTGAAGATAATATCGTCTGTTCCTATACCCAAAACGGAATGTGGAAATTAGCTTTATTGTCTACATCTGATAAACAAATCAAACAAATACTTCCTGAATTTACTGAAATTGGAAGAGCTGGTATTAAAGCTTCCAAAGAAAAAATTGTTTCGATATTAGGATCTTACGATAGTGGGTATAAGCTGTATGAATACAACATTCAGAACACGCAAATTAGTCAAATAAGTAGTAAAGAAGACCCTGATATCAACAAAGCGTATTATTCAACCCCAGAAAATATTGAATATGAAACTAAAGGATATCAACAGTCTAATGGGTTTTACTATAAACCAACCAATCCATTCCACGAATCCTCAAAAACACTTCCTCCACTAATTGTGATAACACACGGTGGCCCGACAGCAGCAACTAACGGAACTCTAAATCTTGAAATCCAATATTGGACAAGCAGAGGGTTTGCCGTTTTGGATGTGAATTATAGAGGTAGCACAGGGTACGGAACCCAATATAGAAAACAATTAAATGGCAAATGGGGAATTTACGATGTTGAAGACTGTATAAGCGGAGCCATTCATCTAGTCAATAAAGGAGAGGTAAACCCTGACCAATTAATCATAAAAGGCCGCAGTGCTGGAGGGTATAGTGCTCTCGCTGCGTTAACGTTTTCTGATGTTTTTACCGCCGGAGTCAGTTATTACGGTATAAGTGATCTAACTGCACTAGCTGAAGAAACACATAAATTTGAATCCAGATACCTCGACTCAATGATAGGTAAGTATCCTGAACATAAACAGGAATACAAAAATCGATCTCCCATATTTCATATAGATAAAATCACTAGGCCGATCCTTCTATTTCAAGGGTTAAAAGATAAAATTGTTCCCCCCAATCAATCTCAAAACATGGCAAACCTTTTAACCCAAAAAGGAATTTACAATAGTTTAATAACATTTGTTAATGAATCACACGGTTTTAGAGAACCTGAAAATATCAAAAAATGCCTTATAGAAGAATTGAAATTTTATGAATATATATTTACCAAATAATACTAATCCTAATAAAAAATAGGTTTTTATAATTTCTTTTCTAATACTACCTCACATTTAAATTAATCAAATTTAGTGTTTTAATTCAAAATCACCACCCAAATGATCAAAAAAGAGCCTAAAAATACTTTGCATCTAGGTATATTGGATTTTAAGATGCTTTCTATAGGCAATTTCAATACTAATAGAAGTTCTGTTAGTTTTATTAAAGGAGAAAAAATGAATTCCAAATCGTTAAGCAGTTGGATGTTAATTGTGAGTCCAATATTGTTTTTTGTAGTTTTTATTATTGGCTGGGACGTGGTGATAGGTAGTTCTGAAACGGCGTCAGAAGAATTAGCAAATATTATGACACAACAAACAACAGTTGCTATATTTGCAGTATTAGGAACAGCCATTTTTATTTCCATGGCAGCTGGACCCGCTCTTTTGGCATGGTCTAAAGTCGATGGATCAACTTTAGAAGGTAATTTAGCGTTTATAGCTACCATGATATTTGGAGCAATGAGTACGATAGCATTGCTTTCTATGGGGATGGGGTTCCCAGTAATTGCTGGCGATACAGAGAGCATGCTAGAAGCTGAGTGGATTTGGTCAGTAAGCGACTCGATGTTTGCTGGATTATTTTTAGCATGGACTTTTGGAAATGTTTTGTTGGGAGCTTCTCTTTGGATTGAAAATAAAATCAACAAAATCGCTTCAGGAATATTACTACTTGCTGGAATTTTGATGTTAATTATGCACCTGCTTATAGCAGTAGTTCCAGAAGATGTAGGATTTATTCCATTTATTTTTGCCTTGGTAGCTACCGTGATTGTGGGAATTTTCAACCTCAGGTCAGAGTCTTAGCAATTATTGTTTTTAGAAAGTAAATCACAACACTTCTAATAAGTTCATTTTAGAAGTGTTGTGATTATTGTTTGTTTTATTACTAGATTGTATTCATTCTGATACAATCATTCGCCCTTGAGACTGTAGCTCATATCAAACAAAGAGATATGGCTTAAGCGGGAAGGCAAAATGCCAGTAATTTATAATACATAAAATTAACAGATTACCTGAGAGAACTTAGAGTTAAAATCCTTCTAATCTCATCTGTTGGTTATCTTGTCTCATTTCTAAATGCCCAAATCCTGAAACTCCAACTCCAAGTAACCTAAACTTTATATCTTCATCAATTTCATATTCAAGCAATCTTGTAGCATATTCAGAAATCTCAGAAGCTAACTGAACAGGATCTAAAAAGGATACCTGCCTAGTAAATGTACTAAAATCCGAAGTACGTAACTTTAATTTTACTGTCTTCCCCGAAATACCTTTCTTCATTAAAGAACTACTGACATCTTGACTCAATCTTGAAACAATTTCTTTTAATAGCACAACATCACCTGTATCTTCATTCAGTGTAGTTTCAGAGCTATACGATTTGCGATCTTTATGTATAACAACTGGCCTATCATCAATTCCTAAACTCATAAGTTTTATGAGTTCAGCATTAATTCCAAAATTTTCTGAAAACCATAAATCACTTTGAGAAGACATCTCACTTATTTTGTATATTCCTTGCTGGTTAATTCTTTCTTTTGTCTTAGGCCCTATTCCCCACAAAGATTCAATAGGTAAAGGATTTAAAAAATTACGTTCTTCCCCTGGCCTAACTACTGTTAACCCATCAGGTTTATCCATATCAGAAGCAATTTTAGATACCGCTTTAGAAGTTGAAACTCCAGCTGAAATAGTTAATCTCAATTCTTTAAAAACTTTTTGCTTTAATTTCTTAGCAATTACAGGAGGAGTCAGCTTTGAGCTCTGCTTTTCAGTAATATCTAAATAAGCTTCATCTAAAGATAATGGTTCTACTAATGGAGTAAACGTTCTAAATATTTCCATAACATGCTTAGAAACGTCTCTGTAAACATCAAATCTAGGTCTTCTCATAATTGCTTGTGGGCAAAGCCTTATAGCTCTACTCATCGGCATTGCAGATCGGATACCGTATCCTCTAGCCTCATAAGATGCCGATGCAACAACACCCCTACTATCTGGACTGCCACCAACAAGAACCGGTTTACCAACAAGTTTAGATTCGTCCCTTTGTTCAACAGATGCATAAAACGCATCAAAATCAGCATGGATGATTGCTTTATTTATTTTTAAGTTGTCCATTATTTACTTTTTAAAATTCACTGTTGACTATAAGGCCATCTTAGATTAAAATACGTGCGTGGTATACGTATTCCTTTGCCCATTTTTTAACGAACCCCTCAAAAGGGTTTCTTCGGCGCGTCACTTTAATCGTCTCAAATATACCATTTAATTATCGTTTAACAATAGTTCCACCTTTTTAGGAGTGATACAAATAATGACTTCTTCTGTGTCTCGTAATTCTATCGACATGTTCCCTGAAACAAAATCTTTTTCGCGAATACCAAAGGTGATCGACGTTCCTGATTTAGTAGATATCCAAAAAGAATCTTTTTTGTGGTTCAAGGATGCCGGCTTAACGGAATTATTTAATGAAATCTCCCCAATAGAAGATAACCAAGGCAATAATCCAAGGTTTTCTTTACGATTTGTTGGGCATGATTTTGAACAACCTAAATTCAATGAAGACGAATGCCGTGAACAAGAAAAAACATTTGAAGCTTCTATGTATGTAACAGTGGAATTAGAAATAAATGCAGCGGGCCCTGGTCAAGGTGAAGTTAAAGAGCAGCGCCTATACGTAGGTAACATACCAATGATGACAAGGTCCGGCACATTCATTATCAATGGTGCCGAAAGAGTCGTTGTAAGTCAATTGGTTAGATCACCAGGTGCATATTTCACTGCAGATCTAGATACAGCTACAGGCAGACCCTTGTCTTCCGCTAAGCTCATCCCGTATAGAGGTGCTTGGATGGAATTCGAAACCAGTAATCGCGACGTCATATATGTAAAAATAGACCGCAAAAGAAAAACTCCCATAACTACATTGCTGAGATCTTTAGGGGAAGGGTACGAAACAGATGATGAATTATTAACGTTATTTTCAGATGTAGACACTAATGAAGACCATCAATTTATAAAAGCAACTATAGCAAAAGATTCTGGCGTAAAAAACAGCGAAGAAGCTTTATTAGAATTTTATAGGCGCATACGTCCTGGAGAACCACCAAACGCAGAAAACGCCAGAAAATTAATTGATTCGTTATTTTTTGACCCTCGAAGATATGATCTAGGAAAAGTTGGAAGATATAAATTGGACAGCAATTTGAAGGGATCAGAAAATGCTAATAGAGACAATACTGTCTCAGAAAGAGTCCTGTCCCGTGGAGACATTGTAAATCTATTAAAAAGAATAATTGAAATAAATAATCAAAAACGAAAAGCTAATGATATTGACCACCTAGGAAACAGGAGAGTCAGATCTGTTGGAGAATTAATCCAAAATCAAGTTCGTGTTGGTTTATTGCGAATGGAACGAGTCATAAAAGAAAGAATGACTATCCAATCTGACCCTGACACTACAACTCCTGCAGCATTAATAAATGTAAGGCCTGTTGTCGCAGCTCTTAGGGAATTTTTTGGAGGCTCTCAATTATCTCAATTTATGGATCAGGCTAATCCATTAGCAGAACTTACTCATAAGAGAAGGCTCTCTGCTTTGGGTCCTGGAGGTTTATCCCGAGAAAGAGCGGGCTTCGACGTTAGAGATGTGCATCATTCTCATTATGGAAGGATATGCCCAATTGAAACTCCAGAAGGGCCAAACATTGGGCTCTTAACTTCTTTAGCAACCTATGCTAAAACAAATGAATTCGGATTTATTGAAACACCATATAGAAAAGTCTTAAATGAAGTAACAAATGAAACACCCGAAGAGCTTATAGGTCACACTCCATTGAGTGATGTTCAAACTGACGACGGCAAAACAATTGTGAAAGCTGGCACTCAAATCACTATAAGAACTGCTGGACGCATATCATCTCAAAAAACACAAACAATTCAAGTAAGGCCTTTCGTTTCCAATATCGTCGACGATATTGTTTACTTAACAGCTGATGAAGAAGAAAATTATTTTATAGCTCAAGCTAACTCCGTAATCAATGAGGCGGGGGAATTTATTGAAGATCGGGTAGAGTCTCGTATGGGGGAAAACGTGGTGTATCTTCCAGTAGGAACTGAATCTAACTCAGAATTATCTTATATGGACGTATCTCCATTGCAATTAGTTAGTGTATCTACCTCCTTGATACCATTCTTGGAACACGATGACGCAAACCGTGCATTAATGGGCTCAAACATGCAAAGACAAGCTGTACCACTACTAAAACCAGAATGTCCCGTAGTTGGAACCGGTATGGAAAGATATGTAGCTAGGGACAGTGGACAAGTAATTCTATCTAAAACAGATGGAATTATAAAAAGTGTTACAGGGACCACAATAACAATCGAAGGTGATGACGGGGAAATACATTCGCATGGCCTTCTAAAATTCCATCGCAGTAACCAAGGAACTTGTATCAACCAGAGACCAATTGTAGACATACATACTAGGGTTAAAAAAGGTGATGTTTTAGCTGACGGGTCATCAACTGACGGAGGCAAACTTGCCCTCGGACAAAATGTACTTGTGGCATTTATGACTTGGGAAGGGTACAACTTTGAAGATGCAATCATACTTAGCAATAGACTAATAAAAGATGACAAATTCACTTCTGTGCATATTGAAAAACATGAGATTGAAGCTAGAGACACGAAATTAGGTCCAGAAGAAATCACACGCGACATACCAAACATAGGGGAAGAAAGTTTACGTAATTTGGATGAAGAAGGAATTATAAGGATAGGGGCTGAAGTAAGCAACAGAGACATCTTAGTAGGTAAGATTACTCCTAAAGGAGAAACCGAACTTAGTGCTGAAGAGAAATTATTACGTGCTATATTTGGAGAAAAAGCAAGAGACGTTAAAGACTCATCTCTATATGTTCCGCATGGTCAAGGAGGAAAAGTTATAGATGTTAAGATTTTAAAACGTGAAGAAGGTGACGATCTTCCTCCGGGAGTAAATAAACTTGTCCGTGTATGGGTTGCGAAAACTCGAAAAATAACAGAAGGTGACAAGATGGCTGGACGACATGGAAACAAAGGAGTCATAGCCAAAATATTACCTGAAGAAGATATGCCTTATTTACCTGATGGCACACCGGTAGACATAATACTAAACCCTATAGGAGTTCCGTCCAGAATGAACCTTGGACAAGTATTAGAAACTCATTTGGGATGGGCTGCAAAAAGATTAGGTTTTAATGCTGAAACACCTGTATTTGACGGAGCATCTGATGAAGATATAGAAGACCAACTCGCAAAAGCTTGGATAATTGAACAAGCCCATAGTGAAACTTCTATAACTTTACTAGATGAGAATGCCGATATAGATTTGGAACTAATCAAAAAATACTTGAGCGATCGGTCATTGAATTTTGAAGATATATTCATAAACTCTATCCCTAATAGTGCGCGTGAAGCGTGTTTAAAAATATGGCTTTCTGAATATGCTAATACCGATTCATCTGAAATGACGCTAGATGAAATGTTTAACGTTGCCCTTGATTTAAATCGTGACCGCCAAATGGCCGCACCTATTTTCGGTAAATCAACCTTATATGATGGTAAAACGGGTGAACAGTTTGATCAACCGATCACTGTAGGATATATATACATGCTGAAATTAATTCACTTAGTACAAGACAAGATACATGCAAGAGCAACTGGTCCTTACTCACTAATTACACAGCAACCTTTAGGTGGTAAAGCACAGATGGGAGGACAAAGATTTGGAGAAATGGAAGTTTGGGCATTAGAGGCATATAGTGCCGCTCATAACCTTCGTGAAATGTTGACGATTAAATCAGATGATGAAATCGGAAGAGTGAAAACATACGAAGCAATAATTAAAGGGGAAGATGTGGCTCAGCCAGGTATACCTCAATCTTTCCATGTATTGATGAAAGAACTCCAAAGTTTAGGTCTTTCAATAGAATTAGAAACGGAAGGTTTTGAAGATTTTATGGAATCTCCTGACATAGATCCA
This sequence comes from Dehalococcoidia bacterium, assembly GCA_045564655.1. GTDB lineage: Bacteria > Chloroflexota > Dehalococcoidia > Lucifugimonadales > UBA826 > UBA826. The sequence continues at coordinate 12,801 of JBJLGX010000009.1, forward strand.
TTTGGAGAATCTGCTGCACTCGCAGACCCGCTTGCTTTACTTGAACAGACTTTAATCGATACTGATGAACCTGAAGAAGCTCAAGAAGAAACTCCCAGTTCATCAGATGAACCTGATTCTGAATCACTAGAAAATAGTGCTGAAGTTGAAATAGAAATCATTGATGAGGACTCTTCAACTAATAACGACTAATTAAAAACAACTAATCCTTAATTCTATGTGGAGTTAAATAAAATGGCTCAAGCTGCAAATGACTTTAATGCAATAACAATATCATTAGCATCTCCAAGTTCCATTGAAAAATGGTCTTGGGGTGAAGTTACAAAACCAGAAACAATTAACTATAGAACCTTACGTCCAGAGAAAGATGGCCTATTTTGTGAAAGAATATTTGGGCCCTCAAAAGACTGGGAATGTTATTGTGGTAAATATAAGAAAATAAGATTTAGAGGTGTTACATGTGATAGGTGTGGGGTAGAAGTGGCTCGTTCTAAAGTTCGCAGAGAAAGAATGGGGCATATTGACCTTGCCGCACCTGTAGCACATATATGGTTTTCGAAAGGAAGTCCTAGTCGATTAGGATTATTGTTGGATCTTTCCCCAAGAAATTTAGACCGAGTATTATACTTTGCTCAATATTTAGTAACAGATGTCGACAAAGAACTTAAAACCCAAACATCTGAATCATTACACGCTGAACTTGACAAAGTAATGGCTGAAAAAGATTCTAAAATTGAAGCTAAAAAAACAGAATTATCTGAATTACATAAAGACGAAATAATGGATTCAGAAGAAATATTATCTAATGCTGAGAATAGTAAGAAATTAAATGCTAAAGAAACCAAAGCCAAAGAAAATTTAGCAAAAATAAATAATGAAATAACCTCTTCAGTAATTGATTATGAACAATCTATTACTGAAGAGTATGAGCCTGAATTTACACGTATTGATACTCTAATATCTATGTTAAATGATTTACAAATAACTCAATTAATGACAGAAACACAATATCGAGATTACAGAACTGAATTTGCCGGTATGTTTAAAGCAGGCATGGGAGCTGAATCTGTGATGTATGTGTTGGAAAACCACATAGATTTAGATGAATTAAGAGATAATCTGCAGAGTGATATGCAAACCACTTCAGGTCAACGAAGAAAAAAAGTTATAAAGAGGTTAAGAGTCGTAGAATCTTTCAGGAAAAGTTTTAACAAACCTCAGTGGATGGTTTTGACCAAACTTCCAGTTTTACCTCCTGACTTAAGGCCTATGGTCCAGTTGGATGGAGGGAGATTTGCAACTAGTGACCTAAATGATCTTTATAGAAGAGTTATTAACAGAAATAACAGGTTGAGAAGACTAATCGAATTACAAGCTCCAGAAATAATCGTACGTAACGAAAAAAGAATGCTTCAAGAATCCGTTGATGCTTTAATTGATAATGGTAGAAGAGGACGTGCTGTTTCTGGAAGTCATAACCATAAGCTAAAATCTTTGTCTGATCTATTAAGAGGAAAACAAGGTCGGTTTAGGCAAAACTTATTAGGTAAAAGGGTTGACTACAGTGGTAGATCTGTAATTATTGCAGGCCCTGAATTAAATCTTAATCAATGTGGTCTTCCTAGAAAAATGGCATTAGAGCTATTTAAACCATTTGTAATGCACAGATTAGTACTAAAAGGTTACGCTCATAACATTCGCAGTGCCAAAAGATTAGCTGAAAGAAATAGAGTAGAAGTATGGGAAATACTTGGTGAAGTTGTAAAGGAAAGGCCCGTTTTATTAAATAGAGCCCCAACTCTACATAGGCTTGGAATACAAGCGTTCGAACCTGTATTAATTGAAGGAAGCGCAATACGAGTACATCCTCTTGTTTGTACAGCGTTTAACGCAGACTTTGACGGTGATCAAATGGCTGTGCACGTTCCTTTATCTAGATTATCTGTCCTAGAAGCTAGAAATTTAATGTTAAGTACATATAATATGTTAGCCCCTAGCTCTGGTGAGCCTATCGTTACCCCATCTTTAGATATGGTACTTGGTTGTTACTACATGACATCTTTAGATCCAAATGCTAAAGGAACTGGCAATACGTTTAGTGATTTCGATGATGCCTGCTTAGCCAGTGAAGTAGATTCAATATCTATACGAGCCTTAATAAAGGTAAGAAACCGCAAAGGAGAGTGGATAGAAACATCAGTAGGCAGAATATTATTTAATGATGTGTTCCCTGATGAGATACCATTTGAGAATTATGAAGTAGAGAGAAACAGGTTAAGGGAACTGACCGGCCAGTGTTTTAGAATTTTAGGAAATGAAGCGACAGCTATTGTTTTAGATAAAATTAAAAACCTCGGATTTAAAAATTCGTCACGTTCAGGTGTATCTATAGCAATAAATGATGTGAAAGTATCACCAAAGAAATCGGGAATAGTTGCCAAAGCTGAAACTGCTGTTAGTTTACTAGAAGATCAATATCTAGATGGATTAATAACTGAAGATGAAAAATATAATGCAACAGTACGCATATGGACTGATGCTAATGATGAATTAACCCAAGTTATCGCTGAAGATTTACCAAACTATGGTGGCATATATATGATGGCTAATTCTGGGGCAAAAGGAAATATAGCACAAATAAAACAAATGGCTGGGATGAGAGGGTTAATGTCCAATCCTAGAGGACGAATTATAGATCGCCCTATTAAATCTAATTTCAGAGAAGGCTTATCCGTTTTAGAATATTTCATATCAACACATGGAGCTCGTAAAGGATTAGCTGATACAGCTCTCCGAACTGCTGATAGTGGATATTTAACAAGAAGACTTATCGACGTTGCACAAGAAGTGATCGTATCAGTAGATGACTGTAATTCAAGTCAAAGCCTATTAATAACAGAATATAAAGACGCTGCGTTGAAAGATTTGTTTTATGAGAGGATAAAGTATCGATATACTGCAGCTCCAATCGTAGATGAATCTACAGGTGAAATAATAGTAGACAAAAATATAATGCTTATTGATGAACCATTAGAAATTTTAAAGCAAGCTAATATTAAATCAGCTTACGTAAGGTCTCCTTTAACATGTGAATCTGAAAAAGGATTATGTAGGATGTGTTACGGATTATCTCTTGCTAACCTAAAACCCATTATGATTGGAGATGCAGTTGGTATTATTGCAGCACAAAGTATTGGCGAACCCGGCACACAATTAACAATGAGAACTTTTCATACAGGCGGTGTAGCTGGAGCAGATATTACAAGTGGATTACCTAGAGTAGAAGAATTATTTGAGGCTAGGTCTCCAAAAGGAGCTGCTGTTTTATCTGAAATATCAGGTACTGTTGACTTCTCAGACAGCTCAGATGGTCGTTCTGTGTCAGTCACGAATACAGAAGAGTTAACTGATGAATATTCTGTTGAAGATTATAAAAATATCTTAGTTAAAGATGGAGAAACCGTAATTATAGGAACCCCTATAGCTTCCAGTGATGATGAAAATTCTGATTCGATTCTGTATGCCCGAAACTCAGGAACAGTTTCTGTAGATTCTAAAATCATATCCATAACATGGACTGATGAAGAACAAAGAAGTTACAACATTCCGGCTGCTTCACATCTAGAAGTTACTGAAGGAGAATTTATAGAAGCTGGACAAGCTATAACTGCAGGACCCAAAAACCCACAACAAATATTAGAGATTCAGGGACGTGAAGCCGTTCAAACTTATCTTATTGAAGAAGTCCAAAAAGTGTATCGGTCTCAAGGAGTCCCAATACATGACAAGCATATAGAATCTATCATTCGACAGATGCTCAGAAGAGTACAAATACATGAGCCTGGAGATACTGATTTACTTCCTGGGGACCCTATGGACAGAAGTGAATTTGAAGAAAAAAATGCTGAAGTTCTCGCCGAAGGAGGAGATCCTGCTACAGCAGTCCCTATATTATTAGGAATTACTCGCGCCTCTCTACATATGGATAGCTTCTTAGCCGCAGCATCATTCCAAGAGACCACCAGAGTATTAACTGAATCTGCTGTAATGGGCAAACAAGATAAATTGAGTGGATTGAAAGAAAATGTCATCATTGGACGTCTTATTCCAGCAAGATATGATAATACAGATGAAGGCAGAGCTAAATTAGGAGTGGAAACTTTAGACGAAATGCTTTCTTTAGATGAAATACCTGAAAGTCCTCCACCTCCTGAATTTGAAGATGCTCATGGAAATATAATACCTGTAACAGATATAGAATCTTCAGAAGAAGATATTGAGTAAAAACATTATATACTTGAAACTAGTAGGTTTTGGTGACTGAGGTATACATCTCAGTCACCAAAACCTACTCTAAATCCCCTTGGCTCTTATATTTATTACTTTTATCAACATAAACCTTACTTATATGAGTCTGCATACTAATATGCTTATCATTAACCTCTCCCCTAATACGAGCCGGCATTCCTCTAACTACTGAACGTTGTGGTATATCCATATTTTCGAGTACCATCGACCCCGAAGCAATAATAGAATTGTTTCCTACTCTGACTCCATCATTCAAGATAGCTCCATTTCCAATTAATGAGAATGCTCCTACAAACGACGCATGACACATGACTCTATGGCCTATAGTAACGTTATCTTCAATAACTAAATCAGCATCCCCGTGTACAACAGAATTATCTTGGATATTAGTATTATTTCCTATAATTATTTTACCTTGGTCTGCCCGTATAATAGTTCCTGGCCATATACTAGAATTTTCTCCTATATATACATCTCCGATAACATAAGCAAATTCACTAACAAAAGCAGTAGGGTGAATTTCTGGCTTCTTAGAGCCTAATTTTCTAATCATAATGAACCTCTATCTGAAATATTAATATTAAAAGTCATAATCAAATAACTTAATTATGAGATATAACGTTAAAAATAATTAAGAATATTTAAATAATTCATCTCCATCTAAGACTTGATCTCCAGAAGAAATCAAAATTTCCGTAATTGTACCAACAAAATCTGCTTTGAGCGTTTGTTGCATCTTCATAGATTCAATAATACAAATATCTTGTGAATCAGAAACCTCATCCCCTTCTTTAACCAATATATCAATAACGGACCCAGGCATAGGAGTTTTAAATGATCCTCTAGGATTAGAATTATCTTTAGGCAAAGATTTATCCGTAGTGTTTGATAGTACAGGGGAAGAAGATATTGATTCAAGTTTGACATCTTTGTCTAAATTTACTTCAAATCTTTGGCCGTCCACAATAACTTCAACTTCATCGCCTTCTAAATCGCCTACTTCCACTAAATACCAATGGGATTCTATTCTAACTTTAAGTTTATTTATCATAGTTAAACCAACGAAATAAATACACCTGCAATAACAGCAGATCCAATAACTCCAGCAACATTAGGCCCCATTGCATGTGGCAATAAAAATGTTTTAGGATTAGACTCTTGACCAACATGGTGTGATATTCTAGCTGCCATAGGAACTGCTGACACCCCAGCAGATCCTATTAAAGGATTTATCTTTTCTTTCAGAAAAACATTCATTATCTTAGCAAACAATAACCCTCCGACAGTCCCGCAAGAAAAAGCAATCAATCCAAGCCCTAATATCACGATTGTCTGAAAGTCAAAAACTCTTTCTGCTGTAAGCTGAGTCCCAACTGTTATCATTAAAAAAATCGTAGCTATATTAAGAATTTCATTACTAGCTGCTTGAGTTAATCTTGGAACCACTCCGCTCTCTCTAAATAAATTCCCAATCATGAACATAACAATTAAAGGAGCAGACTTAGGAACTATTAATACAATAAAAATAAGTGCAACATTAGGAAATACGAGCTTTTCTAATTTCGAAACATCTCTAGGTGGGGCCATTTCAATTTGTCTTTCTTTCTCTGTAGTGAGAAGCTTCATTAATGGTGGTTGAATAAATGCGACAGATGCCATATATGAATATGCAATAACTGCAGTGATTCCTAATAATTCAGGTGCCAATTTTGCCGATAAAAATATCGTTGTGGGCCCATCTGCCCCACCGATAATTCCAATAGCTGCAGCTTCTGCAATACCAAAATCCATCCCCAAAAAACCTGCTAGTAGTGCCCCCCAAAAAGCAACAAATATGCCAATTTGGGCCGCTGCACCTAGCAATAATGTTTTAGGATTTGCAATAACAGGTCCAAAATCAGTTAAAGCGCCAATCCCTAAAAATATAATAGGTGGCAGAATGTTCCAGAAAGATAATCCATAGTGAAAAAAATACACCGAAAATCCCTGCCTCTTGAAATCCTGAACTTCCAACAGGTGAATTTATTAATCCCGTAAGAGGCAAATTGGCCGCAACAACACCTAATCCAATTGGCAGTAACTCATACGGTTCCCACTCTTTCCTAATCGCCAGATATATAAACGTTAACCCCAAGACAATCATAACAATTTCTTGCCAGCCTATATTGGCAAATCCTGTTGTCTCTATAAAATCTTAAAAATTCTTGCATATACTAGCTTCTTTTCTCATTTGCGAGTTGATTCTTCAAAACTGCAACTGCAACTGCAGCAGCCCTGAACTTCCTATTAGATTCTTCTATTTCTTCTAATGTGGGGGGTACAGGAATCGGATTGATTTTACTAGCTACTATTCTAGTAATGTAAATAGAAGAAATTAGAATCAATAACAGTGTGAAAGCTGTTCCCATCCCTATCGCGGTAAGAGATAAGCCTTTTATAATAGTTGAGTAATCGATTTGAAATCACCTTAAAATTGTAAATCCTAATTAGAGATTTTACACTATACTAATAAAAACAAATAGACAGATAAGTATAAGGCATTATGATAAATTATTTAATCAAAGCAGCATTACTAGAAAAATCTGTATATGCTATATTTAAAAAATCTCCTGAGATGGTCCTATATTCTTTAGTTACCGTGTCCTTAGCAGGTTTATCACTAGCAGCAGCTCTTAAATATACTACGGATAACACAGGTACAGAATCATATCTAATGATAATGGTAGCCTTCAGTACAATCCTAGTAGGTTGGATGATGTGGAGTTTCGTAGCAAAGGTAATATGCCAAGTATTAGGATCTGAGTCAGAATTCAGAGACATGATGCGTAGTACAGGTATTGCGTATAGCCCAGGAATCTTATCAATATTTATATCCGTAGGGAAAGTGAATTCTACAATAGGCTTATTTATAGTTCTAGTCGTATGGGTTTGGATACTCTTATCTGTTACTCGATCAATTCAAGCAACACAAGAAATTAGTTTTGCAAAATCCCTCATCCCTGGAGTAATAGGTTGGTTTATGGCATGGATCGTATTCATCCCATTAATGTTAGGTCAATATTGGCCAGCTTAATTACAATATCCCCCCTGCCAAATAAGTAGAAATTAAATTCCAATCAGTTTCGTATACATTTACCTAAACACCAAATTGCAGAATAATCCCCTCAAGTTAAATTGCTACTTAGTTCGGGAATATACTTTGTAATCAAACTCCACTTTCTTGTAAGTATTTTCTTAGTATTACTAAATATCATATTCTCAATATAAGTTGAATCTTCATCTTTAATACGCGAAATCTCATCAATAATTGAGCGTAAATGCCTTGGTTCTGTCCAATTATTTCTATTCTTTTTAAAATATTGCGGGAAAGAATCAGTTTCAATTACTAAATTATCTAAAGGTAATTCCTTTACAACAGTTTTCAATTCTGGAATCCTAAATAATGGCCTAGCTATAGACATATAAAAACCTAAATCAATAGCATGCT
>JBJLGX010000010.1:0-17716 GCA_045564655.1 Dehalococcoidia bacterium
GGTAGATATGTAAATGACGTTTTAGATAACGATGGGAATGTTGTTTTAGAGGGCGCTCAAGGTATTCTTTTAGATTTAGATCATGGTACTTATCCTTATGTCACGTCTTCTAACCCTACAGTAGGTGGTGCTAGTACAGGATTGGCAATACAACCTCAACATATTTCTACAGTTTTGGGGATATTTAAAGCATATAATACTAGAGTTGGCTCAGGCCCATTCCCTACAGAATTACATGATGAAGTAGGAGAGAATATAAGAAACCTTGCTAAGGAATTTGGAACTACTACAGGAAGACCAAGGAGAGTAGGGTGGTTTGATGGGGTTGCAGCTAAATACAGTACCCGGATAAATGGATATACGTCAGCTGTTTTAACTAGATTGGATGTACTCGATTCCTTAGATGAAATAAAGGTATGCATAGGTTACGAGCTTGAAGGTGAGAGGTTAGATGAATTACCTGGCGGTATATATGCTCTGGAGAACTGCGTTCCTATTTATGAAACTTTAAGTGGATGGGACAAACCTACTGCTGGTATGTCAGATATAAAAGACTTAGATCCTAAGGCTAGAGCATATGTTGATCGACTTCAGGAACTTATAAATTGTCCAATAAGTATAATATCGACAGGACCTCATAGGGACGAAACCATTATGCCGGAATCGATAATTTAAAATTAATAGGTTAATGTCTTATTAATACCATTAGGCTATAATTATTATAAGTATAATTTAGTTGAGGTTTATTATGGAATTCTTGTTAATACCTATAGTTATTCTATCGGTCATTTTACTCATACTTAGTATAGTTATTGTTCCACAACAGACGATGGGAGTAATTGAAAGGTTAGGTAAATTTAGTCGGGTACTTGGGCCTGGATTAAACTTTAAAATTCCTATAATAGAAAGAGTTGCTGGAAAAGAATCGATAAGGATTAGGCAACTAGATGTTCCGGTTGAAACAAAGACTCAGGATAATGTTTTTGTGAACTTGGGAGTGTCGATACAATTCTTGGCGATTTCTGAAAAGATATTTGATGCGTTTTATAAATTAACAGATGTAAATCAACAGATCACATCATACGTATATGATGTGGTTCGAGCAGAAGTCCCAAAGAAAACATTAGATGAAGTATTTGAATCTAAGGATGTTATTGCTCAAACAATAAAAGCTGAATTGTCAGAATCGATGGATGACTTTGGATATTCTATAGTTAATTCACTGATTACCGATATTGATCCTGCTCCAAATGTAAAAGAAGCAATGAATCAAATTAATGCTACGGCTCGACTTAGAGTTGCTGCTCAAAATGAAGCTGAAGCAGATAAGATAAGGCAAGTTAAGAATGCTGAAGCTGAAGCTGAATCTAAGAAACTCCAGGGAGAAGGTGTGGCTCAACAAAGAGCAGCTATTATAGAAGGATTTAAAGCTTCAATAAATGATTTAAAAGAAGTCACCGGTACTGATGTTAAAACTCAAGACGTTATGAATATGGTTATGATGGTTCAGTATTTTGATGCTTTACGAGATATTGGAACTACAGGACAAAATAATGCTGTGCTAATTCCGTACGGAGCGGGTGGGTCAAATGAGATATTGCAGCAAATGACTCAAGCGATGGTAGCTTCGGAACAAATAAAGAAAAAATAACTATTAAGGGAAGGGCTCGGCTCGTGCCTCGTTACTGAGATCTAATTTGTTGGTAAGTCTGCGGAATATTGATCCATAACAGAATCAAACTTCTTAGTGAAATTGCTATCTGGCTCCCATAAAGGTAGGCGATATGTTCCTGCGTTAAATCCTGAACGATTTACAGCATATTTTATTGGTAATGGGTTGGTTACCCAAAATAAAGCCTTGAATATAGGAAGTAGTTTTTTATGTGCTGCTGCTGCTGCTTCAATATTTCCTTCTAATATGAGACCCATCATATTTTTGATTTGGAGGCCATATAAGTTTGAAGCAACTGATACAACACCGTATCCTCCAACGCACATAATCGGAAAAGTTTCATCGTCATTTCCAGACCATACATCAAATCCTGAAGGAGCTTTATCAATAATATTTGTTATTTGAGTGTAGTCACTCGAAGCTTCTTTGACACCTATTACGTTGTCAATTTCTGCGAGTCTCAATGTTGTTTCAGTATCCATGTTTAATGAAGTTCTTGAAGGTACGTTATAGAGTAAACAAGGTAAAGATGTTGATGAAGCTATAGACTTGAAGTTTTGGTAAAGTCCTTCCATAGTTGGTTTGTTATATGCAGGTACAGTAAGTAATATACCGTCTACACCTACTTTTTCTGCTTCTTGTGTCAATTCAACAGATTTATTGTGATTATTGTCTGTTGTACCAGCAATTATATCTACATCATTGCCCATTTCTTCTTTAATTTCAGCAAATAATCGTATTTTTTCATCATCTGACATAGATGGAGATTCACCAGTTGTCCCCCCAATCAGAATCGCATCACTTCCGGATTCAGATAAGCCACGTGCTAATTTTCGAGCCTGATCATAATCAATATCCCCTTGATCAGTAAAGGGTGTGATCATTGCAGTTATAAGTCTTCCAAATGATGCCATGTTTATCTCCAATTGGACTGAGATACAATATCTCGTTCCATCATTTCTTCCGCTATTTGGATTGCATTTAAAGCAGCTCCTTTGCGTAGATTATCACATACTGCCCATAGGGCGATACCGTTTGGATTAGAGACATCTTTTCTTATTCTTCCAACTAATACATCGTCAATGCCCGTGGCATTTATTGGCATTGGGTACACATCTGCATGTGGATCATCCATTACTCTCATTCCAGGGCTATTATTTATAAGTTCCCGTGCTTCGTCAGTAGAAACAGGTCTGTCAAATTCTATATGCATAGCTTCACTATGACTTATAGTAACAGGGACACGTACACATGTTGCAGATACCATAACTTCGGAATCATGTAGTATTTTTCGTGTCTCGTTCACCATTTTCATTTCTTCTCGGGTGTATCCGTTTTCTTGAAAAGGCTCGATATGAGGAAGAACATTAAATGCAATCTGGTGCGGATATTCTTTTATTTCTATATCTTGATTGTTTAACAAATTTCCACTTTGAGTATTCATTTCATGTATTGCTGCAGCACCTGTTCCGGACACTGCTTGAAATGTATCTACCACAACTCGGCTTATTTTTGCATTCTTAGAAAGAGCCTGCATCACCATTACTAAAGGTGTTGTAGAACAATTTGGAATAGCAACTATTCCAGAATGATTATTTAAATCATCAGCATTTACTTCAGGGACTACTAGAGGGACTTTAGGATCCATTCTAAATGCTGAACTATCGTCTATTGCAATTGTTCCATTTGCAGCCGATAAAGGGGCTATTTCTCTACTGATATCTCCACTAGCAGAAATAAAGGAAAAGTCGACTTCTTTTAAGAGTTCAGGAGTGCATAATTCAACTTTTATTTTTTCACCATTAAAAGTTAATGTTTTACCTACAGATCTTTCTGAAGCGCATAATCTTATTTCATCAATTGGGAATTTTCTTTCTTCAGCTACTCTTAGAAAAACATCACCCACTGCTCCAGTGGCACCTATGACAGCAACTTTACAAGATTTCAATTGTTTCTCCTGATTTATAATCCCATTATTTTGTCTAACCCAACGGTTAGACCTTTTTGATTCATAGACGCTCTTACTGACATTATTACTCCTGGCATAAAACTTTCACGATTGATTGAATCATGTCTTATCGTGAAGGTTTGCCCTAAAGCGCCAAAAACCATTTCATGATGTGCAACTCTACCAGGCATTCGGCCACTGTGTATAACAACGCCATTATAATCGGCCCCACGTGCACCATCAATCAATTCTTTTTCCGATTTTGGGGCTTTAAAATTTCCGTTTTTACCTTCATGAGCAGCTTTAGCCATAGATAGTGCTGTACCTGAAGGAGAATCGATTTTTGCTTCATGATGTACTTCAGTAAGGTCAGCATAGTCAAAGAATTTAGCAGATTCTTTAATTAAATGAGTCATTAATACTGCTCCCAATGCAAAATTTGGAGCAATTATTATGCTTGTACCATGTGTTTCAGATTCTTTTTTTGCATTAGAAAAGTCAGTATCACTAAGCCCTGTAGAGCCTATGACGCAATGAACTTTTTTAGAAGGAGCTAAAGAAATAACTTCACGAGCAACTTCGGCATTTGTGAAGTCAACAATTACATCAACATTATCTAGAGTAGACGCTAGATCTGAATATAAGTTCACCTTTCCTGATGATGTATTAATGTGATCTGACTTTATGAATTCTTCAGAATCACAACCCGATATCGGAGTTATACCATCAGCATTCAAAGTAGCATTCAATACTGATTGTCCCATTTTACCGAGTATTCCATTGATAGCTACTTTGATGTCTGACATAAATGTATCCTAATTTATATTTGTTCTAACTTTCGTCGTCTTCGTCGTCTTCGTCTAATAATGCTTTGCGAGATAATTTTATTCTACCTCGATCGTCTATTGCTATGACTTTTACAGTAACTTCATCTCCAACACTAACGACATCTTCAACACTCTGTACTCTGTAATTTTCTAGTTCACTGATATGAATCATGCCATCTACATCGGGTGATATTTCAACAAATGCTCCAAAACTAGCAATGTTTACTACTTTACCGGTTATGATGTCATCAACCTCAACTTCTATTTCAGGAGCTTGACTTTGTTGGCTTTGATTATTTGAAGAATCATCACCGTCGGATGATAATGCTTTTTTAGACAATTTTATTTTGCCTGAATTATCTTTTCCGATAACTTTCACAGTGATTTCATCACCAAGAGTGAGTACATCTTCTACAGCATTGACTCTATAGTTTTCTAATTCACTAATATGTACCATGCCATCAATTCCTGGCAATAATTCAACAAATGCTCCAAAAGAAGCGATTTTAGCTACTTTACCAGTAAATATTTCTCCGACTTCAACTTCGCGAGTGACATCTTTTACCATCTGCTTAGCTTTTTCAGATGCTTCTGCATCGGATGAACCTATTAGTACTGTGCCATCATCTTGAATGTCTACAGTAGCGCCAGTCTGTTCGACGATACTTCGGATCATTTTGCCTCCTGGTCCTATAACTGCGCCAATCTTATCAACAGGGACCATTATTTTTTCTATTCTAGGAGCATGAGGACTGACATCAGTTCGAACTTCAGGAATAGCATCATGTATGACTTCAAGGATTTCAGTTCTTCCTTCTTTGGCTTGAGCCAAAGCATCTTTGATTACATCAAAACTGATACTGTTTACTTTTATATCTAATTGTATTGCTGTTATTCCTTTCGAGGTTCCCGCTACTTTGAAATCCATATCTCCTACATGATCTTCTAATCCTTGAATATCAGTCAAAGTTACGTATTCATTATCTTCGCCTGTTACTAATCCCACGGAAATACCTGCTACAGGAGATGAAATAGGGACACCTGCATCCATTAGAGAGAGGGTTCCAGCACAAACACTTCCCATTGAAGTACTTCCATTAGAACTTAAAGCTTCACATACTATTCTCAGTGTGTAAGGAAAATCTTCCTCAGGTGGCAAAACAGCACTCAATGCTCGTTCAGCAAGAGCTCCATGACCAATTTCTCTCCTTCCTGGGGATCCTACTCTACCGGATTCTCCTACAGAATAAGGAGGGAAGTTGTAATGTAGCATAAATCTTTTTGTTGTTTCTGGACTTAAGTTATCAAGTTTTTGGGCATCTCCTGAAGAACCTAAAGTAGCAACACCAAGGATTTGTGTTTCACCCCTATTAAAAAGGCCTGAACCATGTGTTCGTGGTAATAGAGACACTTCTGCTGACAATGATCTTATTTCTTTTAAGTCTCTACCATCAGGACGAACTCTATCTTTCAGTATTCGAACTCTAAATTGTTCATCTAATAATTCTTCAAAAGCTCCTGAAATCACATTCTTATCAAACTCTTCAGCTAAACTTTCTTGCAAATTGCTTTTAATGTCATCCAATTTCGATTTCATATCTGATTGGTCTGTAGCTTCTTTCATCGCATCGTATATTCCATTTCCTAGAATGGATTTAGCTTTTTCTACAGCTTCAGGATCATGTCCGCGTGAAATATAGTCTACTTTCGGAATCCCTGCTTCTTTAACAAAATCTTCTTGTAAGGATATTGTCTCTAAATTTGTTTTATGAGCTATTTCAATTGCTTCAAAAACTATAGATTCGTCAAGTTGATTAGCCCCTGCTTCCATCATAGAAACCCCATCATTAGAGCTTGCTACTACAATGTCTAGATCACTTTCTGCTATCTGACTATATGATGGGTTTACAATAAATTCCCCATCAATATATCCCATTCTAGTGGCTCCCATTGGCCCGTTAAATGGTATGTCAGATATTGATAATGCTGCTGAAACTCCGTTAAGGGCAAGTATGTCAAAAGGAGTTTCTTTATCATTTGATAATGTGGTTACTATAACTTGAACTTCATTTTTGAAATCTTTAGGAAATAACGGTCTTATAGGTCGATCTATTAAGCGGTCTGTCAGTATTGCTAAAGTCGTTGGACGACCTTCACGTCTAAAAAAACTTCCAGGGATTTGCCCTATTGCATAATGACGTTCTTCTAAATCTACCGTTAATGGAAAGAAATCTATTCCTTCTCTTGGTTCGCTCATGGTTACTGTAGCTAAAGCAACATTATCTCCTTGCTTTATAAGTACAGAACCATTTGCTTTTTTGGCAAGCTTGCCAGTTTCAAATTCTAATGTATGTGCGCCTATTTCTCGGCTAATATTAAAAACAGTAATGTTAATTTCTCCTGGAGGAAAAATCGAAGTGGGTATTTGGACTTAGCTTAACAAGTCCGAAGGTTTTATAAGTGATTAATTACTTGCGTAACCCTAATTTTGCGACAAGGGTTCTATATCTATCCACATTTTTGGAATTTAGATATTTTAGTAAACTTCTTCTTCGGCCAACTAAACGCAGCAGGCCTCTACGTGTAGATTCGTCATGTTTGTGTTCTCTAAGATGTTGCGTTAATTCTGTAATTCGTGCAGTCAGAACTGCTACCTGAGACTCGGTTGACCCTGTGTCTGTCTCATGTTTTCGATATTCTTCAATAACTACTTGCTTATCAGCCTTATCCAATCCGTTCTCCTGGATTCCTCTCTACTTTTATTGATGTCTAAATTTGAACTAAATTATATCATCCAGTTTGTGTACTCGCAATCGATATTTATTTTGTAACTAGATTGTATCTATGAATTCACTGACAGAATTTTCGAATCCTGACGGGTTGTCTCCAGTTACTAAGTGACCCGCATTTTTGATTATCGCTAATTTGCTATTAGGAATCGAGTCACACATTTTGTCTGCTACATCTGTGGCAACCATATCGCTTTGATCACCTCTTACTACTAATGTTGGGCACTCTAATTTTTTAAGGTAGCCCCAAAGAAGCTTGCTTGTTTCTGAATTGCTATGAGCCCCAAACCTGTCTTTTGATCTTAATATTTTGTCATATTTCCAAGTCCACTTGCCATTCGGAAGTTCTCTCAGGTTATTAACAATACTGCCTCTTATTTGAATGGGATCTCTTCTTGGATTATATTTAATGACTCTATCAACAAAGGCATCAATTGAATCTAATTCATCTTCTTGCTCTATGAAATTCTTAATGTTTTTTGTGCCTTTTGAAATTATTTCAGGTGCAGAATCAACAACGATTAAACCTTTAATTTGTTCAGGGTTTTTTGCAGCATATGTAAATGCATTACGTCCGCCCATAGATAACCCAAATAAAATTATATCTTTGAGGTCTAGTTTTTTTACAATAGCAGCTATGTCTTTTTCTTGAGCATCAGGTGTGTAATCACCATCTACTGCCCAGTCACTATCCCCGTGCCCTCTTTGATCTAATGCAATAATTCGATATCGATCTGCGAAAGAAAGTGCTACAAAATCCCAAGAATGAGCTTGTTGAGCAAAACCATGTAACATCAAAATAATTGGGTTGTCAGGATTTCCCCATTCTAAATAACGGAAATTCAAATTATTAGCATGAACTATTTTAGATACAGGAACCCATTCTTTAGAAAATGTAACTCCTGCCTCGCGTGCAGCTTCATAAAGGCTTAGTCCCTTTTGGGGATTTTTTTTATTCATACTTAATCCTTAATTTATATTACTCCGCGGTCTTTTAAATCAGATATTTCGGAAGATTCGTACCCAATCGAACCAAGAATGTCTTGGTTATGTTCTCCTAGTGTAGGAGCTATGCCAGGGTTACTTGGGGTTTCTGAAAATTTCCAGGGTGTCCCGTGCACTTTTATATTTTCATTTATTCTAGGATGATATATTTCTGTAACATAATTATTGTCTATGACATTAGGGTCATTAGATGCTTCTACGAGTGTGTTGACTTTTGTTGAAATAAGATCTGATTCACGTAATATTTCCAACCAATGCTCACGTGTGTTTTGTGAAAACAGATTAGCTAAACACTCAAGAATTTCTGATTTTTTTTCAATAGATTCAAAAGCTAATCCTAGATCATCTAACCCTTGGGTTTTCATTTTCTCATAGAATCCTAGTACTTCTAAAGCTGGTTTCCATTGATTAGATGCTAATTGCATAGCTAGAGGCTTCCCGTCTTGATCATCAAAGCATGCTGCTATACCTGGCCTTTCACGAGTCCCATTTATTCTGGCACCAGTTATAGGAGGATTACCCGTCCACATTGCAGTAGTCATTGTCCATCCCATAAGTCTGAATGCTCCTCCAACAAGAGAAGTTTCTACTTTTTGGCCAACTCCTGTTTTTTGGGCATGTATTAATGCAGCTAAGACACCTCCAAATGTTAGGATTGCACAAGTTTCATCAGCTACTGCTGCTACTCCTGTTCTTAAGCTTTGTCCAGGAATTGAAAATGCTTCTGCTACTCCAGCTGTAGCTTGTCCAACTGCGTCCGTACCTGGTAAATGAGAATCGGGGCCATCGGGACCATATCCTGATACTGATGCATATACTAATGCAGGATTTATTTCCTTTAATTCTTCATATCCGAACCCATATCTTTCAGCGGCGCCTGGCCTGAAATTTTGTCCAAATATATCTGCAGTTTTAACTAATTTATGTAATATTGTTTTAGCGTCAGGTTCTTTTAAATTTAGAGTTATACTTTTAACACCACGGTTATTTGTTTCAAAAAAAGAACTTACATCTTCTCCTTTGATTACACCTGCTTTACGACTATTATCTCCACCATTAGGAACTTCAATTTTTATTACTTCAGCTCCTAAATCAGCCATAAACATGTATGGCACAGTCCCTGCTACTGCAGTTGAACAAGTAACAACTCTGATTCCATCTAATGCTCCCTTTAAAGCGTCCATGAGAATTTCCTTATAAAACTAGTTATTTAAGTTTAGGCATATTATATCGATCTTCAGGGTTGTTCCAACCTTTGTAATTTGGCTTTCTTTTCTCAGTAAAAGCTTTTCTTGATTCCATTCTGTCATCTAAATATCCATGTTGATGTAATTCTTTTGCTAACCCTTTTAAATTTTCAGGTATTTTAGGAGCCATATGTTGCATCATATAAAATGTATTTACTCTAGATGCTGGAGGAAGAGATAATATATGTTCTGCCATTGAAACAGAGGTTGGGATAAGATCATCTTTTTCTACTAATCTGTTTAGGAATCCTACTTGATAGAGTCTTTCTGCGGTAAATCTGAATCCTAATGCCATTTCTGTTGCAATTGCTTGAGGGAGATTTGCATAATGACCATGATTATACCCCCCTAACATCCATCTTTTTGCTTCTGAAACTTCAAATATAGCCTCTTTTACAGCGACTCTAAGATTTGTTTTTTCAGCTAGCATAAATCCACCCCCCATTGCATACCCATTTATGGCACCTATAACAGGTTTTTGGAGTTTGCCATTTTGAAACGGATCATCTTCACTTGTAATTTCTCCAGGCATATCATTCTTGACTCCACCTTGTGCAACAGAATCTTTCATGTCTTCTCCTGCACAGAATCCCTTTCCTGTACCGGTAAGTATGCCAACTTCTAAATTGTTATCTTCGTGAAGTCGTGTAAATGCATCCGCCATCCCTTCTCTTATTACGACGCTCAATGCATTTAATCGTTCGGGACGATTGAGTCTTATTATCATTATTTGATCTTGAATATCAGTTTCTACGTATGCCATGTTAACCTCCAGTTGTTTAATTAAACAATGGTTTCATTCCGTTATCTACCCATCTCCAGAAATAAAGAGCAAGTATTCCTCTATATGGTCTAGCCCACTCTATTTCTTTAAGTGTTTCACTTAGTTTGGAACCATAAATATTTAGATAAGCTTTTCTTAATGTTGCATCTCCATATGGAAATATATCACTTCTTCCCATAAATGAAAGAAGAATTATATTTGCTGACCAAGGTCCGAATCCTTTCATTTTTTGGATTTCACTTATTGCGCTATCATCATCTAGGTCGTTCCAGTTATTTACTAGGTTTGGGTTGTCAATAAATTCAGTTGCAAGCGATTTGATGTAATTAACTTTTCCTTTAGATAATCCGATACTTTTTAACTTTTCTGAATCTGTGGTATGAATTTCAGAAGGAGATATGCCATTTGTATTAGGAAAAATATTTTCTAATCGTTCAAATATTACTTTTGCTACAGTATTTGATAATTGTTGATTGATAATGATTCGTATTAAAGATTCAAATGTGACATCTCTTTTTTTAAATTCTATTTCTCCGATTTGGTCTACTACTGCATTGAAATTTGGGTTTATATTTCTCAAGTGAGAAATACCATCAGCGATACTATCTTCTAAATTTTTTTTGTTATCGTTTTGTTGACTCATAATCACACTGTTCAGATTGATCTAGTTAAACTACCCAACCTGCTGCAAAAGGAAATGCTTGTCCTACAAAAGAGTTGCTTTCTTCACTAGCTAAAAATATTGCTAACATTGCATCTTCCCTTGCAGTAGATAGTCTTTTAAGAGGGACGTCTTTAAACTTTTCTTTAAACCCATCAGTTTGTTGATATTCTTTGGAAAAGTATCGTTCATTTTCGACAAATGTTTGAGCAATAACATTAATTTGAACGTTATAACTTGCTACTTCAAAGCCAGCTGTTTTAACGTATGCAAGTTGAGCTCCTCTTGCGCTAGCATATGGTGAAGTATCATTCTGGCCTCTCAATGGACTTGCACTTCCCATTACAACTATTTTACCGCTTCTCCTTACCTTCATTTGTGGAATAGTAGCTCTAACTAATCTATGTAGAGGATGAACCATTTTGTCAAACATTTCACTCCAAATCTCATCCGTTGTATTTTCAACAGACGTCCTAGGATGTACAGCAGCAAGATTTGCAACTAAAACATCAATATGACCTGTTTCGGCTATGAGATCTTTAGCAGCAGATGGAACGGTTAAATCTCTAGTATCGGCAATTACTATTGCTCCTTCCTCTTCAAATATAGGTATGAAGTCGGGGCCCATATAATCATCAGCTTGGGTAATTAAGACTCTTTTTCCTTTTAATCTATCGGTCATAATTTTAATCTCCAATATAATTTGGTTATTATATGCATGAGTAGTATAAGGTATAACTAAATATTAGTGTGTTTGTTAGTGTGTTGTTATTAAAATGAGGGAGTTTTTAATGAGTGAAAAAGATTTTAATCCTAAATATAGAAGTGAGAATTGGTTTAACAATCCTCATAATCCAGGTATGACAGCTCTTTATATAGAAAGGATATTAAACTACGGTTATACCATGGAAGAGCTGATGTCTGGTAAACCTATAATTGGAATAGCTCAGACTGGTTCAGATATATCTCCATGTAACAGAATTCATACTAAGCTAGCTGATAGAGTTAGAGAAGGGATTAGAAGTGCGGGGGGAATCGCATTTGAATTTCCAGTTCATCCAATTCAAGAAACATTAAAGAGGCCAACAGCCTCACTTGATAGAAATTTAGCATACTTAGGTCTAGTTGAAATATTACACGGGTATCCCTTGGATGGGGTTGTTCTTACAACTGGATGTGATAAGACAACTCCGGCTTGTTTGATGGCTGCTGCAACAGTTGATATGCCAGCAATAGTGTTATCTGGTGGGCCTATGTTAGATGGGTGGTATCAAGGTAAATTAGCTGGTGCAGGAACAGCTATATGGGATGCTAGAATTGAACTTGCTGCAGGAAGAATAGATTATAAAGAATTTATAGACATCGCCTCATCTTCTGCTCCATCGGATGGTCATTGCAATACTATGGGGACGGCTTCAACAATGAACTCTATTGCCGAAGCTTTGGGGATGAGTATTACTGGATGTGCCAATATACCTGCTCCTTACAGGGAACGGGGTCAAATGGCTTATGACACGGGAGAGAGAATCGTCAAAATGGTAGAAGAAGGTCTAACTCCTTCTAAAATAATGACAAGAAAGGCTTTTGAAAATGCAATTGTTTTAAATTCTGCGATTGGTGGTTCAACAAATGCCCAACCTCATTTAACTGCGATTGCTAGACATATGGGAATTGAATTAGAAACAGATGCTTGGCAAAATTTCGGATACGATATTCCCCTGATGGCTAATATTCAGCCTGCTGGAGAATACCTTTGTGAGAGTTACCATAGAGCAGGCGGGACCCCAGCAGTAATGTCTGAATTGTTAAGTAATGGTAAATTGCATGGAGATGTCTTGACCGTTACGGGTAAAACATTGGCTGAAAATCTTGAAGGAGTTGCTATAAAAGATACAGATGTTATAACTCCTTTTGATAAGCCATTGATGGATCAGGCAGGATTCATGGTTCTGAAAGGTAATCTTTTTGATGCTGCAATCATGAAAACATCTGTTATATCGGATACGTTTAAAGAGAAATTTTTATCTAGACTTGGTAACGAAGGCATACTTGAGGGTAGGGTAATTGTTTTTGAAGGTTCAGAGGATTATCACGACAGAGTTAATGACAAAAGTTTAGACATGGACGAAAATTCTATTCTTGTAATTAGAAATGCAGGAACTGTAGGTTGGCCTGGTTCTGCAGAGGTTGTTAATATGCAACCTTCTGATGATTTGATTAAACAAGGTGTTTTGGAATTGCCATGTATAGGTGATGGTAGGCAATCTGGAACATCAGGTAGCCCCTCAATATTAAATGCTTCACCTGAGAGTGCGGTTGGAGGTGGACTAGCGTGGCTAAGAACAGGAGATATAGTAAGGATTGATCTAAATAATCAAACTGCTGACATGTTAGTAGATAATGAAGAATTGGATAAAAGAAAAGCAGAAGGTCTTCCGGATATTCCAGCCAGTCAAACTCCTTGGGAAGAAATATATAGAGATCATGTTGGTCAATTAGATAAAGGAGGAGTTCTGGAAAACGCTGTAAAGTACCAAAAGGTTGTAAAGAATTTGCCTCGTCACAATCATTAATTGATGAGAAGAAGGAAATATGGATGATTTGATTTATGAATCTGCTACTAAAATAGCAGATCGGATAAGGAAAAAAGAAGTATCTTCACTTGAAGTCGTTAGTGCGCATCTCGATAGAATTGATTCAATTAATCCTTCCCTTAATACTGTGGTGCAAATTTGTTCAGACCGTGCTATCAATGAAGCCAAATTGGCTGATAAGGCTATAGAGGAAGGAAACACTATCGGACTATTACATGGTGTGCCATTTACCTTAAAAGATTCTCTGGACGCAGAAGACATTATATCTTCTGCTGGAACTCAAGGACGTTCAAGTTTTATTCCTGAAAAAGATGCAACTGTTACATCACGATTAAGAAAAGCAGGAGGTATTTTATTAGGTAAGACTAATACTCCAGAATTTACTCTTGCTGCAGAAACAGATAATTTGGTTTACGGTCGTAGCAACAATCCTTACAATACAAAAAAAAATGCCCGGAGGATCAAGTGGTGGCTCAGCAGCAACTGTTGCGGCCGGAGGATCTCCCTTGGATATAGGAAGTGATACACGCGGCAGTATAAGATTGCCAGCGCATTTTTGTGGTATTGCGGGAATTAAACCAAATTCAGGCCGAATTCCACGTACAGGTCATATTGTTGATTACAGCATGGGAGCACTCGACTCTTTAACACAGAATGGTCCAATGGCTAGATATGTTGAAGACTTAGTTTTGACTTTACCTATCATCTCAGGTCCAGATTGGATAGATCCAGCAATAGTGGATATGCCACTACGAGACCCGAAACAAATTGATATTAAAGATTTAAAGATTGCTTTCTATGCAGATAATAAAATTCATACCCCGTCTGATGACATAAAAGAAGCTGTCTATAAATCAGTCAAGATATTAGAAGATTCCGGAGCGTTTGTTGAAGAAGCTTTACCTAGAGCTCTAGCTTTGATTCCAGAACTTGATAGTAAATTGTTAGGAGGAGACGGTAAAGGATGGCTTAAAAGATTGATAACTTCTTCCGGTACAGAAGATATATCACCTTTTATTCAAAATAGATTGAAACAAATTGAACCAATTACAACATCAGAATTCACACAAGTCCTCGAAGATTTAGATCATTATCGAAGTCAAATGACTTTATTTATGAAAAATTATGACGCTATCATAACTCCTACAGCCCCATTTGTTGCTTGTGATCATGGGCAGACATGGTCTGAGGAAAATAAGTTATTTTTTACTTATACGAGTGCATATAATATGACTGGATGGCCCGGAGCAGTAGTGCGAGTAGCTGACTCAGAAAATGGATTGCCTATCGGAATACAGATTATATCAAGACCTTGGAGAGAAGATGTTGCATTGGCTATTGCATTGCATATAGAAAATATAACTGGGGGTTGGAAAAAACCAAATATATAAATGTATGATTTTGATTTCCCAGTTGAAGTTATTAGAACAAATCGTAAAAAAACTGTGTCTATCCATATACATGGTGAAAAGGTAAAAGTTAGAGCCCCAAAATTCACATCAGATGAATTTATTGAAAAATTTGTTACTGCACGTACTAATTGGATTATAAAAAAACTTGAAGAAATATCTTTAAGAACTGAGATTAAATCTAGAAAATACGTTAATGGAGAGAAGTTTCCATATTTTGGAAGAGATTATTCTTTAAATATTGTTGTAGGTTGCAACCCGTCATTAAAACTAAAAAATGGGATCTTTGAGGCTAAAGTTTTATATTCTGATAAAACTCCCCAAGTTACAGTGAAAGATATGCTTATATCGTGGTACAAAGAGCATTCTGAAAAATTATTGACTGAAAGAACAAAAAAAATGTCAAAAATAGTTGGAGTTTCACCTGTAGCTATAAAAATAAAAGATTATAAATCACGCTGGGGTTCCTGTTCAGTTAAGGGTGAAATTTCATATAATTGGCGTATTGTTCTTGCGCCATATAGAGTCATTGACTACGTTATATTTCATGAGTTATGTCATATGTTAGAACACAATCACTCGTATAAATATTGGGATAAAGTCTCACAATTTGTACCTGACTGGCGAGATTGTAGAGACTGGCTAAGAAATAGCAATATGCCTTTTTAGTTTAAGGTTTTGGAGATATTTTCCCGACTACAATTAATCCAGTGGCTATAGATGGACCTATTCCAAAAACGAATAGTGCTGTTCCTAATCCCACCATACCTCCTAATATCCATCCTGATGTCACGGCAGTGATTTCTAAAATTGTTCTCACAATTGCAATAGGTAAGTTTGTTTTTTTCTGTAAACCGACCATCAATCCGTCTCTTGGACCTGCTCCTAAGTTCGCGATTAAATAAGTACCACTTCCTAGCCCAGTCACTAGAATTCCTATAATAGCTTGAAATACTTGAATTGGATATGATGAAGGATGAGGGAGATAAGGTAGAGTTAAATCTATTGCTGCAGCAATAATAATGGCATTCAATATTGTTCCTATTCCAGGTTGTTGTTTTAAAGGAATCCATAATATTAATATTGCAATACTTATGATGAAAGTAGATATGCCAATTGATAAATTCGTAATGTTAGATATACCTTGAGCAAGGACAGTCCAAGGACTAACTCCTGTTCCGCTACTGATAATTATGGCGTCTCCTAAACCAAATAGAAAAACACCTAAAATTAAAAAGATTAAGGTGTCAAACCTAGGTTTATAGTTAAGGGGATGAGGTGAACTCCATTTAACTGTTGGGACATTCTTAACGGAAAATATTAATTGGATTAATTTCATGTGTGAATTAGGTCAATGTATTTAAAAATTCGATCAATGCACTATTAACTTCTTTAGGGTTTTCTTGCTGTACCCAGTGCCCAGAACCTTCGACTATTTTGAAAATACGCATATCATCACATAGCTCATCGACACCTTCGTAAACATCTTTTCCGGGCACAAATGAACGTACAACATCTTTAGATCCGGCGATAAAACAACTGGGCTGTTTAATTCTAGCTACACCCATTAAAGGCAAATCATAGAAATCTTTTTCGGAATTTCTGTATCGATTTAAAGGTCCTCGAAATCCACTGTCAGTAAAGTTTTCAACAAAATAATCCAAGTCTTTTTCTGTAAGCCAATTTGGAAAATCTATAGGGTCAATAAATTCTTCTAACATTCTTGTGGTAGAAGATCTGTTAAGCCAACTATCAAGCGATGGGGCATCTCCACTAATTGAAAAATATATTTTGCGCAAAGATAATCTGATATCTTGTTCAAATTCCTCTTCTGCAACGCCTTCTTTTTGGAAATATACCTGATAAAAGAACCTGTCTTTGTACATTTTATTCCATGCTTCGATTAAAGGTACATCAAGCCTAGATCGATAAGGAACACTAAGACCTGCTACTGCCGAAATTCTAGAACTATTTAATGCCGCTGTATTCCACACAATAGGTGCACCCCAATCATGACCTATAAGAATAGCTTTTTCTTCATCGCAAGCATCTATGATTCCAATAATGTCATCCATCATTTCTTGCATGGAATAGGATTCTACTGGGTGTGGTTTATCACTCCCTCCGTATCCTCTAACATCTATGGCTATTACTTTATACCCTGCACTAGTGATCGGCTCAATTTGATGACGCCAAGAATACCAAAGCTCAGGCCAACCATGTACCAAAATGACCAAAGGACCTGATCCCATTATTGCGGCTCGAATTGATATGTCATTGGTTTTAAAAGTTTTAAATTCCATATTTGCACCTTTTGTGTAGTCTCGTGAACAGCATTATAACTTAGGAACATTTTCTCATTTATTCAAATAAATTCACTAAAAAATGATAATATCCTAAGCATATAGGAGGCTGTGTTATGGATTTCAGAAAATATTCATTAAAAGAATTAGTAAATAACGTAAAGACAAAAAAGGTATCAGCTAAAGAAATGACCGAAGCTGCTATTAATAACATTGGTAAATATGACAAAACGTTAAATGCTTTTTGCGCGGTAAACTTTGACGACGCTCTTAAACAAGCTGAGCATGTTGACTCATTAATCAATAAAGGTGAAGACCCAGGGATGCTTGCCGGATTGCCAATTGGCGTAAAAGATTTAGAAGATGCCAAAGGATTCGTAACCTCATATGGTTCTGAACTTCACATAAATGATGAACCTGCTCAAGAAGACTCGATTTTAGTAAAAAGAATGAAAAATCAAGGCTGCATCGTACTTG
>JBJLGX010000011.1:0-16060 GCA_045564655.1 Dehalococcoidia bacterium
CTAGGGTGTTAATTACTAATAATTATGTAGGTAGAACTGTTGGACTTCCTAATGACAACAGGGGGCAAACTGCAACTATTTCAAAGGCTATAAATCTTTTTGAAAAAGCAGATTCTCCAAATACTATTGTAGAAATGTAGTTATTTACTTTTATTGGCCCACTGTTCTACAATAGCCCTGCTTTCTTTTTCAAGCATCCCTGTAATAACTTCAAGTCTATTACTATATTCTGATAATTTTATGAATTCTTCAACGGAATAATTACCGTATTTTTTATTATGATTTTCTGCCCTGCCGGCAATTACTAATTTGCTTATATTTGCAGATATAATAGCTCCCAGGCACATAGGGCAGGGTTCCCATGTTGCATATATTGTTGCCCCAGAAAAATCTAGTGTTTTTTCAGAGATGCTAGCTGCTTTTATTGCTTGTATTTCTGCATGTGCTGTAATATCAAATGTTGAATTAATCAGATTTCTTCCAATGCTAATAATTTCTCCATTTTTTGCTAGTATTGAACCAAAAGGTTGTTCTCCAACTTTGAAGCCCTCACTTGCTTCATTAATTGCAATTCGCATGAATTTTTCATCAGTCAAATTAATCACATTTTTTTATTTAATAAATGTGATTATAACCATTTTGTAATTTTATTAAAATCTTCATGTGTTTTTTCTGCGCTTTCTTTTAACTTAATCGCAACCTTTCCGCTTCGGCAGGAATGTCAATTAGAGTCTTGTAATAATCATTATTATTAACAATATCTAAATTTCCAACTCCTATCATGATATTTAAAGCATTCTGATAATCAGTGATACTGATTCTTTCAGATTCAACTTTTCCTTCTGGATTTGCATTATGCCAATTTATTAATGGTAAAGAAATACCTGTAACCTTATAACCAAATGCAGAGAATGCTGTGGCTTCACATCCTCCTAAACTCATTAATTGTCTTTGAAATAAGAATTCTTTATTTTGATCAATCAGTTGTTTTACAGAAGAAAGTAATATTATTTCACCTGAATTATCAAAAGTTGTTGCTCTATCGCCAGTTCTAATTATAGGCCCTGACCCAGAGACTGCACCTGGTAACTCACTACTAGTTTCTATACTAACTATGATGGAATTCTTATCAATTCTTCCACTCTTTGCTATTAATCTTGCTCCATATAATCCAACTTCTTCAGCTCTAGAAAATATTCCTCTAATTGAATAGTTATTTTGACTAGTCTTTAAGGATCTAAGCATCTCTAAAATCAGTGCACATCCTGCCAAATCATCTGCGACAGGTGTAATAATTTGATCATTTGAAATTTTTGGTTTAGGCAAATCAAAAACTACTGGCACAGGAAAATTAAGTTCTTTAAGTTCAACCTGTACTGAAACAAATTCATTATTAAGCCATCTGTCTGACGACTTATATCTTGAATCATTCGAAGAAGATTCATTAAATGGCTTCAAGTATCCTTTATTTTCAGAAAATTTATCATAGATTTTAATTTTTGTATTTTCTACGTCTGAAAGTTTAGGTAGACCACCTAAGGTTTTAGCTTTATAAAGGTTTTCGTCTAATTTCTCTATAATTTCAAATCCTGGATGATCCATATGAGAAATAAAGACAACTTCTTCTTTTTTTTGACCTTTTATAAATGCTTCAATATTTCCCCATTCATCTTCTTCAAAATCAATTTCAAATTCTTTTAGTTTGTTTTTAATATAATCGGAAACACGATTCTCATGAAATGCTGTAGTAGGAATATCTGACAATTCTAAAAATATTGATAAATCTGATTTATGCATTTTCTTAAAATTTTTATCAGTCAATTTAATCCATTTTTTTATTTAATAAATGTGATTATAACCATTTTGTAATTTTATTAAAATCTTCACGTGCTTTTTCTGTATTTTCTTTAGGATATCCTAATGTGAGGACTCCAACTATTTTAAATGTTTGGTCTACATTTAAAATAGAGTGTAAGTTCTTAATTTTAGCCATTTTACCTGTCGACCAACCTATCCCAAGTCCCATAGAAGTTGCGGTTAGTTGCATATTTTGTATAGCACAACAAACTGCTCCATAATTCTCTTCTGTAATTTCTGGAGTTTCGCCAGGGGTACTAAATACGTAAATATAGCAAGGGGCAGAATTTACAGTATTAATTAAGGTGTTTTTTTGCTCTTGTGATAAAGGAGTACTACTTTTTGATTCTTGTAAACTTACTAATTGTGTTGATATTTTTTCTTTGATTTTTGAAAATTTAGAAACTATTACAAATCTCCATGGTTCAGTATTTCTGTGATTTGGAGCCCATGTTCCTGCCTCTAATATAGTTTCAATATCAATTTTGCTTATATTTTTGCCAGTAAATCTTTTTGTGTTTCTTCTGTTCTTTATTAAATTTAATATTTCTGAATTCATTATTATATTTAGCACATAAATAATTCAAAGTTAATATATGTTAACTAAATTTATTAATCTACCTAATTTAATTGAAATTTAATAATTTAAATAATTAATTAATACAATAAGAGCATGTTCTGTACAGATTCCTGTCGATGATATGATGACAACCTCTTGTAGTGCATATTCCTATATGACCTTTTAAATCTAATCTGTAGTGTTTTTCGCAAAATTTATCAGATGAATGCAGTTGTTTTTCAAAACAAATATTTACAATACAATTTGGTTTATTCATAGTTTGTATTTTATAATCATAATAATTAAATTTAAAGGAAGAAATATGAGTAGAATAAAACATATAAAATGGAGTTTAGATTTTGTTCACAGAGCTCTTAGAGATGCTTGCAATGGCACTAACGAACAAATTCATTTTGTGCCTGAATCTGGAAGCCATTCTATAGCTTGGTGTCTATGGCATACAACACGTATAGAAGATTTGATTGTACATTTTAGAATAAAAGAAACTGAACCAATATGGAGTGAAGATTGGGCAAAAAAAACAGGATTGCCTTTTGATGGATTTGGTACAGGACAATCAGATGACGATGCTCAAAAAGTTACAATTACTGATATGGGTGAGTTTAAAAATTATCAAGATACAGTTTGGCAAGCTACAGATAACTTACTGCAATCACTGACAGACAAAGATCTTGAACGGCAAGTTCAATCTAGCACAGGAACTGAGTCTATAGATGAATCTATATCACTACATATGTTAGGACATTTTAATGGACATAGAGGAGAAATGAATTTTTTGAGAGGGATGCAAGGAATGGATCCATTATTAATGCAAGAAGGCACACACTAAAAAGTAGTTGTTGAATGACTGAAATCACTACAAATAGATTAGTACTGAGAAAAGCAATAACTGAAACAGAGAAAAATTCGCTAGTATCATTGCTTAATGATTGGGATGTAGCTAGATGGTTAACAAATGTTCCTTATCCATACACTTACAATGATTTGGAAGATTATTTATTGATAAGCAATTCAAATGAATTAGATTTGAATATTTTTATCAATGATCAAATAATTGGAAGAGTAGGCTTAACCTATGATAAAGAAGATAATTATTATGATTTGGGGTATTTTATTGGCAAAGAATTTTGGACTAAAGGTTATGGAACTGAAGCTAGCAAATCTTTGTTAAATTATGCTTTGGATAATCTTAATTCTCCTAAAATTAAATCAGGTTATTTTATTGATAACATTCGATCAAGTAATGTTTTGAAGAAATTAGGATTTAAAGAAATCGGAGTAAAAAAATGGTATTCTCTTGCTAACAAGAAAGAAATGGATTTAATGTTAATGGTGTTATAATCAAACTAATTATACATAGGTACTTATGCAATGAACAATTTAGAATTTTTTAATAGAAATCAGGCAAGCAAGTTTATAAGAAACAATAAACCCATGGCTATTATCCCCACTGGCTCTGTGGAACAGCATTTAAATCATTTATTTATAGGTATGGATATAAATACTGCTAGTTTCATAGCTGAGGATTTGGCAAACGAATTTTCGGAGCAAGTATTATTTTATAGGCCGCTAAATGCTGGGATTGCAGAGCATCATATGGCATTTGCAGGAACAATAACTTTGAGAGTAAACACTTTTATTGGAGTTTTAACGGACATAGCAGAGAGCTTAGTTAGAGGTGGAATAAAAAAGATATTGTTTATTAATGGGCATGGTGGAAATGTTGAACCAATGGCAACTGCTATGAGAAATATCAATCTTCAAATGAAAGGAATACATGAACATGCTGATTTTTCAAATGTGCAAACGCATTATGATTATGAAGAATTACTAAATAAAGACACAGAAATTGATATAAGATTTACCAGCTATTGGGAAATGCATGATTTGAAATTTTTAAGAAATATTGTAAAAGACAAAGCATCTCCTGGTCATGCAGGTGAATACGAATCTTCTATTGCCTTACATTTGTTTCCTGATTTGGTTGATGAAGATTCAATAAAAAATAAGGCGCTAGATACTGAACAAGACGCATCCAAAGAAAAAGGCGAAATATTGTACAAAGACGTAATTCAAAAATATTCAAAATTAATTACAGAAATGTTGGGAGATTAAAATTTTGAAAAATATAGAGTTGTATAATTAGCTAACTGATAGTATTTTTGATTTCTTATTTAAAGCTGATCCATTTATAGGGAAATGTAATCCTGCTGACACAAAGCCCATGAATACACATAGAACCCACATCAGATCATAAGATCCATAGATATCAAATATTCGACCTCCAATCCACGATCCAAAAAACGAACCAATATTATGTGACAAAAGAGAAACACCAAAAAGCATTGATGTGTACCTAGGACCAAATATATCAGTTATTATTCCACTAGTAAGTGGCACAGTTGATAACCATAATATCCCAAGGAGACTAGAGAAAATAAGTACGGTAAATTCAGTTTTTGGGGAAAAGAAAAACAAAAGAAATAAAATAGATCTTAAAGAGTATAGGCCTGTAAGTAATTTCTTTTTAGAGAAATTGTCGCCTAGATACCCATACATTAAAGTTCCTAAAACATTGAATAAACCTATTAGAGCTAAAGCCCATCCAGCAACCCACGCAGGTAAAAATTGATCTTCTAAAAATGCAGGTAAGTGCGTTGAAACAAAAACAATATGAAATCCACAGACAAAAAAACCAAGAGTTAAAAGGTTGAAATTTTTATTTGACAAAGCTTCTTTTAATGCTTCAGGGATTGTTTGTTGTGAGTCATTATATGTATTTTGATTATTTGATGAGAAACTTAAAAAATAACAAAATACAATCAGTGATAGAGACAGATATATCATGTAATAAAGAGAATCAATCCATCCAAATTTTTGTATAAGAATATTGATGATTGGTACTATGATAAATTGGCCAAATGATCCTGCAGACATTATGATCCCAACATAAAGAGATCTATTATGATTTTTCGCTGTTCTTGCTACTGCTCCAAGTGCAATGCCTAAAAACCCTCCTCCACCAAATCCTAATAAAAACAAAGAACCAAACAAATCAAAAGTATCATTAATATTGGCCATCCAATATCTGCTAATTATTAGAATAATGGTACCAAACAGGGTTGTCTTGCCTGGACCATATCTATCAGCAAGTCCGCCAAAAATTGGCGCACCAATTCCTGCAAATAAAACTTGTAAAGCTATAGATAAACCAAATAATTCTCTACCAATATTTAAGTGTTTAGTTATTGGAATAAGATACAATCCCAAACCATGATTCATTCCAAGAGTAATCATCACAAGTGCACATCCACCGATAAGTACGGTATAAAAAGGAATATCTATTTTGTTGAAAAATGAAAGCAATTTACAAATTTACAGGAAACACATTATTAAGAATTCTTTCATGTTAAAATTAAAATGATTTATCATGAAAATAGAACTTGAAAATAGTAATAATGCAATTATTCTTAAGTTCCACATGAATTGATTATGTGAAATTAACATATTATTATGGGTGGCTAATTTTGAGGAAATTAAAAATCCGACTTCTATAAATGACCACACTACTATAAAGCTTGATATGACGATCAAAAAATCCATACTTTATTTTACATTAAAGAAAATAATAATTAATAGTATTATGTGATATTAATTAGCGGGGGCTTATCAACGGATAACCACACCATTGGTCTATATATAAACCCCCGCAAAACTCAGGCTTAAGCCTGAGTTTCATGAAGATAGAGCATATTTAGAAATATATTGTTCTAATGAAGATTCAATTATTCTTGTATGATTTCCAATTCGTTTACTTTTAAGTAATTTGTTTATTATTAGTTCGTGTACATAGTTTTTTGAACAGGATAGTTCTTCTTGTACATTATTAATAGTTAATAATTGTTTTTGGAAAGAACCCATATTATTGCCTCATACTAAATAATTCTTATTTTAATAATTAATTGTTAACAAATTATTAAATATTATGAATTTTTACAAAGATCGGCAATTTTATTTATTACTTTCCATTGATCATTATTTAGTGATATTTTTCTGTTGTTTCCCCAATCTTTCCAAGTCTTTCTTTCAATTTCAATCGTATAACCGGTGAATGTATAACCAGAAAAATCTTTGTTGACAGATTCTATTTTTACATTCCCAATATCCATAGCTAAAGAATTTATGCCAGTGTCTTGTGTAAATTCATTAGCTAAATTTTTGCTATGATTATTATGTTTCCATTCTATAGATTGGACTTTACCAAATATTGGGAAAGTTTTTTTTCTGATTGATTTTACTTCTATTTGATTTGATTCTGATTTTACTGATTGATCAGGGACAGCGAAATAATACCACCATCTTGGTGGCCTATCCTTACTTCTGTCTTGTTTTATTATGTTAATGAATTCAATAGAGGATTCAGAATTGATTTTTATAACTCCTAGACTTTTGCGATGCCAAGGATTTTGAAGTTTGTCAGCTCGTATTCCTCTTTCAGACATATCGCAATCTATTCCTAAATCAATTAAATTTTGATATAGATCATCTCTGGTTTTATCTCTTAAATTTTTGAACAATGTTATTTTCGAATTGTAAGTATACCCAAGGCTACATTAGTTATTGTGAATCCTAGCCAAAGGGGTAATTCTAATATTGAATCTTCTTCAACTCCTATTATTCCCAAGAAAACAAATCCATAAACTCCCAACAGCATCATTAATCCTGATAGCCAGGTTGGAAATGTTTTTTGAACATAGTAACCCATTCCTGTAATTCCAAATCCCATCATCATTGCCGGCCAGAATGTTGATACCATACCTGCTCCCAAATCTCCCATTTGTGAATTTGCAGCGATCGCATCACTAATTGATCCAGCAGTGTATGAAATTATTAAGATTAATAAGCCGGCTTTAGCATATCCGTGCCCTGACCCGCCACTCATTGTATCAGCAGTCATCATAAAGGCTATTGGAAGGCTAAGCATAATCCAAAAAACTATTTTTTCAGCTGTTGCCTGATCAATTATGTCACCGCCGTCTGGTCCTAACCCCAGGTAAACTACGATTGGAGCTATTGCACCAACTATAAATAAAATACCGTTAACCATTTTTGAACTCATAATCATCACCTCTGATTTTTGATGATTATATCATGGGTGTAAATTAAAATAAAGTTATAATAATATCATGAAAAAAATATTTTACTTTTTTAATATTATTAAAGATGTTATTAAAAATAGAAAGTTAAAAAATCGCTCTCAGAATCAGCCGCAAAAAATAAATTATTTTGAAGATGTTTCCAGGCATGAATTTTATGGCAGAGATAAGAAATAAATTTTGACTTAATGGTTATAATTAAGTTATAAATATTTTTTTAGGGGGCAGTCATGACAAACAAAAAAGAACAGGAATTAAAAGAAAAAGCAAGAAAATTACATTTTGATTCAATAGTAGTAGATACACATGCCGATACTATTAGCAGAATGATTGATCCACCAAATAATACTCATGGAATACATGATGATCCTGATAGAGCAAGAGATCATTTTCCTATTGAAGATCAGGGAGTTGATATATCAAAAAGACTTGAGGATGGACATTTAGATTTACCCAGAATATTCGAAGGAGGGCTTGGCGTTCAATGGTGGTCATGTTTTGTTTATTCAGGATATATTGCAAAAAAAGAAACTGTAGATAGATCTCTTGTTTTGATTGATGCTCTAAAAAGATTTGAAAAAATGCATCCTGAGCAGATTGGACTTGCTTTAACTGCTGAAGATTGCAGAGAAATGGTTAAGCAGGGCAAGCATGCAGTTGTTCCTTGCATAGAAGGAGGTCATGCAATAAATGACAATTTAGCTATTTTAAGACAATACTGGGATCTTGGAGTAAGATATATTACGCTTACTCATTTTAATACAAACAATTGGGCTGACAGTTCCACCGATGCGGCTAAAAATAATGGATTAAGTCTTTTTGGCGTAGAAGTTGTTAAAGAAATGAATAAGCTTGGTATGGTTGTAGATGTATCTCATGTTTCTGATAAAACTTTTTGGGATACTATTGAAGTTGTAAATAAACCACTAATGGCATCACATTCTTCTTCGTGGGAAGTTTGTAAACACCCAAGAAATATGAAAGATGACATGCTTAAAGCTGTTGCAACAAATGGCGGCGTTGTATGTGTAAATTTTTGCCCTCCATTTGTAAGTGAGCAACTAAGAGTCGAATCAAATAATTTAAGGAATCAAATGTGGGAAGAGATAGAAGATTTGGAAAGAATGGCAAAACGATCACGTAGTGGTCATTATGATAAATCAGCAGCATTTATAAAAGAAGAAACTTCAAAAATCCAACAAAGATACAGGCTTGTAATGAGTGATTTAGAGCAACCTACTTTATCTGATACGGTTGATCATATTGATCATATGGTAAAAGTGGCAGGGATCGATCATGTAGGATTAGGTTCAGATTTTGACGGAATAGCAAACGGACCTGTCGGATTAGAAGACTGTACAAAATTCCCAAGTATTACAGAAGAACTTATGAGAAGAGGTTATGCTGATGGTGATATCCAAAAAATTATTGGCCTTAATACCATGAGAGTAATGGAAGAGAATATTGGTAAGTAATATTTGGAATTAAAATATCTTAAAACTTGACAATTACGATGACAAATAGTTATCGTAATACTATTATTTATTGTAAGCAAGGAGAACATATGTCCCGCTACCTTTTTCAAGTATCTTATTCACAAGAAGCATGGAAATCTATGATTGCAAAACCTCAAAATAGATTAGATTTAGTAGGTGAAATGTTATCTTCTCATGGAATAACTATAGTTGATGGTTATGCAACCTTTGGAGAATATGACTTGATCGCAATTTTTGAGGCACCTGATGACAAAACAGTTGCAGCAGCTTCTATTTTAGTATCTAGTTCTGGATCAGTATCTGCTTTAAAGACTACTCCATTAATGCCGGTAGATGATTTAGTAGACTCAATGAAAATTGCCAAAGATATGGGTTATAAGCCTCCTTCAAGCTAGTATAGATTATGAATACATGTTAAATTTTGATCTGTACAGAGATCTAATTTATGCATGAAATTCAAGTCGTAGGGACAAGTAGAAAAATCCATAGAACCAATACTGATAATGACTATATTTAATATATTTCAAATATAGTTTACTTATATTAGTTAGCAATTTTTTTAGTTTGAATTTTTTCATATTTATAATCTTTTTTATTTTATTTTACGTACTAAATGTAGTGAAAATATTAAGATTACAAATGTGCTTACAATTTATGATATAAGTCTATAAAATCTTGTGCTACCAAATCAAACTTGTCTAAGTTTTCAGGTTTTTTGTAATAAGAAAATTCATTTTTTCTTTCTACATAAAAGGTTTTCAATCCAACATTTTTTGCTGCTAACAAATCATTTTCATGAGCAGCTACTAGTGCTACTTCTTCCACTTTCAGATCAAGATAAGCACATGCTTCTTTGTATACCAATGGATTAGTTTTATATTTTTTAAATATATCTCCAGAAAAAATAAAGTCCCATTTTAATTTTGAGTATTTGCTCATATTAAGTAACAGAGAAAAATTCCCATTCGACAACGTTCCTATTGAGAATTTGCTTTTTAGTAAATTTAGGCCTTCAACAGTATCAGGCCACGGATTTAATTTATGCCAAAGTAAATTGATTTCTTTTTTTTCTGATTCATTTAGCAATTCAAAGTAATTTTCTTGTTTTAAAATTTCAATAAGCTTTGAATAATGTACATCATCTATTTTTTTCCATTGCTCCTTCCCTAAATTAAAATCTTGTATGAATTCTGTATATCCTTTTCTCCATTCTATGGCAAATGATTCTAAATCTTGTTCACTCAGGATATTAGGCATTAGTTCTTTTAACCCATTCTTTATGCTACCTCTCCAGTCAACAACTGTACCGAATACATCAAAAATAAGAGCTTTAGTATTATTGTTTTTCATTGATTAGTTTTAGCACCTTTTTCTTTTAGAAAACTTATTATCATAGATCGATTTTTTTCACTTCCCATAAATGGAGAAGACAGTGCTGCATCAAGAGGAGTATTACCATTTTTATCAATAGTATTAACACTAGCTCCTTTTTTAACTAGTAGTTGAACCATTTCTAATTTTCCAAAATATACTGCCCAAGCTAAAGGAGTAGCTTCATCTTTATTAGTGGCTTTTATTTCAATATCTGCTCCACTTTCTAGTAATAATTCAATTACTCTTGTGAAGATTTTTAATTGTTCAGAATTTGTTGGGCTAATTGATGCTATATGTAATGAAGATGCACCTTTCCAGTTTTCTTCAGTTATAAATGTAGAATTAATGTCTGTCCCGTATTCAATATGTTCCTTTATCATCTCAAAATTAGCTGTTGCTACTGAACTTAGCAGATCTGTTTTAGGTTTTTTGGAATCAGATTCAGTGCAACCTAAAATAATTAAGAAAGGAATTATAATAATAAAAATTTTTTTAAACATATTAATACACCTTAAATTAGTTGCAATCTTTACATTCTGATTGGCTACATTGCCCACCACCAAAATTAGATATTGAATCAGCATCTGAAAAATCATATTCAAATCCAGATACTATTTCTGCCAGTAGTTTTTCAAATTCTTTTTTCTCGTACGGATTGTCTGTTATTGGTTTGTTGTCGTCTAAAAATCTTTGAAGAAAATAGTCTCTTTTAGGTTTATATTCGTGCCATCCGCCCAAGCTGTCATCACCAAATTTGAAAGTTGGCTTGTCACCTAAAAATATTTGTTTGGATTCATCGTCCATTTGTTCCCAAACTTGTCTATTATGTTCAATTTTAGTTTTTAATTTTTGTTTATCCATATTGTTATTGTAAATTAAATTTTTAATAAAATCCAAATGTAGTATTTACTTTGACTAACCATTTATAATTTAAATATCATCAATTTGAAAGCTGGAGGAAGCGAATGATTTCAAGTACTGATTTGAAAATATTGAAAAATTTGGGCGAGGGAAAATCAATCTCAAATATTATCGAAAACGAATTTAATACAGAAAAAGAATTTTATGATTGGTGGAATAGTTTGGCAAAATCAAACTATTCTCAAAGAACAGAAATTTTATTAAATAATTGCGAAGGATTTCAACTAGAAAGAAAAGATCACGGTATACCTAAAATTAAATCTGCTGATGATAAAAATTTATTTTTTGGCTATGGCATGGTTCTTGCTCATGATAGATTATTTCAGTTAGATTACCTTCGAAGGAAAGCAATTGGTTCTTTGTCAGAAGTTATGGGGAAGAAAACTCTGGATATTGATATAGTTGCTAAAACAATTGATTTTGTTTCAATTGCTAAAAAAGAATATTTAGAAATGCCAAAATGGTCAAAAGAATTATTAGACTCTTTTACAGATGGAATTAATAACTATATAGATAAAAATAGAGAATTATTACCTTTGGAATTTTCTATACTCGATTATAAACCAGAAAAATGGGAAGCTATTGATAGCTTGGCAATAATGAGTGAATTCAGATATTATTTGACAGTAAGAATTCCATTGTTGATAATGCCCGAATATGCCAGAAAACATATTGAAGATAAAGATTTATTAGATATTTATGTTGGAGGGGAGGCAGATGATGAAACGATTTTATTTGATAATGAATATACTCCAGGAACTCCAAATTCAAACTTAAATGGAAGCTCTACATCTTCATCTGAAGATGGAGTGGGAAGCAATAATTGGGTTGTAGGCCCCGAAAAATCTAAAACAAAATATCCTCTGTTAGCAAGTGATCCACATATTGCATTTGGTGCTGTATCTTGTTGGTATCAAATTCAACTTGAAGGAGACAAGTTTAATACGATGGGCATGTCTTACTCTGGAGTTCCTGTAATATTTATGGGTAGAAATAAAAATGTTGCGTGGGGAATAACAAATAATATTTGTTCTCAAAGAGATTTATATTATGAGAAAGTAAATAAGAATAATGCAAATGAATATTTGTATGATGGCAATTATTTTCAATTTGAAAAAAGAAGTGAGACTATAAAAATCAAAGGTGAAGATGATTCTACAATAGATATCAAATCAACAAACAATGGCCCGGTTGTAAATAAACTGCTACCTGAGTGGGTAGATATAAAAGAACCAGTAACTTTGAATTGGCTTGGATTTGAATACTGCAGTTTTATCACTGATGTTTTTAATATAAATTTAAGTAATAATTCAGAAGAATTTTTAAATAGTTTTAAAGATTGGAAAGTTCCTACTCTCAGTTTGGTTTAT
This sequence comes from Dehalococcoidia bacterium, assembly GCA_045564655.1. Lineage (GTDB taxonomy): Bacteria > Chloroflexota > Dehalococcoidia > Lucifugimonadales > UBA826 > UBA826. The sequence continues at coordinate 12,755 of JBJLGX010000011.1, forward strand.
GCAACAAAAGATAAAGATTTTGGATATCAATCTATGGGTAAAATTCCAACTAGGGATTTACATTTCAAAGGTATAAAACCGGGATGGGATAAAAAATATACTTGGCAAGGCTTAATACCTAATGAAGATATGCCAGGTATTAAAAACCCGCCAAGAGGTTGGATTGGAACTGCAAATAATAGGCCGGCAAATGATGATTATCCATACCCTCTTTATGGGACCTGGAGTAGTGGGCATAGAATGAGAAGAATAAGAAAAAGATTGGAATCTGCAGACACAGTAGATATGGACGTAATGAAATCAATACAATATGACATGCACTCTGAAAGAGCTATAGAATGCTTGCCAAATTTATTGGAAACAATTAAATCTGAACCAAACTTAGAAAAAGCGTATTCTATATTAAAAGATTGGGATTGTGATACTAATGTAAACAGTATTGCTACAACAATATTTGAAATGTTTTTTAACGAATGGTCTTTGGTTTTAACAAAAGAATGGTTCCCAAAAAATATTGCTCAAGAAATTTATCCTTCTGCAGCTGCTATATCAAATTACTTGTTAGTTAATACAGACGACAAAGGTTGGATAAAATCAAAACCTCAAAAAGAATTAATAATTGAAACAATGAAAAAAGTTATTAATGATCTGAACAAAAATTTTGGTGAAAACACTGAAAATTGGAGATGGGGTAATTTGCACAAGATTAATCTTAATCATCCAATATCGATAATAGGAGATTTAGGAAAACTTTATGACAGAGGTGGATTTGAAGTTGGAGGAACTGGGGTAACAGTATGCAATACAGGATTTGATCCAAATTATCTTGCCCCAATGGGAGCAAATCTAAGATTACTTGTTGATATGAATGATGATGGAATGTGGATTATTGATTCTCAAGGTATTTCTGGAGATCCGGGATCTGAAAATTATTGTGACCAATCAAAATCATGGGTAGATGGAAACTTTGTACATTTGAAATTTGGTGAATAGCGGTTAAGTTATTATTAAATTTTAAAATAATTATTAATTATTTTATTCCATCTTTTTTCTGATTGCTTGTTAATAAAAACCGGTTTGAATCCTAGTTTTATATAAACTGCAATAGCTGGTATTCTCCAATCGTCAGTTTGAAGTATTACTTTTTTATAATTGTTTTCAATAAAATAGTTTATTACTGCTACACAAATATTTTTTCCTAGCCCCTTCCCTCTGTACTTGGGATGTGTCACTACAAAATCTAATCTTCCAACTTCTTCATTTTCGTGAATTGATGCTGATGAAAATGTTGCTGCAATAGCTTCGTTATTATTAAGTATTACTTTTGAACCAATTTGCCTTTTAACAGGAGACATAAAGTTTTTGAGGGAATCAATATCCCATGCTGGATCAAATTCTCCTAAGTTCAGTAATGTAATCAAAGATTTATCTAGATCTTTAGAATAATTATTTAACGAAAATTCTGTAGGTATATCAACTACTACATTATTATTTATGAATTCATTTAAATTTAATTCCATTAAAAGTTGTGATTTAACAATCGGTCTAACGAACACATTTTTATTTGAGTTGCTCATGAAATTATTATCTCATATAGCTGATGAATAATTTTTAGCTTAATTGTTATAATTTAATTATGAAAGTAATTTTGGTAGATGCAATTAACACTTTAATAATTCCTGAAGAAGGAATATATATTCCTTTATTTGATTTACTAGAAACCTACCCAAATAGAAAGATAATTTTAACCGGAGCAAACGACCAAGAGATGGAATATCATGGACTAGGCAATTCTCCATATGAAGTTTTTACAATGAAGCATAATCCTGAAAAATCAAATTCGGATTACTATAAAATTCTGATTGATCAATTTGATTTGAAAGTAGAAAATCTAATTTATATAGAACATAATTTGGAAGCTGTTCATTCTGCAGAATCAATGAATATAAATGTTTATCATTACGATAAAGATTCGAAAGATCTTGAAAAATTAAATGAGTTTTTAATAAATAATTTACACTAATATATTGTAAATATTTATCTTTGCATTGCACCATTCCTAACAAATTATTTTCTCAAAAATGTAAATTTAACATTTTATTAATATTTTATTGTTAAGATCGTTCTGAAAATTCTAGTCATAGGAGGACAATTATGGATTTTGTAGCATTATCTTTTTGGATTGCAACAGCTGCGATGTTAGCATCGACTGTGTTTTTCTTTTTAGAGAGATTTGACGTGTCTCCAAAATGGAGAACTTCAGTCACAGTTGCAGGACTGGTAACTGGTGTTGCCTTCTGGCATTATTTATACATGCGCGGTGTTTGGATAGATACAGGAACGAGCCCAACTGATCTAAGATATGTGGATTGGCTAATTACTGTTCCGCTTCAAATTGTAGAATTTTATTTAATTCTATATGCGGTTACCAAAGTGAAAATTAATTTATTTTGGCAATTATTAGGAGCATCGTTAGTGATGTTAATCTTTGGCTATCTAGGTGAAGCTGGTAATCTAAATGAATATATTGCATTCGGAATTGGTATGCTCGGATGGTTATATGTAATTTATCTAGTTTATTTTGGAGAAGCAAAAAAAATCAATTCTTCAAGTGGTAATGCATCAAGCCAAATGGCATTTAAAGCTATCAGAATGATCGTTTTAGTAGGATGGGCAATTTATCCAATTGGTTATGCATTAGGTAATTTTGGGGATTTGGGAGTGGATGGTATGAAAGCAATGAATATCATTTATAATCTAGCCGACCTAGTAAATAAAACAGCATTTGGATTAGTTATATGGGCTGCAGCTAAGCAGGACAGTAATAAACAACAATTGGATTCCTAACTTTGTTAAGAATTAGACGAGCAAATTACTGCTATATTATTAGGGTAATTTGCTCGTCTGAATTGAATTTTAATTTAACAATAATTTAAATAAGATATATTTAGTTTATTGGTTATAATTTAATTATGAAAAAATCAATTATATTCTTAATACTTCTTTTACCATTATTAATTTTGAGTTGCTCTTCGAGTAATGATGATGAAATAAATCAACTTCAATTACAAATAATAGAATTAGAAAATCAAAAAATACAACAAGAACTTGATGAATTAAGAAAAGAAAAAGCTGAAGAACAAGCTACCCTAGAATCTGAAGCCAAAGTAGCAAATGAAGAAAAGAAAAAAGCTGAAGCTGAAGCCAAAGCAGCAAAAGAAAATAAAGAAAAAGCTGAAGCAAAAGCCTTGTCTGCCAAATCTGCAAAAGAAAAAGCTGAAGCTGAAGCTGAAGCCAAAGCAGCAA
>JBJLGX010000012.1:0-11939 GCA_045564655.1 Dehalococcoidia bacterium
CCAGTCAAATAGTATAGATAAGGAGTTTATTGCGATATCAGAACCATCTAGTGCAAAAACTTCTAATAGTTCTATTAAACAAAATGAAACTAACGTTATTTTAGAAAGGATAAGTAATGCAATTAAAGGTGGATATTCATACGAGGGAGACCTTTTTATGAATATGATTGTAACTTATGGGGAATATTCTCAAGAGTTGCCTTTAAATATGAAAGGAGATGTTTCTCCGAATGGAAATGATTTTAGTGGAATAGTTGATATGACAGGTGATGGAACAGCATTGATCAATGTGAGAATTGTTTCAGATAAAATTTATCTTAATACTAATGGCTCTACTGTGTGGGAAGAAATACCTGAAGGTCAAAAAATCATTTCTCCTCCGGGTTTAACTACTACGGTTATAGAGAATATTTTAGCTCCTGAATATGTTGGGACTACAGTTAAAAAGGACCAAGATGCTGGCTACATTACTGGAGCTGTATCTCCTTCATATTTAGGCGACTTTGTTGATATTCTGAAAGATTCCAATGGAAATGTTGGAGTAGATATTTATATTGACCCAATCACAAGTTATATAATTTCTTTGACTCTGACTGGTTCTGTAAAAGCTGGACCTCAAGTACAAAGCCCAACTGGCGAAGATGTATATATTGAAGTGGATCTTTCATTAGATGCTTCTAATTTTGGAAAGCAAGTTAGTGTTAGAATTCCTCAATTACCACCTAACTCCTCTGAGATTCAATTTTCTCAACCACCTTTAATGACAATTGATCAAACTAAAGATTACTCTGCAAAAATTTTCATGTTTGGCGGAGGTGTAATTGATATTGATTTATTTGAGAAGAAAGCTCCGATTACTGTTAATAATTTTGTTCATTTGGCAGAAAAAGAATTTTATAACGGGGTAACTTTTCATAGAGTTATTCCAGGATTTATGGCTCAAACGGGAGACCCTACTGGTACTGGAAGCGGAGGACCAGGTTATGAATTTCAGAATGAATTTCATGTAGATGCTAGGCATGATTCCGAAGGTGTTGTATCAATGGCTAATGCAGGAATTCAAAATGGCAAAGCCACCAACGGAAGTCAATTTTTTATAACATATGAAGCGGCCTCTCGCTTAGATGGATTAAATGAAGATGATTCTAAGAAAGACTGTACAGTTGCCGGAACCTCGTGTCACAGTGTTTTTGGTAAGGTAACACAAGGTATGGATGTACTTAGAGAACTTGCTGTTCCGGCACAAGGAATGACGCCAGACGTTATAGAAAAAGTACTTATTTATAGTGAATGATCATTAAAAATGAGTAGAATTTATTTTTTAGGGGGTTGTTTTGGAGAAGGGTTAACCATATCCATTCCCAGTGTCCCTGGAAACATCGCGTCTATTTCTTCTACAGTCCATCTGCCCTTTTTTCTTAATGTCCTTTCTTCCGAAGGGTTATTCATTAATGAAATTTGACCACCGGCACAGTGAAAAACATTACCATTAACATCATTTGCTTCATCAGAAGCAAGCCATGCAACCATAGGAGCAACATCATCAGGCTCTCTATTTAATTCTAGGGGAATAGGTCCAGATCCTTGTCCTTCCATCCCCATACCACTTGCAGCTCTGAGATCTCGAGATGATTGAGGAACAGTTCCTGTCATTCTTGAATTTGCTCCTGGAGAAATGCTGTTTACTGTAACTCCGTATTTACCTAAATCTCTTGCAGCGGATCTGGTAAACCCTGCTATTCCATCCTTTGCAGCGCCATAGTTAGCTTGACCTGAGTTCCCATATAATCCAGAAATAGAAGAGAATGTAATTATTCTTCCACTTTTTTGTTGTCTAAATAATACCGAAGCTGGTTTGCATATTGAAAAAGTTCCTTTTAAGTGTACTGCTATAACATCATCCCATTCCTCTTCTGTCATATTGAAAAGCATGCGATCTCGAAGTATTCCAGCAACTGTTACGACAATATCTAATTTCCCAAATGTATCAAGAGCAGTTCTGATTATCGATTCTCCTCCATCCATTGTTGCGACAGAGTCATAATTTGCAACAGCTTCTCCTCCCATTTGTTTTATTTCGTTTACGACATCATCAGCTGGAGATGACGATGTTCCAGTACCGTCAACAGCGCCTCCTATATCGTTAACGACAACTTTTGCCCCTTCTTCGGCAAACAATAATGCTATGCCTCTACCGATACCTCTGCCTGAACCTGTTACGACTGCCACTTTGTTTTTTAATGAATTGCCCATTTTTTCCTCTTACTTGCGTTACTGATAGTTATAATTAATTAGATTGTTGGGATGGAGCAGGGTTAACTAATCCTTTAGTAAGGTGCTCTGGAGCCATTTCGTTAAGTTCATCTAAACTCCAGCGACCTTGTTTAAATATAGTTCTTGTTCTTCTTGGTAGAGATAATTTTGTTATTGTTCCACCATATACTAAGAATGTTTGCCCATTTACATTACTTGCTTTGTCGCTAGCTAAATATGCTACAAAAGGAGCTATATCGTCAGGATGCATTTCTGCCATTGGTGGAGCTATTTCACGATCTTTAGGCCTATTAGCACGTAGTTCACGAGCTGTGTCAGGAACTGATTGCATCATTCTCGTATTTGCTCTTGGGCAAATCGCATTTGCTGTTGCTCCATATCGACCTAAATCTTTAGCGGCGACTTTAGTGAATCCTGCAATACCAGATTTGGCAGCTGCATAATTAGCTTGACCTGGGTTTCCAAATAAACCGGATTCAGAAGCAAAGGTTATAATACGGCCACTTTTTTGTTGTCGATAAAGGATTGCAGCATGCTTGCATACAGTGAATGTTCCTTTTAGGTGTACACGTATAACATCATCCCATTCTTCTTCTGTCATATTAAATAACATACGATCTCTAAGAATTCCCGCTACTGTTACAACAATATCCAATTGTCCATATGAATCAACAGCGGATTGAACTAGTCCCTCGCCGCCCTTCATAGTTGAGATATCTGTATAGTTTGGCATTGCTTCGCCACCAGATGACTTTATTTCATCTACGACCTGTTCGGCAGGGCTATTGGATGTGCCGTCACCATCTAATGTGGCTCCGATATCATTTACGATAACTTTTGCACCTTCTGATGCTAAAGCCTTTGCTACTCCTGCTCCTATTCCCCTACCTGCACCAGTTACAATAGCAACTTTGCCATCTAAGTAATTTGCCAATTTGCTCTCCTTATCAAAACATACTTATATATGATAGATTGATTAATGTACTTCATAATACATAAAATAACATTATAAATACTATCATTGATTACAAATATGTTTCACATCATTCTTTACAAACCAGAGATTCCGAATAATACAGGCAATATTATTCGCTTATGTGCGAATATGGGGGCAGAATTACATTTAATTAGACCCTTAGGGTTTGAATTAACTGAGTCCAAATTGAGAAGAGCTTCTTTGGATTACTCAGATCTTACTGTAGTAACAGAACACGATACACTACATGATTATATGAATCGGTTCCCTAATCGAAGAATATTTGCTACTTCTGCATGGTCAGAACATTCTTATGCAGAAGTAGCATACACAAAAGAAGATTCATTTCTATTTGGCCCTGAATCGTGTGGTCTTTCAGATTGGATATATAAAGAATTTCCAGATATAAAACCTATATTAATTCCAATGGCTGCTGATAATAGAAGTTTAAATGTAGCAAATGCGGTATCTGTTATTGGATATGAAGCTTGGAGGCAAAATGGATTTTTTGGCCGACGAGGGACTAGAATTAAATAAATATTTGTTAGTGAGATTTATGGGTAGAGCAAATTGGCATTATGATCATCCTCCTGCATGTACGTGTGTTGAATGTTCGGAAAAAAGAATAAAAAAAAATAGAAGTATATTTAAAAAATTGCAAGATTTATTTTTAAAAATTCGTCGAGGTATGAGATTTTGATTACAATCTCAAAAACATTGATTGACCAAATGATTAAACATTCTTTTGATGAAAACCCTAACGAGTGTTGCGGAATTTTATCTGGTAAAAATGGCAATGTTTCTAAACTGTATAAAATAGCAAATTCTGCTTCTAGTCCCTTTAGGTACGTAATGGATCCTAAAGATATGTATAACGCTATGAAAGACTCTGAAGATAACGAGTTAGATTTTATGGTTTTCTACCATTCACATACTCATACTCCGGCTTTTCCTTCAGATACAGATACTCGAATGGCATTAGAATCCGGATGGGTTGATTTTTGTTATGCACTAATTTCTATTGAAAATCATGAAGAGCCTGTGGTTGAATTTTATATAATTGACTCTGAGGGAAATATTGAACACAAGAAAATAGATATTATTGATTAATTATTCTTTCTGAACCATTTGTATTTCCAGGCAAATATACTTCCAAATATTAAAAACTGAATTAAGCTTGGAAGTATAAGTGTAAATAAATTAAATTCAGGTATGTCAGCTATGAATAGTGCGGGTGTTGGGACGACACTCTTTTCTAAGTTGACTATTAGAAATGCCCATAAATTATTCATTATGTGGAAACCAATCGCTAATTCTAGACCTCCGTCTAATACAGTAATGAGACTCATAAAAATAGCTAATATTAGTACACTAGATAAATATGCTACTATCCCGTACTCCCAAGGTTCTGGATTTGCTATATGTAGAATAGCAAAGAGACTAGAGGTTGATATTATTAAAAAATATTTAGATTTTGCAATTAAAGAAAATGCTTGCAAAATATAGCCTCGAAAAAATATTTCTTCCATGCCTGCTTGAATAGGTACTAACATTAAAGCCAAGATGACGATTATAAAAAATTCAAATCCTGGTGAATTAAAAGTCATGGTGCTATCTTCAGATTGAGATCCAGATAATTGTATTAGTAATGAAATAACTGAAAATATAGCAACAATAGACATTGCAAAAAAAAGTCTTCTGAAATCGAATTGCTGTCGCCCGGTGATTATTGATATAAAAGGTTTTTGGTGTAAGCGAGTTACTACCACATATAGCGTAATCAAAGCTAACACAAATGGAACAAAAGCTAATATAAAATTAGGTATGTATGACGGTCCAGCTATTATGAAATTATCTGTATTGCAATTAAATCCTGTTATTTCGTAATTATTTATCAATAAACAGGTTAATAATGATGGAATAATACCTATTCCTTGCCAAATTAAGAATACAGAAAGTATTGATATTAACCAATATTTCCAGTTTGTTATTCCTTTTCTAGCATTTGAAATGAACTGCTTTTGAGGAGATATTCTATTATCTTGATTGTTGGTAAATTTATTCATATACCTATTATCTATTTAATTTTTGTAAAACATCAAAATTGACGATTATAAATCACTATGTTAGTTTTCGACTTTATAGTATTAACTTTTATTAATGACATGTGTTTAAAGAAACTTTCATTTCAAGATACCATTGAATCTTTGCCAAGTCTTTGGCCTGAAGATCTTTTGCCTTTAATAAATCAAGAAATTAAAAGATCTGAAAAAAAGATATTTCTTATGGATGATGACCCTACGGGCTCCCAGACAGTTAGAAACGTAGCTATGTTATCTGACTGGTCAGTGGAATCATTAAAAAAAGAACTGGACTCTGATGAATTGGCCACTTTTATTCAAGTTAACACCAGAGCATATCCAGAAAATGAAGTAAAGAATATTATTAAAGAGGTTACGTCTAATATATTAGAGGCTACGTCTCGATCTCTTAAAGATCCAGTAGTGATTTTTAGATCTGACTCTACTTTAAGAGGACATTTTCCATTAGAAATGGATGTGTTTTCTGACACAGTTAGATCAATAAATAATGAAACCTATGATGCGTTGATATTCATACCTTTTTTTATTCAAGGTAGGAGATACACTTTTAATGATGTTCAATACACCTTGGAAGATAACACGTTAATTCCAGTAGGAGACACATCATTCTCTAATGACCCTGCGTTTTCTTACAAGTCTTCTAATTTAAAGAAATGGATGGAAGAAAAATATAAAGGGAAAATTAAAGCTGAAGATGTTGTTTCAATTAGCATAGAAGACATCAGACTTGGAGGCCCCCAAAGAGTCGAAGAAATACTAAAATCTTTAAATAATCAAACTATTTGTATTGTTAATGCAATGGATATGACTGATTTACATGTTTTTACGTTAGGATTGTTACGAGCAGAGAGAAAGGGAAGTAAATTTTCATATCGAACAGCAGCATCTTTTGTTAAGGCTAGAATTGGTCAATCAGAATACCCGTTTTTAACTAGAGATGAGATTGTAAATCACAATTCAAATGGAGCGTTGCTAATTGTAGGATCACATGTACCAGGAACTACTCTTCAGCTGAATAAGTTGATCAAATCGACGGATATTAATCCAATAGAATTAAATGTACATAAAATATTAAATGGCAATTACGAAGAAAAACTTATAATTAAACAAATTGATGAATCATTATGTAACGGAGAAGATGTTGTTTTATATACAAGTAGAGAAGTTGTAGTTGGTAACTCTCCAGAAGAATATTTAGTGATTGGCAAAAAGATAACAAATAGCATTGTAAATATTGTTAAAAATATTTCCGCAGAACCTAGCTATATTCTTTCAAAAGGAGGAATGACATCCTCCAGTGTAACAAAGGAAGCTTTGAATATTAGGAGAGCTACAATTCCGGGTCAAATTTTTTCTGGGGTCCTTGTTATGAAAATGGAACAAGCTTCAAAATATCCTGGTGCTCATTTAGTTCTTTTCCCAGGCAATGTGGGAGATGAAGACGCCATTTTAAATGTATACACTCAATTGAGCCCTAAAACTGTTTAATATTATTTAAGGATAAAATTGTTAGCATCAACTCAAAGTATTTTAAAAAAAGCACAATCTCATAAATATGCCGTTGCAGCTTTTAATATATATAATTTAGAAGGAATTGTTGCTGTTATTAGGGCAGCAGAACAAACGGAGGCCCCTGTAATATTGCAACTGCATCCTCCCACGTCAAACCTGTGGGGACGCGAACTTGCCTATTTATGTCTAAGTGCTGCAAATAGATCTGATGCAGATGTTTCTGTCCATTTTGATCATGCTGATTCTAAGAAAACTATAAACCAAGCCATTGATTTCGGTATTACGTCTATTATGGTTGACGGATCCCTCAAGGAATACCAGGAGAATATTGATTTCACTCAATTTCATACAGATAAAATTCATTCGATAGACGGATTTGTTGAGGCTGAATTGGGGAGATTGTCTGGTACAGAGGACGGGTTGAGCATACCAGAAAAAAATGCTCGTATGACAAATCCTGACTTACTTTTAGATTTTTGTTCAAAGACCAAGGTAGATGCTTTAGCAGTATGTGTTGGGAATGTGCATGGAAAATATATAAAAGATCCTAATATTGATTTTCTAAGATTAGAGAAAATCAGATCTTTCATTGAGATTCCTTTGGTTATGCATGGAGCATCTGGATTGCCAGTAAATATTATTAAACGTTGTATTGATATGGGAATTAGTAAATTTAATATTAATACAGAGTTGAGGCAAGGTTATATTCAGGCCATTGCTAATATAGATAGGAAATCTAATGTAGACATTTTGGATATCATGAACGAAACAATATCTGCCATGACTAATACTGCTATTAAAAAGATTAGATTATTTTCGGGAATTTAATTATTTGTTAAATATTATTGATAATAGAATAAGAAATATAGTTGGTATATAAAATAACCCTACACTTTCTATAGAAAGAAAAACAAAGCACCCCATGATGAATAGGGATCCCCAAGTGTACGATTTCCATCGCCAAGCAATTCTTTTAGAATAAGATTTTTGATACTTTCCCATAATGATGGACATTAAAGATACTCCTGAGACGATCCAAGGGAAAGATATTATAAATAGCATTGTATCTCCGTGAGCATCTAGCAGGGTTACTTTTTTAACAATATATTGAGTTAGTCCGTCCACCTCTGCGATTGTTTCAGTAGCATTAAATATAGGGATTAACATTAATGCGAAAGGAATCATGATTGTTGTAGCATGGGCTAGGATAGCATATAAAGTAGAGGACCTGATCATATATTTAACCTTCTAAAATATTGCCATTTTCAATGATAAGTTTATTTGTGTTTATTAGATATAAATCAGATTCTATATTTGGTTCTGCGGTTGTCGCTATGCATTGTTCATAACTTGAGATATGATCCATAACTAATTTTTTTCGATTTATATCTAACTCTGATAATAAATCATCCATCAATAAGATAGGTTCTGTTTTCCTTAGTCTTTTTAAATAGTCTGCCTCAGCTAATTTAAGTGAGAGAACTGCTGTTCTTGCTTGTCCTCGGGATGCGTGTTCTATAGCATAAATACCGTTAATTTTAATTTTTATATCATCTCTGTGAGGCCCAATCGATGTTGACCCTTGTGAAATATCTTTAGATAAAAATGATCCCAATTTCTCTATTATTGATGTTTTTATAATAGATTCATCGTCATTATCAGTATTGTTAGATGTTGATGCGTATTCACAGGTTAAATTTTCAGCGTCATTACTTAAATTTTTATGAAATTTTTGGGCTAGTATAGACAAATTATTTATAGCCGATTGCCTTTTTTTAACGATATAGCTTCCTTTTGTAGCTATTTCGTTATCCCAAAATTCTAATTCAGATATTTGAGATTTTCCCTCTCTAATAGATTTTAGTAAATGATTTCTTTGTGTGGTTGATTTTTGGTACCCTTGAAGAAATTTAAAGTATTCTACATTTGTTTGTGATAACAGTATGTCTAAATACCGTCTCCTTGTTGAAGGTTGCCCAAAAATTAGTTTTAAATCGTCTACAGTGAAAAGGACGCTATTTATGATTCCTATTAAATCAGAGGTCTTTTTCTTAACATCATTTATTTTAATAAATTTTTCTGTAGTGAATTTCTCTGTATTTGCTGGCTGAAAAGTGTAGTGTATTTCTACCTTGGTATTATTTCCATCATTTATAGAATTAGCTCCGACAAATGTATGAGTTAAACCATTTTTCATTTCGGTTAGTGAATTTTTGTTAATCAATCCACTTTCACTTTTTAATCTATGTGATTTTGCGATCGATAACATATAAAGTGCTTCTAATAAATTACTTTTGCCGTGTCCGTTTTTACCTTCTATAAGAGTTAACCCAGACGGTATTTGCAATTGTACTTGTGAATAATTGCGGAAATTAGATATAGAAATACTAGATATGTGAATCTGATTCCTCCTACAAACTTATCTATGATTTTAGCATGCATAAAGATTATGATATTGTGCGATACTTTTAAACTAATACCTTAAAAGGGGATTACATCTTAAGAGAGGTTAATATGAAAAAAATATTAACATTAGTTGGAGGGGTTGGTGGATCTAAACTTGTTTTGGGTTTGTCTCATATCTTAGACCCTGAAAATTTAATGATTATAGTTAATACAGGAGATGATGAAGAAATTTATGGATTATATGTTTCTCCTGACTTAGATACAGTTATGTATACATTAGCTGACGTTGTTAATAAAAAATTTGGATGGGGTATTGGAAATGATTCTTTTGTAACTTTAAATCAGTTAGATAAATATGGTGTAGACACTTGGTTTAAAATTGGTGACATTGATTTTGCAACTCATATATTGAGAACAGAAATGATTCAATCTGGCATGACTTTGAGTGAAATCACAAAACAATTATGTTCAAAGTTTAATATTAAACATACAGTAATTCCCATGACTGATGGTAAGGTAAACACTATCCTTGAAACCGATAAAGGGTTTATGGAATTTCAAGAATATTTTGTTAAAAATCAATTTAAACCGTCGGTTAAATCAGTATCTTTTAAAGGAATCGATGACTGTGTTGCCACACCTGATTTTGATGCAGCGTTGAATGAGTATGACAATTTGATTATATGTCCATCTAATCCGTTTTTAAGTATTTTACCTATATTGTCTATCCCAGATGTTCGTAGCAAAATTAGAAATTTTAATGGAACAAAAATAGCTGTAAGCCCTATAATTGGTAATAACTCTGTTAAGGGGCCTGCTGGCAAAATGTTAAAAGAACAAGGCCATGAAGTGTCTGCCTTAGGTGTAGCTAGGCTATATTCAGACATTTGTGATATTTTTGTTATTGATTCATCTGATAAAAATTTAGTTTCAGAAATAGAAGATTTAGGAATAGAAGTTCATTTAAGTAATATCATGATGAATACTAAAGAAGATAAAATTGCTTTAGCTACGAATCTATTATCTTTGTTGGATTAATAATGTCAAAAATAGCTATTTTAATTCCTGTAAAAGAATTATCCGAAGGAAAATCTAGGTTGTCTTCAATATTGTCTGTAGAGAAAAGGCAATTATTAGTTATGGGTATCCTAAAACGGGTGCTCATAGCTTCAAATGCTTCAATTGCTAATAAGGTAATTGTGGTTGGAGGTGGAGATAAAATAAAAACTCAAACTGAGGATATGTCAGCTATTTGGGTAAATTCTCAAGGATACGATCTAAATAGTGATTTTTTGAAAGCTTTAAATCAGCTAGAACAAGATGATTTTTCGGCCGCTTACTTGCCAGCAGATTTGCCAGAAATATCTAAAGAGGATATCGATACGATATTAAACTTTTCAGCTACAGAAGAAATTTTCACTTTTGTGCCATCTTCAAGTGACGGAGGAACAAATGCAATGGTGATTCCTAAAGGTTTGGGATTTAAACCATTATTAGGAAAAGATAGCTTTAATAAACATATAGATTGGGTAACAAAAAAGGGTTATAAATATAAAATATCTAAACCTAAAACATTGTTAAGAGATTTGGACACAGAAGAGGATCTAGATTATTTTGAGAAATTAAAGCCTAACTTCATTAATAATGTTATTGATGAAGTTAGGCCTGTTTAAGTTTATGGTGTTTCTTCTGCTTGAGATATTAAATTCTCTAGAACATCGTCAGAAACCTCAATTTTATCTTCTGCTTTCTTAAATGCTTTCATAGAAGCAAATTTTTCTTTCATAGCATCTTTTCGAGATTCAAATTGAGGGAGATCTGGTGCTACTCCAGGATCAAATCCAGTTGAAGACTCAAATTTTTCTAGTATATCGGCATCCCATCCAGAATCTTCTGGCTCAGATTGACCTGGCCCTTGCGCTTCATTAATTTTAGCTGTTAGAGCTTTAAAGTCTCCTACCCCACCTAATAGAGATGGAACATCCTTAACTAATTCCTTTTTAACAGCAAGATCGAAATTTTCGAAAGACTTGACGTTGTCTCCAATAGATTTTTTAGCTTCTGGATCTAAGACTTTAACTTTTTCCACATCGAGAGAAGCTAAAGGAGTATCTAAGCTTTTAACGTATGCTTTTTTAGCTTCAGCTAATGAAATATCTGGTTTAGATTTAATAATTTCTAATACAGATTTTTCTGCTTGCGCTTTAACTGTTTTTTCAAAATCATCTTTAGGTGCATCTGTTGAAATAATTTTCGGAGCAGACATAGCGGCTATTTGATCAGGTTTAAATCCAGAGAGTGCTTCAGTAGGTAATTTTGTTATCTGTGAAGCTACTAATCCTTTAATGGCCTCAGGTGCTATATTGGCAAGCTGAGTTTCTCCAAGATTCGAAAGACTGTCGGGATCGATATTGACGATCTGATCTTTTACAAAACCGCCTACAGCTTCAGGGGCCAAGTTAGCCATTTGGTCTTTTCCAAAACCGGCTATTGCACCAGGATCAAAGTTCGCTACTTGGTCCTTTACAAAACCGGCTACAGCTTCAGGTTTAAAGTTCGCAACTTGGTCTTTAGCAAACCCTGCGATAGCGCCTGGGTCAAAGTTAGCAACCTGGTCTTTAGCAAATACAGAAATCATTGATGTATCGAAGTTAGCCATGTGGTCTTTA
>JBJLGX010000013.1:0-11825 GCA_045564655.1 Dehalococcoidia bacterium
CATTAATCATATAAAAGTCTACCAACTCCTTAACAGCAGGTTTGTTGTTATAACTATCTGTATTTACATATATGAATAGTGGTCTTGATAAAGGACTGTATTCGCCAGAAGGAATTGTTGTAGGACTAGGCTTAACGCATCCTGAACCACTATCAACAGCAACTAACTTTAGTTTTTCTGTATTTTCCTGATAGTAAGCATACCCAAAGTACCCTAGAGAACCTTTATCTCCAGCAATACCTTGCACCAAAACATTATCGTCAGCAGATGCTGTGTAATCAGCTCTTGATAACTGCGCTTCACCCATAATTTCTTCAGTGAAGTAGTCAAATGTTCCTGAGTCTGTATCGGGACCATAAAGCCTCATCTTCTGATCAGGAAATCCTGCTCGGACCTCACTCCAATTATCCATTGTAGAACCCGGCTCCCAAATAGCTTTTAATTCGTCAGTGGTTAAACAATCAACAAAATCATTTTCTTTACTAACCACAACCGACAAGCCATCTGTTCCCAAACGAAGCTCTACGTAATTAATGCCATTTTCGGCAGCTACGCTAGTCTCTTTGGGATCCTTAATTGGACGCGAAGCATCAGATATATCTGTCTCTCCAATATTGAATCTCTTAAATCCACCACCAGTACCAGAAACACCTACATTAACTCTTACGTCAGGGTATATCTTATTAAATTCTTCAGCAACGGCTTCAGAAATAGGATAAACAGTACTGGAACCATCAATCTCAACTGTTCCTTCTAGTACTCGTACAATCTTTTCAACTTCTATAGTCTCTGTGACTGTGACTGTTTCGCCAGCTACTTGTACAATCTTTTCAACTTCTACAGTCTCTGTGACTGTTTCTACTGAGTCTTCACCTGAACAAGCAATAGCAAATAGTAACAATGAAACCATTGACACAAACAGCATAACGCTAACACTTGTTTTTGATTTAATAATAAACATTTTCTTTTTCTAGACCTCCTGTCTATATAATTTTAAAATATCTCGTAATATTTCCACTAAAAAATAATTTGTATTCTGACTCCAGTTGTACGTTACAAGAATGCCCGAGCGACGATAGTAGTGATAAGTGGTTTGATTTTGTGGAGGACACAGAATCACCTAAATAGGTAAAAAAAGAATTAAGTAAAGAAACAATCATTCTCACTGGAGCCAGAGAGGGTTTAAATTTATCTCCCGAATAAATTAGATTATTCGATTCGTTAGCCGAATATAGGAGCAAATCACACATTTCCTTGAACTTATTAATAACCACAATCGAATGTTATATGCTTATTTTTAACAAATGTTTAACACACATTTAAATAAATATTAGAGTTCTCAGGGAAATATTTGTAATCCAAATAAGTTGACGTATACACGCCATAATATCAACAAAAACATACTAAGGAACCATTAATGTAAAGGTAAAGGTACTCCCTTCACCTTCAACACTATCTACACTTAAATCCCCACCATGCATTTGAACTAAATTTTTGACTATTGATAATCCCAATCCTGTACCTTCATCTCTTCGGGAACGATCAACTTTGTAAAAACGTTCAAACAAATGAGGCAGATGTTCTTGAGGGATACCAGTACCGGTATCTCTCACAGAAACCATAACATGAGAATCATCCAGATCCATTTGAGAATTTATATAAATATAATCGTCCTTATCAGTAAATCTAGATGCATTTTGAATTAAATTAACAAGAATTTGTAATAGCTTATCCTTATGACCCATAACCACTATATTGCTATCTATTGAAACTTTTATTTCTGCTTTATCATCTGAATTTTGATTATTAACATAATTCATAGAATCGGCAACTACTTCCAATAAATTCATTTCCTTTAATTCGATATTGAGTTGACCACTTTCTATCATGGATAACTCAAGTAAGTCGCTGACTATAGAGGCCATACGTTTAGCATCTAGAGTCATTCGATTAACAAAATCTAAAGCAGTATCTGAGTCTTCTAGGGCACCATCAGATAACAATTCCAACAATGCTGCAATAGATGCAATTGGACTTCTTAACTCATGAGAAACGTTACTAACAAACTCTCTTCTTGAAGTTTCAATTAATTTCATTTCTGTTTGATCATGTATTGTTAGTAAAACTCCTCCATAAGCATTATCTCCAATAGGTGTAGCCGTCACATGTAAAAGAGTTTTTGTGGATATTATTTCAACATCTGAGTGAAGCGTTTTAGTTTGAATCTGAGCTTGTGACACTAAATCTAAAATCTCATAATCATTCACTGTGTCAACCAATCGTAATCCTATTAAGGCCCTATCGCTTATTCCAAACATATCTTTAGCTGTATTATTAAATATAGATATTTTCCCTTCACTGTCTATTGAGATAACTCCATCTGCCATAGTATCCAATACAACGGCTAACGTATCACGTTCCATCGAAAGGTTATCCACAGTACTCGAAACTGCATGAGACATATGGTTAAAAGCTTTTGTTAATCCAAAATCTTCCTTGTTATTAGAAATTCTTAAAGTTTCAAGAGATGCAATTGGAGTAGTTAAGCTTTGCCCTTGTACATTTGTTTGGACCTCTGAATTGATTCGATTCATAGCATTTGTAACGGATTTAATAGCTTTCATAGTTGGTAGAAAAAAATCAATAATTACAATAACCATAAGAGCCATTGAAACAATAGCTACAATCGGACCCAGTACGTTATTGCTAGCTAATGCGTATAGTATTCCAACTATATTTAGAGCCAATAACATGGTCAGTAACATAATCCGCCATCTGAAAAACCTAGTTATCATCCTTCAAACCTGTATCCGACACCCCGGACAGTTATGATTCTAGAAGGCTTACTCGCATTTTCTTCAATCTTTTCTCGGATCCATCGTATATGCACATCAACAGTACGAATATCTCCAAAATAATCATATTCCCATAACTGTTCTAGAAGCTGTGTTCTTGTAAAAGCCCTATTTTTATTTGATACAAGTAAAGACAAAAGATCAAATTCGCGAGGTTTCATGTCGATAACGGTTCCTTCTAAGGTTACTTTGTGACTTCTTAAATCAATCTCTAAATCACCTGACGTTATCAGATTTTCCTCAAGAGAATTAACTTTAGAAGAAATCCCTTTTGCCCTTCTCATAGCATTTCTTATACGGACAACTAATTCGCGCATACTAAAAGGTTTAGTAATATAATCATCGGCCCCTATTTCAAGACCAACTACTCTGTCTATTTCTTCAGATTTGGCAGAAAGAATAAATATAGGAATATCAAAATCTTTCCTAATTATCCTGCATACCTCAAATCCATCTAATTTAGGCAACATTACATCCAAAACAACCAAATCAGGATTTACTGATTGAGATAATTGTAAAGCCGCTTCACCATCTACAGCCGTATGTACTTCATATCCTTCTTTCGTAAGAGCATATTTTATAGCTTCTAAAATATTTTCTTCATCTTCTACCACAAGAATCTTATTAGACATAATTAACCTTTATATGTTTAACAAATAATTAACACTCGCAATTTTAGACATTCACACAATAAACATAGCATCTCCAAAGCTATAAAATCTATACTCAGATTTTATAGCTTCTTCATACGCCTGAAATATAGTATCTTTATCGTAGAAAGCACTTATTAACATCAACAGGGTAGACTTTGGTAAATGGAAATTTGTTAATAAAGCATCAATAATTTTAAATTCGTATCCCGGATATATAAAAATGTCAGCCCACCCGGAATCCGGTTTCAGCAAATTAGATTTTTGATTGGTTGCGGCATGTTCTAATAACCTTGCAGAGGTAGTGCCGACAGAAATAATTCTATTCCCATTTAACTTAGCATTATTAATGATATCTGACGTTTCTTGATTTAATTCCCACCATTCAGAATGCATTTTGTGCTCTGAAACATTATCAACTACGACAGGTTTAAATGTACCAATACC
Organism: Dehalococcoidia bacterium; assembly: GCA_045564655.1. Taxonomy (GTDB): domain Bacteria; phylum Chloroflexota; class Dehalococcoidia; order Lucifugimonadales; family UBA826; genus UBA826. The sequence continues at coordinate 3,953 of JBJLGX010000013.1, forward strand.
TACATGCAAAGTAACATAAGCTAATTTAATTCCTTGATCATTTAATAATTGCAATAATTCGTGAGTGAAATGTAACCCAGCAGTTGGAGCCGCAACACTTCCTTCATATTTTGAATAAACAGTTTGATACCTATTAGTATCTTGAATCTTTTTACTAATGTAAGGAGGTAAAGGGATTTCACCAATATTCTCTAAATCATATTCTCCTTCAAATCTAACCGTTCGAATACCTTCATCATCTATATCTAATATCTCTCCTAAAATATCACTGTCCAATTTAGACTTAACATAGAAAATATCACCTATTTTCATCCGTTTACCGGGCTTTACTAAAGCTTTCCAAGTATTATCTTTTTCTTCATTTAAAAGTAATAATTCGACATCTTTACTAGAAGATTTAGATTTACCAAAAACTCTCGCAGGGATAACTCTAGTGTTATTAAAGACTAATACATCACCCTGATTTAAATAATTAGGAAAATCATAAAAAGATTTATGCTCAATATCATCTTTTCCCCTATCCAGAATCATTAGTTTGGAATGATCCCTGGGTTCGATAGGATTTTGAGCTATGAGTGATTTGGGTAAGAAATAGTCAAAATCATTAGTATTCATCTCAATATATTTAAAACCCATCAAGTGATATATAATTAAATTACGTAATAATACTGAACCAATAATTGTTATATGTAAATACATAAATATTTATCGGTTCTATAAAATAGGGAACGAATATTGTCTATAATAAGAATCATTCTTTTCTTAAATGATGCTATACGGAGCTTTCTGCATAAAAACTGCCAATACATGGCAGCAGCAATTTCATTCTATGCACTTTTTTCGATATTTCCACTTTCTTTAGCTCTAATATCAGCATTAGGGTTTTTTATAGGCCCTCAAATAGATCAAGCCGGACTTGTAAAAGAAATTATTGACATCATCCCTGCATCTGAGGACCTTATCAGTAAGAACCTAGAAGGGATCTTAGCAGCACGGACTATAACTGGAATTGCTAGCTTTATAGGATTAGTATGGGCATCATCAGCAGTATTCGGAGCAATTCGTAAAGGAATAAACGCAGCATGGGGAGTTACGACTCCAAGAGCTTTCTTAACAGAGAGAATGATTGATATCGGATTAGTATTTGGAGCCGGTTTTTTGATACTCCTAATATTATTTACAGCCCCAATTATTGAAGTAATTCAAGAAATTGTAAAAGCAGTGAGCCCCAATGAAGAATTACCGATTAACCTATTATGGGTACTTCTTTCTAATTTAGTATCTCCAATATTAATATTTTTCTCAATATTATCTTTATATAAATGGCTTCCAAACACTAGAGTAAAAGCCATTTACATAATCCCCGGAGCATTACTTGCTTCAGTCTGTTTAATCTTATCCCAGATGTTATTTATATGGTATGTAAGTACGTTTTCTCCTTACAACATAGTGTACGGATCTGTAGGAGTATTAATAGCATTACTAGTTTGGGTTTATATATCTGCATTAATATTATTGTTTGGAGCTCAGTTGAGCTCTTTATTCCACGACTACGCAAATAGTGTTACAAGAAAAAGAGGTGCTCGATTATGGTTAGGGTTTGGTAATGTTAGAGTTAAAGTTTTACCAATTCAAAATAAATAATCTTTATTTTTCAATACTAGTCTGCTTATTTTCCTTTTTGTTTCTTACATCATGTGAAAATAATACAGAAAATACAGACAATATTTCTGAAACCCAACCTTTGATTACTGATCAAAGTGTTGATGATAGCGTAGCAACAAATACAATGTTACCTAGCCTAAGAAATCTAATCTCTGATATGGAAGAAACCGTTGTTTCTATATCTGTAGATATTCTATCTCGAGGAATATTTTATGACTACTCAAATGAAGGGTCAGGAACAGGATTCATAATAAGACCTGACGGGTATATTGTTACTAATAATCATGTTATTGAAGATGCTACAGAAATCGAAGTCACACTTCAAAATGGCTCTATTTATCCAGCTCAGATCATAGGTTTGGATCCATTATCTGATCTTGCAGTCATAAAAATAGATGCATCAAATTTAAAGGCTGCTTCATTTGGTAATTCAGATGCCTTACAACCGGGAGACTGGGCAGTAACTATTGGTAATGCACTCGCATTAAAAGGAGGCCCTACTGTCACATTAGGAATCATTAGCGGATTAGAAAGAAGTATTACAACAGAAAACGGAAGTTTATTTGACCTGATACAAACTGATGCAGCAATCAATAGAGGCAATAGTGGCGGCCCATTGATCACATTAGATGGTGAAGTAGTAGGTATAAACACGGCTGTATTAAGTGGAGCTCAAGGCATAGGGTTTGCAGTATCCTCTAACGTGGCTGATCCTATAATTAAAAGCCTGATAGATTCCGGGAAAGTCATTAGACCATTAATAGGCTTAAGAGGTGCTGATATAACTCCAGCTATTTTTGAAAGATATGAGCTTCCCGTAAAAGAGGGAGTAATTATTACCAAAATAGAAGCTAATGGCCCTGCCGACAAATCAGGATTAAAAGAAATGGATATCATTACAGCATTAAATGATAACCCAACACCTGATATGTCAAAATTCTTGATGGAGCTTTGGAACAATAATCCTGGGGATCAGATTAAGGTTACATATAATTCTGACGGAGAATATAGAGAAACAGACGTAACACTAATCGAAAGACCTTAATTCAAATAGATAAGTTATTATTTTTCGCCAATTAAAATAGCCATTGACCCTAACGCAAATTTCTTAATTTGAACATTTTTAAGCCCTGATTGATCCATAATATCTCCAAGCTCATAACTGGTCATAAAATTACCTACTGAATCCGGAAGATACGTATAGGCTGCTCGATCTCTAGCTAATAAGGTTCCTAATAAAGGTGTTATCTTACGAAAGTACATAAAGAATATTTTTGACATAATAATATTGCTCGGCTTAACAATCTCTAGAATCACAACTTTTCCACCTGGTTTCAAAACTCTTACAATCTCAGACATGGCTAAAGGTACATCTTCAAAATTACGCACCCCAAATCCAACAGTAGCGCAAACAAACGAATCATTATTAAATGGTAAAAAATGTGAATCTCCAACCAACCAGCTGACATTTTGATCCATATTTTTCTGACGTGCTTTATCTAAAGCAATATCCAGCATTTCTGGCGTAATATCTAAAGATACAACCTCATCAATCGATTCATAATGTAACAATTCAAAAGAGAAATCTCCTGTTCCGGTCGCAAGGTCAACTGCAACTCCTTTTTTATAAGGGAGTCCCAATTTTACAGCAACCTTTCTCCAAGAATGGTGTCGTCCTGCTGTCATCACTGTGTTTAAATAATCGTATTTTTGAGATATCCGGCCAAATAATCCTGATACATAGGTAGATTTATTTTCTATATTTTTCAATTCTTAAAACCTTTATTAACCCTGAATCCATCCATGATAACTGGAATCGATTCTAGCAAGTCACTCGCTAATAGTCCTGATGATTTCCCAAATGTCTCTCCGGCTAATCCATGAATATATACTCCTAACAGTGCTGCATCTATCATAGATACATTTTGAGCTAATAATCCTGCTATTATCCCTGCCAAAACGTCACCTGTTCCTGCAGAAGCTAAAGCTGGATTAGCAAATCTGCTAATCCAAATATCACCATTTGGAGAAGCAATAACTGTATTCGCTCCTTTTAAGACCACGATTTTATTCCATTTACAAGAAAATTCTTGAGCGACATTAATTCTATTTGATTGAATCTCATTTACAGACAAAGAAGTTAATCTAGACATTTCACCCGGGTGAGGAGTAAGTATCGCATTATCATCAACTTTATCCCACCATTTATATATTTTAGATAATATATTTAAAGCATCTGCATCAATAATAAGTTTTGGGACATCAATATCTGGTATAAGTAGATTCTCTACAATATTAGTAGTATATTTTGACATCCCCAAACCACATCCTATTAACATGACTGAATATTCAGTTAACTTTTCATAAATTAATCTTGCTGAATTCCAAGCAGGATTGTTTTCATGAATTTCAGGCAACTGAATTAAAGTAGATTCTGGAAATAGAGGAACAAAAGACGCAGAAATAGAAGCGGGAATAGCTGATGTAATTAGTCCTGCCCCTGCACGAAATGCCGCCTTACCAGCTAGGGCAGGGGCTCCTATAAATTCTTCTGACCCACCAACAACCATTACCTTACCAAAAGAACCTTTATTTGATGCCATGGATCGTGTTGGGATTTTAGAACACACAAAACTTTCAGTAATAAGATTCACATTTATTTCTTGACTTATATCAACTGAAATACCAATATCTAGCACTTCAATTTTGCCACAAAGGGACGCTGCAGGTTGAGTAAAATGAGCTAATTTTGGATACCCTAACGCAAATGTTAAATCAACTCCGAAAACAATTTCATCAACTTCTCCTGTAGTGCTATTTATTCCTGTAGGTATATCAACAGCAACTTTAAAAGCATGTTCAGGTAAAGAGTCTTTTATCTTATTTATATGTGACTTTAGGGGCTCTGTTATACATCTTGACAATCCTATACCGAAGATAGCATCTAAAACAATGTCAGAATTGGATAATATAATTTCTATTTCTTCAAATTTACTATCAAAATCAGATAAGTCGTAAATTTCAACATTAGAATTTATAAGATCTAATTTTCCTAAAAAATCTTTTTTATCAGAAACGGTATTTGTTACTAATATAATTGTCATTATATAAGAATCAGTCTTACATAATTCAGAACATACGATCAAGCCATCCAGACCATTATTGCCAGGACCAATTAAGGCTACCAATTGAGATTTATTGGTAGAATTAAATCTTGAATCAATCGCCAGCGCTATAGCATGCCCTGCATTTTGCATTAATATTTCGGAGGCTGTTCCATTTTCAAAAGTAGCAATTTCTATAGCTCGCATTTGATCGGAAGATACTATTTTCATGTTTACTCTAATTTAACCATTACTTGGAGATCAATTAATTGGGACATATCCAAATTAATTGAGAAACTTCCATACTTAGAAAAATATCTTTACCCTTTACAGATATGGTTATAACTCCACGAGATTCTGAATTATCTTTAATTATTATTTCAGAACCTGGCAAGAAATCATTTTTTACAAAATAATCTAGCAATTCAACATCATCTTCTGGAATTCTATCAATGATATAGCCACGATCACTTATAGCAAGGTTAAGAGTTACTAAGTTTTCATCTGCAACATAATTAGTGCCGGGAATAGGATGCCCAAATGGGCATCTAGTAGGGTGTTTTAAAATCTCGATAATTCTATGTTCTAAGTATGGAGAAATTGCGTGCTCTAACCTATGAGCTTCGCTATAAGCATATTTTAAATCCACTCCAAGTAAATCAACAACCAATCTTTCAGCTAATCTATGTCTGCGTACTATTCCGTTAGCTAATTGTAATCCCAAAGTTGTAAAATCAATTTCTTTGGTAGGGTTTATTTGAACCAATTTCTCTCTAGATAATCTACGTATCATCGCACTTACAGAAGGTATGGAAGTCCCTAGTCCTTCTGAAGAAGGTAAATTCTTAAAATGTTCTGCTAAATTAGCAACTGTAACCTTAACTGATCTTTCTCGAAGTCTAAGAATTGAGTGTAAGTAATTTTCCATCGCCATTGATAAGCGATTCTCTTCTTGAACAAAAGGAAAATACAAAGAAGGGTGTCCATTATCTGAGTTATTTTGTTCATCAGATTTAGACATTATTAACTCCATTCAAATAATATACATATTATAAATCTGTATATTTATCTCTTCGTATACTGTTTTGCTTTTCGGGCACGTTTTAGACCTGGTTTTTTACGTTCTTTGACCCTAGCATCCCTAGTTAGCAAACCTGCTTCCTTTAATGCTCCTCTAAATCGTCCATCTTCAATTTCTGATAAAGCCCTAGCAATACCGTGTCTAAGCGCTCCAGCACGACCATTAACTCCACCACCAGAAATTTTAGCAACAACCCTGTATTTACCTTCAGTATTTGTAACCGTAAATGGTTCATTAATTATTTGCTGCCAGATACTATATGGAAAAGCTTCTTCCATAAGTTTTTCATCCACAACAATAGGTCCTTGATCTAAATATAACCTAACTTGTGCGACAGCTGTTTTTCTTTTTCCAACAGCATATATATAAGATTGATCAGCCACTAATTATTCCTCCTAACTAGTACTATCAGAATTGATCTGAGCTTGATGAGGATGCTCATCATTTGCATAAACTTTAAGTCTCGAAAACATGTTTTTACCAGGTACTGTTTTAGGAAGCATACCTTTAACAGATTGTTTAATTACCCTGTCTGGATGTTTTTCAAGAAGTTCTTCTAATGTAGTTTCTTTCAATCCTCCATGGTATCCACTATGTCTATAATATTTCTTTTGTTCTAATTTATTGCCTGTAACTTTAATTTTACTAGCATTGATTACTACAACATAATCTCCAACATTCATATAGGGCACATATTCTGGCTTATGCTTGCCTTGAAGCAAGATAGCAATCTCAGAACTAATACGACCCAAAGTCTTTCCTGACGCATCCACTACGTGCCAAGACGGGTTTAATGATTCTTTTGTTGGTTGTTTCATTTTTGGTCTTATTGCCATAACTATATTCCTTTATCAAAGGTTGTAACTACTACCTTTAAGTCATCTGTAGCAATATCGTTACTAAACATGTCATCATAATAAACCTTATCTAAATAAAGTCCATATGATGGCAAAGAATTAGCTATTACTTTATTACTATCTTCTATCATACCTATCAAATCTTCCAAAGTCATAATATGTCTTCCTAAATCAACTAGTGCCCCAGTCATTCTGCGCACCTGATGCATTAAAAACGCATTACCTTCAATTACATAATTTATAAAATCCTTATTTTCAATTATCTCAGATCTCATAATTTCCCTTACAGGGTTAGCCTCAAGTAGGGCCCCAGGTGTTGTAAATCTAGTAAAATCATGCCTACCTAAAAACAAGCTTGCGCCTTCATTCATAATTGCTATATCCAAATCATCTTCAATCCTAAAAACTTTATTTTTTAAGAAAGGAGAGCGAACTCTAGATCTTTGAATTACATACCTATAGAGTCTTGATTTCGCATCTTTTCTCGGATCAAAATCATCTCTTACAATATGTGATTCTTTAATACTAATATCTTCAGGAAGGTAATGATTTAATGCTTTCAAAAAAATTTCCGGAGAATATTCTGAATCAGTATCAAATGATACCACTTGCCCTAAAGAGTGAACTCCAGCATCCGTCCTACCGGATCCTTTAATTCGGATCACCTTTTTCTCAAGCTTATATATAGATTTTTCTAGTTCCTCCTGTATACTCGATGCATTTTTCTGATACTGAAATCCGTGATATCTAGTACCATCATATTCAATAATTAACGCTATCCTCATTTCTAATCATTTCTTAATCTAATAATTCTAAAATGGCCATCTCTGAAGCGTCCCCTTTCCTAGGGCCAATCTTAGTTAATCTTGTGTATCCACCATTACGAGTTTCGTACCTATCTCCTAAATCATCAAAAACCTTTTTGACAATTGACTCATCGGTAAGAAGCGCAGAGGCTTGCCTTCTATGGTGAAGAGTTCCTTTTTTACCCAGAGTAATTACTTTCTCAGCCATTTTCCTTACTTCTTTAGCCTTACTCTGAGTAGTTTGTACTGTTTCATGTCTTATGAAATCAGTTACCATAGTTCTCAACATTAATTTTCTGTGTGCAGTAGGTCGATTTAATTTCCTACCTGATACATGATGTCTCATATTAAAATCCTCTA
>JBJLGX010000014.1:0-11785 GCA_045564655.1 Dehalococcoidia bacterium
CCCCTGTATCTCATTACATTGCAATTATTGGTATAGGCTTAATAACTTTCCATTGCCTTGTTTTTGACGCAATCATTTGGGCAATAATGTTTACTAAATAAAGACAACAAAGTATTCTATCAATATTATGGAAATAAATTACAAATCAGTACTAAACGCATACGTTAATGATCAAATCCCAAAATTAAGGACAGTAAACAATACTGACCTAGAGTCAATGTTTGAAAAATTTTCGCCCGATGAAATAATAAAAGAGAGCGAAATGACAGCGACTGAATTAATAGAGACTTTTAGGTTGTCTCTAATAACTGAATCTTTAACAGAACAATATTCAGAAACCTATCTGATAGGTGCTAAGTTGCATGATGCAGACTGGTTACGTAATTATGTCCTGGGATTTTGGGAACCTGACGAAAATGGGCATGCCGATCCTTTCAAAAACATACTAATCGATTTTGGTATCTCTCAATCAACTTTAGATAAAGAAATATCTGAAGCAAAAGAAAGTGTTCAGTACAGCACTAAACATTCATCAGGACTTCACCCCATAGCACTCACAACATATGGAATGATACAAGAATGTATAACAGATCATTGGTATGAGCTCCAAAGAGATTTTTTCCCTATCGCAAGTAATACATCTAAGGTAATAAGTAAAGTTAAAGGCAGAGAGGCTTTACATACTGTTCAATTCAGAAATTTAACAGCTATGCAGTTGGAATCGGATCCTTCATTGTTTACCGAAATAATTAAAGCCACAATAAATTTTGAAATGCCTTCAAGTCATATTCCAACTATTGTAAATCTTCAAGAAAAAACAACAGATTGGATACCTCGAATGAATGGAGATGTAACAGAACTTCTAAGACGAATTATAGATAACATAAGTAAAATTCTAGAAGACAACAATAAATTAGGCCAATTGCTTATGGAATATGCAACAGCAGGTGAGAAGCAACTTTTACGATTAGTTCCAAACAGTGTAATAAAAAAAGCTTTAGCATCTATAAAAGGCGGGCATGGAATAATCGGAGAAATTGTACTGGAACAACTCGGATTAGTATCCAATGAATCTGAAAGCCCAAAAAATTTCCAAGAAGATATTGCTTACAGATTACGAAAAGTAATAAAAAGATGGATAACATCAACAATGGAAATTGAAGGGTTTCTTAATGGTCAACCCACAAATAACAAGTTTGCTTAAATAAATTTAATGAATGTATACAGCTTAATTGGAAAATTAATATCCCCAATAGTCATCAAAAGATTCCATATACCGGGATTATCAATAAAAACCCCTGATAATAAAATATTCCACTTAACCGAAAATCCTGAAAATGACTTAGGGACCATATCAATCAACGATTGGTCTTTTTTCTGGGATGTAGCAATGGGATTTGACCTTGGAATGGCAAAGGCATATTTAAAAGGTAAATGGGGCCACCCCAACTTGCCAAATCTTTTTAAAAATATAGCCAGCGAATATGAAAAAACCAATTTTGAATATGCAAAGAAAATAGCCCCAATAAAATTATACTCAATAATTGCGCAATCGATAAAATCATCAAACACGAAAAAATGGGCTAAAAAAAATGTTAGTGCCCACTATGACATAAGTAACGAATTTTTCAAAATATTTTTAGATCCTAGCATGACCTATTCGTGTGCAGTTTTTGATACTGAAAAAACAAGTCTTGAAAAGGCGCAAGAAACAAAAATTAAAAACATATTGTCTTATTCAGAAATCAAAAAACATGATTCCATACTAGATATAGGCTGTGGATGGGGTAGTTTATCCATACAGGCATCAAAAGATTTTGATGCAAACGTCACTGGGGTGACATTATCAAACAATCAATACAAGTATGCCTCTAACAAAATTAAAACAGAGGAAATGTCCGATAAAGTATCCATAAAGTACGATGACTACCGCAATATAAAAGGTAAATATGACAGAATATTTTCAATAGAAATGCTTGAGGCTGTAGGGCATACAGGAGTATCAGATTTTTTCAGTCATTGCTCAAACTTACTTAAAGATGACGGAACATTACAAATACAAATCATAACCATACCGGACGAGAAATATGATTCATACAAATCAAATTGTGATTTTATACAAAAATATGTATTCCCCGGCGGTCTTTTACTATCTCTAGACAACATAGAAAAGGCATCAAAAAAATCTGGTTTCAAAATAACCAACAAAGTTGAAATCGGAACACATTATGCAAAAACATTATCTCATTGGCGCGAAAAATTAGAAGAAAACTTTCCTGGTTTTTCTCACAGAACATTGAATACATATGACTATAGGAAATTTTATTATTATTTTAGTTACTGTGAGGGGGGTTTCTTATCAAAAAATATAAATACATACCAAATCACCTTGAAAAAAAATAATTAAATGTGGTTTGACGCTTTAATAGATAAAGGAATACTACCCGATAAAGCTTTAAGATTTTTTGTCAGATCAGGTCTAAAAAAATATACCAATCGGATAAATCGATTATCTGAAGAAGAAATCAGAAGTATTCAAAAAGATTTTGTCGACACCCTATTGCAATATCCTATTACTATCAATATAAAAGATGCAAATGAACAGCATTATGAGGTGCCCAGTAAATTTTTTGAAACAATATTAAGCGCTCATATGAAATATAGTGGGTCTATTTGGGATATCAATCAAAACACATTACAAGATTCTGACACGCACACCTTGGATGTTTATAGCAAACGATCTGAAATAAAAGACGGTGACTCCATTTTAGAATTAGGTTCGGGATGGGGGTCACTATCTATATACTTAGCCTCTAAATTTCCCAACAGCAAGATAACAACTGTAACTAACTCTCAATCACAAAAAGATTGGATAGAAACAAAAACAAATGAATCCAATATAACTAATGTCGAAATCATAAAATCTGATGTTGCAGATTTTGAAACAAGCAATAAATTCGACAAAATTTTATCCATTGAAATGTTTGAACACCTAAGGAATCCCAAATTATTAATGGACAAAATTGAAAATTGGTTATCCGATGAAGGATTATTATTCATCCAAGTATTTTCACATAAATATTTCCCACAATTTTTTGACAACACAGAAAAATCTTGGATGTCACGATATTTTTTCACTGGTGGAATGATGCCATACTTAGGTTTATATCAAGATTTAACTTCAAATTTACATTTAAAATCAAGTTGGACAACTTCAGGAATCAATTACCACAATACACTCGAAGCTTGGCTACATAATTTATTGATCAAAAAATCTTACATAAAGTCGTATTTTAATAAAAATATTTCTAAATCAGATTTAACTGATTCAGTTAAGTACATGAATCGTTACAAATTATTCTTGATCTTCTGCTCTGAATTATTCAAATACAACAATGGAACAGAATGGTATGTAGTCAATTACCTATTTTCAAAAAGACCCAATAAAACATGAACATAGCAATTGTTGGAGGAGGAATTTCTGGTATTTCAGCAGGGTGGGAATTAGCCAAGCATCACAATGTAAGCATATTTGAATCAAATCCTAAAATAGGTGGTCACAGTAATACTTTCGAATACACAGACCCGTCAGGTAACACTTGGCCAATTGATACTGGATTTATAGTATTTAATGACTGGAATTATCCATTATTTCAAAATTTCATTCAACAATTAAACATCTCAGAAGAGGAAACAGACATGTCATTTTCATTCACAGATGAAAAATATGACATGTCATATTCCGGTACATTGTCAGGTTTATTCCCAAATAAGAAAAGTGTACTAAATCCATCGCAAATATTATTCTTATTTAATATTTATAAATATTCAAAAAAATTAAATTCAACCAAAGTAGATGACTCAAAAAATATAATCCAAGCTTTAAAAGAATTAGGGTGCCCCAATAAGGTGATTGAAAATTATTTCATCCCAATAAGTTCTGCAATATGGTCTTGTGATCCAGATCATATAAGGTATATGCCGGCTTCAACTTTCATAAATTTCTTCAACAACCACAAATTGTTTGAGTTTTTTAATAAACCTAAATGGAAAACTATTCCCGGTGGTAGTAAAAAATATGTTGATAAATTCACCGATTTATTTAAAGGGTCTATACAAGTAAACTCCCCCATAATATCTGTTGAGGAATCAGAAAATTCTGTGCAAATAACCTTGCCTGACAATAGCATCCAAGCATACGATTATGTCATCATGGCAACACATTCTGATATATCAAATCGTCTAATTAAAAATCTTTGCCCTAGTAAGAAAAAGATTTTACAAGAGTACCAATATACGGAAAATAATGTTGTATTACATACAGACGAAACATATATGCCACTAAATAAACGTACTTGGGCTTCCTGGAATGTCATGAACACTTCAACAGATAATAGCAAAAATTACCATGTGACTTATTATATGAACAGATTACAAAATATTTCATCTGAAACAGATTTCTTTGTAACGTTAAATCCGAGAAAAGTACCCGATCCATCTACATTAATATTCCAAACTAATTACAGCCACCCAATTCTGTCACATAGCTCTTCAGAAAATGAAAAGGCTACCCACACATTAAACAAATCAGGCAAAATAAAATTTTGTGGCGCATACTTAGGATATGGATTCCACGAAGATGGCTTCAAAAGTGGTAAAGTAGCGGCTCAAAGTATAATTTCTGATTCAGGTTTATAAAATGATTCCAAATTCTATAGCTATAGGAAAATTAAATCATATTAGAAATAGTCCAAGTTTTAGAAAATTTGGATTCAACCACACGATGATTTTATTAAACTTATCTGATGGAGAAAACGCACATTTACCATGGCCTTTAACAAGAAAAAAACATGGATTTATATCTATATTTAGTGGAAATCACATAAGTGATTCAAGAAACTCGTTAATAGAAAAAATATATGACTCCACATCGGAATCGGATCTAACAATATTAGATTCTGACACGATTTTGATGCTATCAGCGCCTGCGATTATTGGATATTCGTTCAACCCAGCTTCATTTTATTTTGTATTTGATGACAAAAAGCACTTTAAAGGATCTATTGTGGAAGTCCATAACACTTTCAAAGAATCACATCTATATAAATTGTCATCCAATGCAGGCTCTACAACAAAATTTGAAGGATTTAATATAAAACAATTTCACGTATCACCATTTTTAGACAGAGAAGGTTACTACAAATTCAATTTTTCATTAAATTCAAATATTTTCGACATTCAAATAAACCTATTCCAAGAAGATAAATTCATATTTGGCAGTCGTTATAAGGGAAAATTAGTAATTTTATCAACAAAAAATTTGATTAGAAATCTTCCTCGATTAATATTAACCGTAACCTTGACAGAAATAAGGATACTGACTAACGCAGCAATAATATTCTTCATACATAAAATGCCTTTTTTTGAAAAACCCGACCGCCTAGAAGGTACAAATGACTCTCCTGCTGTAGGATTTATATCAAGACTAAAAATACCATTCAAATAATGTAGGAAGTCATGAAATACTTTATAGCCATTTTTCTTTCATTAATTATTTGGCAACATTCTGACAACATTATTGAGGCACATATACCTTTCATTGCCAATGAAAATCATGCAAATAAAGATTCAGCTCTAGAAATATCTGACATTAGTGTCTCAAAAGTTATATACCAGAGATTAACACTATCCAATCCTGAATCTTGGATAAAATTTAATAGTAGTGAAGATACAGTCTTACACATGCAAATTGGAATTCCAAAGATTACTTACTTAGAAGATTACAGACCAAATGTGGAAATATTCGAAAACACAATATCCGACAAGGGTTTAATAATGTCAGCAGAATATAAAAATCCTCCTAAAGAATTTCATGAACCATTTACCAACACTTATTCTTGGATATTATATGACCAGAAAATAGCTCTTAAGAAAAATCAAACGTATTATATTTCAAGTTATGAAATAGAAAAAAAAACTGGTAAGTTGTGGATAGGAATCGGATATAAAGAGCAGTTCAACGTTTCAGATTGGATTACACTTCCGGCTTCCATAAACGATATTCAAAAATTTCATAAAATATCGAATACTGAAACTGAAACAAAAACACAATCAAATAAATATAGTCACAAATACATTTTTGTATCAATATGTGTATTATTTGTATCTGTAGTGATTTTAATTATTTATTTACGAAGAAGATTAAAAGTATAAAAAGGATTTAATATGTCATTGAAAATAGGAGATCAGGTAGAAAATATCCAACTGTACAATCAAGACAAGGAAGTTACTCGACTTGTGAGTACTCAAACAGATTTTACATTAATAGCATTCTTCCCAGGGGCTTTTACGGCCTTATGCAGTATTGGCATGAACCAAATAGACACATACTTAGATGATCTCAAAGATAAGAAAATAACTTTAGTAGGGGTGTCGGTTGACTCTCCTTTCGCATTAGCTAATTGGAAAGAAGAAAACAATATACGATATAACCTTCTAAGTGATTTTGATAGAGAATGTGTATCGAAATTTGACGTTGCATTTGATAATCTAGGTGGGATTGAAGGTTATATTTCTGCTAATCGTGCAGTCATGATTGTTGATAAAACTTGCAAATTAGTTTACCAATGGATTGGAGAACATCCAGGGGATGAACCTAACTACGATAAACTTCTGGAAATCGTCAAAGCATTAGAATAAATCAAAACTAATTTTAAACCCCAAAATTATAGGAGTAACTAGTATGACATCTTCACATAATATCTATGAAGAAATTGGCGTGCAACCCATCATAAATGCTATAGGAAGCGTAACCATGCTAGGTGGATCTACTCCAATACCAGAAGCTTTAGAAGCTATGGAACAAGCGGGATCATCTTACATTCCTTTAATGGAATTAGAAGAAAAAGCAGGTGAGGCAATAGCCAATATGCTGAATGTACCAGCAGCATATATTACTTCAGGAGCAGGTTCAGCTCTCACACTCGCAGCTGCCGCCGTAATGGCAGGTGATGATGATAAATCAATAGAACAGTTACCCGATACAAACGGAATGAAAAATGAGATTTTAATACAAAAACGACAAAGATACTGGTATGACAGATGCCTAGAAACCTCTGGGGCAAAATTAATAGATTACGGGACTAGTGATAAGACGTCTCGTGAAGACTTAGAAAATGCAATCACTGATAAAACAGCCGCTGTTCATTTTTTTATGGTAGAACAAGAATTGGACCCACACGCGTTAAGTTTAGAGGATACTATAGAAATTGCGCACAAACATAATGTTCCTGTTTTGGTTGACGCCGCTGGCCAAGTATATCCTTTAGAGTTAATGGGAAAGGCAATAAGAATGGGGGCAGATTTCCAATGTGTTGCTGCTAAATATATAGGTGCTCCTCAATCAACTGGCTTAGCACTTGGAACAGAAAAAATGATCCGACAAATATCTAAACAGTCATTTGTCGGATATGAAGGTAGAAGAATAAGAGGAATAGGAAGGCCACATAAGGTAGACAGGCAAGAAATGATAGGTGCGTTAACAGCTGTAAAATATTGGATACAAACTAATCACGAAGAGAGACTAGATTCAATAGAAATCCGTAGCCAAACAATTGTTAATCTATTACAAAATATTAAAGGATTAAACGCAACTTTAATAAATAATTCCATCGGGCATCAACCGTTTGGAGTTGATATAACAATTGATGAGTCAATCGTTGGAATGAATTTACAAAATATCGTTGATAAATTAAAAGAAAATGATCCTCCTATTTGGACTAGAGTTGCAAATAAAAATGCTTATGATTTAAACAGTGACCCCAACGATCACATGGAAATCCATATGTTTGGACTAAATTCAGGAGAAGAAGTCATTGTAGGAGAAAAATTAGCAGATTTATTAGAGTGACACACACAATATATCTATTTACATACAGTCACAAAGCAAATAGGTCCAGAATATCAAAGAAAAAATTTATGCGGAATAAATTAAAACTAGGAGGATAAAATTGAAACAAGATTTAACAGGTCAAGTAGCTTGGATAACAGGTGCAGGAACTGGAATAGGCGAAAGTGCGGCCATAAAACTAAGTGAAGCTGGATGCAAAATTGTACTATCAGGACGAAGAGAAGAAAAACTTGAAGATGTTGCAGCACAATTATCTTCAGATTACCTTATAAAGCCACTTGATGTGTCAGTTAGAAATGATGTTATTTCAACTGTAGATTCAATAATAAATGAATGGGGTCAAATAAATATTGGCGTATTTAGCGCAGGCTTAAACATTCCTAATAGAAGTTGGGAAAAAGTTTCTTTAGATGATTGGGATAAAGTTATTAACGTTGATTTGAATGGAGCATTCTATTGTAATCACGCAGTTTTATCACCTATGAAAAATCAAGGTGGAGGCTTAATCATAAACATATCATCTATGGCTGCAAAAGTAGTAAGTTCTGTAACAGGTCCAGCGTATACTGCTGCAAAAACTGCTATGAGTGCAATGACAGCAGATTTATTATTCGAACAAAGAAATAACGGAATACGAGCCACTTCTATATGCCCAGGAGAAGTAGCAACTCCTATACTTGACGATCGACCTGTCCCCCCCACACCAGAGCAAAGAGCACTAATATTACAAGCAGAAGATCTAGGGGATCTTGTTTTATTCATTGCATCAATGCCACCACATGCAACCATAAATGATGTATGGATAACTCCTACTCATATGCGTAAGCCGCCGACCTTATTAACGGGTCGATAATTGAAAACACAATACAAAATCAGGTATTGTATGATCTTTAGACAATCACAAACCAAATTATGGAGAATTTTATGAGTTCAAATAAGAGGCCCAACATTGTATTCATGTTCAGTGATCAACAACGTTATGACACTATGGCTTGCTATGGGGCTGATTATCTTGAAATCCCTAACTTGAATGCTTTGGCAGACCAGAGTTTTGTATTTCAAAATGCGTATGTCTCTCAACCTGTTTGTACCCCCGCAAGAGCTACAATAATGTCAGGGTTATATCCGCACACAGCAGGTCCAATTGTTAATCAAATCAATTTACCGGACGATGTGAAAGTAATTTCAGAGATGATATCAGACGACTATTACAAAGGATATATGGGGAAATGGCACCTTGGTAATGATATAGAAAGACAACACGGATTTAATGTGTGGAGATCTACCGAAGATTCGCATGGAAGCGGATATTCTCATACTCAATTGAATAACGAGACATCTACATATACGGAATATTTAATTTCTAAAGGCTATACTCCAGACAAACAAGGAGATCCTCTTACAGAAGACGATGGATTCAACCTACTAGGAACAGAATCCGGTATACGGACCCCAACATTCTCATCAAACGCACATTTTGACATGCCCGAAGAAGATCAAATGGCTTCCTATTTAGCTCAAGAAGCTTGTAAATTCATAGATGAAAATAAAGATCGTCCATTCGTTTTATATGTCAGTACATTTGAACCCCATTCTCCCTATCATGGTCCATTTATGGACCAGTATGATCCAGAAAAAATTCCTGTAGGCCCAGCCTTTCTTAAAAAACCTGATACTGCATCGCTTGTAAATCGAGTTAGAGCAGATTATTTCATGCAATTTATGCTTGATGGTGTGGATCAAACAACTGACGATTACGCAATGAATTACGCAGCATATCGTGAAGATATAACAACAGAAATAGGCTGGAGAACATTAAGAGCTCATTACTTAGCAAATATTACTTCTGTAGACAGAATGGTGGGTAAGGTAAACCAAGCAATTAAAGACGCAGGAATCGAAGATAACACAATTGTTGTGTTTACTAGTGAACACGGAGATATGCTTGGAGACCATGGAATGTTAGAAAAGAGATCTATGTTTGAAGAAGCTTCTAGAGTTCCATTAGTAATAAAAGTCCCATGGCTAAGTAAAACACAAGAGATCATAGAAGGAAGTGTAAGCCATATAGATCTTGTCCCTACTCTATTAGATTTAATAGGGGAACCAATCCCAGGACATCTACAAGGTAAAAGTTTAAAGCCTGTCCTAGAAGGGAAAAAAGATTTATCCGACAATGATGTATTTGTATGTTGGAATGGATACGATAGCGCTGTCCCTGACCGCTTCTTAGGCGCCCATGAAATAAATAGAATGCTAAGACTACCTTGGCGCACTATTATTACCCCAGACAGATGGAAACTAGCCCTTTGTGCAGGTGACCAATGTGAACTATATGATCTTAATAATGATCCATATGAAATGGAAAATTTATTTAATAACCCTGAACAGAAAGATAGAATTAGAGATATGGCATCCCGAATCAGAGTGTGGCAAGTAGACACAAAAGATACTGCTCCATTACCAACAACATAATGAGTAGCACGGATAACACAAATCGTCCAAATCTGGTTTTTGTATTTAGTGACAGACAGCGCTTTGATACTATGTCGTGCTATGGCAATGACTGGATAAATACTCCAAATCTAAATGCAATGGGAGATGAAAGCTTTGTGTTCGACAATTGTTATGTAACACAAGCAGTTTGTGCTCCTGCAAGGTCATCTATCATGACAGGCCTGTTCCCTCACGCAACAGGCGTTCCCACAAATAAATTAAATATGCTATCCGGAATCAATACCATAGCCGAAATGTTACCTGGAGAATATAAAAAGGGATATTTTGGGAAGTGGCACCTTGGAGACGAAGTAATTCCTCAACATGGATTTACGGAATGGCGCAGTGTAATGGAAGAATATTATAACGAATACACCAATCAAGATTTCCTGTCTTTAAACACTAATTATCATGACTTCTTATTAGAAAATGGGTTTGAACCAGATTTAGAAAGTCCTGCCGGGAAAATATTTTCTGATGATTTCAGGGTAAGTCTACCGGCAGAATTTCAAATCGCTTCATATCTAGCTAATGAAGCAAGTGAATTCATCAAATCAAATAATGAAAATCCATTTGTACTATACGTTAGCTTTTTAGAACCTCATCCTCCTTTTACAGGACCATTTGATGGCCAATACGACCCTGATGAATTACCTGTTGACGAAACATTCTTAAAATACCCTAAAGGTCATTCTCTATTTAGTAGATTAAGATCTGAATTTTTCATGAAACAAAAATTTAGTATGACTTCCGAAAAATCTGAGGACGATAAATGGAATGAATTTAGGGATACATACCATAAGAACACACACTACGTAGGACATGATGTTTCAGATGAGCAAGGCTGGAGAAAACTACGTAGTGGATATATGGCTAACATATCTCTAGTAGACAATGCCATCGGCAAAATTTCATCTGCAATCGATCAAGCTGGGATTAAAGATAATACTATATTTATATTTACCAGTGAACATGGAGACCTTGTTGGAAGTCACGGAATGCTAGAGATGCGGACTTTTTACGAATATGCAGCTAAAGTACCAATGTTAATGCGTGTACCTTGGCTCCAGACTGATCAAACTAGAATTGGAGGAAATTTTAGTCAGATTGACTTAGTTCCAACTTTAATGGATTTAATGAACTCTGAAGTCCCTGAAGAATTACATGGCACAAGTCGTAAAATAAATCTAGAAACCAAAACAGACTTAACTGGCAATGATGTATTTATGCAACATAATGGAATCGAAGATAGAGACCTTGGGAATCCAATGATAAATCTATTAAATACGAGACCTTGGAGATCAATTGTCACAGAAGACAGATGGAAATTAAACTTATGTGCATCAGACCAATGTGAACTTTTTGATTTAAATAATGACC